>NZ_JCANTQ010000012.1:0-377735 GCF_059568595.1 Lysobacter oryzae DSM 21044 | reverse complement strand
TTTTCACCCGCATTATCGTTACTCATGTCAGCATTCGCACTTCCGATACCTCCAGCAGCCTTCTCAAGCCACCTTCAACGGCGTACGGAACGCTCCTCTACCGCGCATACAAAGTATGCACCCCAAGCTTCGGTTTCGTGCTTAGCCCCGTTAAATCTTCCGCGCAGACCGACTCGACCAGTGAGCTATTACGCTTTCTTTAAAGGGTGGCTGCTTCTAAGCCAACCTCCTGGCTGTCTGTGCCTTTCCACATCGTTTTCCACTTAGCACGAAATTTGGGACCTTAGCTGTGGGTCTGGGTTGTTTCCCTTTTCACGACGGACGTTAGCACCCGCCGTGTGTCTCCCGCGCAGTCTGTCTTGGTATTCGGAGTTTGCCATGGTTTGGTAAGTCGCAATGACCCCCTAGCCATAACAGTGCTCTACCCCCAAGAAGATTCACGCGAGGCGCTACCTAAATAGCTTTCGAGGAGAACCAGCTATCTCCGGGTTCGATTAGCTTTTCACTCCTAATCACACCTCATCCCCTACCTTTGCAACGGGAGTGGGTTCGGGCCTCCAGTACCTGTTACGGTACCTTCACCCTGGGCATGACTAGATCACCCGGTTTCGGGTCTACTGCCCGCGACTATGCGCCCTTATCAGACTCGGTTTCCCTTCGCCTCCCCTATACGGTTAAGCTCGCCACGAACAGTAAGTCGCTGACCCATTATACAAAAGGTACGCAGTCACCCCGAAGGGCTCCTACTGCTTGTACGCACACGGTTTCAGGGTCTATTTCACTCCCTTCACCAGGGTTCTTTTCGCCTTTCCCTCACGGTACTGGTTCACTATCGGTCGGTCAGGAGTATTTAGCCTTGGAGGATGGTCCCCCCATATTCAGACAGGGTTTCTCGTGCCCCGCCTTACTCGATTTCATTGAATGAGGTCTTTCGCATACCGGGCTGTCACCGTCTATGGCCGACCTTTCCAGATCGTTTTGCTAAACCTTACTCAACTTAAGGGCTGCTCCCCGTTCGCTCGTCACTACTGGGGGAATCTCGGTTGATTTCTTTTCCTCCGGGTACTTAGATATTTCAGTTCTCCGGGTTCGCTTCCAGCAGCTATGTATTCACTGCAGGATACCTATTGCTAGGTGGGTTTCCCCATTCGGACATTGCGGGATCAATGCTTGTTGCCAGCTCCCCCGCACTTTTCGCAGGCTGCCACGTCCTTCATCGCCTCTGACCGCCAAGGCATCCACCGTGTGCGCTTATTCGCTTGACCATATAACCCCAAGTCGCCTCAGGATTATCGTAGTGCCGGGGGGTACAAAGCCCCGACGCGAATTACGACAACTTCAAATGTTAGGGCCTCGAGGGCCCCGCCTTAGCCTCACGACACGTCTGTAGACCTTCTGTCTCAGAACGCTCGCTACAATTCCCAGTTTTCAAAGAACACGAATCCGGCTTCAGCGCCGCAATCGTTTCAAATCTTCATGTGTGTGCGCAGTTCAGAGTTGCCGTCGGGATTAGTGGTGGGTCTGGGAGGACTCGAACCACCGGCCTCACCCTTATCAGGGGTGCGCTCTAACCACCTGAGCTACAGACCCAAAAGTCTTGCCTGGCGTGGTGGAGCTTGTCGGGATCGAACCGACGACCCCCTGCTTGCAAAGCAGGTGCTCTCCCAGCTGAGCTAAAGCCCCATTGAAAACGGGACGCTCCCGCGGTCAATCACGGCGCGAATAACAACGTATTCGCCCCCTGACTACCGGGAACTCTGAATGCAGGTCACTTGTGCGGACGTCTGACAGGCTTAGCTGTCTTTGTCTCTAAAGGAGGTGATCCAGCCGCACCTTCCGATACGGCTACCTTGTTACGACTTCACCCCAGTCATCGGCCACACCGTGGCAAGCGCCCCCCTTGCGGTTAAGCTACCTGCTTCTGGTGCAACAAACTCCCATGGTGTGACGGGCGGTGTGTACAAGGCCCGGGAACGTATTCACCGCAGCAATGCTGATCTGCGATTACTAGCGATTCCGACTTCATGGAGTCGAGTTGCAGACTCCAATCCGGACTGAGAGAAGGTTTCTGGGATTGGCTCGCCCTCGCGGGTTTGCAGCCCTCTGTCCTTCCCATTGTAGTACGTGTGTAGCCCTGGCCGTAAGGGCCATGATGACTTGACGTCATCCCCACCTTCCTCCGGTTTGTCACCGGCGGTCTCCTTAGAGTTCCCACCATTACGTGCTGGCAACTAAGGACAAGGGTTGCGCTCGTTGCGGGACTTAACCCAACATCTCACGACACGAGCTGACGACAGCCATGCAGCACCTGTGTTCGCGTTCCCGAAGGCACCAATCCATCTCTGGAAAGTTCGCGACATGTCAAGGCCAGGTAAGGTTCTGCGCGTTGCATCGAATTAAACCACATACTCCACCGCTTGTGCGGGCCCCCGTCAATTCCTTTGAGTTTCAGTCTTGCGACCGTACTTCCCAGGCGGCGAACTTAACGCGTTAGCTTCGATACTGAGTGCCAAGTTGCACCCAACATCCAGTTCGCATCGTTTAGGGCGTGGACTACCAGGGTATCTAATCCTGTTTGCTCCCCACGCTTTCGTGCCTCAGTGTCAGTGCTGGTCCAGGTAGCCGCCTTCGCCACGGATGTTCCTCCCGATATCTACGCATTTCACTGCTACACCGGGAATTCCGCTACCCTCTACCGCACTCTAGGTCGCCAGTATCCAATGCCATTCCCAGGTTGAGCCCAGGGCTTTCACATCAGACTTAACGAACCACCTACGCACGCTTTACGCCCAGTAATTCCGAGTAACGCTTGCACCCTTCGTATTACCGCGGCTGCTGGCACGAAGTTAGCCGGTGCTTATTCTTCCGGTACCGTCATGACACCGGGTTATTAACCCGATGCTTTTCTTTCCGGACAAAAGTGCTTTACAACCCGAAGGCCTTCTTCACACACGCGGCATGGCTGGATCAGGCTTGCGCCCATTGTCCAATATTCCCCACTGCTGCCTCCCGTAGGAGTCTGGACCGTGTCTCAGTTCCAGTGTGGCTGATCATCCTCTCAGACCAGCTACGGATCGTCGCCTTGGTGGGCCTTTACCCCGCCAACTAGCTAATCCGGCGTCGGCTCATCTTTCTGCGTGAGGCCTTGCGGTCCCCCACTTTCACCCGTAGGTCGTATGCGGTATTAGCGTAAGTTTCCCTACGTTATCCCCCACAAAAAGGCAGATTCCGACGCATTCCTCACCCGTCCGCCGCTCGCCGCCAGGGTTGCCCCCGCGCTGCCGCTCGACTTGCATGTGTTAGGCCTGCCGCCAGCGTTCACTCTGAGCCAGGATCAAACTCTTCACTTAAAACTGCATGGATCCGAAGATCCAAATATTTTGAGTGCAGACGTCGTTCCTGAGCCCCAATCACTCGATTACTCGCAATTGCTTGCTTTCTTGACTCATTTGGACTCTGTTACGAACGGCTGCTGATGGACAACGCCACCGGCCAGACGCCCGCACAAGTCACCTGCGCACACTGTCAAAGATCCCAGGAATTGGCCTCAGCGCCGCTTCCCCTTTACCGCTTCCCCGCCGCACCAAAGTGCCCGAGGGAGCCGACTATCTTACAGCCAATTTCGATTCCGTCAACACCACGTCGCAATCTTTTTTGGCCTCCCCGCCTTCCCGTTCCGCCCCTCAAGGGCTACCCGGTCAGCGGGGCGCGCATTGTGCACAGCTGCGATCCAAATGGGAAGAGGATTCCCGACAAATTTCCGCTTGACGGAGCACCGTTGCCGCGCGCTCAGCTTGCTCAGCGCGCCCAGCAGTCAGGTCGCAGCGCTCCAATCGCGTTGTCGCTTCATGCCGACACCAGGCGAACTCGCGCAAACGTGCGCTTGCCTACCGCGAGCACGCCTTCGAAACCAGGCGCGAAAACCCGCTGCGCATCCTCGACCACCTCGCCATCGATCCGCACCGCCCGCTCCTTGAGCTTGCGATTGGCTTCCGAGTTGCTTGGGGTGAGGCCCGCAGCCGTGAGCAGCGCGGCTATGCGCAGTCCGTCCGCCGGCACCAGCACGTCGCTCAGCGGCAGGGATGCCGTATCGCCCTCGCCGCGCACCGCTGCATTCCAGCCGGCGACGGCGGTTTCGGCGGCAACCGGACCATGGAAGCGCGCGGCAAGTTCACGCGCCAGGCGCAGCTTGAGGTCACGCGGATTAAGGGCGCCGCATTCGATTTCGCGCTTCAACGCAGCCGCTTCGGCGATGGAGATTTCAAAGCTGAGCAGGTCAATCCAGCGCCACATCAGGGTGTCGTCGATCTTCATCGTCTTGGTAACGATATCGATCGCCGGCTCGTTGATGCCGATGTAGTTGCCGAGCGACTTCGACATCTTGTTGACGCCATCGAGTCCTTCAAGCAGCGGCATCGTCAGGACGATCTGCGGCGCCTGGCCGAAGTGTTCCTGCAGCCCGCGGCCCATCAGCAGATTGAACTTCTGGTCGGTTCCGCCGAGTTCAACGTCTGCCTTCAGCGCGACCGAGTCGTAACCCTGCACCAGCGGATACAGGAACTCGTGGATCGCGATCGACTGCTGCGCGGCATAGCGCTTGGCAAAATCGTCGCGCTCGAGCATGCGCGCCACCGTGTGCTGCGCGGCCAGCCTGACCATGTCGGCGGCCGACATCTGGCCGAACCATTCGCTGTTGAAGCGGACTTCGGTGCGCTCCTTGTCCAGGACCTTGAAGACCTGGTCGGCGTACGTCTGCGCGTTCGCGAGCACGTCCTCGCGCGTTAGCGGCTTGCGGGTAGCGTTCTTGCCGGTCGGGTCACCGATCATTCCAGTGAAGTCGCCGATCAGGAAAATCACCTGATGGCCGAGCTCCTGGAACTGCCGCATCTTGTTGAGCAGGACGGTATGGCCCAGGTGCAGGTCCGGGGCAGTCGGATCGAAGCCGGCCTTGATGCGCAGCGGCCGTCCGCCCTTGAGACGGACCTCCAGTTCGTCGCGCTTGAGGATTTCCTCGGCGCCGCGCGAGATCAGATCGAGGGTGTCGTTGGTGCGGGAGTCGGGCACGGCATTTTTCCGATGAGTGGCGCCCGCCTGAATGCGATGGCCGGCGTGAAATTCGTTAGGGGCAAGTTAACACGGTGTTAAACCGGGCTGCACGTCAAAATTCCTTTGCGCTTCAATGATTTGACGCGGACAGCTCACGTGTCTATGGTACCGCCGTCGCGTGCACGTCACACGCGTACAGCGTTCGGAACCACGGAGTGGCTACCGGAAATTTCGAATTGAATTGAGGGGGATGGTAGCGATGGGCAAATCCGGATTGGGCGCGCAACGGCGCGAACGACTCAAGGCGCTGCGCGAGGCGGCGCTGCACCGGCCGGTTCTGGCCCGCCATCTTTCTGCCGGTTTCAACGGCCGCTGGTCGCGGCGGCAGTGGGCGCAGGCGAGCCTGGTGGCGACGCTCGGCATGCTGGTGGCGGCGATCATTCCCGGTTTCACCCCGACCCACTCGGCACCGGCACCTGCCCAGCATCTTTCAATGGCATTGCCGCTCCCGTCGCTGCCGATGGCGCGCCTGCATGGGGAAGCCGGTGACAGCTGGCAGCTGGTGCGAGTCGAACGCGGCCAGACCCTTGCCGCGCTGTTCAAGGAATTCGGCCTGTCGCCAGCCACGCTGCACCAGGTGTTGCAGCAGCCGGGCGCGCGCGAATCCCTGACCCGGCTCAAGCCCGGCACGGAACTGGCATTCGACCTGCCGGTCGGCGAAGGCGGCCAGGGCAGCGAACTACGCGCCCTGCGCTTTGACCGCGACGCCACCCACCGCGTCGAGCTGACTTTCGACGGCGAGCAGATCCATCAGAAGGTGATCGAGCGTGCGACGGATACGCGCACGGTCGTGCTCAGCGGCAAGGTCGGCCGTTCGCTGTTCCGCTCGGCGCGCAAGGCCGGGCTGACGCCGGCGAACATCAACACGCTGACGGACGACATCTTCAAGTACGACATCGACTTCAACGACGACGTCGCCGCGAATGATCGCTTCAGCGTCGTGGTCGAGCAGACCTGGCGCGAAGGCAAGCTGATCAGCACCGGCCCGGTGCTCGCGGCCACCTTCACCACCGGCGACAAGCTGCACACCGGCTTCCGCTTCGCACGCAGCGGCAAGGCCGAGTATTTCACTGGCGACGGCCGTCCGCTCAAGAAGAGCTTCATCCGCATGCCGATTCCGTATGCGCGCCTCACGTCCGGCTTCGGCGCGCGTCGGCACCCGGTGCTCGGGCGCATGCGCATGCACAAGGGCGTCGATTACGCCGCCAGCGTCGGCACGCCGATCATGGCCGCTGGCGATGCGCGCGTGGTCTCGGCGGGCTGGCAGGGCGGCTACGGCAACGCAGTCGTGCTCGACCACGGCCGCGGCTACACGACCCTGTACGGCCACATGTCGCGCCTGGGCAAGATCAAGCGCGGCCAGCGCATCGCCCAGGGCACCGTCATCGGCTACGTGGGCACCACCGGCATGTCGACCGGGCCGCACCTCCACTACGAATTCCGCGTCAACGGCGTGCATCGCAATCCGCTGTCGATCACGATGCCGCCGCCGGAACCGCTGAGCGGCGTGGCGCTGGCGCAGTTCCGCCAGCAGACCGCGGTTGCGCTCGCGCGCATACAGAAGGTCGAGAACATCATCTACGCCGACGCCAGCCCCGCGTCCAAGCAGCAGGTGGCGGTCACGGCGGGCGGCAAGAAGGGCAACCGCAAGAGCTGAGACGCCCTGCGCATGAAGTGCCCGGCGCCCGCCGGGCACTATCCAAGCGCGACCCGGGATTGTTTACTGCGCGAATGGCGCAGCACACCCACGCAACGCAAGTCTTCCTTGGCCTGATCTCGGGCACCAGCGCCGACGGCATCGATGCCGCGCTGGTGCGTTTCGACGACGACGGCCACCACTGCGAACTGATCCATGGGCGCACTTACGCTTGGCCCGAGGCCTTGCGCGCGCGCCTGATTGCACTGGGCCAGGGTGCGGCGATCGATTCGATCGACGAAGTCGGCACTCTCGATGTGCGCATCGGTGAACACTTCGCCGACGCCGCCCTGCGGCTGACGGTGGAGGCAGGGTTCACCCCCGCGCAGGTGCGCGCGATCGGTTCGCACGGACAGACCGTGCGCCATCGGCCGGCAGGCGCGGCGTTCGACGGCGTCGATCCGTTCACGATGCAGCTCGGCGATGCCCACGTGATCGCGGAACGAACCGGGATTGCCACTGTCGCCGATTTCCGCCGGCGCGACGTCGCCGCGGGCGGACACGGCGCGCCGCTGCTGCCCGCGCTGCACAACGCCCTGCTGCATTCGCCGGACGAGGACCGCGCGGTGCTCAACCTCGGCGGCATCGCCAACTTCACCCTGCTGCCGCGGCAGGGCGAGGTGCGCGGCTTCGACACCGGCCCAGCCAATGCGCTCATGGATGCGTGGTGCGCGCGGCATACGGGCCAGGCCTACGACGCAGGTGGCGCCTTCGCGGCCAGCGGCGCGAGCGATGCGGAGCTGCTGCAACGCCTGCTGGACGAACCGTGGTTCGCGTTACCGCCACCGAAGAGCACCGGCCGCGAGGTCTTCCATCTGGACTGGGTGGAATCGCGCCTGGCGGGGCGCGAGTCGCCCGCCGCCGTGCAGGCGACCTTGCTGGAACTGACCGCGGCCAGCGTGGCCGCGGCCCTGCGGTCGCACCAGCCATCGACGCGCCGCGTGCTGGTGTGCGGCGGCGGCGTGCACAACCCGCAACTGTTGCGGCGGATCGCCGCGCACCTTCCCGGCATGCAGGTCGAATCCACCGCGATCCACGGCATCGACCCGGACTTCGTCGAAGCCATGGGTTTCGCCTGGCTTGCGCGCCAGGCCCTCGCCGGGCTGCCGGGAAACCTGCCCAGCGTCAGCGGGGCACGCGGCCCGCGCGTGCTCGGTGTGGTCTATCCCGCGGCTTGACCGCGCCGGAGCGCGGGCTACACCGGGTCCTTGCGCTCGCCGAAACCGGCGAAGCTGAAACTGGCGTCAGCGGTGGGCGCATCCGCTTTGTCGGGATGCTCGACGCGGCCAATCAACGAGAAGCCGGGATCGTTGGGCACGTCTTCCAGGGCGGCGATGGCCGCACGCAGGGCGTCGCTGTCGGTGTCGCTGAAACGGACATTCATGTCCGACTCCACCGCGTACAAACCCTGCTCGAGCAGGTGCTGCAAGGTGCGGGGCAGGTCCCAGCGACGCGCGTCCGCGATGCGGCGGATGCGGTCCGCCAGGACGGGATCGATGTCGCGCAGGACGATCTCGGTCATCGGGGGATGCTGACACGGGTAGGCCGAGGTCAATACTACTTCGATCATTCCCTGGTCACATATCGTCCGACGCCGTGGACCTCGACACCCGATCCGCCTCCCGGAACCGCGGCCACAGATATATGAAGAGCGCGGTCGCCGGCAGGACTGCCAAGGTGGCGATCACGAAATACGAACCATAGCCGGTCGCCTCGACGATGCCGCCGGCGAACACTCCAAGCACCTTGCCCGGCAGATTGACCATCGAACTGAGCAGCGCGTACTGGGTCGCGGTGTGCTGGCGGTTGACCAGGGTGGACAGGAACGCGACCGCCGCCGTCCCCAGGAATCCGAGCGTGATGTTCTCCGCCGAAATCACCAGGGTCAGTGCGGCGAGATCGCCATGATGGCCGATCAGCCAAACGTACAGCAGGTTGCAACTGGCGCAGAGCACGATCGATGCGATCAGCGGGCGCCGAACGCCCCACCGCGCGATCGCCATGCCGGCCAGGAACACGCCAAGGATGCCCATCCAGATGCCGTAGATCTTCGTGATCGCACCGATCTCGGTCTTGCTGAAACCCATGTCCAGGTAGAACGGACTCATGATTCCGCCCACCAGTGCCTGCTCGGGAATCTTGAACAGGAGGATGAACAACAGCGTCAACGTGGCCGTCTGCCACCCGTAACGACGGAAGAAGTCCACGAATGGTTCGGCGACGGCCTCACGCATCGCCTCGTTCCAGCCGGCGGGTCGTTTGCGCAGCACCTCAGGCTCGCGCGCGATGCACGTCACCGCGATCGGCAGGAGCATCAATACAGCCATCAACTGGTACACCGCGGCCCATGCCATCCGGTCGGCCATGAACAACGCGAACGCTCCGGTGATGATCAGCGCGATCCGGTAGCCGAGCGAATACGTGGCGGTAAGCGCTCCCTGCGCGGAAGGCGGCGCGATTTCGATTCGGTAGGCATCGACGGCGATGTCCTGGGTCGCGCCCGCGAAGGCAACCAGCAATGTGCAGCCGACGAACAGGCCCAGCTGCGACGGCGTAACCAACGACATCGCGAGCAGGCCGGCGGTCACGCCCGTCTGTGCGAACAGCAGCCATCCCCGTCGCTGCCCCAGGCGCGAGAAGATAGGCAGGCGTGAGTGGTCGAGCAACGGCGCCCACAGGAACTTCAGCGCGTAGGTCATGCCGGCGCTGGCGATGACCGTGATTTCCTTGAGCACGATACCGTGCTCCTTCAGCCAGTACGCCAGGGTGCCGGCGACCAGCAGGAACGGCAGGCCCGACGCGAAGCCGAAGAAGAACATCGTCCACGCCGCGGGTTGGGTGAACGCCTTCCAGACCGACGGCTTTGGGGGCTTGCTGGCGGGCACGGCGGCATCGGTCATGGGGCGTAATCCACGGAGAAGGGGGCGTGGTCGGAGAAGCGTGGCGTCGGGTGGATCGCGCACGCCTTCAGCCTGTCCCGCAGCGACGGCGTCACGAACTGGTAATCGATCCGCCAGCCCACGTTCTTGGCGCGCGCCGCGCCGCGGTTGCTCCACCAGGTGTAGTCCTGGCCTTCGGCATGCAGATGGCGGTAGGCATCGACCCAGCCCACGTCCGCTTGGCACATGCCGTTCAGCCAATCGCGCTCCTGCGGCAGGCAGCCCGAGTTCTTCTGGTTCGAAGTCCAGTTCTTGATGTCGAGGCGGCTGCGCACGATGTTCCAGTCGCCGCACAACACGTAGTCACGGCCGGAATGGAGCCATTGCTGCAGGATCGGCTCTAGCCACTGCATGACTTCGAACTTGAAGCCCTGGCGCAGCTCGCCCGAGGAGCCCGAGGGGATGTACATGGACACCACGCTCAGGTTGCCATACCGCGCTTCGATGTAGCGGCCCTCGTCGTCAAAGGCCGGCCAGCCCATCGCGGTCAGCACTTCGTCCGGTTCGCGCCTGGAGTAGATGGCGACGCCGCTGTAGCCCTTCTTGGTGCTGGCGTCCTTGAAGCAGGCGCGATAGCCCTGGGGGCGGAAGACGTTGTCGACCGGGCCATCGGGATCGCCGAGCTGGTGTTCCTGCGCCTTGGTCTCCTGCAGGCACAGCACGTCCGCGTCCTGCGCGGCGAACCAGTCGAAAAACCCCTTGTTGGCGGCGGAGCGGATGCCGTTGGCGTTGAAGCTGATGATGCGCATGAAGGCCGGGGCGGGGACGAAGGTCGCAGCCTAGCGCACGCAGGCGCAATTGCGATGCGGCAGAATTCACCTACTCTCCCCAGCCGCACGCCGATGAACGACCACCGTTCCCGTTTCCTCCAGCTCGCATTGCGCGCACAGGCGCTGCGCTTCGGCGAGTTCACCCTCAAGTCGGGGCGCCATAGTCCGTACTTCTTCAACGCCGGCCTGTTCAATAGCGGCGCGCTGCTGGCCGAACTGGCCACCTGCTACGCGGATGCGATCGACGCGCACGGGGTCGGCTTCGACCTGCTGTTCGGCCCGGCGTACAAGGGCATCCCGCTGGCGACCGCGGTCGCCTGCGAATACGCGCGGCGCGGCCGCGACCTGCCGCTGGCCTTCAACCGCAAGGAGGCCAAGGCCCACGGCGAGGGCGGCATCCTGATCGGCGCGCCGCTGGCCGGACAGCGGGTACTGATCGTCGACGACGTGATCACCGCCGGAACGGCCATTCGCGAGGCGCTGGCGATCATTCGCGAGGCCGGCGGCGTCGCCGCGGGCATCGTGATCGCGCTGGACCGCCAGGAAGCCGTGGATCCGAGCGCGTCGCGACGCTCCGCGGCACAAACTGTCGCGGGCGAACATGGCCTGCCGGTGATCTCGGTCGCGAGCCTGGCCGATCTCCTCCACCTCGCCGGGGGCCAGCCCGACCTGGCCGCCCAGCGCGAACGGCTGCTGGAGTACCGCGCCCGCTACGGCAGCGAAGCCGAAGCGTGACGCGACCGCGAGCACGACTGGCGCGGTCCTTGCATGCTCCAGTGCAAAGGACATTCGGCATCACTTACATGAGCAAGTCGTACTACGCACCGTTGGTGTTGGCACTCGCCACCGTCCTGGTGGCCGCTCCCGCGGGCGCCCAGGAGGCGCCGAAGAAGAAGCTGTACTGCTGGAACGAGGGTGGCCGCAAGGTGTGCGGCGATGCCCTGCCCGCCTCGGCTGCCGACAGCGCGCGCACCGAAATCAGCGCCAAGAGCGGCCTGGCGACCGGGCAGGTCGACCGTGCGCTCACCCCCGCCGAACGCGCCGCCGCGGCGGCGCAGGCCCAGATCGAGGCGGAGACGCAGTTCCAGCAGGCCGCCCGGCGTCTGCGCGAACACGCGATGGCCGAGTCCTACGCTACCGAGGCCGACCTGCGTCGGGCCTTCAACGAGCGCATCGCCCTGCTCGACGACACCATCAAGGCGTCGCAGCTGAGCATCGGCGGCCTGCGCCAGAGCCTGATCAGCCTGCTGCGGCAGGCCGGCGAGGCCGAACTGGCCGGCAAGCCCGTGCCGGCCAACCTCACCGGCACCATCCAGACCCAGCATGCCGAACTGATGCGGCAGCAGGCGATGCTGGTGAGCCACCGCAAGAACCGCACCGAGATCGATGCCGAACTGGGGCATGCGTTGCAGACCTATCGCGAGTTGAAGGCACCCAAGGGAGCGACCGAAGCCCCGGTCGAGGGCACCTGACGCCACGCGGCGCAACGCGCAAAAAAGCCGGTCCTGGACCGGCTTTTTTGTGCCTGCTTCACGCCCGCATGGGGCTCAGAACGGCAGCGGGAGATCCCGCTTCAAGGCAAGCAACTGCTCGCGGAAGGCCTGCTGGATGCGCTGCAGTGCGCCCTGGTTGTCGGCGTCGAATCGCATCACCAGCACCGGCGTGGTGTTGGACGCGCGCACCAGGCCCCAGCCGTCGCTGAAATCCACGCGCAGGCCGTCGATCGTCGACATGCGCCCGCCCTCGAACTGCGCCGCACTCCGGAACCGCTCCACGAAGGCATGCGGATCGCCGTCGGGTGCATCGACCTTGATTTCCGGCGTGGACACGCCATCGGGCAGCGCCGCCAGCGTGGCCGCCGGGGTCCCGGGCTGCACCGAGAGGATCTCGAGCAGGCGCGCCGCGGCGTAGATGCCGTCGTCGAAGCCGTACCAGCGCTCCTTGAAGAAGAAGTGGCCGCTCATCTCGCCGGCCAGCTCCGCGCCGGTTTCGCGCATCTTGCCCTTGATCAGCGAGTGTCCGGTCTTCCACATCAGCGGGCTGCCGCCGTGGCGGAGGATATGGCCCGGCAGACGGCCGGTGCACTTCACGTCGAAGATGATCATCGCGCCGGGGTTGCGTTCCAGCACGTCCTGCGCGAACAGCATCAGCAGGCGGTCGGGGTAGATGTTCTGGCCGTCGCGCGTGACCACGCCGAGGCGGTCGCCGTCGCCGTCGAAGGCGATGCCCAGGTCGGCGTCGAGGCGCTCGACCATGCGGATCAGGTCGTTGAGGTTGTGCGGCTCGCTCGGGTCCGGATGGTGGTTGGGGAAGGTGCCGTCGATCTCGCAATACAGCGGCGTGACCTCGGCGCCGATCGCCGACAGCACGCGCGGGCCGATATCGCCGGCGACGCCGTTACCGGCATCGACCACGACCTTGAGCGGGCGGTCGATCTGGACATCGCTGGCGATGCGCTGGACGTAGTCGTCGCTGATGTCCTGGAAGCGCACGTTGCCGGGCGCATCGGCGGTATGCAGGCGGTCGTCGGCGATGCGGCTGTACAGGTCGGTGATGCTGTCGCCGGACAGGGTCTCGCCGCCGACGACGATCTTGAAGCCGTTGTAGTCGGGCGGGTTGTGGCTGCCGGTGACCGACACGCAGGAGCCGGCGCGCAGGTGGTAGGCGCCGAAATAGATCACCGGCGTCGGCGCCATGCCGATGTCGATGACGTTGCGGCCGGCCTTGCGCAGGCCATTGATCAGGCCCTCGGTCAGTTCCGGCCCGGAAAGCCGCCCGTCGCGGCCCACCACGATGTCGAGCAGGCCCTGCTGCTGCATGAGCGAACCGATCGACTGGCCCAGGAGCTCGGCGATGCCGGCATCCAGGGTCTTGCCGACCACGCCGCGGACGTCGTACGCCCGGAAAATGCCGCGATCGATGATCACGCCGGTCTTCGGCGCCGGCGCGGCTTCGGGCTGCTTCGCGACGGCCGCCGGCGGCGGCGCGCCCAGGTCGGCCGCCACCTGCATCTGCGCCAGCGTCGGTTCGGCTTCGCCGACCGCCGTGGCCTGCAGGCCGCGGCGACGTCCCGCGAGCGTGGGGTAGAACCATGCGCCCAGCGCACCAAGCGCCAGCAGCACGGTCGCGATTGCACACGGCAACCAGCCCAGGCCGAGCGGTCCGCCCGCGACATCCGGCACCGCGGCGGCGATGCGCAGGTCGCTGCCCGGGACCTTGGCCGCCATGGCCTCGGCGCCATTGCCCAGGGCCTTGTCACCACGCTCGACCAGGCTCGAGGAACCCTGGCGCAGGGCCAGGTAGGTCTCCTCCGGCACCCGCGCGCCTTCGACGCCGCCGGCGAGCTTGTCCAGCGGCAGGCGCACGCTGGCGACGCCCACAAGCTCGGCGCCGCGCAGCACCGGCGCGGCCAGGGCGAGCTTCCGCTTGCCCAGGCCGTCGGTCACGACCCACGCCACCGGCTTGCGGTCCGCCAGCGCCTGCTCCATCGCGGCGAGCCGGCCGTATCCCGTCTTGGGCAGGCCGGCGTAGGCGGGATCCAGGTCGGTGGAGAGGACTTCGCCGTCGGTCGCCGATGCCCACCCCTGGGTCAGCGCTTCACCGGCCAGGCGCAGGTCGTTGGCGGCCAATGCCGCCTGCACCGGCGCGCTCTGCAGCTGCGCCGCGAACTGCTTCTGCTCCGCCGCGAGCAGGCCCTGCGCGCCCTGCACGGCCGCGTCGCGGGCCCGTGCCACCGCGTCCCTGCGGTTGCTGTCGCGGAACTGCTCCCACGCGCTCCATCCGAACCACGCGGCCAGCAGCGCCAGCACGACTGCGGCGAGCTGGCACAGCAGCTTGAGCTGCGCGGGGGCAAGGGTCTTCTTCTCGGTCATCATCCAGTCCTGTCGTAATTCCGCCGTCGCAGCGCTGCTCAGCGCACGCCGGTATGCCCGAAGCCGCCCGCGCCACGCGCGCTGGCTTCGAATTCGTCCACCACCTGCAGCGTCGCCCGCACGATCGGCAGCACCACGAGCTGGGCAATGCGGTCCCCGGGCTGAATCGTAAAAGCCTCACGACCCCGATTCCACACGCTGATCATGAGCGGCCCCTGGTAGTCCGCGTCGATCAGGCCGGTACCGTTGCCGAGCACGATCCCGTGCTTATGCCCCAGGCCGGAGCGCGGCAGGATCACCGCGCACATGGTCGGATCGCCGACGTGGATCGCGAGGCCCGATGGCACCAGGGCGGCATCGCCCGGGGCCAGCGTCAGCGCCGTGTCGAGCGCGGCGCGCAGGTCGAGGCCGGCGCTGGCCGGCGTGGCGTATTCGGGCAATGGCCACTCGGCGCCGAAGCGCGCGTCGAGGATCTTCAGTTCAAGCGTGTGGTGCATGCGGTTCCTGCGGTTGCGTTATCGCCGCGCGCGGCGCCAGGCGCTCAGTCCAGCGACGCCGAGATCAGTTCAAGCAAGTTGTCTGCCAACTCGGCCTTCGACGCCGGCCCCAACGCCCGCTCGAAACCGGCGCGCCCGTACACCACCAGCGCGTTGTCGTCGCTCTCGAAGCCGCTGCCGGCGACGCCGACGCGATTGGCGGCGATCAGATCGAGGCGCTTCTTCTCCAGCTTGCCCCGTGCGTACTGCTCCACATGGTCGGTTTCTGCCGCAAAACCGACCACCAGGCGCGGCCGCGACGCATGCGCGGCGACGTCCGCGAGGATGTCGGGGGTGCGGACCAGCTCCAGCACCAGCGTGTCCATGCCGGCCTGCTTCTTGATCTTGCCGGGAGCGACGTGGCGCGGGGTGAAGTCGGCGACGGCGGCCGCACCGATGTAGACGTCGGCGGGCAAGGCATCCAGCACCGCCGCATGCATCTGCGCGGCGCTGCGCACATCGATGCGGGCGACACCGGGCGGCGTCGGAAGCGACACCGGGCCCGCGATCAGCACCACCTGGGCACCCTGGCGTGCCGCGGCGCCGGCAATGGCAAAGCCCATCTTGCCGCTGCTGCGGTTGCCGATGAAGCGGACCGGATCCAGGTCCTCGAAGGTCGGTCCCGCGCTGACCACGACGCGGCGTCCGCGCAAGCTCATCGCATCGCCCCGGCGAGCGCGGCGACGATGTCCATGGGTTCGCTCAGCCGCCCCGGGCCGGATTCGCCCTCGGCCAGCGGGCCGTCGGCGGGGCCGATCACCTGCACCCCGCGCGCGCGCAGCGTGGCGATGTTGGCCTGGGTGGCGGGATGCAGCCACATGCGGTGGTTCATCGCCGGGCACACCGTGATGGGCGCGCTGGTGGCCAGGCAGAGCGTGCTGACCAGGTCGTCGGCGAAACCGTGGGTGAGCTTGGCCAGGGTGTTCGCGGTGGCGGGCGCGACCACGATGCGGTCGGCCCAGCGCGCCAGTTCGATGTGGCCCATTGCAGCTTCCGCCGCTTCGTCCCACAGCGAGGTGCGCACCGGGAACCCCGAGAGGGCCTGGAACGTGGTGGTACCGACGAAGCGCCTCGCGGCATCGGTCATCGCCACCTGCACCTGCGCCCCGGCGTCGCGCAGGCGCCGGACCAGTTCGGCCGCCTTGTACGCGGCAATGCCGCCGCATACGCACAGCAGGATGCGCTGGTCGGCGAGCTGGACTGCGGCGCGGGCATCGGCCATCGGTCGGAAAATTCCTGCCGCGAAACGGGCGTTTAGCTTACCCGAACGCGTGGTTTCGCCCGATTCGCCGGACGTTGGCGCATCCGCATGCTGGTTACCTCCCGGGCGCGGCGCGCACGACGCGCGGCCTGCCACTGGTTGTGCCGCGCGGTTCGCCGCGTCCGGGAACCCCTTTCCCCCGGCGAGTGAAGATGCACATCCGCGACTGGCCAGCCAGCGAACGCCCCCGCGAAAAATTGCTGGCCCGCGGCGCGGCCGCGCTGTCCGATGCGGAGCTGCTCGCATTGTTCCTCGGCTCCGGGCTGCGCGGCCGCGATGCGGTGGCCACGGCGCGGGAACTGCTGACCCAACACGGCCCGCTGCGCACGCTGCTCGAGCGCTCCCCGCGCGAGCTGCAGCGGCTGCGCGGGTTGGGACCGGCGCGCGCCTGCACCCTTGCCGCCGCGCTGGAGCTGAGCCGCCGCCTGCTGCACGCGGAGCTCAAGCGCGGCGCCGCGCTGGCCGATCCGCAGTCCGCCGGGCGCTATTTCGCCCAGCGCCTGCGTGGCCTGCCGCACGAGGTGTTCGCGGCGCTCTTCCTGGATACCCGCCACCGCGTGCTCGCCTTCGAGGAACTGTTCCAGGGCACGCTCGACGGCGCCGAGGTGCACCCGCGTGAAGTCGTCCGGCGTGCCCTGGGCCACAACGCGGCCGCGGTGATCGTTGCCCACAACCATCCGAGCGGAAACCCGGAACCGTCCGCCGCCGATCGCGCGGTCACCGCGCGGTTGAAGCAGGCCCTGGCGCTGGTGGACCTGCGACTGCTGGACCATTTCGTCATCGGCGATGGCGCCCCGGTGTCGCTGGCCGCCCGCGGCTGGGTCTAGGGGCGGGCGGCGTCCGATTGCGGGCGCCCGCGACCGGCGCCCTGGCCTCAGCCCGGCGCGCGCGCACGGCGCGGCCGCCGCTGGCGCTCGCGTACAATGCCCGGCCCGCTACACCGCCGAAAAATCCCGTGAAATCCACCCTCCGCGCGCTGGTCGCGCAGGCCATCGATTCCCTGCGCGCCGCCGGCACGATCCCCGCCGATCTGGCCACGCCCGACTTCGTGATCGAGCGCCCCAAGACCCGCGCCCAGGGCGATTTCTCCAGCAACGCGGCCATGCTGCTGGCCAAGCCGGCCAAGTCGAACCCGCGCGCGATCGCGCAGGCGCTGGTCGACGCGCTGCCCGAGAACGACGCGATCGCCAGGGTCGAGATCGCCGGCCCGGGTTTCATCAACTTCTTCGTCGCCGAGGCCGCCTGGCGCGCGCAGGTCGGCGAGGTACTCGCGCAGGGCCCGCGCTACGGCCGCAATGACTCCGGCAAGGGCCACACCGCCGGGGTCGAATATGTCTCGGCCAATCCGACCGGCCCGTTGCATGTCGGCCACGGCCGCGCCGCGGTGATCGGTGACTGCATCGCGCGCGTGCTCGATGCCAACGGCTGGAGCGTGAAGCGCGAGTTCTACTACAACGACGCCGGCGCGCAGATCAACAACCTCGCCATCTCGGTGCAGGCGCGCGCGCAGGGCAAGGGTCCGGACGACGCCGGCTGGCCCCAGGACGGCTACCGCGGCGACTACATCGTCGACGTCGCCAATGCGTACCTGCGCGGCGACAGCGTCGAAGTCGAAGGCCACACCGTGGTCGGCGCGAAGGATCCCAACGACCTCGACGCGATCCGCCAGTTCGCCGTTGCCTACCTGCGCCGCGAGCAGAACGGCGACCTCGCCGCGTACGGCGTCGGCTTCGACGTGTATTTCCTCGAGAGCTCGCTCTACACCGACGGCAAGGTCGACGAGACCGTGCGCGAGCTGGTCGCCCATGGCCACACCTACGAGGAAGGCGGCGCGCTGTGGCTGCGCACCACTGATTTCGGGGACGACAAGGACCGCGTGATGCGCAAGTCCGACGGCACCTACACGTACTTCGTGCCGGACGTCGCTTACCACCGCAGCAAGTGGCTGCGCGGCTACGAGCGCGCGATCACCGAACTGGGCGCCGACCACCACGGCTCGCTCAATCGCGTGCTGGCCGGCCTGCAGGCGCTGGACTGCGGCATTCCCACGGGCTGGCCGGAGTACGTGCTGCACCAGATGGTCACGGTGATGCGCGGCGGCGAGGAAGTGAAGCTGTCCAAGCGTGCCGGCAGTTACCTGACCCTGCGCGACCTGATCGAAGAGGTCGGCAAGGATGCGACGCGCTGGTTCCTGATCGCGCGCAAGCCCGACTCGCAGCTCACCTTCGACATCGACTTCGCGCGCAGCCAGTCGCTCGACAACCCGGTGTACTACGTGCAGGTCTCGCACGCGCGCATGCACGGCCTGACCCGCCAGCTCAAGGAGCGCGGCCTGTCGTTCGACCAGGCCAACGGCCTGGCGCAGCCGCTCGACCTCGACGACGACAGCGCGCGCGAACTCGTCACCACGCTGCTGCGCTATCCCGACGTGGTCGAGATGGCCGGTCGCGACCTGGAACCACACCAGATCGCCGTGTACCTGCTCGAACTCGCGCAGACCTTCCAGACGTATTACAACGACCACCAGTTCCTGGTCGACGACGCCAACCTGCGCGACGCGCGCCTGGTGCTGGCGTTGGCGACGCGGCAGGTGCTGGCCAACGGCCTGGAACTGCTGGGCGTGAGCGCGCCGGAAGTGATGTAAGCGCGTCCACCGTTAGGATTCACCCGGCAACACTGGCAACGAACACGAGGGCGGCATCGCCCCAAGGCAGAACGAAGTGGCAGCAAAGCGTGGCAAGTCGCAGGCACGGCGCAGTGGCGGCAGCAGCAACAGCATTCCCGGCTGGGCCTGGCTGGTACTGGGCGTGCTGCTGGCGGTAGTGGCGATGGCCGTGCTGCCCAAGTACCTCAAGTCCGATGGCGACGGCTTCTTCCGTCCGCAGCCCAATCCCGATGCGCAGCCGGTGGCGGTCGCCGAGGACGAGGACGCGGTGGCGCCCGAGGGCGACACGCCCGCGCCGAAGCCGGGCAAGGACAAGGACAAGGACAAGGCGGACAAGAACGACGAGCAGTACGACTTCTACACCCTGCTGCCGGGCAAGGAAGTGCCGCTGAGCGATGCCGAGATCGCGGCCACCGAGCGCGCCGAGGCCCAGCGCGAGGCGGCACGGCAGAAGCAGGCCCAGGCACCCACCGCGGAACCGGCCGACACCGCCGCACACGAAGCCCTGCCCAAGCCCGTCGACGAGAGCGCAGCGGCAACGGCCGCGCAGGTGCCGCGCCCGGCCGCGACCACCCCGGCCCCGGGCGTGAAGGCGGCGGCACCCGCGCCTTCGACGGCAACGGCGACTTCGCCTGCGTCGGCGCTCGACGACAACACCCGCTACCTGCTCCAGGCCGGCGCGTTCCAGGCGTCCGGCCAGGCCGAGGAACTGAAGGCGAAGATCGCGCTGCTCGGCCTGGGCGCGCGCGTTGAATCCGCCGAGATCAAGGGCGCAACGGTGTATCGCGTGCGCATGGGGCCCTATGGCACCGCCGGCGACCTGGCCGAAGCCAAGCGCAAGCTCTCGTCCGGCGGTCTGCAGGCGCTGGCGATCAAGGTGAAGTAAGCAGGTCCAGTCCGGAGACGCGTCGATGTCGAAAACCGCCCTGATCACCGGCGCCACCTCCGGCTTCGGCGCCGCCGCCGCCCGCCGCTTCGTCGCCGGCGGCTGGAACGTGGTCGCCACCGGCCGCCGCGCGGACCGACTGCAGTCGCTGGTGGACGAACTCGGCGCCGACCGCGTGCATGCCGCGGCGTTCGACATCCGCGACGCGCAGGCAATGAACGCGGCCATGGACGCGCTGCCCGAGGCCTTCCGCGGCATCGACCTGCTGGTCAACAACGCCGGCCTCGCGCAGGGCACCCGGCCTGCGCAGGATGCGCGCCTGGACGACTGGCAGCGCATGATCGACACCAACATCACCGCGCTGGTCACGCTGACCCGTCGCGTCCTGCCGACCCTGATCGAACGCCGCGGCGCGATCGTCAACATCAGTTCGACCGCGGCCAGCTACCCGTATCCCGGCGGCAACGTCTACGGCGGCACCAAGGCCTTCGTCAGCCAGTTCTCGCTCGGCCTGCGCAGCGACCTGCACGGCACCGGCGTGCGCGTGACCACGCTCGAACCGGGCATGGCCGAAACCGAATTCACCCTGGTGCGCACGCACGGCGACCAGGCCGCCTCGGATGCGCTGTACCAGGGCGCGCAGCCGATGACCGCGCAGGACATCGCCGACACCATCTTCTGGATCGCGACGCTGCCGCCGCACCTCAACGTCAACCGGCTGGAAATGATGCCGGTAAGCCAGTCGTTCGCCGGCTTCCAGGTCGCGCGCGACGCCTGAGCGCGACGTCCCTCGAATTCTTCGCTGTTAGGCGACGATCCACTCGTACACCATCACCTTCGACGACCCGCTGACGTGCACCGGGTCGCTGAAGGCAATGGCCTGGGCCTCGGCGAAATCGCCGGCACGCACGAGGTAGGCGCCGCCGCTGCGGTCGGCGAACGGACCGGACAGCTCGAGCTGTCCGTTCAGGCGCAGGCGGTCGAGGTGCTCGCGGTGCGGCACCAGCGTGGCCGGGTCGAACTGCGGCGTGCGCAGCGTGAGCACCAGGTAGCGCTTGCGACCGCCGTCGTCGCCCGCGCTCACGCCAGCGGCTCGTCGCTGAGGTAGGTGTAGGCGGTGAGGCCGGCTTCCAGCGCGGCGTTCATGCGCTCGGCTTCGTCGGCCGGCAGGTGCGCCGCCGCGACCTTGCCGCGATACGCCGCGCGCAGGTCGGCCAGCTGGTAGCCGACGTAGTCGAGCATCACGTCGGCGGTGTCGCCGCGGCGCTGCTGGCTCATCGCGTAGCCGTCGCCGTCCAGGTGCACCTCGACCGCGTCGGTGTCGCCGAACAGGTTGTGGATGTCGCCGAGGATCTCCTGGTACGCACCGACCAGGAAGAAGCCGAGCCGGTACGACTCGCCGTGCCGCATCTCGTGCAGCGGCAGCGAACTGTCCAGGCCTTCGGTCTCGACATAGGTATCGATCATGCCGTCGGAGTCGCAGGTCATGTCGGCGATCACCCCGCGCCGGGTCGGCGCCTCGTCCAGGCGCTCGATCGGCGCGATCGGGAACACCTGGTCGATCGCCCACACGTCCGGCATCGACTCGAACACGCTGAAATTGACGAAGTACTTGTCGACCAGGCGGTCGTTGAGTTCGTCGAGCAGGTCGCGGTGGCTCTTCTCGTCGTAGCTCAGGCGCGCGCGCACCGCGTGCGCGATCGCGTAGAACAGGTCGTCGATGCGCGCGCGGTGGGTCAGGTCGATCTGGCCCAGCGCGTACAGCGACAGGCCTTCGCTGTGGTGGTGCTGCGCCTCATGGAACAGCTCCACCGCCGGGCGCGCATCGATCTCGGCGTGGATCTCGCGCAGGTGGCGGATCACCGCCGGCTCGTCGTCGTGCTGGTCGGGCACGCGGCCTTCCGGCGCCTGCTCGACTTCCGACACGTTGGCAACCAGCACCGCGTGGTGCGCGGTCATCGCGCGGCCGCATTCGGTGATCACGCGCGGCGGCGGCAGGCCGTATTCCTCGCAGGCCTCGGCCAGCGGCTGCACGATGCTGGAGGCGTACTGGTTCACGCCGTAGTTGATCGAGCAGTAGCTGCGCGAACGCGTGCCTTCGTAGTCGATGCCGAGGCCGCCGCCGACGTCCATGTAGCGCACCTTGGCGCCGAGCACGGACAGTTCGACGAAGTAGCGCGTCGCCTCGCGCATGCCGTTGGCGATGTCGCGCACGTTGGAGATCTGCGAGCCCATGTGGAAATGCAGCAGGCCCAGGCAGTCCTCCAGGCCGGCGTCGCGCAATTCCTTCCACAGGTCCAGTACCTGGCGCGGCGAGAGCCCGAACTTGGCCTTGTCGCCGCCGCTGTTCTGCCATTTGCCGGCGCCCAGCGAGGCCAGGCGCATGCGCACGCCGAGGCCGGGCTTCACCCCCAGCGCGCGCGCTTCTTCGATGATCAGCGGCAGTTCGGACGGCTTCTCCACGACGATGAAGGTCTCGAGTCCGAGCTTGCGGCCGATCAGGGCCAGGCGGATGTACTCGCGGTCCTTGTAGCCGTTGCAGACGATCAGTCCGCCCGGACGCGACAGCGCCAGCACCGCCATCAGTTCCGGCTTGCTGCCGGCTTCCAGGCCGAAGCCTTCGCCGTGGTGCGAGGCCAGGGTGCCGGCCACGCCCGCGTGCTGGTTGACCTTGATCGGATAGACCGCGGTGTAGCCGCCGGCGTAGTCCCAGTCGCCCATCGCCTGGGCGAAGGCACCCTGCAACTTGCGCAGGCGGTCGCCGAGGATGTCGGGGAAGCGCACCAGCAGGGGCAGCTTCGCGCCCTGCGCCCTGGCCTTGTCGATCACTTCCGGCAGCGGGATCGACGGGCCCTGCGGCCCGCGCGGCGCCACGGTGATGCGGCCGGCCGCGTCGACATCGAAGTAACCCTCCGACCAGTGCGGAATCGAGTAGGTCCTGCGGGCGTGGTCGAGCGACCAGGCGGTCATCGGCATGCTTCCTGTAGCGAACGGGGGAGGAAAAGCGGGGTACGAGCAGGCGCGCATTCTAACGCCGCGCCGCGATTCGCCCGCAGACGCCGTCTTCGCTGCCGCGCCCGCAGCGGCCGAAGGCCCCGGCCCTGGGCGTTGGCGACAGCGTCGTAACCGGACCCACTGCAAGCGTCCGTTACAATCCGCGCCCCCCCCGATCCGGCACAGCGGAGCCTGCGATGACCACCGACACCTCCTGGCATTACGAGAACTTCGAGCGCGCCGGCTCGGCCATCGGCTACCGGATCACGAAGAAGCTGGACGAGGTGCAGTCGCCGTTCCAGTTCATCGAGATCTACGAGAGCACCGACTGGGGCAACCTGATGCTCATCGACGGGGCGATGATGCTGACCGCGCGCGACAACTTCCTCTACCACGAGATGATGTCGCACCCGGCGCTGTTCACCCACGCCAATCCGAAGCACGTCGTGATCATCGGCGGCGGCGACTGCGGCACCCTGCGCGAAGTGCTCAAGCACAGGGGCGTGGAGAAGGCCGTGCAGTGCGACATCGACGAGCAGGTGACGCGCATGGCCGAGAAGTGGTTCCCGGAGCTGTGCGATTCCAACAACGACCCGCGCGCGCAGCTGCTGTTCGACGACGGCATCGCCTACATGGCCAACTGCGCCCCGGGCAGCGTCGACATCGTCATCGTCGACTCGACCGATCCGGTCGGTCCGGCCGAGGGCCTGTTCAACAAGGCCTTCTACCAGAGCTGCTTCAAGGCGCTGAAGGACGACGGCATCCTGGTCCAGCAGTCCGAGTCGCCGCTGGTGCTGCTCGACCTGATCAAGGAAATGCGCGGCGAGATGGGCAAGGCCGGCTTCACCACCTTCAAGACCCTGCCTTTCCCGCAGCCGTGCTATCCGACCGGCTGGTGGTCCTGCACCCTGGCGCGCAAGGGCGGCGGTTTCGACTTCCGCGCCGCCGATGCGGACGCGCGGCCGTTCGACACCAAGTACTACAGCGCCGGCATCCACCAGGGCGCGCTGGTGTCCCCGCCCTTCGTCGCCGCCGCACTGGGCGAATAAGCCCTCGCGGACCAACGGCGGCGGAACAGCGCCGTGCGTCTCAAGCCCCGCGGTAGGCGTGTGTTACGGTGCCCGCCGGACGGCACATGCGCCGTCTGCGCTCGATCCGGGGGGATGTCTTGCGCACTTTGGGGTTCGTCTACCTGCTGGCCGTGTTCGGCTGGTGCGCTTCCGCGAGCGCGCCAGCGCAGGCCCTTGCGCGCGACAACGCGCAGCAACTGGCCGGTTTCGGCACCGCGCCGGATGGCGGGCAGTTCGATCGCCTGATCGAACAGATTGAACGCGGCGACCTCGTCGTGTCCGGGCCGCAGCAGGTCCGCGAGGTCGTGGCGCGCCTGGCAGCGCTGCGCCCCAGGGACGACGCCCGGCGCGAACTGCGCCTGCGCGGCTTCCGTTGCGATTACGACGACCTGGGCCAGCCGGCCGTCGGGCTGGCGTTCGCGCGGGCGGGCATGCGCGACGCGCTGCGGCTGCGCGACGTGGGCGAACAGATCCGCTTCGGCCTGTGCGAGGCCAATTACATCGACGGTTCCGGCCAGACCTCGCAGTCGATCACCACGGTCGAGGCCGCGCTCGCCCTGGCCCGCAAGCACGACGACCCGCGCCTGCTGGCGCAGGCGCTCGTCCACCGCGGCAGCCTGCGCTCGCTGCTGGGGCAGCAGGCCGCAGCCCTCTCCGACTTCCTCGAAGCGCAGCGCGTCTACACCGGCGCCGGCCTGCGCCGCGAGGCCGAAGCCGGCCTCGGCGACATCGCCGCGGCGTACCGGCGCATGGGCGACCACGCCAAGGCGCTGGAGTACCTGCGCCAGGGCGTGGCATTCGCCGAGCGCCAGGGCGATCCGGGGCTGCTGTCGGTCGCCCTGCTGCAGACGGGCTTCCTGCACGAGGACCTGGGCCACCACGACGAGGCCCTGGCCGTGCTGCGCCGCGCGATCGATGTCGCCGCCGAGCACGGGCTCGAGTACGACGTGGCCGCCGGCCACCTCGCGATGGGCTCGGCGCTGGTGAAGAAGGGCGATTTCAGCGGTGCGGAAACCGCGCTGGCGACCGCGCGCATCGGCTTTGAGCGCGTCGGCGACCGGTCCAACGAGGCCATGCTGCAGCTGCTCGAGGGCATGGTCCTCGCCGGCCGCGGCGAGGACCGGCAGGCCCTCGACCACTACGACCGCGCAACGCGCGCGTTCGATGCCGATCCCAACCTGCGCTACCAGGTCGACCTGTACGCCGCCCGCGCGCTCAGCCACGAGGCGCTGGGCGACTACCGCGCGGCGATGGACGACCTGAAGCTCGAACGCACCGGCCGCCGCAAGCTCAACGACGACGCGCGCACGCAGCAGTCGCTGCTGCTGCAGTACCAGTTCGACACCGCGCGCCGCGACCTCGAGAACGCCCGCCTGCAGGCCGAGCGGCGCAGCCAGCAGCAGCGGCTGCAGGCTATCGAGCGCGCCAATCGCTGGCAGGTCGCGGCATTGATCAGCATCGCCCTGTTGATGGTGCTGCTGCTGGGCCTGTTCCTGCGCCAGCTGCGCAGCATGCGCAGGATCAACAAGCTGGCCCTCACCGATGCACTCACCGGCGTCGCCAATCGCCGCCACGTCGAGGTCGCCGCCGAGCAGGCGGTCGAGCATGCGCGCGCACTGGGCGAACCGCTGGCGGTGCTGACCTTCGACCTCGACTGGTTCAAGCGCATCAACGACGGCCACGGCCATGCCGGCGGCGACCAGGTGCTGGTGCGCGTGGCGCGCGCGTGCGAGTCGGTGCTGCGGCAGAAGGACCTGCTCGGGCGCATGGGCGGCGAGGAATTCATCGTCCTGCTGCCGAATACCTCGCCCGACGCCGCCCTGATCGTCGCCGAACGCCTGCGCGACAGCGTGCATCGCCTCGACCTGTCGGACATCGCCGAGGAACTCAACGTCACCATCAGCCTCGGCCTGGCGCTGCTGCGTGCGCACGACGACGGCGTGCACGACGTGATCGATCGCGCCGACGCCGCGCTGTACCGGGCGAAGGAAGCCGGCCGCAACCGCGTGGCCGTCGAGATCTGATCCGGCGGGCGGCGCGACCGCGGCTGGGTCAGAGCGCGTCGCCGTCCATTTCGCCGGTGCGGATGCGCACCACCCGGTCCAGGTCCCAGACGAAGATCTTGCCATCGCCTATCTTGCCGGTGCCGGCGGCCTTCATGATCGCTTCGACCACCGCATCGGCCTGATCGTCGGTAACCGCGACCTCGAGCTTGATCTTGGGCAGGAAGTCGACCACGTACTCGGCGCCGCGGTAGAGCTCGGTGTGGCCCTTCTGGCGACCGAACCCCTTGACCTCGGTGGCGGTGATGCCCGCGACACCGGCTTCGGCCAGCGCTTCGCGCACGTCGTCGAGCTTGAACGGCTTGATCACCGCCATGACCATCTTCATCGCATGTCTCCCTGGCTTGCGCGAGGAGGATAAGCCGCGCGGCGGTGGCCGGCGAGCGCCGGCGCTGCATGCGGCGTGAAGCCTGGATCGGGCCGTGACCTACAATGGCGGCATCGGATGTTTCCTACCCCGCGCCAAGGCTTCGGCCGAGTGCGCCGCTTCGGCCCCCGGTCCACGCTGGACCCAACGCCGAAGGAGCCAAACCCATGATCGACCTCAGCCATCTCGACGACCTCGCCCGCCGCCTCAGCTCGCTGGTGCCGCCCGGCCTGCGCGAGGGTCAGGAAGAACTCCAGCAGAACTTCAAGTCGGTGCTGCAGTCGGGCCTGGCCAAGCTCGACCTCGTGACGCGCGAGGAATTCGAAGTGCAGCGCGCCGTGCTGCTGCGCACCCGCGAGAAGCTGGAAGAACTGCAGCGCACCGTCGCCGAGCTGGAAGCGCAGCTAGGCGCCGGCGCGGCGCAACCGCCGCACCACTGAGTCGACCCCATGAACCTGGCTCTCGTGCACAGCCGTGCGCGAACGGGCGTGCGTGCGCCGGCGGTCCGCGTCGAAGTGCACCTCGCCGGCGGTTTGCCGCGCTTCTCGCTGGTCGGCCTGCCGGAAGCGGCGGTGCGCGAAGCCAAGGACCGCGTGCGCGCGGCGATCACCTGCGCGCAGTACGAATTCCCCGCGCGCGTGATCACCGTGAACCTGGCGCCCGCCGACCTGCGCAAGGACGGCGGGCGCTTCGATCTGCCGATCGCGCTGGGCATCCTGGCAGCCAGCGGCCAGATACCGCTGCAGGCGCTCAACGAGTTCGAGTTCCTCGGCGAGCTGGGCCTCACCGGGGAACTGCGCGCGGTCGACGGCGCCCTGCCCGCCGCCCTCGCGGCCGCACAGGCGGGCCGCAAGCTGGTCGTGCCCGAGGGCAATGGCGCCGAAGCCGCGCTCGCGTCGCAGGTGGAAGTGCATACCGCGCGCACGCTGCTGGAAGTGTGCGCGATGCTCGACGGCCGCAAACAGCTGCCGCCGGCGCAGGCCTTGCCGATGCAGTGCACGGCAACGGTGGACCTGGCCGACGTCCGCGGCCAGGCGCATGCGCGCCGTGCCCTGGAAGTCGCCGCGGCCGGTGGGCATCACCTGCTGTTCGTGGGCCCGCCGGGTTGCGGCAAGACCCTGCTGGCGTCGCGCCTGCCGGGATTGTTGCCGGAGGCGAGCGAGGACGAAGCGCTCGAGACGGCGGCCATCGCATCGGTCAGCGGGCGTGGCCTGGACCCGACCCGCTGGCGCGACCGGCCGTTCCGCGCGCCGCACCACACGGCCAGCGCCGTCGCCCTGGTCGGCGGCGGGGGCGAACCGCGCCCGGGGGAGATCTCGCTCGCCCACAACGGCGTGCTGTTCCTGGACGAGCTGCCGGAATGGGACCGGCGGGCGTTGGAAGTCCTGCGCGAACCGCTCGAGTCCGGCGTGGTGACGATCTCGCGCGCGGCGCGACACAGCGAGTTTCCCGCGCGTTTCCAGCTGGTGGCCGCAATGAACCCCTGTCCGTGCGGCTGGGCGGGCGATCCCAGTGGCCGCTGCCGATGCGGCGGCGAAGCGGTGCACCGCTATCGCGCGCGCATTTCCGGGCCGCTGCTGGACCGCATCGACCTGCACGTGGAGGTGCCACGGCTGGCGCCGGCCGAGCTGCGGGCGGAGCAGCCGGCGGGCGAGACCAGCGCGGACGTACGCACGCGTGTCGCCCGGGCCCGCGAGCTGCAGCTGACGCGCACGGGCACGATCAACGCGCGCCTCAACCAGCGCGACACCATGACGGTGTGCCGGCTGGCGCCAGCCGACCAGGCGCTGCTGGAGCGCGCCGTGGATGCGCTCCAGCTCTCGGCGCGCTCGCTCCATCGCATCCTGCGGGTTGCGCGCACCATTGCCGACCTCGACGCGGAGCCGCAGATCCGCACCGCGCATCTCACCGAAGCGCTCGGCTTCCGTTGCGCCGAACGGAGCGCCCGCCCCGCAGCAGCGGGCGCCGGCAAACGGCTATGAACCTCCGCCCCCGCACTGCTCTCCGCATACCTTGGGCCGGTCGAGGAAGTCGCGCGCACCTTCACGGGCCTCGCGCATTTCCGCCTTCGTGCCGCAGCGCGTCGTCTTCAGGTTGGAGCCGCTGACCCGCTCGCGCCAGCAGACGTTCTGATCGTCGCTGGCCGTGCGCGTGTTCTTGACCTCGGCGTTGATCCGCTCGAGCGAATTTTCCACGCGGACCTTGTCGTCCATGGACAGGTCGTCGAGCCGCGCCTTGCCTTGGGTAAGCGCAAAGAACTCGTCCTGGGCCTTGCGCACGATGTTGTTCTGTCGTGGGGTGAGCCCTGCGATGCCACCGTCGTCCAGGTCCGCGCGCAAGGCGCGTTGCTGGTCGACCAGGATCTGCAGCGAATCGGGCGCGGCTTGCTGGGCGGCGGCGGGCGCCTGTGCGACCACCGTTGCCGGAAGCGAAAGCAGGAGCGCTAATACCAGGGTTTTCATGTTTGCCTCCCGTTGCGACCGGAAGTGGCAGCCGCCGGCCGCATCTGTCTACCCGGGAAGGACATTACGCCTGCCTCCCCGGGCGGGCAATCACGCTGGCGGGCACAAAAGAAAGGGCGGTCGCCCGCCCTTTTCCACATCTGCGATTGCCGCCTGGCCGCTACGGCGGCCAAGGCCGCAAAACCAGGCGATCAGCTGCCGCCGCACCCGGGGGGAACGCAAACCTTCGGCTTTTCCATGTAGTCGCGGGCGCCTTCGCGCGCCTCGCGCATCTCCGCCTTGGTGCCGCAGCGGGTGGTCTTCATCTTCGAACCGCTGGCCCGCTCGCGCCAGCACACGTTCTGGTCGTCGCTGGCGGCACGGTTGTTCTTCACTTCCGCATTGATTCGCTCCAGCGCGTTTTCCATGCGGATCTTCTCGTCCATCGACAGCTGTTCCAGCCGCGTCTTGCCCTCGGTCACGGCGAAGACTTCCGCCTGCGCCTTGCGCACGATGCCGTTCTGGCGCGGGGTCAGGCCGGCGATGCCGCCATCCTCCAGGTCGGCGCGCAGTTCGGCTTGCTGGTGGAGGATCACCTGCAGTCCGTCTTCGGTGGCTTCCGCTGCAAGTCCGGTTTGCGCGAATGCGGCAAGACAGGCGGCGATCAGGTAGCGCTTGATCATTGGTCCATTCCTCGTCGCTGGATGATGTGAGGCCGGCTGCAACCTCCCTATCGCAACGGCGCCGGTCGATCGTCGCGATGCGGGGCGACACTACGCCCGGCCCGCAGCTACCGCAATACGCTCGTGCGCCTCCCGATGCCGGCCCGCGCCGCCAGCTCCGCCCTGCCCTGCAACGAAAACGGGCGCCCAGCGGGCGCCCGTCCTGTACAGCGTGGTGTGGGCTCAATTGCCCTTGCAGTCGTCGCAGATGCTTCGGCGGTCCATGCGATCCCGCGCCGCATCGCGCTGCGCGCGCATCTGGGCCGCGGTCATGCAGACACGCTCCTTGCGATTGCTGCCGAGAATCTGGCGGCGTTCGCACACCATGCGCTCGTCACCTGCCTGCTTCAGCTCGGTGTCGATCCAGGCGATGGTCTGCGCAACCTGGGCCTGCTGGTTGTCGGTCAGCTCGCTCGCTGCCTGCTTGCCCTCGAGCAGCGCGAGCATGGCCGACTGCCTGGCCAGCAACTCGGCCCGCGACTGGGCCGACATTTCCTTGTAGACGCCGGTGCTGTGCGCTTCGAGCCCGGCCTTGATTTCGGCTTGGCGAACGCGCAGTGCATTGAGGTCCTGCGGGATGTCGCTGGCGAGGGCGCACAACGGAACCGCGAAGAGGAAGCTCACCAGAAGACGCCGGAAAATCGCACGCATGGATGACACACCGCTGTGGGGAGCGTCAGAGCCTACCGAGAGCGTCGGCGAATGTCGCCTGCCTGCAGTCATGTTCACTGAACCGACGGCGCCGACCACACCCGCGCGTCCGGATCGAGTTCCGCCGTGGTCATCACGCCCGCCCGCCAGCCGAAGCCGCAGACGGCCAGGGCGCCCTGTTTCACGGGATCCAAGCTGAATGCGGCTTCCAGCTCCTTCTCGTTGATCGCCCCGGTGATGAATGCGCCCAGGCCCGCGTCCGTCGCCGACAGGTACAGGGCCTGCGAGAGGTGGCCCGCCTCCAGGGCGACGACCCGGTAGCCCTTGGCGTGCTGGCGGTACTTCCAGAACGTGCGGTCGAAGCGCGGCGACAGCAGCACCACCACGTGCGCGTCGGCGAACCAGTGCTGCTGCGCGAGCATGTCCTGGACGAAGGTGCGCAAGCCGCCTTCCGCCCAGGTGCGGCCCGCGGGTACCGGCAACGGCTCCAGCGCATGCTCGACCGCCTGGTAGTGGTACAGGCCGGGCGCCACGCCTTCGACGTTCTGCACGATCAGGTAGCACTCGATCGGGTGCAGGCCGCCGCCCGAGGGCACGTTCTTCTTCAGGAACACCGTGTCGGCGCTGACGCGCACTTCCGCCTGCGCCGCGAACACCCGCTGCAGCAGCTGCGCGAACAGGGCGAACGGCAGCGCGCGCGTGGGATCGAAATTGCGGCAGGTGACGCGCCGCGCGAGCAGGCGATCGAACTCGGTCGCCGCTGCGCGCGGCAACGGAAGCTGTGCCGTGACATCGACGCGCCGCGCGGCTTCGGTTGGCGGCGCGCCCAGCACTTCGCGCATCTGCACCGCGGTTTCGGTACCGCTGTCCTTCATGTTCTGCACCGCGTCCACGCCGCTCCAGCGGGTGAAGGCATGCAGGGTGGCGCCGAGCGGGTGCCAGTACGTCGACCGTTGCGCGTCATCGCGCCGGCGCCACGCGATGTGGGCCTCGTGGTCGCTGACCACCAGGCCGTGTGCGAGCAGGCGCGCGAGCGCAGCCGGCGTGCATGCATCCGACATGTCCGCATCGACCCATCGGACCGGGCTGAGCGTGCCGAGCAGTTCGCGCTCGTCGGCGTCGACTTCGACCTCCTCGCCCACGTGCGGGGCCAGTGCGATCCAGCGCTGTTCGCGACGCAGGCCGTCACCGCCGTTCAAAAGCTCCCGCAGATCGAAGCCGACCTCCTCGCGCGGCTCCAGGTATACGACCGCACAGCGCCGAACCTTCATCACTCCACCCCGTTCGTCCTTCCCCGGGCTGCATTGTGCTGGCAATCCGCTGCGCCGATGGAACCAAGACAGGCGCCCGGCGCCATCCCGGCCGATGCACACTGCCGGTAGGGGAAGCACGCCCCAGCAACCGTGCCCACCGGGAAGAGTCGGAGTGCGCTTGCTGGATCTGTCGAGCAGCGCCCGTCCTTTCCGATCCGCGCGCGGCGTTGGCCACGGTCGGGTTTTCAATCAAACCGAAGTCGCGTCGCCACACCTTTGTTTCCAGGGAATTTCAAGGCTGGCCTTGAGGCCGGGGTCGCTGCGGCGCGGGCCGAGATTCGCGACAGGGAAGCGTGCAAGGACGCGATGTTCGGCCGCGCCGCGAAGTTGTTCCACGCGGGGTCTGGGGCTAGATTCCCCTTGCTTGGCCCTCGCGGGCCCACTACAGGGGAATGCAATGGCTGGACCGAAGAAGACCGCGCCTATCGATGCGGAGACGGCCGGGAAGCTGCTCGAGCTTCTTGGCACCGATGACGGGTTCCGCCAGAGGTTCCAGGAGAACCCTTCCGCTGCCCTGGAATCCATCGGCTACGCCAGCGATAGCCTCGCGTCCGCGCAGGCGGAGTCGCTCCCGCAACCCTTCTCCGCGTGCAGCGTCAGCCAGCTGGCCAGCAAGGAGCAGATCCTTGCCGCCAAGGAGGAACTGACCACCACGCTCACGCAAGGGCTTGCCTACAACACGCCCACGCTCGAAGCCGAAACCCTGGCGCGACGCACGCGCAAGTGAGTAGGCAGGGCTTCGGTCGGCCAACGCCGATCGAAGCTTTCCAGTACTTTTTCCGCCTCGGGCCGGCGCCCGAGCGCCACGAGGATTTCCGCCTCGCTCACGGCCGCGAGATTGCTGTCGGCCACGTTGAGCAACTGGATGCAGTAGCCGCAGGTCTGTTCGGCGTATGCCCTGCCGCGGTGCTGTTGCAGCCAGCGCGCCTGCTCCAGCGCCGCTGCCGGATCTTCCGCGTCGACATAGGCACTGAGCAGCGCACTGCGCGTCTGATAGAGCTCGTGGCCGTTGACGAATGGCCGCAGCAAGCGGATCGAATCCCGCGGGTGCCCGCTGGTTCGCAGCGATTCCGCCCGCAGCAGGGCCTGCAACTCGGCCAGGTTGGGCGCCTGCACCAGCTCCGGGCGCTGCTCCAACACTGACAGCGTTCGCTTCGCAGGCTGGTCGACCCCCAGCCGCAACGCCAGCAGCGAAGCGGCCATTGCGACGGCGGCATCATCCTCGGCATCCGGATCGCGGGTATCGGCCAGGGCGGCAAGGGCCCGATCGACCGCAAGCTGCGCCTTGGCGCGCGCGGGTTCGGGATCGCCGGCGATCCACGCCGCGGTTGCCGCGGGTACCGGGAAATTGCGACTGTCGAATCCGCCAGCACTCTCCGCCTGCTCCAGCGCGGCGTCGGCGTACCTGGCTGCGTCGGGCCAGCGCGCCTGGTCCACGGCGAGACTGGCCCGTTCGAAGGCAGCGTAGCGATCGTCCACAGCCAGTTTCGCCGCCAGGGCGTTCGCTTCGGGAAACTTGCGCGCGGCCGCCGCGACGGCCACGCGGCGCCGCAGGCTGCTGCGGTAGCCGTCGGCCATGGCCCGGTCGAAGGCCCTGCCCGCTTCGGCGTAGTGGCCGAGCCCCAGTTGGGCGCGACCGATCGTGTCGTAGGCAATGCCCTGCAAGGCATTGCGCGAGTCGAGCGCCTTGCCGGCGTAGGCCAGGGCTGCGTCGTAGCGGTTTTCCGCGAACAGCCACATCGCCGCGTTCATCTGTGCCTGCGCGTAATCCGGATACAGGCGCGCCAGTTGCTCCCACTTCTGCGTCGCCTGCCCCGGGGTATCGAACCGGGCCGCCCACGCGTCCAGGTACAAGGCGTCGCGCGCTGGCAGGTTTTCCCGCAGCGCCTGGGCGCGCCGCAGGAACGCGATCGCCGACGGCGCGTCCGATTGCGCGTACTTCACCCGCATCTGGCCCACCCAGGCCAGCGCGAACTCCGGATCCAGCGCGGTCGCCCGCTCGTAGAACTGCTGCGCGTCGCGGTATTCGCCATGCAGGTAGGCGCGTTCGGCCAGCGCATACGCGCGCAACGCGTCCAGGTTCTTCGTCGTCACCTGCGGCAGCGGCTTGGAATCGCGCTCGACCGACTTCAGCGCCTCGCCGAGCTGGCCGCGCAGCGCGGCAGTCACGTCGTCTATGGACTCCAGCGCCGATCCGATGCCGGTGCCTTCCGCGGACTCGGCATACACCGTGGTCTGGGTGCGCGGGTCGATGACCTCGGCGCTCACGCGCACGCGTCCGCCGACTTCGGCGACCGTGGGCAGGATCACCGCGCGCGCGCCGTCGCGCAGCGCGATCTCGGAGGCCACGGCGCGGTCGAGCACGGTGTCGGGCGCGCGCTGCATGCGTTGCAGGGTGTCGCGCGCCTTGAGGTCGCTCAGTACGTTGACGTAGCGCGACTGCTCGAGGCTGATGCGGAACGCCTGCTCGAGCGAATCGTCGAGCGCGCTCTGCCCGGTAAGGTTGCGCAGGTCGCCGACGACGACCCAGTCGCGCTGGTTGAAGGCGATCGCCGGCTCGGGCCGGGCGATGAACCACACGCCCAGGGCCGCACCGGCGAGCAGCGCGACTTCCGCGGCCAGCGCGGCGGGCCGGCGCCACAGCGGTATGTCGCGCCAGGCCTTGGGCGTGTTGGGCGGCATGCGCAGCGGGGCAACGCCTGGTTCGCCGACTTCGAAGACCTGCTGCGGTTCGGGCACGCCCTTGAAGCGCCAGCGCCCCCAGGATTTCCACGCCAGGTGCTGGCCGCGCTCGCCCAGTTCGCGCGCGGCGCGATGCGCCAGCGGCTCGGCCACCGCCGACAGCAGGATCTGCCCGGGCCGCGCCATCGCCATCAGGCGCGCGGCGATCGGCTTGGCCAGGCCTTCGACTTCCAGCGGCTTGGCGCCGATGCTTACTGCCTCGTCGCTGTTGCGCCAGGTCAGCACTTCGCCCACGTGCAGTCCGGCGCGCGCGCGCAATGCGAGGTTGCGCGCCTTGCCCAGGTCGATCAGTCCGCGCGCGTAGTCGAGTGCGAAGCCGAGGCCGTCGATGGGGCGCTCGAACAGCAGCAGCAGGCCGTCGGAGCGGTCGATTAGGCGGCCACGCCACAGCTGCTGCAACTGCAGGACCAGGCGGTCGTGGGCGCGGAACAGTTCGCTGGCGGGCTCGTCGCCGAGGCGCTCGACCAGGCCGGTGGAATCGACCAGGTCGGTCAGCAGCAGCGTGCGCAACTGCGGTGCGTTGCCCGGCGTGCGCGGCGCCGGTTCGGGCGTGGGATCGTACGTCTGTACCGCGGTGTCCATTCGCTTCAATCCATTCAGGCCGCGGCCATCGCGTCGTCCTGCCATTCCACGCGATTGCCGCCCAGGCGCTTGGCACGGTACAGCGCCGTGTCCGCCTGCGCGTACCAGTCGTTCCAGTCGCGCCCGCCGTCGATCAGGCAGGCGCCGATGCTGACCGAGCAGGCCAGCGGCGCCTCGCCCGGCTCGGCGTGGCGCGGCACCTGCATCAGGCCGCGCGTGGTGGTGACGATGAAGTCGGCGATGCCGGTGACGGCCTCGCGGTTGTCGGCGCCCACCACCAGGCAGAACTCGTCGCCGCCCAGGCGGCAGGCGATGTCGCCTTCGCCCGCCACCGAACGCAGGATGCTGGCGATGCTCTGCAGCACGCGATCGCCGACCAAATGACCGTGGTCGTCGTTGACCTGCTTGAAGCGGTCGCAATCGATCAGCACCAGCCCCAGGCCCTTGAGCGAGCCGTTGCGGCGGCGTTCGGACAGGTGCTGGGCCAGGCCGCGGCGGTTGTGCAGGCCGGTGAGTTCGTCGGTGCGGATCAGCTCTTCGGTCTGGTTGAGCTGGTGCGCGGTCGCGCGCAGGGAATCCAGCGCCGACTGCAGGTCCTGGTTGCGCCGGCGCAGGCGGCGGATGAGGCTCTGCTCGTTGAGCACCACGCGCATGATCGCGCGGCGCAGGAAATGCGAGACCAGCGACGGATCGTCGTCGACCAGGCGCTGGAACTCCTCGTGGCGCAGTTCGATCAGTTCGCCGTCCATCGCCGCGACCGCGTCGGCGCTGCGCGCGTGGTCGCCGATGAGCAGGCCGAGTTCGCCGAAGAATTCGTACGGACCCAGGCGCTTGGACACGAGGTCGTCGCCGAAGTCGAGATCGACCGCGCCTTGCGCGATCACGTACATCGTGGTGCCCAGGTCACCGCGGCGGAACAGGGTCTCGCCGGCGTAGCAGCGGCGCGGGCGGCCGACCTCGGCGAACAGCGCGTACTCGGCAGGCGTCAGCGCCGCGGCCGCCGCATCCGGGGCCGCGGTCGACATGGCGGTGTCCTGCAGCGACTCCGTCGCAGTCCTGCGCTTCATCCACACGTACCCGGCCCTGCGGAAGGGTTGAGGATATCACCCGATCTGGATGACCAACGCGGCCCGGCACCGCCCCCGGCCAGCGCGGTCGGACATGCGGCGGCAGGCCGGCGTTGCGCAGGCCGTGGGGATGAATCGGGGCAGCCGCGCGCGGGCGCCTGCCCCGGTCAGTGCGACCTCAGGCGGCCTTCTGCTCGTGGAACTGTTCTTCCTCGGTCGAGCCCTTCAGCGCGACGGTCGAGGACTGGCCGTTCTGGATCACCTGGGTCACGGCATCGAAGTAGCCGGTGCCCACCTCGCGCTGGTGCTTGACCGCGGTGAAACCGCGCTCGGCCGCCGCGAACTCGGCTTCCTGCAATTCGACGAACGCGCTCATCTGCCGGCGCGCGTAGCCGTGCGCGAGGTTGAACATGCCGTAGTTGAGGCTGTGGAAACCGGCCAGGGTGATGAACTGGAACTTGTAGCCGTAGCTGGCGAGTTCCTGCTGGAACGTCGCGATCGTGGCGTCGTCCAGGTTCTTCTTCCAGTTGAAGCTCGGCGAGCAGTTGTAGGCGAGCAGCTTGCCCGGGTACTTCGCGTGGATCGCCTCGGCGAACTTGCGCGCGAATTCCAGGTCCGGCTTGCCGGTCTCGCACCACACCAGGTCGGCGTACGGCGCGTAGGCCAGGCCGCGGCTGATCGCCTGGTCGATGCCGTTGCGGGTCTTGTAGAAGCCCTCGACCGTGCGCTCGCCGGTGGCGAACGGTTGGTCGTTGGCATCGATGTCGGAGGTGATCAGGTCGGCGGCTTCGGCATCGGTGCGCGCGACGATCAGCGTCGGCACGCCCATCACGTCGGCGGCCAGGCGCGCGGCCACCAGCTTCTCGATCGCCTCGCGCGTGGGCACCAGCACCTTGCCGCCCATGTGGCCGCACTTCTTCACCGAGGCGAGCTGGTCCTCGAAATGCACGCCGGCGGCGCCGGCTTCGATCATGCCCTTCATCAGCTCGAAGGCGTTGAGCACGCCGCCGAAGCCGGCCTCCGCGTCGGCCACGATCGGCTGCAGGAAGTCGACGTCGCCGCCGCCTTCGGCGTGCTGGATCTGGTCGGCGCGCAGCAGCGTGTTGTTGATCCGGCGCACGACCTGGGGCACCGAGTTGGCCGGGTACAGCGACTGGTCCGGATACATCTCGCCGGCGATGTTGGCGTCGGCGGCGACCTGCCAGCCCGACAGGTAGATCGCCTTGAGGCCGGCCTTCACCTGTTGCATGGCCTGGTTGCCGGTGAGCGCGCCGAGGGCGTTGACGAAATCCTCGCGCTGCAGCGAGTTCCACAGCTTCTCGGCGCCCAGGCGCGCGAGCGAGTGCTCGACCTGCACGGTGCCGCGCAGGCGCACCACGTCGTCGGCGCAGTACGGACGGGTCACGCCGGCCCAGCGGGGGTTGGTCTGCCAGTCGTGGCGGAGCTGGTCGGCGGTGGCTTGCTTGTTCATGGCGTATCCCTCTGGTTCTTCGGCGTTGGCGCGGTGGAGGTGGCGTGCGTGGGGTCAGTCGAGCCGCGCGTACGCAGGCAGGGTCAGGAACTCTTCGAGCGTGTCGGCGTGGGTGAGGCGGTCGAGCATTCCGATCGCCTCGCTGATGCGGCTGCCGCCGGGCAGCCTGCTGCGGTCGCCGAGCTTCGTCGGCAGGTTGATCAGGGCGCGTTCGAACAGCGCGAGGTCGACTTCGCTGCCGTCGTCGAGGTGCAGGCCATTCGTGTGCAGCCACTGCCACAGCTGGGTGCGCGCGATCTCGGCGGTCGCGGCGTCTTCCATCAGCCAGTGGATCGGCACGCAGCCGTTGCCGTCGAGCCAGGCAGCGAGATAGCGCACGCAGACCTCGACGTTGTTCTCGAAGCCGGCGCGGGTGATCGTGCCCAGGCTCGGCTTGATCAGGTCGTCGCGGGTGGCGTGCACATCCTCGCGGCGCACGCCGTGCTGGTTCGGGCCGGGCATGCGCTCGTCGAAAATCTGCCTGGCCAGCGGGATCAGCGCCGGGTGCGCGACCCAGGTGCCGTCGTGGCCGGCGGTGACCTCGCGCAGCTTGTCGGCGCGCACCTTGGCCAGCGCCGCTTCATTCGCGGCGTCGTCGCCGCTGATCGGAATCTGCGCGGCCATGCCGCCCATCGCGTGCGCGCCGCGCTTGTGGCAGGTCTGGATCAGCAGCTCCGAGTACGCGCGCAGGAACGGCTGGGTCATCGTCACCTGGCCGCGCTCGGGCAGCACCTTGTCGCGGTGCGCGCGGAAGGTCTTGATGTAGGAGAAGACGTAATCCCAGCGCCCGCAGTTGAGCCCGGCGATGCGGCTGCGCAGGACGTACAGGATCTCGTCCATCTCGAACACCGCCGGCAGGGTTTCGATCAGCACCGTGACCTTGAGCTGGCCCGGCGGCAGCTGCAGCGCGGCTTCGACGTGCTCGAGGACGTCGTTCCACAGCTGCGCCTCTTCCATCGACTGCAGCTTGGGCAGGTAGAAGTACGGACCGCGGTCCTTGGCCGCGAGCGCGTGCGCGTTGTGGAAGGCGAACAGGGCGAGGTCGAACAGCGAGGCGGACAGCGACGCGCCGTCGACCAGCACGTGCTTCTCCTCGAGGTGCCAGCCGCGCGGGCGCACCAGCAGCACCGCCTGCTGCGCAAACGGCTTGAGCGCGTAGTGCTTGCCGGGAACGCCGTCGGCGGCGGGCGCGGTGAACTCGAGGGTGCCCGCGACGGCTTCGCGCAGCGCGCGCTGGCCGGCAAGCAGGTTCGCCCAGGTCGGGGCGGTCGAATCCTCGAAGTCGGCCATGTAGCAGCTCGCGCCGGAGTTCAGCGCGTTGATCACCATCTTCGGATCGGTCGGGCCGGTGATCTCGACGCGTCGGTCCTGCAGCGCGGCCGGCAGCGGCGCGACGCGCCAGTCGCCGGCGCGGATGGCGGCGGTATCGGTACGGAAGTCGGGCAGCCCGCCGGCGTCGAAGTAGGCCTGGCGTTCGCGGCGCGCGGCCAGACGGGCCTGGCGGACGGGTTCGAAGCGACGGTGGAGGTCGGCCAGCAAGGCCAGCGCCGCCGGCGTGAGCAGGTGGGCGACCTCGGGATGGGCCGCGCGCACTTCGACGCCCCCTGCATCGGACCCGAAGTCCCGCGTTTCCAGCACTGCCGACATGCGTTCGCTCCTCACGTGTTCGATGTAACGGGTGAGGCGTGACCATGCGGTCAAGTGTGGTATAAGACAATCAAGTTTTTTCAATACATTGCATTAGCTTTATTAATATCGTGGCGAAACGATGACGGCCAAACCGCCTCCTGCCCCCCGTTTCGCCTACAAGGGCGACCGCCTCAAGCCCCTGCGCGCGTTCTGCCAGACCGCGCGGCTCGGGTCGATCTCGCGCGCGGCCGAGGCCTTGTTCCTCAGCCAGCCGGCGGTCACCCTGCAGTTGCAGGCGCTGGAGCGCGACCTGGGCACCCGTCTGCTCGAGCGCAGCGGGCGCCGCATCACCCTCACCCGGGAGGGTCAGGAGCTGTACGAGCTGGCGCGGCCCCTGGTCGAGGGCCTGGACGGCCTGGACGGCGCCTTCCGCGACCGGGTCCGCGGCCTGGACGCCGGCGAACTGCACGTCGCCGCCGGCAGTTCCACCATCCTCTACCTGTTGCCAAAGATCGTCGAAGCCTTCCAGGCGCGGCACCCCGAGGTCCGCCTCAGCCTGCACAACGTCACCGGCGCCGGCGGCCTCGAGCTGCTGCGCTCGGACGCCGTCGACCTCGCCGTCGGTTCCATGCTCGACGTGCCCGCGGACCTCGACTACGCGCCGGTGTACCGCTTCGAGCCGATGCTGATCACGCCGCGCGAGCATCCGCTGGCGGGCAAGCACGATCTCACCCTGCAGGACCTCTCGCCCTACGGCCTGATCCTGCCGCCACAACGCCTGACCACCTACCGCCTGGTCGACCTGGTGTTCCAGCAGAACCGCGTGCCCTACACCGTGGCCCTGGAAGTGGGCGGCTGGGAGGTGATCAAGCAGTACGTGGCGATGGGCCTGGGCATCAGCATCGTCACCGCGATCTGCCTGACCGATGCCGACCGCGGACGCCTGGCCGCACGTTCGCTGGCGAAGTACTTCCCCTCGCGCAGTTACGGCGTGGTGGTGCGCAAGGGCAAGTTCCTGTCGCCGCAGGCGCGCGCGTTCATCGCCTTGATCAAGCCGGCGCTGTTCGAGCGCGGCGGCTACGACGAGACCGGGCAATCCGCGCGCTGAGGACTCAGCGCGCGCGCTGCGCGTCGATCCATTCGCGATAGCTGCGGTAGTGGTGCAGCGCGAAGCCGGCAAACGCAGGTGAGCGGGCGTACGCGGCTGCCGTTGCGGCCATCGCGCGGTCCAGGTCGGCTTCGCTGCGATGGTGGAAGGTGACCTTCTGCAGTTCGTTCGGGCCCAGTTCCAGCCCGATCACCACCCGCTTGCCGGCCGCCTGAGCGTAGGCCATCTCCCGCGCGGCGTGCGCGACGATGCCGTCGCGGCCGTCGGCGTGGTCGCGGTAGTCCATCAGCGCGAGGTAGTCGTACAGGTCGGCCAGGTGCTCGCTGGCCGGCTTGACGGTCCCGCGCCAGCGCACCGCGATGCCGTCGAACCAGAACGGCACCGCCGGCCCGATCGGCAGCGCCTGCCCGGAGGCGCGCTTCATCCGCATCCATTCCGCGCCGATCTCGAGGAAGTCGCGCAGCAGGTCCTCGCGGTGGGCGTCGTCCCACTGCGCGAGCAGGTGCGGCTCGATGTCGAGATTGATGCCGTCGAAGCGCGCGCTGATGGGCGCATGGGCGTTGTAGTCGAGCACGCGCTGCAGCATCGCCAGCGCTTCGCGGCGATGCTCGGGGAGGATGTAGCGCTCGGTGTTGAGATGGGCCGAACCGAGCAGCGCATACACCTGGAAGCCGCGCCGATGCGCGCGGTCGATGAAGTCGCGATACGCCTGCGGCTGCGCGGCCACCAGGTTGCGGCCCTGGTAGCCGTCGGCGTACAGGTAGATCGTGTCGACGCCGTGTTCGCGCAGGAACGCGAACGCCACCTCGGCATCGGCGCGCGATTCGAGCATCGCGTAACTGTCGCGCTCCCAGGTCCACACCCCGCGCGGCGCAGCCGTTGCCGGCGGCACTGCGGCTGCGAGCAGCGCGGCCAGCAGCCATTGCGTCACCGGCATGCGGGTTTCATCCCGTCGGCCGTGCCGGCGCCGCTGTCGCCAATCTGGCACCGGCAATGTTCGCCGCGCGCCACGCGCGATCGTCACCAGCGCGAGTAGAGCGTGGCAGTGACGCTGCGCTCATCGAAGCCATCCACGTCGTTGGCGACGCCCGCCCCGAGCTTGAACCCCCAATGCGGCGCGAAGAACTTCACGTACGACGCGCCGAACGAGGAATGGCTGTCGGCGACGACGCGGTCGAAACCGCCGGCATCGAGTTCATGGCTGCGGCCATGGCCGCCGCTGAGCTCGAAGTAGTCGTCGGCATTCCCGGCGTAGTACCAGCGCAGTTGCGCGCGGTGGTCGAGGCTGCCCGAGCCCACGCCCGGCACGTGCAGCAGGCGGTAGCGCGCGTAGAAGTTGCCGAAGTAGCGTCCGACGCCCACGCCGTACATGTCGGTGTCGGCGCCGCCGAATTCGAGGTGGTCGTAGCTGCCCGACAGCTCCCAGCCCTGGCCGACGCCCTGGAACAGCTCCATGCGCCACGCGTTGTCCGGAAACAGGCCGCCGTCGGGGCCGCGCTGGTAGCGCACGTTGGCGTAGGCGCGCTGCCACAGCGACGCGTAGCCATCCAGCGCCCAGGCGGTGTCATGCTCGCCGAAGCGCTGCGCGCGCAGCATCTCCAGCGCGAGCGAACCGCGGTCGAACTTGCGCCGCAGCGCGACTTCGTACTCGTTCCAGCTCTCGCGCGCGGACGGATCGAAGCTCGTGTGCGTACCACCGACGCGCAGCGCCCACCGGTAGCCGGCCGGCAGCACGGCGTCCGGTTCGACGATGCGCGGCTGCAGCGAGGCCAGGTAGTCGTCGACCTGCGCCGCGTCGGCGCCGCGCGTGCGTGCGGCTTCGAAGTCGCGCTGTGCCGCGGCCGCATCGCCCGCGGCGCGATGCGCGCGCCCCATGGCGATCGCCGCAGCCGGATCGGCGGGGCTCAGCTGCGACCAGCGCGCGTAGGCGTCGGCCGCCTGCTGCGGGCGATCGCTCCACAGGTACATGTCACCCAGCGCGGACCAGGCGTCGGCGTAATCCGGCGTCGCCGCGGTGACCGCGCGCAGGTCGGCCTCGGCTTGCGGCCAACGCTGCATCCACGCGTTGGTGCGGCCGCGCGCCAGCAGCACGTCGGCATTGCCCGGCGACTGCGCCAGCATCGCGGTGTAGAGCGCGATGGCTTCCTCACGCTGGCCGTTGCTGGCCAGGTCGCGCGCCCGCGCGAACTGCTGGTCGTAGCTCTCCGCACCGGTTGCGGCGCCGGCCTGCTGCGCGAACGCCGCCGGCGCCAGCGCGAGCGCGCAGGCCAGCACCAGGGCCGTGACGGTCAGGGGGGTGCGGCCACGACGCATGTTGCTCTCCATGGTTGATCAGGAAATCCGTTGCAGGTTCATCGGCTGCGGTCGGGCGAACCGGGCGGCCAGCTTCCGCCGGAGATGCCGGCGACGTGCGGCGCCGGCACGCTCTCCTCCGCCTCGCCCTCGTGCTGCCAGGACGGGTTGCGGTGCACGCGGCCCCAGCGCGAGCGTCCACGCAGGCGCATCAGCCAGCGCGCCAGCCCCATCAGGCGCCACACCGAGGTCAGCTGGCGGTAGCCGAAGTTCTCGAAGATGGCGACCAGGAACAGCTTGCCCTGCTGGCCCGGTCGCGGGTACAGGTGGAACGAGAGTTCCTCCAGCACCAGCGCGTTGGTCGACAGCAGCACGCCCAATCCGACCGAGGCGAACAGGAACACGAAGAACGCTTCCGGCGACAGCACCCCGGCCAAGCCGAGCACGATGATCGAGACGTAGCCGAGCACTTCGATCACCGGCCCGAGGCATTCGAAGAACAGCATGAACGGGAACGCGATCCAGCCGACCGCGCCACCGTTGCGCCGGAACATCAGGCGCCAGTTCGCGAACAGGCTTTCGGCCAGGCCCTGCTGCCAGCGCATGCGCTGGCGCCGCAGCGAGCCCAGGTCCTCCGGCGCCTCCGTCCAGCAGATCGGATCGGGCACGAAGGTGATGCGGTAATCGCGCTTCTCCTCGCGCAGCTGCTTGTGCAGGCGCACCACCAGTTCCATGTCCTCGCCGACGGTATCGCCGTGGTAGCCGCCGGCGGCGATCACCCGTTCCTTGTAGAACACGCCGAACGCGCCGGAGATGATCAGCAGCGCGTTCATCGGCGACCAGCCCAGGCGGCCGAACAGGAACGCGCGCAGGTATTCCACCGTCTGCACCAGCGGCAGCATCTTGCGCGGCAGGTCGACCTTGGTGAGGAAGCCGTCCTTCACCTGGCAGCCGTTGACCACGCGGATCACGCCGCCCGCCGCCACCGTGGTGGAATCCTCGAGGAACGGCTGCACCACGCGCGCCAGGCTGTCCTGCTGCAGGATGCAGTCGGCATCGACCACGCAGAACAGCGGATAGCGTGCGCAGTTGATGCCGGCGTTGAGCGCATCGGCCTTGCCACCGTTGACCTTGTCGACCAGGCGCACGTTCGGGTACGCCGGCGAAGCGAAGACGCGGTGGACGTCCCGGGTCTTGATGCGTTTGCGGTAGGCCTCGGGGAACTCGACCAGCGAGAACGCCTTGACCACCTCGGCCAGGGTGTTGTCGGTGGAACCGTCGTTGACCACCACGATCTCGAAGTTCGGGTAGCCCAGGCGCAGCAGCGAGCGCACCGAGGAGACGATGGTGCGCTCCTCGTTGAAGGCCGGAACCACGATGCTCACCGGCGGCTGGTAGGCGCGGAAGTTGTTCCACATGAACTTCGTGCCGTGCTCGTGCATGTGCCGCACGATGCCGAACATGGAGATGTAGTTGAGCGCCAGGTAAGTCACGTTGATGACGATGAAGTAGGCGAAGAACACCCACTGCAGCCATTCCAGCGCGCTCACCGCCCCCGGCGGCAGGGTCGTCACGGCGGCATTCATTGGTCCACCCCCATGTGGCGTTCTGCCATCACCTGGTCGAGCACGTCGCAGGCGAAGCGGTCGGTCTGGCCGGCGCGCAGGCGCAGCATCTCCTCGGCCTCGACGCCGGGCAGGCGGCTGATCGCCTGGGCGGCGCGGTAGCGCACCCACCATTGCGAGTCCGCCAGCAAGGGCAGCAGGGACCGCACGTCCTCCGCCCCGCCCAGCCGGCCCAGCGCGGAGGCGGCATGCATGCGCACGTGCCAGCGCTCGTGGGTGAGCAGCGAGCGGATCAGTTCGATGTCGCCGGCATCGCTCATCACCTGCAGGCAGGTGGAGATCAGGTGGTCGTCGGGATGCGAGGCGAGCACATTGCGGATCACCGGCGCGGCGGCGCTCGGACTCACGTCGGCCAGGAAGCGGACCAGCCGCGGCGCCACGTCCGCGTTGGCGCGCAGCGCGACCTCGCTCAGTTCCTTCGACACCAGCGACGGACTGGCGTCGTGCAGGATCTGGGCAACCCCGCCCTGCGGCCAGTCATGGCGCTCGACGATGTGCGGGACCAGCATCGTCACCGCGCGCGCGGGATCGATGTGCATCAGCGCACGCGCGGCGCTCAACGAGATGATCGTGCTGCGGTCGTCCAGGTAGCGGGCCAGCTTCTCGAACTGGTTGCGGCTGCGCAGGTAGCCCAGGGCGACGATCGACATCACGCGGTTGTGGAAACTGCCGTGGTCGATGGCGACGCTGAGGTGCTGCTCGAGCCCGATCTCGCGCGCCACGCGCTGCAGCCCGGAGTCGTCGTGTCCGCCCAGCGACTGGTGCACGTGGTTCCAGGCATCGACGAACCCCGGCACGTCGCCGCGCGGCAGCGACGGCGGCGAGGTCGCCAGCCCCTGCGCGGAGTCCAGCAGGATCTGGTGCCAGTGCGTCGCCGCGCGGATGCGGTTGCGCTCGCGGCGCATCACCACCTGGCGCATCACCAGGATGACCGCGAGCATCAGCAGCGCCATCGCGATGACGACGACGCCCAGCCAGAAGGCGAATACGACGCGCGGGTGGGCGGAGATCAGGAAGTCCACGACTGCACCTTCTTTTTCTTCAGGACAACGGCAACTGCAAACGCATTGGTCACGGTTTTGCGGACAACCTCGCGGACGCAGACGCAGACGCGGCCGCCCCGCTGCGCAGGCGCGCCAGCATCTGCTGCGTTTCCACGTTGGCGGGATTCAGTGCGGCGGCGCGCTCGAACAGCGTCCGCGCCTCGTCGGGCCGCGCCTGGCGATAGCGCACGTGGCCCAGGCCCTCGAGCGCGGCGACGTCGCCAGGCGTGGCGCTGAGGATCTGGGTGAAGGCGAGTTCGGCCTCGTCGAGGCGGTTCTCGGCCAGGCTGCTGTAGGCGAGGCCGGCGAGCGAATCCAGGTCGTCCGGGTACTCGTCGAGCACGCGCCGGAAGCGTGCGCGCGCCTCGCCGATGCGCAGCAGCCGGTAGTAGTTCCAGGCCTCCAGGCGCGCGGCGCGCAGGCCCTTGTGCTGGATCCTGGCCAGCGCGGCAAGGCTGCCCTGGTAGTCGAGGCGGTCGAACGCGGCCTGCGCCGCGTGCTCGTTGTCGAGGTCGGCCGCACTCGCGCTGGCGTTGGTGCCGGCGTAGTTGCTGGTGCGCACCTGCATGGCCAGGTAACCCTGCACGTTACGGGCGCGGTGCAGGCCCAGATAGCAGTGGATGTAGGCGAGGCCGTCGGCGTCGAGCGCGGCCTGCGCGGCGGCCTTGGAGTTGCGTACGTAATCGTCGCCGAACTTCTGCCCGAGGATGCTGCCCATCGGGAAGTTCTTCACGGTCATGCCGTAGCGCGCGGCGCGTTCGCGCTCCTGATCGAGCAGCACCTTCTCGTACGGGACGCTGGGTTCGAGCAGGCTGATGATGGTGGTGACGCCGCGCTGCCTGAGCGCGACGAAGTCGGCCTCGACCGGATACGGACCGAGCAGCACGTCGTCCACCGGGCTTGCGGTGCGCTGTGCGCGCCAGGGCTGCACGAAAATGCTGGCCGGGTGCAGGAGCACCCAGACGCCGAGCGCGCCCAGCAGCGCGCACAGTCCGAATCCGATCGCGAGGACCCGCCGGCTGGGCCTGTACATTCCCTTCCCCATTCCGTCCGGCGCCGCGCGGCGCAGAAGGCGTGCGAGCGGCGCGTTGACTGTCACGGCTGCCGGCCGCGGGCGCTGCGCCCGGATGCCGACTTCCGCCCCTGTCGGTCCCCCCGGAAGCCCTGCGGACCGTGCCGTATGTGACGCATAACTCGTGCCAGACCGGCCAAGGACGCCCGTGCGCGTCTCCCGCCGACGGAATCGCTGACCCATCGGGTCGCGCACGTGCGCAACGCGTCACATTTCGACGTCGCGCCCGCGGCGCCGCGCGGGCCCGCTCAAACGTCGTGCAACTTGCCCTTGGACACGCTGCGGTACCAGGCGCGGATGCGTTCGATGTCGGCGGCCATGTCCTCGCCCGGCTCGAACAGCGGGCCGATGCCGATCACCTTGTCGCCGTAGTGGAAGTACGCCGGCAGGATCGGCACCTCGGCGGCCTTGGCGATCTTCCAGAAGCCGGTCTTCCAGCGTTCGACCGGCTTGCGCGTGCCCTCGGGCGCCAGGCCGTACCAGAACCGCGCGGCGCGCCGGATCATCGCCGCCGACTGCGCGACCACCCCATGCGCCGCGCTGCGGTCCACCGGGATCACGCCCAGGCGGCGCAGCACGAAGCCCATCACCGGCACCTTGAAGAGCGAATCCTTGCCCAGGATCTTGATGTCCAGGCCCAGGGCGAGCTTGGCGGCCAGGCCCCAGATGCCGTCCCAGTTGGAGGAATGCGGGGCGCCGATCAGCACCAGCTTGGGGATGTCGGGAAACTCGCCGGCCATGCGCCAGCCCCCCAGCCGCAGCAGGGTGAGCCCGAGCCAGCGGCTCAGCGCGCCGCCCTTCATCCGCGGCGCATTCGGCGGCAGCGGCAACACCGTTGGCTTGTCGTCGCTCATCCGACTTCCGGTTTCCCCGCGCGACCGCGCCGCTGGGTCAATCCCAGTTCCGGCCGGTGCGCTGCTTCTTGATCGTACTGCGTTCGCGCTTGGCGTCGAGCCGGCGCTGCTTGGCGGCGCGGCTCGGCCTCGTCGCGATTCTAGGGGTCGGCGCGTGCAGGCCGGAAGCGACGAACGCCGCCAGGCGCTCGCGTGCGTCCTCGCGATTGCGCTCCTGGGTGCGGAACCGCTGCGCGTTGAGCACGAGCACGCCGGCATCGGTGACGCGCCGGTCGCGCTTGGCGAGCAGGCGCGCGCGCACCGCCTCGGGCAGCGAGGGCGAGTTGGCGATGTCGAAGCGCAACTCGACCGCGGTGGCGACCTTGTTGACGTTCTGTCCGCCGGGACCGGAGGAACGCACGAAGCGCTCGACCAGTTCCTCGTCGGGGATCGCCAGGTGTTCGGAGACCGGCAGCATTCGCGCATTGTATGGCGCGCGCCGCGATCAACAACGCGCCACGACCGAGTCGGCGCGAGGCCGTTACGCCTCGAACCCGAACAACGCCAGCGCCTTGGCGAACTCCGCGTCCACCGGCGCCTCCACCTCGATGCGTTCGCCGCTGCGTGGGTGCGCGAATGCGAGCCGGCGCGCGTGCAGGAGCATGCGATGCACCCCCAGCATGCGGAAGTTGCGGTTGTGGCGGCCGTCGCCGTGGCTGGTGTCGCCGACCAGGTGGTGGAACGCATGCTTGAGGTGGCGGCGGATCTGGCGGAAGCGGCCGGTCTCCGGCCGTGCCAGCAGCAGCGCGTAGCGCGAAGTGGCGAAATCCTGCGAGGGCATCGCCAGTTCGCACGTCGCCAGGCGGGTGAAGCGCGTCACGGCCGGCTTCTTCTGCGGCTTGCCGGGGCCGCCGTCGAGCGGATGGTCGATGACGAAATGCTCCGCCGGCCAGCCGCGGCAGACCGCCCAGTAATCCTTCTCGACCTCGCGCGACATCAGCACCCGGCCCAGCTGCGAGGCGGTGTCGCGATCGAATGCGAGCAGCAGGCAGCCGCTGGTGGCGCGATCGAGGCGGTGCACCAGGAAGATCGGCCGCCCCAGCTGTTCGCGCAGGCGATCGGCGAGGAAGTCGAGTTCGCCGCCGGCGAGCTTGCTGTCGTGGACCATCAGCCCGGCTGGCTTGTTCACGATCGCGAGCACGTCGTCGCAGTACAGCAGCGGCACCGTGGCGTCCGCGGTCGGCGTGGGTGGTGACTCGATCATGGAAATAACGGGCGGTGGCTACAATCCATTGTCGCCCACGCGACCCATCGCCACACGCGTCAGCAAGGAAGGCTTGCATGCCCCACCGTTTCCGCCCGCGCGCGTTCGCGCTGGCTTGCACCCTGGCGTTCGTCGCCGCGCATGCGCACGGCGCGGCGTCGATGGCGGCGCCGCCCACGAGTGCCGCCAACAGCGTGGCCGCGCTGCCGCGCAACGTGCGCGCCGGGCCCTGCCTGGAAGGGATCTGCGAATACACCCTGGGCAACGGCCTGCGCGTGTTGCTGTTCCCGGATGCGACCACGCCGACGGTGACGGTGAACCTCGCCTACGGCGTGGGCTCGGTGCACGAGAACTACGGCGAGACCGGCATGGCCCACCTGCTCGAGCACCTGCTGTTCAAGGGCACGCCGACGCACGCCGACATCGCCGCCGAACTGAAGAAGCGCGGCATCGCGGCCAACGCCACCACCTCGTTCGACCGCACCAACTATTACGGGTCGTTCCCGGCCAACGACGCCACCCTGGCCTGGCTGCTCGGGCTCGAAGCCGATCGCATGGTGCATTCGTTCGTCGCGCAGAAGGACCTCGACAGCGAGATGACCGTGGTGCGCAACGAGATGGAGCGCAACGAGAACAGTCCGGTTGGCGTGCTGATGCAGCGCGTGCGCTCCACCGCCTACCTCTGGCACAACTACGGCAACCCCACCATCGGGGCGCGCTCGGACGTGGAAGGCGTGCCGATCGCCAACCTGCAGGCGTTCTACCGCACTTGGTACCGGCCCGATAACGCCACCCTGGTGGTCGCCGGCCGCATCGATCCGGCCAGGACCCTGGCGCTGGCCAATGCCGCGTTCGCCCGGGTGCGGAAGCCGGCCACGCCGTTGCCCGTGGCCCACACCGTGGAGCCGAGCCAGGACGGCGAGCGCGAGGTCACCGTGCGCCGCAGCGGCGACATGCGCGTGCTGGTGGCGGCCTACCACGTGCCGTCGGTGAACCATGCCGACGGTCCGGCGCTGGCGGTGCTGGGCAACGTGCTCAGCGACATCCCCTCCGGGCGCCTGCACAAGGCGCTGGTGGAGACCAAGCTGGCCGCCGCGGCCAGCGCCGGCAGCGACAACCTGCGCGACGCCGGCCTGCTCAACCTCATCGCCGTGGTGCCGCCGGACGGCGACGTGGCGAAGGCGCAGGCCGAACTGCTGCGCCAGGTCGAAGGCATCGCCGCCCAGCCGGTCACCGCCGAGGAAGTCGCGCAGGCCCGGCAGCGCATCGCCAACGCCTGGGAACGCAACCTCACCGACGTCAATGCGGTCGCGATGGGGCTGACCAGCGCGGTCGCCGCCGGCGACTGGCGCCTGTATTTCCTCCGCCGCGACCAGATCGACCAGGTCACCGCCGCCGACGTCAACCGGGTCGCGCGTGCCTACGCCAAGCCGAGCAACCGCACGCTGGGACGCTTCATTCCGACCGACGCCGCCGACCGCGCGGAAATTCCCGCCGCGCCAGCGGTCGCGACGCAGCTGGCGGGCTACGCCGGCAAGGCCGCGGTGGCGGCCGGCGAGACCTTCGACCCGACCCCGGCCAACCTCGATGCGCGCACGCAGCGCTTCGTCCTCGGCGGTGGCCTCAAGGTCGCGCTGCTGCCCAAGGACACGCGCGGCGACACGGTCCAGGTCAGCGCCAATTTCCGCTTCGCCGATGTCGCCGCCCTCAAGCGCCATCCCGCGCCCGCCGCCAGCGTCGCCGGCGCGATGCTGATGCGGGGTTCGACGACGTTGAGCCGCGAGCAGATCGCGCAGCGGCTGGAGGCGCTCAAGACCACCGGCACTGTCGGCGGCGGCCTGCAGGGCGCCTACATCGGCTTCGACAGCCGCCGCGACACCCTGGCCGACGCCCTGGCGCTGGCCGCCGACCTGCTGCGGCACCCGGCGTTTCCGCCAGCCGAATTCGAGCAATTGCGGCTGCAGGCGATCACCGGCCTGGAAGCGGCGCGCAAGGAGCCCGGCACGGTGGTGTCGCAGGCCCTGGGCGCGCATTTCGACCCGTGGCCGGCCGACCATCCGCTCGCGTTCCGCTCGCTCGACCAGCAGCTCGCGCAGTGGAAGGCGCTCAAGCTCGCCGACGTGGCCGCATTCCATCGCGACTTCTACGGCACCGCGCAGGGCGAGATCGCGATCGTCGGCGACTTCGATCCGGTGGCGGTGAAGGCGCAGTTGCAGGCGCTGTTCGCCAACTGGAAATCGCCTGCGCCGTACGTCGCCATCGACACCCGCTACACCGAAGTCGCGCCCGAATCGCGGCGGATGGAAACGCCGGACAAGGCCAATGCGGTGGTGGCCGCGCGCGCCAACCTGGCGCTCAACGACACCGACCCCGATTACCCGGCGCTGATGGTGGCCAACCACGTACTCGGCAGCAGTACGCTGGCCTCGCGCCTGGGCACGCGCCTGCGCGAGCGCGAGGGCCTGACCTACGGCGTCTCCAGCAGCCTCAGTGCCGATGCCAGTCCGGATGGCAGGGACGACGCCGGCAGCCTCGACATCCAGGCGATCGCCGCACCGGAAAACGTCGAACGCCTGGTCGCAGGCATGCGCGAAGAACTGGCGAGGCTGGTCCGCGACGGCGTCACCGCCGGCGAGCTGCAGGACGCGGTCAGCGAGATGCTGACCCAGCGCGCGCAGGCGCGCGCGGACGACGACGTGGTTGCCGGCGTGCTGTCGCGCTACCTCTACCTGGGCCGCACCATGGCCTGGTCGGCGGACATCGATGCGCGACTGCGGGCACTGACCGTCGCGCAGGTCAACGCGGCGATCCGCCGCCACTTCAAACCGGAGACCGTGAGCGTGTACGCCGCGGGCGATTTCGCCAAGGCGGCGAAAGGACAAACGGCCGACAAGCGCGAGGGCCGCTAGCGCCGCGCGCGCGACCGGCTCAGCGCAGCGATTCCAGCGCGTCCGCCGCGCCGTTGGCGTTCTGGGTCTTGCAGCGGTAGAGCGCGCGATCGGCGCGGTCGAACACTTCGCTGCCGCGCTCGGGCGCATCCCCGGAGGGAAACACCGCCACGCCGGTGGACGCGCCCACGCTCACGCTGTGCCGGTCGGGCAGCACCACCGGCTGGCGGATCAGTTCGACCGCGCGTTCGACCTGGTGGAACAGCTCGCGGGTATGGCGCTTGCCCTGCAGCAGCATCGCGAACTCGTCCCCGCCCAGCCGATACACGGTGTCGTCGCCGTGCGTGACCTGCTGCAGCCGCTCGGCGACCTGCTGCAGGACCAGGTCGCCGGCGCGGTGGCCGTAGTTGTCGTTGACCGGCTTGAAACGGTCGAGGTCGATCAGCACCAGCGCGCAGCTGCGCGGTTCGGTCCGCTGCATCGCCTCGTCGAGCTGGAGGTCGAACGACTTGCGGTTGAGCAGGCCGGTAAGCGCGTCGTGGCCCGCGAGCATGCGGTCGCGGCCCTGGCTGGCCAGCATGCGGTAGGTCAGCCACCCCAGCAGCAGCGCCAGCAGGTGCAGCAGCACCCGGACCCACGCCGGCACGCGCACCGATGCCCAGCCTTCGGCCGGCACCGCGGCCAGCTCCCAGCGGCCGCCGCCGGGCAGCGGGTAGGACATGGTGACCGGCTCGGTGTTGAACACCGCCGGGTCGCCGAAGAACGTGGCCTCGCCCACCCCGGCGGCATCCGGGTGGCGCACCGCGATGGCGAGGTTGTTGCGTTCGGCGATGCGGCGGATGTCGACGAACAGCGGATCGACGTTGACCGCCAGCGAGACCAGGCCCCAGTAGCGGGTGTCGCGCCCGCCGGGGCCGCGCAGGAACACCGGCGTGCGGCTGACCAGGCCGGTGCCGCCCTGGATCAGCCGGATCGGGCCGGAGATCACCGTGCGCCGCGAGCGGATCGCCAGCTGCACCGCCTCGTACTGGGCGGGGACATCGACGTAACGCAGGCCGAGCACCGCTTCGTTGCCGCGCCGGGGATGGATCGCGGTGATCACTCCGCCCGGCGCCAGCGCGACGTTGCGGATCGACGGGTTCGCGCGCACCAGGCGCGAGGCGACGGCCTCGAAGGTGGCCTTGTCGATGCGCTCCTCCGCGGCGATCACCGCCGCCAGGGTCTCGGGCACGGCGAGTGCGGTTTCCAGGCGCCGGTCGATCTCGTCGCGCGCCTCGCCCAGCGCGCTGCGCACGCTGCCGGCCGCTTCCAGCCGCGCCTTGGCATCGACGTAATACAGCAGCAGGGTGACCAGCCCGGCCGCCGCCACCCACGCGAGCAGGCCTGCCAGGATCGGCAGGCGGGTGTTGCCGCGGGTTTGCGCGCGTCTGGTTGCCAAACGGATCGTCCCCAAGCGTTGCTCGCTCGGCCTGACCGGGGCCACTGATCCGATATTGGCACGGCCGTGTTTGCCGGCGCGAGTGCGTCCGGCAGGAGCGTCAGGAGCGCCGTGGCCACGCCGCGCGCACGGCCCACAGTCCGCCGATCGCCGCGATCCAGGCGAACGCCGGCACGCCGAGCAGGCGCGGGCCACCGGCCTCCAGCGCGTACAGCAACGCCGCCACCACCAGCAGCCCGGTGCCGAAGATGGCGGCGATGGTGCGGCGCTGCGCGCTCTGCAGCGCGCGGGTCAGCGCGCGCAGGTCGGACGACTGCATGCTCAGCGCGTGCTTGCCCTCGACCTGCTGCTGCAGCCACAGGTGCAGCAGGCGCGGCATTTCCGGCGCGTGGGTGACGAACTCCGGCAGGCGCTTGCGGAACTCGCTGGCCAGGCGCTGCGGGCTGTAGCGCTCGACCAGGATCTTCGACAGCACCGGCTGCGCGACCGCCCAGATGTCCAGCTTCGGATCGAGCAGGCGGCCGACGCCCTCGATGTTGAGCAGGGTCTTCTGCAGCAGGATCAGTTGCGGCTGCAGGGTCAGCTCGTAGCGCTGCGCGGTGCGGAACAGCTTGACCAGCACTTCGGCCAGCGAGATTTCCGAGAGCGGGCGGGTGAAGTACGGCTCGCACACCGCGCGCGCCGCGGCTTCCAGTTCGTCGATGCGGATGTGCGCGGGCATCCAGCCGGCCTGCACGTGCAGTTCGGCGATGCGGCGGTAGTCGCGGTTGAAGATCGCCATGAAGTTCTCGGCGAGGTAGTACTGATCCTCGTCGGAGAGCTGGCCCATGATGCCGAAGTCGAGCGCGATGAAGCGCGGGTTGGCCTTGCGCGCCGGGTCGCTGTCCACCCAGATGTTGCCGGCGTGCGCATCGGCGTGGAAGAAGTTGTCGCGGAACACCTGGGTGTAGAACACGCGCACGCCCTTGGCGGCGAGTGCATGGCGGTCGATGCCGGCGGCGTCGAGCGCGGCGATGTCGTCCGACGGGATGCCGCGCACGCGCTCGAGCGTGAGCACGCGCTCGGCGGTGTGCGACCAGATCACCTCCGGCACGTACAGGTCGTCGCTGTTCTGCCAGAAGCGGCGCAGCACGCTGGCGTTGCCGCCCTCGCGCTGCAGGTCCAGTTCGGCGGCCAGGGTGTTCTCGATCTCGGCGACGATCTCGCGCGGGCGGATCTTGTCGGCGGCCGGGTGGGTGCGTTCGACCACGCCGGCGACGGCCTTGAGCAGGGCGATATCGGCGGCGATCTTGCGCTCGATGTCCGGGCGCAGCACCTTGACCACGACCTCGCGCGGCGTCGCACCCGTGTCCGCATGCAGGGTTGCCGCGTGCACCTGCGCGATGGACGCCGAAGCCAGCGGCGTAGTGTCGAAGCTGGCGAAGGCCGCGTCGATGCGGCGCCCCAGCGCGGCTTCCACGATCGCGCGCGCGGCCTCGCCGTCGAACGGCGCGACCCGGTCCTGCAGCAGCGCGAGTTCCGCGGCGATGTCGGCGGGCACGAGGTCGCGGCGGGTCGACAGGATCTGCCCGAACTTGACGAAGATCGGACCGAGCTCCTGCAGCGCCAGGCGCAGGCGCGCGCCGGGCGATTGCGACGCGACTTCCGCCGGGGCGCGCGGCACGAACGGGCGCGCCAGCCGCAGCCAGCGCTCCGCGGGCGTGTCGTCGAGCAGTGCATCCAGGCGATAGCGCAGCAGTACGCGACCGATGCGCCAGGCGCGGAACACCGGCGTCATGCGCGCACGCCCCCGCCTGCGCGCAGGCGCGCCACCCGCACCGCGACGCGTTCGACGTCGTCGCGCAGGGTATCGACATCGTCGAAGAACGCATTCAACTCGTCGCGGCCGACGACGTCGCGCGACTCCTCGGTGACGTATTCGGCCGCATTCGCGGCGAAGGCGCCGCCCGCGTCGCGGGCGTGGCGCAACGCGGCGCGCACGGCGTTGGCGATCTGCACCCCGAGCACGTCGCCGAACACGGTGGCGAAGGGCTGCTGCCAGTCGGGATCGAAGCGTTCGGCCAGGCGCTGCAGGCGGCGCGCGAGGTCGGCGTCGCCCTCGATGCGCAGCTTGCCCACCGGCGGGGCATGGTCGTTGCGGAAGAACGGCAATTGCGCGATCAGTCCGCCCAGGGTGCTGCGCACGGACAGGTCCGGCTCGCTGGCCGCGGCCACCGGGCCGATCTGCAGGCGGTCGCCGGCGACGGTGACCTGCAGCGCGAGATTGGGCGAGGCGACGTGCAGGGCGACGCTGCGGCCGTCGAGCGCGCGCAGGCCGTCGCGGGTATCGGGATCAAGCGCCAGGGCGCGGTTGAGCGCCGCCTCGAGCGTGCGGCCGGCCAGGGGCTTGAGCGAATCGAAGGGCATGGCGCGTTCGGTCATGCCCGCATTGTAGCCCCCGCGCTTGCATCAGCCGCGGGGGCCCGGCGTGTCCGCTCGGACGCAGCGTTGTCAGACGCGGCGGCCGCGCAGCAGCGAAATCACACCCAGCACGAGGAAGATGACGAACAGGATCCACGCGATGTTGCTGGCGGCACCGGCGATGCCGGTGAAGCCGAGCACGGCGGCGATGACCGCGATGACGAAGAAGACAACGGCGTAGTGCAGCATGCGAGCCTCCAGAACGATGCGCCGACTGGCGCACGAACATGCTCGCCGCGCCGCAGTCGTCGGCCGGTGACGACCGCGGCGTTCGTCTAGGACGCCTTCAGCCGGATGACGCCGGTGTCAACGCCGCGCGCCTAGTGGCGGTGATGGTGGTCGTGGTGGTCGCCGTGCCAGCGCCACAGCGCCGACAGCGACAGGCCGAAGAAGACCGCGCACCAGAACCACGCGAGCGTGCCCGCGACGGAGGGCAGGCCACTGAGGCCGAAGGCCGCCGCGATCAGGGCGAGAGCGAGGAAGATGGCCGAGCCGTACAACATGGGAGCCTCCCGGCGGCGCGACCGCGCGGGTGTGGGTCGATGCTCGCCGATCGGGCCTTATCGATCGGTGACGACGCGCCGCGCCGGGAGCGCACCGCATGCGATGCCGTCGAGCGCGCCGCAGCGCACGGGAAGATGCGGACGCAGGCTGTTGCTGCAATTCCGGCCGCGCCATCGGTGCGATGCCGCGGACGGTCATCCACACCCGATGCCGTCGAGCGGGCCGCAACGCGCGGGGAGTGGCGGATGCGGGCGGTTGCGGCACTCACTGCCGGGCAGCCAGCATCGGCGCCCGGCCGTTCACTCAAGCACGCAGGGCCGCCGCCAACCGCGCCAGTCCCTCGTCGATCGTCACGCGCGGCACGTAACCGAAGTCCGCCCGCGCCGGTCCCATGTCGTACCAGTGCGTCGTGCTCAGCTGCTCGGCCAGGAAGCGCGTCATCGGCGGCTCGCCCTTGAGCGGCAGCACGTGCCACAGGCCTTCGCACACCGCGCCGACTGCGTAGGCCACGCCGAACGGAATGGTCTTGTCGACCGGCGGCGCGCCCGCGGCGAGCAGCAGGCCGTTGACGATCTCGCGCACGCTGCGCGGCTCGCCGTTGCTGATGAAGTAGGCGCGGCCGGCGCAGCGCGCGCCGGTGGCGAGATGGTCGAAGGCATCGAAGTGCGCCTGCGCGGCGTTGTCGACGTAGGTCGTGTCGATGCGGTTGTGGCCATCGCCGACGAAGCGCAGGCGCCCGGCCCTGGCGCGTTCGACCAGGCGCGGCAGCAGCTGGTTGTCGCCGACGCCCCAGATCAGGCGCGGCCGCAGCGCCACGGTCGCGAGCGCGTTGTCGTTGGCGGCCAGCACCAGCCGTTCGGCGATCAGCTTGGTCGCGGCGTACGGCGCCTTGAGATGCTCGCCGTACGGCACGGTGTCGGCGGTGCCGCCCTCGACCGGGTGGGTGGCGCGATGGGTGACGCTGGGCGTGGAGGTGTAGACGAGCTTGCCGATGCGGTGGATGCGGCAGGCTTCGATCACGTTCTGCGTGCCAGTCACGTTCGCGTCGAAGTAGCTGCGATAGCTGCCCCAGGCGCCGGCCTTGGCCGCGTTGTGGAACACCGCGTCGCAGCCCTGCGCGGCCGCGATCACCGCATCGCGCAGGGCGAGGTCGCCCTGCACCTGCTGCACGCCGATCGCGGCGAGGGCGGGATAGCGGCCGCGGTTGAAGCTGACCACCTCGTGCCCGCGCGCGCGCAGGCCGCGGCACAGCGCCTGGCCGAGGAAGCCGCCGCCGCCGGTGACGAGGATCTTCATGCGCTGGCTCCCTGCTGCTGCGCCCACGCCGCGAGCTTCTCGCGGCCGATCTTGGCGTTGTGGCGGATGTCGACCGGAAATTTGGGATGGCGCAGGAAGCGGCCGATGCGCGCGGTGTGCGGCCGGGCCTGGCCGAGCACGTGCAGTTCGCGCGCGATCCGCGGCCACTCGCCGCGGGCCACGCCGCCGGCCAGTTCCACGCAGAGCACCGGTTCCTGCGCCCCGTTCGCGCCGATCCCGACCAGCGCGGTGCGGCGCACGTCGGGGTGGGTGTTGAACACCGGTTCGACCTGCTCGGTGTACAGCGGGCCGCCGGCGGCTTCGACGCGGTGCGACTTGCGCCCGCAGAACCACAGGCGGCCTTCGCCGTCGACGTAGCCCACGTCGCCCATGCGATGGACGATGCGCTCGCTGCCGTCGGCCAGGGTCTCGCGGATCTTCGCCAGCCGCGTCTGCGCATCACGGTTGAAGTAGCTGTCGGTCGCGGTCGGGCCGGCGACGGTGATCTCGCCCACCTGGCCGGCGGACAGCACGTCCACCTCGGACCACGCGGCGATCGCGTCGTCGCGGATGCGGATGATGCGCACCTCGTTGGGCGCGACCGCGTGGCCGACGCAGGTGCCCGCGCCGGCTTCGGTCGCCGCGCGCGTGGCCTGCAGCTCGCGGCCTTCGATCACCGCGACCGGCAGGCATTCGGTCGCGCCGTACGGCGTCCAGAACTGCGCGTGCTCCGGCAGCAGCTCGCGCATGCGCGCGACCACGTCGGCCGGCACCGGCGCGCCCGCGGACGTGACCCGCTGCAGCGTCGGCAGCGGTTCGTCGTGGCGGGCGAGCACGCCCATCAATGCGGGCGAGCCGAACAGCTGGTCGACGCCGTAGCGCGCGATCGCGTCGTGCAGCCGGCGCGGATCGGCCTGCGCCGGCCTGGTCGGGTCCATGTCGGGAATGACCGAGGTCAGCCCCAGCGCCGGATCGAACAGGGCGAACGGCGGGAACGTCGGCAGGTCGACGCCACCCGCCGCGATGCCGAACGCGTCGCGCAGCAACGCGATCTGCGCGACGAAGTGGCGGTGCCGGTAGACCACCCCCTTGGGCACGCCGGTGGAGCCGCTGGTGAACAGGATTGCGGCGACCTCGTCCGGTTGCGTGTCGGCCAACTGCGGACCGGCTTGGGCGCCGTCGCGTTCGACCTGCGCCAGGGTGGCATCGGCGAACAGCGCGCGCCGGCCGGTGGTGATGCGGGTACGCGCCGACTTCGCCCAGCCCAGCAGCACGCGCGCGACCTGCGCCAGCGGAATGCCGATGAAGGCCTCCGGCTGCGCTTCGTCGAGGCACTGCTTCAAGGCGCGCTTGTCGATCCCCGGATCGACCAGCACCGGCACGGCGCCGGCCTTGAACAACGCGAACATCAGCAGGAAGAACTCCGGCGTCGGCCGCACCATCACCACGGCGCGGGTGCCGCGCACGACGCCGTGCTTCGCCAGGCCCGCGGCGATCGCGTCGCTGCGCGCATCGAGTTCGCGGTAGCTCAGCGTGGTGTCGTAGCGCGCCAGGCCGTCCGGCCCGCGCGCGCCCGGGCAACGCATGGCGATGCGATCGGGGAACTGCGCGGCCAGGCGCGGCAGCGAGGCGGCGATGTTGCAAGCGTCGGCACGGACGTCGGTAGGCATGCGGCTATTGTCGCCTGAAGCGGCGGAATCGCCGCCACGCCCCGGGTAAAATGCGGGCCCGGCTCGACCCGTGCAGTTCCCGTGACCCACCCCTGCCTCACCTGCGGCGCGTGCTGCGCCTACTTCCGCGTCAGCTTCCACTGGTCGGAGACCGACCCGGCGCTGGGCGGGCACGTGCCGTCGGAGCTGACCGAGCCGCTGCGCGCGCACGAACGCGCCATGCGCGGCACGTCGCAGGCGAACCCGCGCTGCATCGCGCTCGATGCCGACATCGGCCGCTACAGCCGCTGCAGCATCCACGACCGCCGGCCCTCGGTCTGCGCGCTGGTGCCGGCGTCGTACGAATTCGGCCAAGCCAGCGCGCAGTGCGACAAGGCGCGGCTCGCGCACGGCTTGCCGCTGCTGACGCCGCAGGATTGGGTCGGCGTCAGCGACGCCGAGCGCAACCCGTTGCCGGATTGCTGACGCCCGTTGCGCCCGCGCGCGATCAGGCGAGCGGGTGCGTGTCGAGGAAGCGGCGGATCGCCGGCACCAGCACGTCGGCCTTGTCTTCCAGCACGTAGTGGTTGGCGTCCGCGAACGCGTGCACTTCCGCGTCCGGCAGCGCGGCGCGGAAACCGTCGAGGAAGTGCCGGTCGAAGACGAAGTCCTTCAGGCCCCAGCCGATGAACGCCGGGCGGTCGGCGAATTCGGGCAGGCGCTGGCCGGCCTGCTCCAGCAACGGCCACGCCTGGTCGCCGGGGCCGAGCGGGATGTCCTGCATGAAGCGCACGGTGCTGATGCGGTTGGCCCAGGAGTCGTACGGCGCGACATAGGCGCGGCGCACGGCGGCCGGCATCTTCCTTTCCACGCCGATGTACGACGCGCCCGACGAGAACGCGTTGAACGCGCGGATCACCAGCGCGCCGACCTTCCAGTCGCGGCCGAACGCGATCTGCCAGGGCATCGGCTTGGCCGCCGGCAGCGGGAACGCGGCGGTGTTGGTGATCACCAGCCGCTTGACCTGCGCCGCGTGCGCGAGCGCCCAGCCAAAACCGATCATTCCACCCCAGTCGTGCACCGCCAGGGTCACCGGGCCGGTGATGCCCAGCTTCGCCAGCAGGGTTTCGACATCGTCGACGCGCGACTGCAGGGTGTAGGCGTAGCGATCGTCGCCGGGCTTGTCCGACAGGCCCATGCCGACGTGGTCGGGGACGATGCAGCGGTAGCGATCGCGCAGGCCCAGCACCAGCTTGCGCCAGTAGTAACTCCACGACGGGTTGCCGTGCAGCATCACCACGACCTCGCCGTCGCGCGGGCCTTCGTCGAGGTACGACATCGCGATGCCGGGGCGGATCTCGATCCGCTGCGGCGAAAACGGATAGTCGGGAAGGGAAGCCGGGAACGACGAAGCCATGCGGGTCTGCCAGGGAATCTGCCGAGGTGCGGGGCAGGACGGCCCAGCGAACAGGGGCGCCATTATGCCGTCCTAACCCCAGTCGCTGCCCGCGCCGATCCCCGGCGCCCGCCCGGTTTGCCGCGGGCGCGGCGGCGGTAAGAAACCGTGACGCAGGCACGCCAGGCCGTAACCGGAAACCTCCACTCTGGAAATGGACGCGGACGCGTCCTGGACACGCCTGCCCGGCCCGGCAGGCGCTTTTTTCGCCTATCCAAGGAGAACGGTAATGGCAGCAGTAATGGATCTGCATCAAACCGATCGCGCGGCCGCCGACGCGGCGACCCTCGCCGATCTGCACACCCGGCTCGAACTGCATCCGGTGTTCGCGGCGCTCGCCGACCTCGGCGACCTGCGCCAGTTCATGCGCGCGCACGTGTTCGCCGTGTGGGACTTCATGAGCCTGCTCAAGCGGCTGCAGCGCGACCTCACCTGCACGCAGGTGCCGTGGGTACCGCCGCGCGACCGGGTCGCCTCGCACCTGATCAACGAGATCGTGCTCGGCGAGGAGAGCGACCTGCGTCCCGATGGCGAACCGGCCAGCCACCTCGACATCTACCTCGACGCGATGCGCGAAGTGGGCGCCGACACGGCGCAGTTCGCACGCTTCCTGGAGCTGCTCGACGGCGGGATGGAACCGCTGGATGCGCTGCACACGGTCGGTGCGCCCGACCACGTGCGCGCCTTCGTCGGCCACACCCTGCGCGTGGCGCGCGAGGACAGCACGCTCGCGGTGATGACCAACTTCTTCCACGGCCGCGAGAGCGTGATCCCGCAGATGTTCGGCGCGCTGCTGGCGCGCTGGCACGTCGACGAGGGCGCGGCGCCGATGTTCGTGTTCTACCTCAAGCGCCACATCGAGGTGGACGGCGAATCGCATGGGCCGATGGCGCAGCAGATCATCGAACGCGCGATCGGCGACGATCCGGCGCGCAGGGCGCAGGTGCTGGAGGCGGCGGTGGACGCCGTGCGTGCGCGCATCGCGCTGTGGGACGGCGTGCTGGCGGCACTGCAGGCACAGCCGCAGGCCGCGTAGGCCGGCGCAAAACGACCGCGGGGTGCCAGTGGCACCCCGCGGTACTTCGCAAACGGTCTAGCCGCGGCTTACCAGACGACTTCGGCCATCGAGCAGTTCAGGCCCGAGCCGATGCCGAGCAGGGCAACGCGCGTGCCCTTCTTCAGCCGGCCCATCTCGCGCAGCTTGCTCAGCACGATCGGCACCGAGGCCGGACCGATGTTGCCGTGCTCGCCGAAGATGGTCATGACCTTCTTCGGATTGATACCGAAGGCCTTGAGGAAGGCCTGGGTGTGCGCCTTGCTGACCTGGTGGATCACGAACTCGTCGAGCTCGTCGACCACCCAGCCCAGCGCCTGGCGCGCGGCGGTGAAGGTCTTCTGGCCGAGCTTGACGCCCTCGATCATCAGCATGCGGCCGTCGGCGACCATGCGGTCGTGGTTGACGTCGCCGCGGCACAGGTGGTTCCACTCGGTGGCCGAGCGGGTGACGCTGCCGCGGTAACGCGGCGCGCCCGGCACCAGTTCGGCGCGCGCCAGCACCATCGCCGCGGCGCCGGAACCCAGCGTCAGCGTGGCCATCTCGTCGCGGAACTGTTCGGCGGTGACGCCGTCCTTGCTCAGCCGCTCCATGGTCTTCTCGTAGGCGAGGTTGGCGGTCTCGCCGTCGACCACCAGGGCGTAGTCGATCTCGCCGCGCTCGATCATGCGCCCGGCGATGTCCATGCCGTTGAGGAAGGCAAGACAGGCGTTGGCGATGTCGAAGTTCTGGCAGTTCTCGCCCAGGCGCAGGTTGCCGGACACGATCGAGGCCGTCGACGGCTCGAGGTAGTCGCGGCTCACCGAGGTGTTGACCAGCAGGCCGATGCGGTCGGCATCGATGCCGGCATCGGCCAGCGCCTTGACGCCGGCGAGCGTGGCCGCGTCGGAAGGCAGCATGTCGCCATCCCACAGGCGGCGCTCGTTCACGCCGGCGACGTCCTGCAGCACGTTGGTCTTGATGCCAAGACGGTCCATCGTCGGCTTGAGGCGGGCGTGGATCTCGTCGGAGGTCAGTCGACGCGGGGCGTCGATATGCGCCAGACCGGCAATGGCAACGTGTTGGAACAGCATGGGGAGGCAACCTGGCGAAAAAAGCGCGTCAGATTAACGCTTTGTCGACATGGTTGCACCGGCCGCAGGTCGCAAGTCCCTGGGGCGCCGGCGAAACTGCACGGTTCAGGCCGATTCCAGCGGGTCGCGCCAGGTCCGGGCGGTGGTGATGCCGTCCGGATACGGAATGGGCCCGGTTGGTACGGAGCGCCGGCTCAGCGCCGGCAGCGGTAGGCGGCGAAGCGCTGCTCGCCGTCGCGGGGCTCGGACAGCGGCTGCAGGGTGTCGGCCTGCAGGCCCGGGCCTTCGTTGCGGGCCAGGGTCTCCAGCTCCTCGCGCACGCGCAGCGGGTTGCGCTCGTAGAAGCCGATCTTGCCCTTCACCGACACGGCGATCTCGCCGCGCTGCTCGCAACCGGAAGGGGCGGCGCCGGCGGGCACCACGCGCACCGCGGAGGCGCCGGGGGCCATGTGCACCCAGGTGCAGCCGCCGACGGCGAGGACACTGGCGGCCAGTGCGAGGGCGAGGACGACGGTGGGACGCATGCGACATCTCCGGGGAGCGATGCGCGTCATTGTTGCCGCGATGGGTGAATCAGGCAAAAACCTGCGTCACGTCCGCATGAAAAAGGCCCGCCGAAGCGGGCCTCTTTCCGGCGCGGCCGGCGGCTTACTTCGCCGGCTTGCCCGTGCCGACCGGCTTGCCGTCGGCGTCGAGGATGGTGATCTCGCCGAAGTTCAGCGCGCGCACCTTGGCTTCCATCTGCTTGAGGTCGCCCACGACCACCCAGGTCAACGCGTTCGGATCGATCGCCTTGGCCGCGGTGTTGACCTGCGCCGCGTCCATGCCCTCGATCTCGGCCTTGCGCTTGAACACGTAGTCGTCCGGGCGCTGGTAGCGGACGATGCCGCCGATCGTGCCCATCACCGAGCCGGCGGTCTCGTACGCACCCGGCAGGCTGCGGATCTTGATCGCCTGGATGCGCGCGACTTCCGCCGGCGTGGCCGGCTTGCTGCCGTCGGTGTACTCGACGATCTCGCGGCGCATCTCGGCCATCGCGTCGGCGGCCTTGTCGATCTGCACCGGCGCCACCGCCAGCCACGGGCGCTGGCCGAGCGCATCGCGCAGCGACGAACGCGCGCCGTACGACCAGTGCTTGTCCTCGCGCAGGTTCATGTTGAGGCGCGCGGTGAAGTCGCCGCCGATCACGGTGTTGGCGATGTCGAGCTTGATCGCGCCCGGATCCTTGGTCGACGGCATCAGCTCGCCGGCGTAGATGTTGGCCTGCACCGAACCGGGCTGGTCGATCAGGAACACGCGCGGCTTGGTCGGACGCGCGACCGTCGGGATCTGCAGCGGCGCCGGCTTGGCGCCCTGCGCCTTCCAGTTGCCGAAGTGCTTCTCCAGCGCCGGCACGATGTCCTTCAGGGTGGTGTCGCCGACGACCACCAGGGTGGCGCCGTCCGGGCGCACCCACGCGCGGTGGTAGGCGAGCAGGTCGTCGCGGGTGAGCGCCTTGATCGTGGCCTCGGTGCCGGTGCCGCTGAGCGGCATCGCGTACGGGTGGCCCTCGCCGAACAGCAGCGGCGGCAGCACGCGCGTGGCCGCGCCGTTGGGTTCGGCCTTCTCCTGCGCGATCGACGCCAGCCACATGCCGCGCAGGCGCTCGATGTCCTTCGGGTCGAAGCGCGGGCGCTGCAGCATGTCGGCGAACAGCGCCAGCGACGGGTCGAGGTTTTCCTTCAGCGCCGACAGGTAGGCGTTGCCGCCGTCGAGCGAGGCGCCGGCGCCCAGGCTCGCGCCCAGCGATTCGGCGCGGTCGCCGAAGGCCAGCGCGTCATAGCTGCCCGCGCCTTCATCGAGCATGCCCAGGGTGAAGTTCGCGGTGCCCAGCTTCTGGCCCGCATCGGTGGCGTAACCGCCGTCGAACAGGTAGCTGAACTGCACCACCGGCACGTCGTGGCGTTCGGCCAGGATCACCTGGGTGCCGTTGCTCAGCGTGGCGCGCTGCAGCGCCGGGAACTTGAGCTCCGGGAAGTCCTTGGGCACCTGCACGCCGGCCTTGCGGTCGACGTCGACCTTGACCGTCCTGTACTTGCCATCGGCCTTGGGCAGCGTCAGCGGGCTCGGCGTCGCCGCCGGCTCTTCCGGCAGCGCGGTGCGCGCGCCGGGCTCGATCACCAGGGTGTGGTCGCCCTTGCCCAGCCACTTGCGGCCGGTGGCCTGCACGTCGGCGACCGAGGCGGTCTCGATCGTCTTCAGGCTGTCGCGGTAGCAGTCCGGCTTGCCGGTGTAGACCGCGCACTCGGCCAGCGTGTCGGCCTTGCCGCCGAAGCCGCCGATGCGCTCGACGCCGCGCACGAAGCCGGCTTTGAACACGGTGCGGGCCTGCGCCAGCTCGGCCGCGCCCGGGCCGTCGGCGAGCAGCTTCTTCAGCTCCTCGTCGATCACCGCTTCCACCTTCTTCGCGTCCACGCCCTGCTTGACGTCGGCGGTGATGAGGAAGGTGGAGCCCAGCTGCGACGCGTACGCGCCGGCCGAGACGTGGTCGACCAGCTTGTCCTGGTGCAGCAGGCGCTTGTCCAGGCGCGAGCTGCGGCTGCCGCCGAGCACCTGGGCGAACAGCTGCAGGCGGTCGAGGTCGGGCGCGCCGTACTCGGCGACATTCCAGGCGCGGTAGATGCGCGTCTGCGGCACCTTGTCCTGCATCACCGAACGCGTCGATTCGGCGCGCGGCGCGGGATCGACCTTCGGCTGCGCCATGCTCGGCGTCGCCGGGATGTCGCCGAAATACCTGGCGACCTTTTCCTTCGCGGTCTTCGCGTCGATGTCGCCGGCCAGCACCAGCACCGCGTTGTTCGGGCCGTACCAGGTGCGGAACCAGTTCTTCACGTCCTCCAGCGAGGCCGCGTTGAGGTCGTTCATCGAGCCGATGACGGTGTGGTGGTACGGATGGCCGGCCGGGTACATGACCTCGGTCAGCACGTCGAAGGCCTGGCCGTAGGGTTCGTTCTCGCCCTCGCGCTTCTCGTTCTGGACCACGCCGCGCTGCTCGTCGAGCGTCTTCTGGTCGATCGCGCCGAGCAGGTGGCCCATGCGGTCCGACTCCATCCACAGTGCCATGTCGAGCGCGGTGGTCGGCACGTTCTCGAAGTAGTTGGTGCGGTCGGTGTTGGTGGTGCCGTTCTGGTCGGTCACGCCGACCTGCTTGAAGGGCACGAAGTACTCGCCCGGGTGGTTCTCCGAGCCGTTGAACATCAGGTGCTCGAACAGGTGCGCAAAGCCGCTGCGGCCGAGCGGCTCGTCCTTGCTGCCCACGTGGTACCAGATGTTCACCGCGACGATCGGCGCCTTGCGGTCGGTGTGCACGATCACGCGCAGGCCGTTGGGCAGGGTGAACTCCTCGTAGGGGATGGCGACCTCGGCGGCGGGCGCCTTGGCGTAGGCGGCCTGCGGGGCGAAGGTCGCGCCGCCGACGGCAGTGGCCAGGGCGACGGCGAGGACGGCAGCGCGCGGGCCGTGATTGGCGAAGGCAGCGCGCTTGAGCGAAGCGAAGGACATGCGAACTCCTGTTCGGGAATAGGTCGGATCTGCGCCGGGGTGGCCCAACCACCGGACCGGCGGATGGTACGGCGCGGTCCGGCGCGCGGCATGGGTCACAAGTCCCGCCCCGCCCGCGAGCGCACCACTTGCGGTTCGCTCCGCGCGCGCGCGCGGGCGGGCTGGGGCATCCAGTTGCGAGTTTTGGGCGCCACGCGCGGAAACCCGACCGCGGCAATGCTGAACGCGCCGCAGCGCGCCACCTCCCGCGCGTGCCGCCGGTGCGCCGGCGGCGCTCCCCACGGCGCTCACCCCGTTTGGTCGATACTCGCGTCCTCTCCGGGAGCCCACCCATGCCCCAGTCACCCCGCCGCAGCCTCGTCACCGGCGCCAACCGCGGCCTCGGCCTGGAATTCGTGCGCCAGCTGCTGGCCCGCGGCGACCGCGTCGTCGCCGCCTGCCGCCAGCCCGGCCGGGCGACCGAGCTCAACCACCTCGCCGGCGAGCATCCCGGCCGCCTGCACGTGCTGCCGCTGGACGTGGCCGACGAGAAGTCGCGCACGGCCTTCGCCCACGAGCTGCCGCTGGTCGCCGACGGCATCGACCTGCTGATCAACAACGCCGGCGTGCTGCATTCGGGCGAACGCTGGGGCAGCGTGAGCGCGGCGACGCTCGAGGACAGCCTGCGCACCAACGCGGTCGGGCCGTTCCTGCTGACCCAGGCGCTGGCGTCGCAGCTCGTCGATGGCGCCACCGTCGCCAACCTGTCCTCGATGATGTCCTCGCTCGGCGACGACCCCGATTTCCACTCGCCCAGCTACCGCATCAGCAAGACCGCGCTGAACATGGCGACGAAGATGCTGGCCAAGGCGCTGGAGCCGCGCGGCATCAGCGTGATCGCGCTGTGCCCGGGCTGGGTGCTGACCGACATGGGCGGCAGCGGCGCACAGATCAGCGCGACCGATTCGGTCGCGGCGCTGCTGCGGACGATCGCGGCGGCGACGCCGGAGCGCAGCGGCGGGTTCTACGACCGCTTCGGCAAGGCGATGGCCTGGTAGTGGGCATGCCGGTGTAGGCGATACTCGCGCGCCGCGCGCCGCCCCTTTCGACACCATGTTCCACGTCATCCTGTTCCAGCCCGAGATCCCGCCCAACACCGGCAACGTGATCCGCCTGTGCGCCAACACCGGCGCGCGCCTGCACCTGGTGCGGCCGCTGGGCTTCACGCTGGAGGATGCGCAGCTGCGCCGCGCCGGGCTCGATTACCACGAGTACGCGACCCTGCAGGTGCACGACTCCCTGGCCGCGGCGCTCGCCGCGATCGAAGGCGAGACCGGAACGCCGCCGCGGGTGTTCGCATTGAGCACGCGCGGCACGGTGCGCTTCGACGGCGTCGCGTACCGGCCGGGCGACGCCTTCCTGTTCGGCCCGGAGACGCGCGGGCTGCCCGCCGACGTGCTCGACGGCGTGCCGGCGGCGCAGCGGCTGCGCCTGCCGATGCGCCCGGACAACCGCAGCCTCAATCTATCCAACACCGTGGCGGTGGTCGTGTTCGAGGCCTGGCGCCAGCACGGCTTCGACGGCGGCGCCTGATACGCGACGGCGCCGGAACGCACTCGCGCCAAGACTGCTAACGCGCACCGCCGACGCCAGGCGTAGGCTGGCGCCATGGCCGAGCCCACCTCACCACCCACGGCTTCGGAAGGCGCAATGCAGGTCGCGCACCTGCATCGCGGCGCGCTGTCGGTGCTCGATTTCCGCTGCCAGGCCGGTCCGCAGACGCCGGTCGCAATCGAACGCCACGACCTGACCTCGGTGTCGTACGTGCGCCGCGGCAGCTTCGGCTATCGCGCGCGCGGCGAGGACTTCGAGCTGGTCGCCGGCTCGGTGCTGGTCGGCCATTGCGGCGACGAGTTCGTCTGCACCCACGACCATCACCACGGCGGCGACGAATGCCTGTCGTTCAAGCTCGCCGCGGAACTGGTCGACGAGTTCGGCGCGAGTCCACGGCACTGGCGCACCGGCGGCCTGCCGCCGCTGCCGGAGCTGATGGTGCTGGGCGAACTCGCCCAGGCCGCTGTCGCCGGCGACAGCGATTTCGGCGTGGACGAAGCCGGCCTGCTGCTGGTCGGTCGCTACCTGGCGCTCGCCGGGCAGCGCCGGCGCCCGGCCCTGGCGGCGAGCACGCGCGACCGGCGCCGCGCCGTGGAAACCGCGCTGTGGCTGGACGAGCACGCCCACGAGGACGTCGACCTGCAGGCCACCGCGGCGCAGGCCGGCTTGAGCGCCTGGCACTTCCTGCGCCTGTTCGCGCGCGTGGTCGGGGTGACGCCGCACCAATACCTGTTGCGCGCGCGGCTGCGGCGGGCCGCGCAGCTGCTGGCCGGCGACGCGCGCCCGGTCACCGAAGTCGCGCTCGATGCCGGCTTCGCCGACCTGTCGAATTTCGTGCGCAGCTTCCATCGCGCCGCGGGCCTGCCGCCACGGCACTTCCGCCATGCCGCGCGCGGCGACCGCGAGCGCATCGCGGCGTTGGCACGACGCCTCGACCGCCGGCGCCACTAGCGCAATTTTCTCCAAGTACGCGCCCGCGGATCGCGCGACCCTGGCCGCCCCTCACGGAGAGCCGCCATGTACGACCACCTCGGATTGAAAGTGAAGAACCTCGACGCCAGCGTGCGCTTCTACGAGGCCGTGCTCGCGCCGCTGGGCCATGTGCTCGACTCGCGCTACGAAGGCGGCGCCGGTCTCGGCCCCAAGGACGCGGCGGTGCTGTGGCTGTACGAGGCCGCGAAGGCGGCTGGCGGCACCCACGTCGCGTTCACGGCGCCGGATCGCGCGGCGGTGGATGCGTTCCACGCGGCGGGCCTGGCCAACGGCGGGCGCGACAACGGCGCGCCCGGGCTGCGCCTGGATTACGCGCCGACGTATTACGCCGCGTTCCTGATCGATCCGGACGGAAACAACGTCGAGGCCGTCTGCATGACGTGAGTGCGCTGCGCCGCTTCCCACCTTCACCGGGTGCGGGAGACAGAGCCGACGCCTCCGCCGCTTGCTGGAGCCGGGCCTCGCCCGCTTGCAGGGCGAGGCCTCTTCGCGGTGCAAAAGAACATAGCTCAACCAAACGGTTGACAATGGAATCGGGCGGCGTATATTCAACCTTATGGTTGATAAATCCTCCACCCGCCTCGACGCCGTCTTCCGCGCCCTCGCCGACCCCACGCGCCGCGCCATGCTGCGCGATCTCGCCAAGGCGCCGCGCAGCATCGGCGAGCTCGCCGCGCCGTTCGAGATCTCGCTGGCCGGCGCGTCCAAGCACATCCAGATGCTGGAACGCGCGGGCCTGATCCAGCGCGAGGTGCAGGGGCGCGTCCACACCTGCCGGCTCGATGCGCGGCCGCTGCACGCCGGTGCCGAATGGATCCGCCATTACGAACGCTTCTGGAACCACAAGCTCGACGCCCTCGAAGCCCTGCTCAAGGCCGAGGACGCCGCCAAGCCCGCGCCGAAAGCGACTTCCAGGCGCACCCCCGCCCGCCGCTCCCCCAGGAGGAAACCATGAACCTCGCCCTGCCCGACGCCGACTACGGCGTCCGCACCGCTGCCGACACCGTGCGCGTGGAGCGCCTGCTGCCCGGGCCGATCGATCGCGTGTGGCAATACCTCACCGACGGCGCATTGCGCGCGCAGTGGCTGGCCGGTGGCGACATGGAGGCGCGCGCCGGCGGCCACGTCGAGCTGCAGTTCCACAATTCCGCGCTCACCGACAACGACGATCCGCCGCCGGCCAAGTACGCGAAGTACGACGACGCGCGCATGGGCGGCACGATCACCGAGTACGACCCGCCGCGACTGCTCGCCTACACCTGGGGCGAGGACGACGGCGCTTCGCATGTGCGCTTCGAGTTGAGCGCCCGCGGCGACCAGGTCGCGCTGGTGGTCACCCACAGCCGCCTGGCATCGCGCGACGGCATGCTCAGCGTCGCGGCCGGCTGGCACGCGCACCTCGACATCCTCCGCGACCGCTTGGACGGGCGCACGCCCGAGGGCCTGTGGCGCGCGCACACGCGCCTGGAAGCCGAGTACGCGCAACGGCTGCCCTGACGCACGGCTAGCGGACAGGCGGGAGGCGCCGCGGCTGGCGGCGCCTCCCGCTCGCGCCGGTGAGCGATCCGGCGCGTTGACACCCAACTCTGGCGCGGCGCCGCCGCTACTTCATCGTGGCCTTACTTCATCGTGGCCTGGAGTTCCTTGGCCTTGTCCAGGTGGCGCGCAACCGTGGCGCGCGTGGTGGTGAAGTGCTGGCGCACGTTGGCATCGGTAGCGGCCGGCAGCAGGGTGCTGTCGAACATCGCCAGCACGTCGGTGTGCCCGCGCACCATCGCGTCGACGTAGGCCTTCTCGTAGGCGGCACCGGCGTTGGCGTCGAGCGCGCGCAGGTCGGCCTCACCCTTCTGCTTCAGCGCCGTCACTGCCGCCGCGGTGGACGTGGCGGCGCCGAGCCGGGTGGTGTCGGTGAGATTCTTGCCGTGGTCGGTCTTCATCATCTGCGCGTAGTCGCGCACCTTGCCGGTGACGCTCTTGGCCAGGGCCTGGTCGGCGGCGGCGATCTCGTGCTCGTCCGCGGCGACCAGCCAGGCCAGGGCATCGGCCTGGGTGAGGGCGTTCGCCGCCGGGGCCGGCGTTGCGGTGTCGGCGGGTTCCGGCGTGACGGTCGCGACCGGGGCACTGGCCGCGCGATCGGCCTCGGCCGGCGTCGCCGTCGCGGCTGGCGTGCCCGGCTCCGCGGTGGACTGGCGGTCGTCCTCGACCGTGCGGCGGTCGCAACCGGACAACAGCAGCGGCAGCAGCAGCGCGATCGCAAGCGCTGCGCGGGATGTAATCGGTGTCATGTAGGTCTCCTCCGGCGCGGCCAGCGGCGCCTGCTTCGCGCGCAACGTAGGCCCGGCGCCGTGTAGGACGCGTGGCAGCGACCGTGCGCCTTCACTGCGTGCATACGCGGCCGCCGCGCGCCGTCGCCGGCGGCCGTTGTACGCTGCGGGCGGCTACGGACGAGGTGTACGTGCGGCTAACGGATCATCGTCGGATCGGATCGATCGCGTTGCTCATCGTTGCGCCGCTGCCCGCCGCGCGCGCGCAGGAGCACGTGCCCACGCTGCCGCGTGTGCAGGTTACGGCCACGCGAATCCCGCAGGCCGTGGACGCGGTCCCCGCGGCAGTCAGCGTGGTGCCGTTGCGGGCGGACCGCCGCGATGCGCTCGGCGCCGCCGTCGCCGAACGCCTGGTGGGCGTCCCCGGCGTGCTCGCGCGCTCGCGCCAGAACTTCGCCCAGGACGAGCAGCTGTCGATCCGCGGTTTCGGCACGCGCGCGAGCTTCGGCATCCGCGGCGTACGCCTGTATGTCGACGGCATTCCCGCCACCACGCCGGACGGCCAGGGCCAGCTCTCGCACTTCCCGCTGCTCGACGGCGCGCGCATCGAAGTGCTGCGTGGGCCGTTCTCGGCGCTGTACGGCAACGCCGCCGGCGGCGTGCTGCAACTGTTCACGGTCGATGGCGTGACACCGATGGAACTGGGATTGGAGAGCGCCGCCGGCAGCGACGGCGCGCGCCGCCTCGGCGTCGAACTGCGTGACCGGCGCGGCGACGTCGGCTACGTCGTCGGCCTCAACCGCTTCACGACGGACGGCTACCGCGACCACAGCCGCGCCGGGCGCACGCTGTTCAACGCCAAGCTCGGCGCCGCGCGCGGCGATTCCACCCTGACCCTGGTCGCCAATGGCCTGGCGGCGCCGGAAGCACTCGATCCGCTCGGCCTCGATCGTGCGTCGTTCGAAGCGAATCCGCGCCAGGCCGTCGATGCCGCGCACCGATTCAACACGCGCAAGTCGGTGGCGCAACGCCAGCTCGGCCTCACCTTCGCGCACGACGTCAGCGCCGGTGCGCAGCTGCGCCTGCTCGCCTACGCCGGCGAACGCGACATCACCCAGTACCTCGCCGTGCCCGTGGCGGCGCAGGCCAGCCCGCTCAGCGGCGGCGGCGTGATCGACCTGTCGTCGCCGTACGCGGGCATCGATGCTCGCTGGACCCGGACGACGACGCTGGCCGCTGCGCCGCTCGAACTGGTCGCGGGCGTGAGCCTGGATCGCCAGCAGCAGGACCGCCACGGTTACGAGAATTTCGTCGGCGCGCGCCTGGGCGTGCGTGGCGCTTTGCGCCTGTCGCAGGACGACGACGTGCGCGCGTTCGACCAGTACGCGCAAGCCACGTGGCATCCGGCGCCGGCGTGGACACTGATGGCGGGCATGCGCCACAGCGACCTGCGCTTCCGGTCGCACGACCGCTATGTCCGCACCGGCAATCCCGACGACAGCGGCACGGTGCGCTACCGCGCGACCTCGCCGGTGGCCGGCATCGGCTGGAAGCCGTCGCCCCATTGGCAGTGGTTCGCGGCGTGGGGGCGCGGTTTCGAGACACCCACCTTCAACGAGTTGGCCTACCGCAGCGACGGCGGCAGCGGTCCCAACTTCGGCCTGCGGCCGGCGCGCACGCGCAGCATGGAGGCCGGGATGAAATTCGCGCGCGGCGCCGCATCGGGCGAACTCGTGCTGTTCCGCGCCGATACCCGCGACGAACTCGCCGTCGCCACCAGCAGCGGCGGCCGCACCACGTTCCAGAACGCGGGCATGGCGCGGCGGCAGGGCATTGAATGGTCGGCGCAGGTGCCGTTGGGCACGCGCTGGCGTGGCGAGTTCGCTTTGACCTGGCTCGACGCGACGTTCCGCGACGGCTTCCTCGCCTGCGCAAGCACGCCCTGTCCCGTGGTCGCCACGCCGGTCGCCGCCGGCACGCGCATTCCCGGCACGCCGCGTGTAAATGCCTATGCCGCGCTGCAGTGGGGCGGCGACCAAGGTTGGCATTTGCGCGTGGATGCGCAGCATGTGGGCGCGGTGCCGGTGAATCCGTTCGACGACGAACGCGCTCCGGCCTATACCGTGCTCGGCGCCAGCGGCGGCTACGGCTTCGCTGCGCACGATGGCGAGGGCCGCGCGTTCCTCGCGGTGGGCAATCTTCTGGATCGTCGCTACGCCGGTTCGGTGATCGTCAACGAAGGCAACCGCCGCTATTACGAACCCGCGCCGGGCCGCACCATTACGGTGGGCCTGGAGTGGCGCTGGCACGCCGCGCGCTGACGCGCCTCCTTGGTCTCACACCGACTTCATAGCGCCGGGACCACGCTGCGTCCGCAGACGAGGCGCGCACTCGCCGCCTCGTGAAAGGAGGCCGCCATGCTTGGGATTCATCGGCTCGCGCGTTCGCTCGCGTTGTCCGTGTCCTTGCTCGGGATCGGTGCCTGCGGCGGTTCCGCCCGGCTCGCGGCGAAGGCCGACACCGGTCCGCACCCGGTATTGCCGGCGCCGGACAAGGCGCTCATCCCGACGGTGAAGGTGGCCCAGGCGATCGGCTGGCCCGCCGGCGTAACGCCGACCCCGGCCACGGGGCTGGCGGTGAATGCCTTCGCGAGCGGACTCGAGCACCCGCGCTGGCTGTACGTGCTGCCCAACGGCGACGTGCTCGTCGCCGAGACCAATCGTCCGCCCACGGAAGATCCGCCGTCGAATCCGATCCGCGGCGCCTTCATGAAACGGGCGTTCGCCAAGGCCGGCGCGGCGGTGCCGAGCCCGAACCGCATCACCCTGCTGCGCGACGGCGACGGCGATGGCGTGGCCGAGACGCGCAGCGTGTTCCTGCGAGGCCTGATGTCGCCGTTCGGAATGGCCCTGGTCGGCGACGACTTCTACGTCGCCAATGCCGATGCCGTGGTGCGGGTGCCGTACCAGCGCGGCGACATGCACATCGACGCGGCGCCGGTGAAGGTCGCGGACCTGCCGGGCGCGCCACGCAACCATCACTGGACCAAGAGCCTGCTCGCCAGCCGCGACGGCAGCAGGCTGTACGTCGGCGTGGGTTCCAACAGCAACGTCGCCGAGCACGGCATGGCGATAGAAGCCGGACGCGCTGCTATCCAGGAAATCGACCTGCGCAGCGGCAGCAGCCGCGTGTTCGCCAGCGGCCTGCGCAATCCGGTCGGCCTGGCCTGGCAACCGCAGACCGGCGTGTTGTGGACGGTGGTGAACGAACGCGACGAGCTCGGCAGCGACCTGGTGCCCGACTACCTCACCTCGGTGCGCGAGGGCGCGTTCTACGGCTGGCCGTACAGCTACTACGGCGCGCACGTCGACAGCCGCGTGCAGCCGCAGGATCCGGCGCTGGTCGCGCGCGCGATCGCGCCCGACTACGCGCTCGGCGCGCACGTGGCGTCGCTGGGCCTGGCGTTCTACGACGGCACGCTGCTGCCGGCGCGTTATGCCAACGGTGCGTTCATCGGCCTGCACGGCTCGTGGAATCGCCGGCCGCCCAGCGGCTACCGCGTGGTGTTCGTGCCGTTCGCCGACGGGCGACCGGCGGGGCCGATCGAGGACGTGCTGACCGGTTTCCTCGACGCGCAGGGCCGCGCGCGCGGGCGTCCGGTCGGCGTCGCCGTCGATGGGCGCGGCGCGCTGCTGGTGGCCGACGACGTCGGCAACACCGTCTGGCGCGTGGTGCCGGCGAAGTGAGTCGCACCAATTTGCGTCGCACCAACTTGAATCGCACCGACTTCAATCGCACCGTTTGATTCGCGGGGCGCGCGCGATCGTGCGCACGTTCGATCGTCCCAATACCGGGAAGCAGAATCCACGATTGGCGCGATTGTTCCGCGCGGGGCGGCCCATACAACGGTTCCGCTGCGATGGCAGCCCAGGCATCGGGCCGGGGCCCACGCGCCGGCGCGACGCGTGTCGTTGCCGGATCCAAGGAACCAAGAACCATGCGCAAGACCAAACTGCTTTCCACCCTGCTGCTGTCCGCCACCCTCGGCGCCGCCGCGTTCGGCGCCAGCGCGCAGGAGCACGGCTTCTACGCGGGCGCCGGCGTCGGCCAGGCGTTCGTCGACGAAGGCGCCTACGACGACGAGGACACCGCGTTCTCGGTGTTCGGCGGCTACCAGTTCAACAAGTACTTCGGCCTGGAAGCCGGTTATGCCGACTTCGGCAAGATCGAGCCGGACGGCGCCGGCCCGGCGCTGGAAGGCGACAGCGCCTACTTCACCGCGGTGGGCACGCTGCCGATCACCGAGCGCCTGTCCGCGTATGCCAAGGCCGGCCTGCATCGCTGGAACGTCGACACCTCGCTGCCCGGCCTGACCGGCAACGACGACGACAGCGGCACCGATCCGACCTACGGCGTGGGTGCGCAATACCGCTTCACCGACCGCGTCGCGTTGCGCGGCGAATACAGCCGCTTCGAAGTCGAGGACCTCGACGCCGACCTGGCGCAGCTGCAGGTCCGCTTCGATTTCTGATCGGCGGGAGGTCGCAAGGAAAAGCCGCCGGGCATACCGGCGGCTTTTTTTGTGTCAGGCCGCCGGCAGCTCGTCGCCGAAGTGCCGGCTGACCAACCGGCCCGATGCCCGCCACGCTTGGAAGCCGCCGGCCAGCGGGCGCACGCGACGGAAGCCGCGCTGCTGCAGTTCGCGCGCGAGCACCGCCGCCGACACTTCGTTGGGGCAATCGCAATAGACGACCACTTCGTCGCGCACCGGCAGCTCGTCATCGCCGGGGGCGAAGGCGAACACCGCGCCGGGGATCCAGCCGCTGGCCGCGCGCTGGTCGGGCGCACGCACGTCGACCACCAGTGGCGGCATCCCGCTCTCCATGAGTTGGTGCAGCTCGTCGACGGAGATGCGCGCCATCCTCAACTGCTGCAGGAAGTGGCGCCGGCGCAGCCATTTCCACGCCACGAACGCGGCCACCAGCGCGAGCAGCGCGGGGATCGCGTAATGCCCCAGCTGTTCGAGTTGGGCGAGCACGCGATCCACCGCGCGGTGGAACACCACGCCGAGTGCGACGGCGACGCCGGACCACAACAGCGCGCCGATGCCGTCGAACAGCAGGAAGCGCCGCGTGCTCGTGCCGGTCTCGCCGGCGAGTGTGGTCGCCACCGCGGCGAAGCCGGGCACGAACTTGGCCACCGCCAGCGAACCCACGCCCCAGCGCGCGTAGATGCCGCGCGTCGTGCGCACGCACGAGTCCGGCGATAGCGACAGCCGGCACATCAGCCGCACCAGCCGAGCGCCCAGGCGCCGGCCGCCGAGGAACCACACCCAGTCCGCCAGCACCGCCGCCAGCGTCGCCACCAGCAGCACCGGCCACCAGCTTTCGCCGGCATCCACGCTGATCGCGGTCGTCACGATGATCGGCGGATACGCGGGAAGCGGGATCCCGCCTTGGTCGAGCAGCACGCTGACGAAAACGACCAGCAGCCCGTACGTGGCGATGAGTTGCAGGAGCGTGTCCATGAAGCGGCAGGCGAGGCGGGAGCGGCGCCCATCTTAGGCAGCGGGCACGCGCGCGGCGTCGCCACCGGCAGCCCGCAGCGTTGCCGGGCGGACCACAACCAAGCTGGATGGTTCCTGTACTTAAAGGTTCGTTATTAAGGCGGGATTCGATCCCGGCTCGGATACTGGCCCACACCGGATCTGGCCCGTCCATGCGACAGATTCCCCAGTCAGCTCCGGCCCCAACAACACTGAAAGGCTGAGACCTTATGAAGAAGTCCTTGCTTGCCCTGACCCTGCTGGCCGCCCTCCCGTTCGCTGCTTCGGCGGCCGAGGGCCTGTCCTACAACTACGTCGAAGGCGGCTACGTCGCCACCAACGCCGACGGCGCCGATGCCGACGGCTGGGGCATCAATGGTTCCGGCGCCCTGACCGACAACTTCCATGTCTTCGGCGGCTACACCTTCCAGAAGACCGACGATGAAACCATCGGCGGCGTGCGCTTCGACGGCGTCGACGTCGACCAGTGGCGCGTCGGCCTCGGCTACAACCACCCGATCGCCACCAACACCGACCTGCTCGCCCGCGTCGCTTACGAGAACTACAAGGTCGAAGGCTTCGACCGCCTCGATGGCTACAGCGCCGAAGTCGGCGTGCGCAGCGCGCTGATGCCGAACCTGGAAGGTTACGCGCTGGCCGGCTACGAGGATGGCGACCAGTTCGACGGCGACTTCTACGGTCGCGTCGGCGCGCAGGTGAAGTTCAACCAGAACTGGGGCGTCACTGGCGACGTGAAGTTCGCCGATGGCGACACCCAGTACTTCGTCGGCCCGCGCCTCACGTTCTAAGGCACCGGCAACGGGCCGGTATTCCCCGACCGGCCCGTTCTCACCAGTGCTAGACGCGACACTTCTCTCTCTCCCCCGAAACTGTCGCGGATTGAAGCCCGGTCCTTCCGGGCTTCTTTTTGCCTGCGCGTCGCGATCCACCGACGCGCCGCCGGTCACCCCCGACCCGGCTCGCATGTGTCCGCCGCGGTGCGGCCTCGCCGTTGGCATGGACAGGGGGTGGAGCAATGGATCGCAGGGAATTCAGGACGTCGCGGATGCGCAACTGGCTCGCGTTGTTGCTGATGGCGGTCGCGGCGATGGCCGCGGGACATTCACGCGCGATGACCACGCCTTCCACGATCGCCGCGGTTCACGCCGCGGAGTGACGTCACAGGCGCGCCGGGTCAGCCGAACAGGCCGACCGGGTATTCGGGTTTCTGCTCGCGCGCGAGCAGCTGCCGCAGCGCGTCGGCCGGAGTCAGCTCTCCGTGCAGCACGCGCTGCACGCCGCTGGAGATCGGCAGTTCGATGCCGTGCTTGTCCGCCTGGCGCATCACTTCGTCGGCGGTCTGCACCGACTCGACCACCTGGCCGATCTCGCGCACCGCGTCGGCGATCGACTGGCCGCGACCCAGCGCGAGGCCGAGGCGGCGATTGCGCGAGAGGTCGCCGGTGCAGGTCAGCACCAGGTCGCCGAGGCCGGCCAGGCCCATCAGCGTTTCCGCCTTGCCGCCGATCGCCTGGTTGAGGCGCAGCATCTCGTTGAGGCCGCGCGTGATCAGGCCGGCGCGCGCATTGAGGCCGAGCTGCATGCCGTCGGCGACGCCGGTGGCCACCGCCAGCACGTTCTTCATCGCTCCGCCGAGTTCGGCGCCGAGCATGTCGTCGCCGGTGTAGGCGCGGAACGCCGGTCCGTGCAGCACGTCGGCGACCGCCTGCGCGAACGCGGCGGTGTCCGAATGCACGGTCAGCGCGGTGGGCAGGCCGATCGCGACTTCCTTGGCGAAGGAGGGTCCGGTCACCACCGCCAACGGCACGTCGTCGCCGCGCCCGCGGTTGCCCAGGATGTCCGCGGCGACTTCATGCAGGAAGCGGCCGCTGCCCGGCTCGAAACCCTTGGTCGCCCAGGCCACGCCCGCGTGCGCCGGCCGGTGCGGCGTGAGCGCGCGCAGGGTCTCGGCGAAGGCATGCGAGGGCACCACTACCAGCACCAGGTCGGCGGCGCCGACGCAGGTGGCGAGATCGGTGGTGGCGGTCAGGCTGTCCGGCAGCGCGATCCCCGGCAGGTAGCGCGGGTTCTCGTGGCGGGCGTTGATGGCCGCGATGCACGCGGCATCGCGGCCCCACAGCACGGTCTGGCAACCGTGCCGGGCGATCAGGGCCGCAAGCGCGGTGCCCCAGGAGCCGGCACCGACGACCGCGACGCTTGCAGGCGCTTGCACTGTCACGCGGAAGCCGGTGCGGCCGGGTCGATCAGGCGTTGCCGGCGGTTTCGGCGCCGGCGAGGTCCGCACCGTCGGCCGCCTGCTGGGCGGCGCGCTGGCGCAGGCCTTCGGCGTACAGCGCTTCGAAATTGATCGGCTGCAGGAAGAACGGCGGGAAGCCGCCGGCCTGGATCAGGTCGCTGATCAGCTGGCGGGCGTACGGATACAGCACGGTCGGGCAGTGCACGCCGAGCATGCCATCGAGGGTGGCGGCGTCGAAGCCGGCCAAGCCGAACACGCCGGCCTGCTTCACTTCGGCGACGTAGATGGCCTTGTCGCCGACGGCGCAGGTCAGGTTGATGCCGAGGACGACCTCGTAGGCGTTCTCGTTGAGGCGCTGCACGGCCTGCTGCAGGTTCATCTGCAGCTGCGGCTGGGTCTGCTCGTTGAACACGGCGGGCGCGCCCGGGACTTCGAACGACACGTCCTTGGCGTAGATCTTCTCGACCGAGAACACCGGTCCGGTGGCTTCGGTGGTGCCGTTGGCGATTTCTTCGGACATCGGTGCTACTCCAGCAGGAATTTCGGAAAAGACGGCGATTATGGCATGGCCGGTTGGGGCGGCCGGGCCGGCAAACTGGCGGCCCGCAAGGCAACGGCTAGCGGGTGACGCCCGCCGGATGTCGCGGCTCCGCTACCCGACGTGGGGCGGCCGCGGACGCTTCGCAAGGCCAGCGGTCAGTGCCGGCCCTTGACCAGCGGGAGGTCGGCCTGCTGCCAGGCGGCGATGCCGCCGTCGAGCCAATGGACGTGCTCGAAGCCGGCCTTCTTCAGCCGCTTGGCGGCGTCGGCCGAGGCCTGGCCGGTGCGGCATACGACCACCACCGGCAGGGACTTCGCGCCGGCGAGCAGCTTGTTCTCGGGATCGAACTGGCTGGGTTGCACCGACTTGCTCCCGGCGATATGGCCCTTCTCGAAATCGTTGCTCGCCGACAGGTCGACCACCAGCGCGTTGTCGCGATTGATCAGGGCGGTGAGTTCGGCCGGACGCAGGGCCCTGAAGCCGCGGAACAGGCGCGCGACCTCGGTGTAGACCAGCGCCACGGTGAGTGCCACCAAGCCGAGCGAGAGCAGCGAATGGCGTTCGGCGAAGGCGAGCAGTGCTTGGAAGTCCACGGATACGGCAGCCGGGTGTAAGGGGCGGCGATTGTCGCCCACGCCGTGCGGGGGCGCAAAAGCGCCCCGGCTCAGGGCGCTAGCGCGGGATCGCCAGCTGCGCGGCGGTGAGCGGTGCGGCGGCCGGCGCGGTTTCGATCACGGCATCGGCCGGCAGCGGCCGCGCGGGATCGTCCAGGTGCGCGGTGACCCGGTCCAGCGCCGCATACACGTACGGCAGCAGCGGGACGTAGCGCGCGCGGTAATCCGGCAACGCCAGGAACGCGTCGAAGTGCTGGGCATGCCGCACCTGCCAGTAGCGCACGGCGCTACCCGCGGCCTGCGCCTGGGCCACCCACGGCCGGCTGCTGAAGGCGACCGGGACCAGGCCGTCGTCGCTGCCATGGATCACCACCGTGGGCAGGTCCTTGCGCGGTACGCCGGCGCGCAGTTCCGCGACGCCCTGCCGCACGCGCGCGGCGTCCGCGCCGTCGCCGGTCCACAACCCGCGCAGGCAGTTCACGCCGGCATAGGTGAAATCGGGCGCGGCGAGCTTCGCATCGACGATGCCCACGCCCGCGCCCGGCGGGATGCCGCTACCGTCGGCCCACCACGCGGCGCGTTCGTTGTCCGTCGCCGCGCGCGCGCTGAAATCGGCGTTCTGCGCGGCGAAGCCGTAGCCGCAGGGGTGCGCGCCCGGCACGAAGCGGCCGTAGGCGGAGGCATAGGTCACGGCGACCGCGCGCCAGAGGTCGAAGTCGACCGACAGCGCGCCCGCGCGCAGCGCCTCCTCGCTCCAGCCGGAGGTGCGCAGGGCGTCGTAGGCGGCCCGCGCCTGCGCCTTCACCTCGCCATTGGGCAGCACGCCGGCCGCGGCCAGCGACGCGCAGCGCGCCGGCGCGAGCGCGCGGGCCTGCGCCGACAACGGCGACGCCGGCACGCCCTCCACCGCGAGCAATGCGCACGGCATCAGCAGCGCGGCTTCGGTGGTGTAGTCATAGAGCGGACGCGCGCCGGCGACGCTGACGTTGGGTTCGCCGGCGACGACCGCGTCGAGCCAGCCGTCGTGGTCGAGTTCGGCCGCGCGCAGCACCGCGCCGCCGCCGTTGGAGATGCCGACCGCGATCACCCGCGTGTTGGCGAAGGTGAAGCCACGGCGCGGATACGCCTCGTTGAGCGCGAGCAGGGCGAACTGGGCCGCCTGCTGCACGTGACGGCCCCAGTCGGCCTCGGGGTTGTCCTGCGAGTGCGCGTGCTTGACCGCGATCCCGCGCGCGCCGTTCGCGCTCGGCTTGAACGCCAGCGTCGCCCCGGCATCGGCGACGGTGCCATCAGGCGCCACCCCGCGGCCCGCGTCGAGGTCGAAGTAGTCGGTGCCCGCGCCCTTGTCGGTGTACGCAACCGCGCAGCCCTTCGGCAGCGCCCAGGCGCCGGCCACGGCAATCGCGCCGTAGACGCCGCGCGAGCCCGACGACGCGGCGACCACCACGCACGGGCGCTCGGCATCGAACGCATCGGGCAGCTGCAGCAACACGCGGTGCGGCTGCGTCGCGCCCGGCACGGTGGCGAGCGCGGCGAATTCGCGCCCCGGCACCGCCGCCGTGCTGCCGTACCACTCGCCGTAACCGCCGCCGGGGGCGAGGTCGGCAATGCCGCGCCAGTTGGCCCAGATCACGCGCCGGCGCAATTCTTCCGGGGTCGGATGCGCGGCGTCGGCGAACGCGGGCGGCGCGAGCGCGCGCAGGCCGGCGAGGCCCAGGCCCGCGGTGAGCAGGTCGTCGCTACCACGATGCTCGCTCACGCGCAGCGGGGAACTCAGGGTCGCGGTGGTCAGCATGGGGGCGGAGTCCCGATGGTCCGGTGCGGAAGCGCAGCCGGCCAGCAGCGCACCGATGGCCAGGCCGGAAACGAGGGCGCGCGTCGACGAACGCGCAGGCGACGCGGAGGGCAGTTTGTCCATGCCGCGACCCTAGCAAGCCGCACCCGCGCCGGCATCGTACTTTCGTACCAAGTGGCGGCAATGCGTGCCTGCTAGGCTGGAGTCCTCCCAAGCTGCGCGCACCAACACCCATGGCTTCCCGCTGCATCCTCATCACCGGTGCCGGCAGCGGCATCGGCGCCGGCATCGCCGCCGAACTGGCCAGCGCCGGCCACCACCTGGTCGTGACCGACGTCAATCGCGACGCCGCCGAATCCGTCGCGCAGTCGCTGCGCGATGCCGGGGGCTCGGCCGAAGCGCTCGCGCTCGACGTCACCTCCGACCACAGCATCGAAGCCGCGCTGGCGGCGGTGTCACGCCCGGTCGAGGTGCTCGTCAACAACGCCGGCCTGCAGCACGTGGCGCCGCTGGAGGAATTCCCGATGCAGAAGTGGGAGTTCCTGGTCGACGTGATGCTGGTCGGCGTCGCCCGCCTCACCCGCGCGTTGCTGCCGGGCATGCGCGCGCGCGGCTTCGGCCGCATCGTCAACATCGGCTCGATCCACTCGCTGGTCGCCTCGCCGTACAAGAGCGCCTACGTCGCCGCCAAGCACGGCCTGCTCGGCTTCTCCAAGGTGATCGCGCTGGAGACGGCCGACAACGACATCACCATCAACACCATCTGCCCGACCTACGTGAAGACCCCGCTGGTCGACAAGCAGATCGCCGACCAGGCGCGCACGCGCGGCATCCCCGAATCGCAGGTGGTGAGCGAGGTGATGCTCAAGCCGATGCCGAAGGGGGTGTTCATCAGCTTCGAGGAACTCGGCGGGATCACCGCGTTCCTGATGTCCGCGCACGCGCGCAACATCACGGGCCACACCATCGACGTGGACGGCGGCTGGACGGTGCAGTAACCGCCGCGCGCACGCCCACACGCCATGCCGTCCCTGCTCGTCGCCGACGACCACCCGCTGTTCCGCGCCGCGTTGCGCGGGGCCGCCGCGGAGGCGGTCGCCGACCTGCGCGTGCGCGAGGCCGATTCGCTCGACGGCGTGCTCGCCGCGCTGGAGGCCGAACCCGACATCGACCTGGTCCTGCTCGACCTGCACATGCCGGGCAACCACGGCCTGGCCGGGCTGGCGGCGATCCGCGCGCAGCACCCGGGCGTGGCGGTGGTGGTGGTGTCGGCGAACGACGACCCGCGGGTGATCCGCCGCGCGCTCGACCACGGCGCCGCCGGCTACCTGCCCAAGAGTTCCGGCCTGGACGAACTGCGCGAGGCGATCCGCAGCGTGCTCGCCTGCGAGCAGTGGCTGCCGAGCGCGCTGCGCGCGCCGGTCTCGCGTGCACGCTCGTCCGCGCACGACGCCGACCTCGCCGCGCGCCTGGCTAGTCTGTCGCCGCAGCAGTTCCGCGTGCTGGTGCTGGTCGCGCAGGGCCTGCTCAACAAGCAGATCGCCGACCGCCTCGACGTGCAGGAACGCACGGTGAAGGCGCACCTCACCGCGATCTTCGACCGCCTCGGCGTGCGCAACCGCACCCAGGCGGGCGTGGTCCTGCGCGAACTGGAACTGAGCGACCCGGCGCGCCAGCTCGAAGGCTGACGCGCACCCGGGGTTACGCGGGCAGGCGCGCCGCGCCGTCGCGCCGCGCCAGCCAATGCCGCGCCGGCTCCGGCCGCGCGAACAGGAAGCCCTGGCCGTACACGCAGCCCATCCCCTGCAGCACGTCGCGCTGGTACTGCGTCTCGATGCCCTCGGCGACGATCTCCGCGCCGAGCGCGTTGCCCAAGGCGAGGATCGCCTCGATCACCGCGGAACTGCGCGGGGCGACGCCCGCCGCGAACGGGGTGATGAAGCTGCGGTCGATCTTGATCATCTTCAGCGGGAAGTGATGGACGTGGCCGAGCGAGGAGTAGCCCGTGCCGAAATCGTCCAGCGCGGATTCGATGTTGGCGTCGCGCAGGCGCTGCAGCATCGCCGCGACCGCCTCGGGATCGCCCAGCAGCGTGCCTTCGGTGACTTCCAGGCGCAGGCGCCGGCCGTCGAAGCCGACCTCGTGGATCAGCGCCAGCAGCTTGCGGTCGAAGTCGTTGTGCTGGAACAGCCGCGGCGAGACGTTGAGGGTGATGAAGCTGCCGTCGCGCACCAGCTCGCGGCCGGCCTCGAGGGCGAGCCGGAACAGGCACCAGTCGATGTCCTCGATCAGGCCGCTGTCCTCGGCCACCTTGAGGAACTGCGCGGGCGCGAGCACCCCGCGCAGCGGGTGGTGCCAGCGCAGCAGCGCCTCGTAGCCGACGATGCGCTCGTCGTCCAGGCGCACCAGCGGCTGGAAGTACGGTTCGAACTCGCGGCATGCGAGCGCGCGCCGCAGCGCCTGTTCCATGTCGAGCACGACCATGGCGGTCTCGTGCATGGCGTCGTCGAACAGGACGAAGCGGTTGCGGCCCATGCTCTTGGCGCGGTACAGCGCCGAGTCCGCGTCGTGCAGGATGCGGTCGGCCGATTCGCAGCCGGCGTCGGCCAGGGCGATGCCGATGCTCGCCGACACGCGCAGTTCGCGGCCGGCTACCTGCATCGGCGCCTGCAGCGCCTCCAGCACACGCTGGGCGACCTTGCACGCCATCTCCGGCTGCAGCACGTGCTCGAGCAGCAGCACGAACTCGTCGCCGGCCAGGCGCGCGACCGTGTCGGGTTCGCGCACGCAGTAGGCGAGGCGGCGCGCGACTTCGCGCAGCATCTCGTCGCCGGCGGCGTGGCCGAGGCTGTCGTTGACGACCTTGAAGCGGTCGACGTCGATGTAGAGCACGCCGAAGCCGTCGCCGGTGCGGCGCACGCGTGCGATCGCGCGATCGATGCGGTCGCGCAGGTACACGCGGTTCGGCAGCCGGGTCAGCGCGTCGTGCATCACCTGGTGCTGCAGCTGCGCCTCGATCTGCTCGCGCACCGTGATCTGTTCGCGCAGCTCGAGCGTGCGCGCCTCGACCCGCTGCTCGAGCTCGGCGTTGGCCTGCTGCAGCAGTTCGGCCGCATGCCGGCGCTGCAGGCTGTTGGCGATCTGGTAGGACACGAAGGTGAGCAGTTCGGCGTCGCGCTCGTCGTAGGCGCTGGCGCCCTCGTAGCTCTGCACCGCCACCACGCCGATCACCCCTTCCACGCCGAGCAGCGGCGCGCCCAGCCACACCAGGGTCGGGCCATCCAGCATGGCGGGATCGATCTCGCCGGCGTCGGCCAGCGCCTGCGCGCGTTCGCGGTCGACCAGCTGCGGGCGGCCGGTGCGCAGCACGTATTCGGTCAGCCCGCGGCCGGAACTGCGCGGCGACCACTCGCGTTCGTACTGGTCGGCGGCATACGGGAACGACACGCTGGCGCCGTCGGCCGAGCGCAGCGCGATGTAGAAATTGCGCGCATCGATCAGCTCGCCGACGATCGCGTGCACGTGGCGGTAGAACGAGGCGCTGCTCTCGTCGAAGCTGGCCAGGGCCGCGATGCGGTACAGCGCGGCCTGCAGGCGTTCGCCGCGTTCGCGCTCGCCGACCTCGCGACGCAGCTCGTGGTTGGCGGTCTCCAGCTGCTGGGTGCGTTCGACCACGCGCTGCTCGAGTTCGGCGCGGCCGCGCTTGCGCTCCAGCGCGGTGAGGATGTGCTCGGCGACGAACGCCAGCAGCGACATCTCCGCGGTGGTGTAGTGGCGCTTTCCGGTGTAGCTCTGCACCACGACCACGCCCTGCACCGCACCTTCGCGCATCATCGGCACGCCCAGCCAGTCGCTGCTGTCGGCGCCATGCAGGCGCATCTGCCCGGACACCTGCAGGCGCAGCTCGTTGGTGCTGCCCATCAGCGGGCGCTTGTCGCGCACGAGGTACCAGGTCAGGCCGCGCTCGATGCGTGCGAGCGGGATCTCGTTGGCTTCCACCAGCGGCTGCGGATCCTCGACGTCCTCGAAGTACAGGAAGCGCAGGCTGTCGCGCTCGCGGTCGTACAGCGCGATGTAGAAATTGTCGGCGTACATCAGGTCGGCGACGATCCGATGCAGGCCGCGCAGCATGTCCGGCATGTCCAGGTCGGAACCGGCCATGTCGGCGATGGCGTACAGCGAGCGCTGGAGCTTTTCGGCTTCCTCCAGCCGCACCACGCTTTCCTGCATGCGCTGGATGCGCAGCAGTTCGCCCATGCGGATGCGGGCGGTCTCGGCCACGTCCGGGCAATCCGGCGGGCAGTGCAGGACGGCCACGCTGCAATCGCCGTCGTCGTGGAGCATGCGCATCGAGCCGAAGCTGCCGCCGGCGCGGGTCTCGTGCAGGAAATCGGTGGCGCGGGCGGCGAGCACGCCGGTGTCGCGGCGCTCCGGATGGCTGGCGATGTTGTACGGCCAGCGCGTCGACCACTGCACGCAGACGTCGCGCTGGTGCGCCCAGGGCAGTTCGTCGCAGATGATCGCGGCCAGTTCGGCGGGCGTGCCGGCACCCAGCAGCCGGGCGGTCAGGTCCGCTTGGTGCTGGCTGTCGTCGCTGCTGCGGATGTTGCCGACCCGTCCCGCGGGCATCGTGTAGTCCCCTGTGGTTGCCGGGCCGGCGACCATGCCGTTCCGGCACGCTTTACCGCAGCGATCTCCACGCTGGCGCGGCCCCGGCGCAAAGGGTAGGAACGCCGGGAAAACGGTTTCGTGACAGGTGTCACCCTCCCACAGCGGCGTGATGCCCAGCTTCTGAACCGTTTACGGATGTATATGCGGCGAGCGCCGCGGCGCCCCATTCAGTGCACGCGTCGCGCGGCCAGCAAGCGATCGAGCACCGACTTCAGCGCCAGCGGCTTGAGCGGCTTGAGCAGCAGCGGCAGCCCGGCGTCCTGCACCGCGCGGCGCACGCCTTCGCCCGGATCGGCGGTGAGGATCACCGCGGGGCGCGCGCCGAAGTCGCGGGCGAGGCGGCCGTGCAGGGCCACCCCGGTGTCGTCGTCGAGGTGGAAATCGAACAGCCACGCATCGGCGGGATCGGTCGCGATCGCGGCCTGCGCGCCGGGGCCGTGGCCGGCCACGCTCACCCGGCAGCCCCAGCCTTCCAGCACCTGGCGCAACGCGTTGCCGGCGAGCGGCTCGTTGTCGACCACCAGCACGTGCAGCCCGGGCAATTGCGGATGTCCGACCGGCGGCGGCAGCGGTTCGCGCGCCTGCGCCGGTGCACCCGCGACGGTGACGCCGAAGACGGTGCCGCGCCCGCGTTCGCTGCGCAGCGTGAGCGGCGCGTGCAGCAGGCCGGCGATGCGGTCCGCGATCGCCAGGCCCAGGCCGAGGCCCTGCCCCGGCGCATCGCCGCCGCGACGGAACTCCTCGAAAATCATGCGCTGGTGTTCGCGCGCGATCCCCGGTCCGGTGTCGTGCACCTCGATGCGCACGCCGCCGCCGACGCGGCGCACGCCGAGCAATACGCTGCCGCGGGTGGTGTAGCGCACCGCATTGGCGAGGAAGTTCTGCAGCACGCGGCGCAGCAGCTGCGGATCGGTGTCGACCCAGCGCGCGCTGGGCACGTAGCGGAAGCCCAGGCCGCGCTCCGCCGCGAGCGCGCGGAACTCGGACACCAGCGGCTCGAGCACTTCCGCCAGCGGCATCGCGCGCGGCTCCGGCACCAGTCCGCCGGCCTCCAGCCGCGACATGTCGAGCAAGCCGGTGAGCAGGCCCGTGGTGGAGTCCAGCGCGCCGCGCACCTGCGCGAGCGTGTCATGGGCGAGCGTGTCGGGGGCGCGCGCGTCGTGGGCACGCGCGTCGAGCTGCTGCGCCAGCGCGTCGGTGAACAGGTGCGCGGCGTGCAGCGGCTGCAGCAGGTCGTGGCCGATCGCGGCGAGGAAGCGGCTCTTGGCGTCGTTGGCGGTTTCGGCTTCGCGCTTGGCCTGCTCGAGCAGGGTGGTGCGCTCGCCCACGCGCTGCTCCAGGGTCTCGTTGGCCTGCAGCAGCTCGGTTTCGGCGCGACGGAACGCGGTGACGTCGGTGAAGGTGGCGACGAAGCCGCCACCGGGCATGGGATTGCCGCGGATCTCGACGATGCTGCCATCGGGGAACACGCGTTCGGACAGGTGCGCCGAGCCCGCGCGCATGAACGCCAGGCGCCGCGCCAGCGCCTGCGCCGGCGAACCCTTGTGCGGCATGCGCTGCAGCGTCCACGCCGACAGTTCCGCGATCGGCGTGCCCACGCGCAGCAGCGACGCGGGGAAGCCGAACAGTTCGGCGTAGCGCCGGTTCCAGGCGACCAGGCGCAGTTGCGAGTCGACCACGCTGATGCCCTGGCTCATGTTGTGCAGCGCGGCCTCGAGCACGCGCTGGTTGAAGCGCAGGTCCTGCGCCGCGGTGTCGACGATCGCGGCGACGGTGTCGAGGTCGTGGCCGTTGCCGCCCTCGCGGCGCGCGGCGTCGAGCAGCACGCGCGCCGACGCCGAGCCCAGCACCGCGGCGAGTTCGTGCTCCATCGCCGCTTCGACTTCGTGCGGCACCGGGCCGGCCGCGGGCGCCGCCGCCAGCAGTTCGGCGACCCGCTCGCGCGGCAGGAAACGGCGGCCCGCGCTGCGCAGCGTCGCCGCGCCGAGGCCACGCGATTCGCGCCGCGCCGGCGCGCTGCGCCAGACCGCGACCAGCGCCGTGGTCGCGGTGCCGACGAACAGGCTCGCCCCGACCGCGCGGCCGAGCCGGCTCCAGCCGGTCAAGCCGAACAGCGCATCGGGCGCCAGCCACTGCACGCCGAACGGGCCGCTGCCGATCCATTCCGGCGCCACCCCATGCGAACTGGCCAGCACCGGCAACAGCAGGCACCAGGCCCAAGTCGCGAAGCCGGCCGCGATCCCCGCGATCGCCGCGCGCGGCGGCGTGTGCGGGCGCCACACCGCGAACGCGAGCGCCGGCGCCAGCGTCGCCAGCGCCGAGAAACTCACCGCGCCGACGTCGGCCAGCGCCGCGCTGCCGGCGACGGCGCGTCCGTACATCCACGCCAGCAGCATGATCGCGACGATGCCGACGCGGCGCTGCAGCCGCACCGCGCCGCGCAGGTCGCCGCTGCCGTCGGGCGTCCACGTGCGGCGCAGCAGCCCGGGCGCGAGCCAGTGGTTGCCGATCATCAGGCTCAGCGTGAGCGTGCTGACCACGACCATGCCGGTGGCCGCGCTGAGGCCGCCGAGGAACGCGAACAGCCCGAGCCCGGCATGGCCCTGCGACAACGGCAGGGCGAGCACGTACATGTCGGACGACACCCCGCTGCCGCCCAGCAGCGCCTGCCCGGCGCGCGCCAGCGGTAGCACCGGCAGTGCGATCAGCACCAGGTACAGCGGGAACAGCCAGCGCGCGGTGCGCACGTCCTGCTCGTCGCGGCATTCCACCACCGCGATGTGGAACTGGTGCGGCAGAATGAACATCGCGAACGCGCCCAGCAGCACCAGCGGCACGAAGCCGCCGTCGGCCGCCACCACCGGCGGCGGTGGCGCGGCCGGCAACTCGCCCAGCCCCCACCACACGAACGCGCCCAGCGCGAGCATCGCCGCCAGCTTCAGCAGCGACTCGAACGCCATCGCCAGCACCAGCCCGCGGTTGTGCTCGGCCGCGCTGACCCGGCGCGTGCCGAACAGCATCGCGAACAGCGCCATCGCCAGGGCCACGTACAACGCGACGTCCTGCCATGGCGGCACCGCCGCGCCGTTGCCGCCGCGGCCACTGAGCACGGCGAAGCTCATCGCCATCGCCTTGAGCTGCAGCGCGATGTATGGCACCAGGCCGAGCGCGGCGACCAGCGTCACCGTCGCCGCCAGCCAGGTGTCCTTCCCCAGGCGGGTCGCGATCAGGTCGGCGATCGAGGTGGCGTTGGTCTCGCGCGCCAGCCGCACCAGCCGCAGCATCACCGCGGCGGCGAGCAGGTAGAGCAGGATCGCGCCGAGGAAGGTCGGCGGCAGCGGCCAGCCGTAGCGCGCCGCCTGGGTCACGGTGCCGTAGAACGTCCACGAGGTGCAGTGGACCGCGAGCGACAGCGCGTAGACGTGCTGCCAGCGCGCGGCGAAGGCCTGCGGATGGCGTTCGCCGTAGATGCCGGCCGCGAACAGCAGGCCCAGCCACAGCAGCGCGGCGCAGACGATCAGGCCGGGATGGAGCATGGCGGGGCGCGGGTCGGGTCGGCGGGCAGTGGGGTCACGTCACGAGCATAGCGGTCCGCCGCGGCCGCGGCGCCGGGTGGACCGAAGCGGCAAAGAAAAGCGCGGCGTGGATTCGCATCCAGCGCCGCGCAGCCCACCGCAGAGAGGTCGATCGGTCAGAAGTCGAAACGCGCGGTCAGCGAGTACTGGCGCGGCGCGCCGTAGAACCCGGTGTACACGCCCAGCGCCTGGTTGAGGTTGTAGCCGGTGGTGCGGTACTCCTCGTCGGCGAGGTTGCTGCCGTTGAGCGAGAACGACCAGGCATCGTTCATGCGCCAGGTCACGCCGGCGTTGATCAGCCCGTAGCCGTCCTGGGTGATCGGCGGGCGCCCGAACGGGGCGATCGGCGGGGTGACGGTGCGGATGATCTCGGTGGTCGCGGTCACCTCGCTCTGGTAGCTGTAGCTGATGCGCGCGGACAGCTCGCCGCCGCTGGCCAGGCCGGTGCGCCATTCCAGGTTCAACGCGCCGGAGAACTCGGGGGCGTTGGTGAATTCCTGTTCGTCCGCGATGTCGATGGTGCTCGCGGTCAGCGGGTTGAAGAACTTGAACTCGTCGTACTTGGCGTCCAGCCAGGCCAGGTTGCCGCTGATGCGCCAGTGGTCGCCCGGCAGCCACTGGTATTCGAGCTCGACGCCGTTGACGGTGCCTTCGCCGGCGTTGGTGAAGTCGCCGAAGAAGCCGCCGGTCGGCAGCGCGGTGAATACCGACAGCTGGATGTCCTTGTACTTGTTGTGGAACGCGGCCAGGTTGAGGAACAGCGTGCTGTCGAGGAAGGCCATCTTGCTGCCGACCTCGAAGCTGTCCACCTGCTCGTCGTCGAACGGCTCGGCCGAACGCGGCACCGTCGTCGCCTGCGCGCGGATGTTGTAGCCGCCGGACTTGAAGCCGCGCGAGGCCAGCCCGTAGACCATGATGTCCGGGGTAACCTGGTAGTCGAGCGAGATCTTCGGCGAGAGGTTCTTGAAGTTGATGCTCTTGTCGAAGTTCGCCGCCGCCGGGTCGTCGGACGGGTTGGCCGGCGTGCAGTCGCGCTGGGTGGCGAAGGTGGCGCTGGTGTAGCAGCGGTTGAGCACCGTCGCGCGCTTGTCCTCGTCGGTGTAACGCGCGCCGACGTCGAGCTTGAGCTTCTCGGTCAGGTCGAAGGTCCAGTCGGCGTAGAAGGCGACGCTTTCGGTGCGGACGATGCCCTGGGTATCGCCGAAGGACAGGTTGAAGAAGTTGTTCAGCACCTGGCCGCCGGCGTCGCCGGTGAAGGCGTAGATGCCCATCACGCCGCGCGCGCGGCCGCCGGCATCGTAGTTCGCCTGCACTTCATGGCTGACCTGCTGGTCGCTGTAGAACGCCTTGACGTCGGCGATCTTGGCCTGGGTGGTGTCGAAGTCGATGTTGGTCTCGGTGTCCGACTCGCGCTTGGCGAGCACGTACTTGAACGACCAGTCGTCGCTGGCGCGCCAGTTCGCCGTCAGCGACGCCCCCTTCATGGTGGTGTCGTTGACGTTGGGCATGCCGTTGCGCACGTCGTAGCGCGAGTCCATCGGCAGCACGCCGGGGACGAAGCGGTTGGCCTCCAGCATCTGCGCGCCGCGCACGCCGGACTGGTCGTCCATCCAGTCGAACGCGAACTGCACGTCGAAGTTGTCGCCGGCGTACGCGCCGAGCTGGCCGCGCAGGGCGAGGATTTCCTTGTCGCTGACGTCCTGGTGGGTGACCGTGTTCTCGCCGAAGCCGTCGCGGTTGAGGCTGGCCACGGCGATGCGGCCGCGCAGGCCGCTGTCGGCGCCGCCGATCGGGCCGCCGACGGCGGCCTTCACGTCGAGCTGGTTGTAGTTGCCCACGGTGATCGAGGCGTTGCCGTCGAACTGCCGCGGCAGGCCGCGCGAGATGTACTTGATCGCGCCGCCGATGGTGTTCTTGCCGTACAGCGTGCCCTGCGGGCCGCGCAGCACCTCGACCCGGTCGACGTCGAACACGTCGAGCAGCGCGCCCTGCGGTCGGGCGATGTACACGTCGTCCATGTAGATGCCCACGCCCGGATCCACGCCCCACAGCGGATCGGACTGGCCGACGCCGCGGATGTAGGCGGTGACCGTGCTGCTGGAACCGCGCGCGGCGTAGATGGTCAGGTTGGGCACCTGCGCATCCAGGTCGGAAATGTCCTCGACGTTGAGCTTGTCCAGCGCGTCGGCGGTGAAGGCGGTGACGGCGACCGGCACTTCCTGCAGCGTCTCCTCGCGCTTGCGCGCGGTCACGGTGACGGCGCCCAGGTTGGTCGCCTTCGCCTGCGGCGTGGTGTCCGCGGGCGCGGCGTCCTGCGCCCATGCCACCGGTGCGGCCAATGCCGATACCAGCACCGAACCGATCGCCAGACTCAAAACCTTGCGCTTCATCGCGTCCCCTCCTGCGGGTCGTGCGTATGCATACGGCGGACCCCTGCCACCGTTTGCGCAAGGCTAGGGCCGGCCCCGCAGGGGCGGCATCGTACCTTCGGACAATGGGCCGTCCACGGCCGCGCCGGGACACTCGCGGCCAGTAGGCGCACCGGTCGCGGCGCGCATGGAGTCGTGGATGTCCTTTCTGATCGTGCTGGCCGCGCTGTGCTTCCTGATGTACGTGGCCTACCGCGGCCACAGCGTCATCCTGTTCGCGCCGGTCGCGGCGCTGGGCGCGGTGCTGCTGACCGATCCCACGCTGGTCGCGCCGATGTTCACCGGCCTGTTCATGGACAAGATGGTCGGCTTCCTCAAGCTGTACTTCCCGGTGTTCGTGCTCGGCGCGCTGTTCGGCAAGCTGATCGAACTGTCGGGTTTCTCGCGCTCGATCGTGAGTGCGACCATCCGGGTGTTCGGCGCCGGCCGCGCGATGCTCTCGATCGTGGCGGTGTGCGCGCTGCTGACCTACGGCGGGGTGTCGCTGTTCGTGGTGGTGTTCGCGGTGTATCCGTTCGCCGCAGAACTATTTCGCCAGGGCGACATCCCCAAGCGCCTGATCCCCGGCACGATCGCGCTGGGCGCGTTCACCTTCACCATGGACGCGCTGCCGGGCACGCCGCAGATCCAGAACATCATCCCGACCTCGTTCTTCGGCACCGATTCGTGGGCCGCGCCGCTGCTGGGCATCACCGGCTCGGTGTTCATCCTCGGCGCCGGCCTGTCGTACCTGGAATGGCGCCGCCGCGCCGCGCTGAAGCGCGGCGAGGGCTACGGCGATGCGGCCACGCTGGTGAACGAGCCGGCGGCGTTCGGCGGCGCCGCGCTCGCGCATCCGCTGGTCGCGATCCTGCCGCTGGTGCTGGTCGGCGTGAGCAACAAGCTGTTCACCGTGCTGATCCCGCGCGCGTATGGCGCCAGCCACGAGTTCGTGCCGGCGGTGATGGGCAAGGCCGCGCCGGTGGTGCAGGAAGTCTCCAAGGTCGCCGCGATCTGGGCGGTGGAAGGCGCGCTGCTGGTCGGCATCGCGACCGTGCTGGTGTTTGCGTGGAAGCCGGTGCGCGAGCGTTTCGCCGAAGGCAGCAAGCACGCAATCGGCGGCGCGCTGCTGGCCTCGATGAACACCGCCTCCGAGTACGGCTTCGGCGCGGTGATCGCCGCCCTGCCCGGCTTCCTCGTCGTCGCCAACGCGCTGGCCGCGATCCCCAACCCGCTGGTCAACGAGGCCGTGACCGTGACCGCGCTCGCCGGCATCACCGGCTCGGCCTCCGGCGGCATGAGCATCGCGCTGGCGGCGATGGCCGACAGCTTCATCGCCAACGCGCAGGCCGCGGGCATCCCGATGGAGGTGCTGCACCGGATCGCGGCGATGGCCTCGGGCGGCATGGACACGTTGCCGCACAACGGCGCGGTGATCACCCTGCTCGCGGTCACCGGACTCAGCCATCGCCAGTCCTACAAGGACATCTTCGCGATCACCGTGATCAAGACCCTGGCGGTGTTCGTCGCGATCGCGACGTACTACGCGCTGGCGTAGGGCGCTACGCGGCTTTCCGGGTGCAGGCGCTGCAATGCCGCGGGACGGATCGTCGCCGGCAGCGCGCGCCCAGCGAACGCGACGCCGCCGGTGTGCAGGTGCGCGAGCGGGGCGCCGTCGACGTCGTACAGCGCGAGGTCGGTCATGCGCAGCGGCGTACCTGGCCGCGTCGCGGCGTCATTGCCCGTCCCAGAAATCCGGCAGTGCGCTGGTGATCCACCACGCCTTGGCGTCGGCGTCCCAGCGCCAGGTCTCGCGGTAGCGCACGGTGCGCTCGGCCATGGTGTGGCGGTTGATCACACCGATCTCGATGTCGCGCACGGCGGTGCCGGCGTCGAGGTTGGAGTCCGCGCCCATGTCGCGATACCCCGAGATCTGCACCTGCTTGTAGCGCTCCAGCTGCAGCGGGGTGAGTTCCAGCTTCTCGCGCACCTTGGGATCGATCAGGTTCACCGCGCCTTCGAAGTCGCCCCAGCGGATCGCGGCCGACCAGGCGTACTGCGCCTGCTCCAGCTTGGTGCCTTGCGTGCCGCTGGAGGCGCACGCGGTGAGCAGGGCGAATGCGAATGCGCCCAGCAGGGCGAAGGCCGGCGTGCGAAGGGCTTTGTACAGACGCGTCATGCGGGCAGTCCCGTGATCGGATGCGGCATCCTAGCGCGGCGCGGGCGGCTTCGACTGCGTTGCCGCCCGGCAAATGCAAGAGCCCGGGGATGCGTTGCCCCGGCGCGCCGCGGCAGGTTCATCCACTTCTCGCCCAACGATCAGGCCCGCGCGATCGCCACGTACCGCGCGGTGAAATCGGTGGCCAGGCCGCCGTCGGGCAGGCGCGTGCGCGCGACCAGGCCGATGCGGGCGCGGCCGCGCGTGCGCAGGGTGTCGATGAAGTCCGCGGGATCGGCGTCGTGCGCGGGCTCGGCGATGACGTCGAGGTCGGCGAACAGCGGCGCGAGGTAGCGGATCTGGCTGTCGGCGACGTAGATGTCCGCGTGCAGGCCGGCGCGTTCGACCAGCAGCGCCACCACGCCCCACGAGGCCAGCGTCATCATCGAGGCGAGGCTGCCGCCGAACGCGCAGCCCTTGTCGTTGACATGCACCGCCAGCGGCGCATGCAGTTGCAGGCGGTGGCCGTCGTAGCCGGCGATGCTCAGCTGCATCAGCGCGACCGGCGGCATCGATTGGTAGTGGGCGTTGAGGCGCTCGAGGTCGGCGGCGTGGGGCATCGCTGCGGCAAGGTCCTTGTAAGCTGCGCGCCATGAACCGGCGCGGCACCCCGTCATGGTATGTGATCTCGCTGCGGCCCCGCGGCGAGCACGCCGCGATGCGGCGCGCGGCGGCGCGCCACGGTGCCGGATTGATCGCACTGTCGCCGTGGCGGCTGGTCGCGCACGACGACAGCCGCACGCGCACCGACCTCGACGCCGCACTGGCGGCGCCGCGCGTCGTGTTCACCAGCCCCGCCGCGGTGCGCGCCGCCCGCCGCCTGCAGCCGTTCGCGCCGGCGCGCGGCCAGCACTGGTGCGCGGTGGGCGCGGGCACGGCCGCGGCCCTGCGTCGCGCCGGCGTGCACGAGGTGCAGGCGCCCGCGCGCATGGACAGCGAAGGCCTGCTGGCGCTGCCGGCGCTGCAGGACATCGCCGGCCTAGACGTCGGCCTGGTCACCGCGCCCGGCGGCCGCGGCGAGATCGCACCGGCCCTGCAGGCGCGCGGCGCGCGCATCCGCCGTGCCGACGTGTACGGGCGCGACCCGGTGCCGCTGCAGCCACGCGGCCTGACGCAACTGCGCGAGGCGCGCGCGCCGCTGGTGCTGGCGCTGAGCAGCGGCGAAGCGCTGCAACGCGTGCTCGCCGCACTGCCGCCGGAACTCGCCGCGACCCTGCGCCGCGCGCGCGTGGTCGCCGCGAGCGAACGCCTGCGCACGCTGGCGCGCGCGCACGGCTTCGACGAGGTCGCCGTGGCCGCGGGCCCGCGCCCCGCCGACCTGGTGGCCGCGGCGGCATCCGGTAGCATGAGACCCTGATCACATTCCGGGTCGCGCCGTGTCCACTCCTCCCGACGACACACCTGCCCCGCGCCCCCCGCGCCGCTGGCCGTGGCTGGTGCTGCTGGCCCTGCTCGCGGTCGGCGCCTACGCCGGCTGGCGCCAGTGGCGGACGCACGAGCGCGACGACGTGGCCGTGCTGCAACAGCAGGTCGACGCGTTGTCCGCGCGCCTCAACGCGATGCGCACCGAGCAGCGCGCGCACGCCCGCCGCCTGCAGCAGGCCGATTCGCTCAACCGCGTCCTGCGCGACGAGCTCGACGGCATCACCCAGCGCGCGGGCCTGCTCGAAGCCAGCGTGGAGAAGCTCGCCGATCCCGATCGCCATGGCGCGCAGGCGCTGCGCCTGGACGAGGCCGAGATGCTGCTCACGCTCGGCAGCCAGCGCCTGCAGATCGCCGGCGACCTCGATGGCGCGCGGCGCGCCTACGCGCTCGCCGCCGGCGTGCTCGAGGGCATCGACGATCCGGCCTACCTGAGCCTGCGCCAGACCCTGCTACAGGAACGCAGCGCGCTGGATGCACTGGGCGTGGATCCGCGGGTGCGCGCTGTCGCGCAGCTCGAGGCGTTCGCGCAGAACGTGACCGCGCCGGTGCAGCGCGCGGTGGACGCCCGCGAAGCACTCAAGCCGTGGTGGCAGCGCGCGTTCGGCAACCTGATCCAGGTGCAGCCCACCGATCGCGCGGTTGCCGTGCAGGCGGCCGACCGCGCGGCCGCCCTGGCCGGGTTGCAGCTGGAAGTCTCGCTGGCGCGCGCCGCGGCCGAACGCCGAGATGCCGCCGGCTACCGCGATGCGCTGCGCCGCGCCGACAGCTGGCTACAGCGGCTGGCGCCGGACTCGGCCGCGCTCACCCGGCAGCGCGCCAAATTGCAGGCGCTGTCGGCCTTGCCCCTTTCACTCGCCGTTCCCACGCTCGGCAGCACGCTGCAGCAGCTGCGGCAGTTGCGCGCCCGCTAGCGCAGCGACGCCGTTCCTTCCCTCGACGTCGTTCCTTTCCCCGACGAGCGCACGGCCATGAACCTGTTCCGCAACCTGCTGTTCTGGATCGCCCTCGCCCTGCTCGGCGCGCTGCTGGCGCAGCTGTTCGTGCAGGATCCGGGCTACGTGCTGATCCGCTACGGCGGGCAGCAGGTGGAGATGAAGCTGGTCGGCGCGCTGCTGGCGCTGCTGGCGACGGTGGTCGTGCTGTGGCTGGCGTGGAAGGTGCTGAGCCTGCCCTTCGTCGCCTTCCGCCGCCATCGCAAGAAGCAGGCGCGCGCGCGCCTCACCGACGGCCTGCTGGCCGCGGAACAGGGCCACTGGTCGCGCGCGGAGAAATCGCTGGTGCAGGCCGCGCAGAGCGAGGACGTCGCCGCCATCGCGCAGCTCGCCGCCGCGCGCGCGGCGCAACGCCGCGGCGATCTCGCCCAGGCGCGGCAGTACGTCGAGCCGCTCGCCGCCACGCAGCCGGCCGCGCATGCAGTCGCCATGGCCAGGCTGGCGCGGGCCGAGGGCCGCGATGCCGACGCCCTGGCCTTGCTCGATGCGCCGGCCGCGCAGCCGCTGCCGCCCATCGGCGTGCTGCTGCGCGCGGAAACCCTGGCCGCCCTCGGTCGCGGCGGCGAGGCCTACGGGTTGCTGGGTGCGCTGCGCCAGCAGCAGGTGCTTTCCGCCGAACGCCTTGGCGCGCTGGAAGCGCAGTGGGCCGAAGCCGGCCTGCGCGAGGCGGCCGACGCCAACGTCCTCGCCGACCGCTGGGAGGCCCTGCCCAAGCCGCTGAAATGCGACGCGCGCACCGTCGCTGCCTACGCCGAGCGCGCCGCGGCGCTGCGCTGGGACGATGCGGCCGCGAACAGCATCGAGTCCGCGCTGGAGGCGCGGTGGGACGAGTCATTGGCCGCGTTGTACGGCCGCCTGCCGGTGCCGCAGGACCGCGCGCGCCTGGACGCGCGCCGCGCCCACGCCGAACGCTGGCTGCAGGCGCGCCCGATGAGTCCGGCGCTGCTGGTGACGCTGGCGCGCATCGCACTGGCGCAGGGCCAGTGGCCGCAGGCCGAGGGCTACCTGCATCGGGCCCTCGCCCAAGGCGCGGGGTCGGATGCGTGGGAGGAACTCGGCCACGGCTTCGCCGCGAGCGGCGACGAACCGCGCGCGCGCCAGAGTTACGTCAACGCGTTGCGCGCCACCCGTGGCGAGGCGGTGGAAGAACTGCCTGGCCGCGACCTGCGGCAGAAAATCTTCGACCAGGCCGCCGTCGAGGAACGCGACGAGCACGGCGTGCCACGGCTGCGCGAGTAACCCCGCCACGAACGCAGAAGGGCGCCGCGCGGCGCCCTTCTCGCTTTCGGCCCGGAAGCGCTCAGCGTTCGAGGATCGCGACCACGCCCATGCCGCCGGCGGTGCAGATCGACACCAGCGCGCGGCCGCCGCCGCGTTCCTTGAGCTGCTTGGCGGCGGTGGCGACGATGCGCGCGCCGGTCGCGGCGAACGGATGGCCGGCCGCGAGCGAGGAGCCGACCGGGTTGATCCGGGCCGGATCGATGCGGCCCAGCGGCGCGTCCAGGCCGAGGCGGTTGCGGCAGTAGTCCTCGCTCTCCCACGCACGCAGCGTGCACAGCACCTGCGCGGCGAAGGCCTCGTGGATCTCGTAGATGTCGAAGTCCTGCAGGGTCAGGCCGTTGCGCCGGAGCATTTCCGGCACCGCGATGGTCGGCGCCATCAGCAGCCCTTCGCCATGGACGAAGTCGACCGCGGCGACGTGCGCGTCACGCAGGTGGCACAGCACTTCATGACCGTGCGCGGCGGCCCACTCTTCCGAGGCGAGCAGGCATGCGGCGGCGCCGTCGGTGAGCGGGGTCGAGTTGGCGGCGGTGAGCGTGCCGCGGCCGGAGGTCTTGTCGAACGCCGGCTTCAGCGAGGCCAGCTTCTCCAGGGTCGAATCGGCGCGCAGGATGTTGTCGCGCGAGACGCCGCGGAAGCTCACCACCAGGTCGTCGAAGAAGCCGCGCTCGTAGGCGGCCGCGAGTTTCTTGTGCGAGGACAGCGCCCACTCGTCCTGCGAGTCGCGCGAGATGTTCCACTCCTTGGCCATGTCCTCGCAGTGGTCGCCCATCGACTTGCCGGTGCGCGGCTCGGCGACGCCGGGGAAATCCGGCTTGAGTTCGCGGAAGCTGAAACCCTTGAACGCGCGCAGCTTGTCGCCGTTGGTCTTGCCCATCGCCGCGTCGAGCAGGCGCCGGCGCAGCTGCTTGCCGTACACGATCGGCACGTCGGAAGTGGTGTCGGAGCCGCCGCCGACGCCGACCTCGATCTGGCCGGTGGCGATCTTGTTGGCGATGGCGACGATGGTGTCGAGCGAGGTGCCGCAGGCGCGCTGCATGGTGATGCCCGGCGTCAGCGGCGACAGCCCCGAGGACAGCGTGGCTTCGCGGCCGAGGTTCCAGTCGCTGCTGTGCTTGATCACCGCGCCCAGCGCGACCTCGCCCAGCTGCTGCCCGTGGAGGCCGAACTTCTCGACCAGCGCGCCCAGGGTGCGCACCGACATGCCCAGGTTGCCGACGTCCGCGTAGGCGGTGTTCTGGCGGCAGAACGGGATACGGACGCCGCCGAGCACGGCAACGGGACGGATGGGTCGCATCGGGCACCTTCGATGTTGGGGACGCCGCCGCGCAGGCGGCGTGAGCCTGAACTGGCGTCGTCGGGACGTGCACCGTCCGCCATACTCTTGCGGACGGTGATAATGGCCGCGAGTGTAGCGCCGCCTTAGGGCGCGACCAACCGCAGGCGCCGGCTTTCACGACCGCCTGCCGATATCGAGAACGTTCCCGCATGCCCCCTGCCGCCGACGACGCCTCCCGCCGCCACGATTCCGCGCCGCCGCTGCACGTGCTCGGCGCGCTGGCGCTGGAGTTGCGCGGCGACGCGCCAGTGGCGCGCACGACGCTGGCCCAGGCCGAAGCCGGTGAGCTCGGCGCGCACATGGCCCGCGACCTCGCCACGTTCGCGCCCGACGCCGCGCAACTGCAGCTGGTGACGGTGGGCGCGCACTACGACCCGGTGGAACTGCTGCGCCCGGGCTGGGCGCTGCACCGCGAGCTCGACCAGTTGTCGGCGCGCGCCCCGGGCGACGCGAGCGGCCGCATCATCGCCTTCGGCGCGCCCCCCAAGGGGACTTCCTCCGGCGCGCACGACGGGCAGTTGCCCGGCGCGTTGGCGCCGTCGCCGGACCATCTCGGCGGTCCCTTCCGGCTGGTGCCGTTCGTGCTCGGCGGCGACGCCGCGATCGTGGCGCGGGTCGGCGACCGCTTCGAGCGCGAACTGATCGAGCGCGGCATGGCCGGCGCCGCCACCGCGCTCGCCGCGCAGGCGGCCTTCGGCATCGAGATCGAGCACGCGCGCTACCTCACCGCGCACGACCTCGCCGCGATGACCGCGCTGCAGTACGAGCACGCCGGCCTCGCGCCGTTGTGGCCGGTGCTGGAAACCGCCTTGCTCGATCCCGATGGCGAAGCCTGGCTGGATGCGCCGCCGGAACCGCTGCTGCATTACGCCGGTGGCGAGGCGCGCATCGCGTTGTTCGAACCGCGGGCGTGGAAGCAGCGCTACGCCACCGACGCGCCCTGCGACACCACCGAAGGCCGGGCCCGGCTGGAGCGCCAGCACGAGCATTTCCTCGCCCGGCAGCGGCAGATCGCCGCGGTGCTGGGCGCGCACGGCGTGCCGGTCAACTTCGTGCATTGCACCGAAGGCGACGACGTCGGCGTGCTGGACTGAGCCGGCACGGGCCGCCGCCCCGCGGCGGTCATGGCAACAGCGTGATCACCCCGCAGGCGACCCGCGCGCCGGCATTGCCCGCCGGTTGCGTTGCGTAGTCGTCGGGCGCCGCGTGCACGACCACGGCGCGGCCGCCGATGTCGGTCGCGCCGCCACCGAGGCTGACCCCGAGTGCCCGCACGTCGACGTGGGCGACGCCGCTGCTGTCGGCGACGATGTTGTCCATGTCGCCGCCGTGGTGCGGGCCGCTGCCGGCGCGGCCGTGCGGCTGCTGCGCCGGATTGAAGTGGCCACCCGCACTGGTCGCGTCGGCCGCGCTGCAATCGCCCTTCTCGTGGATGTGGATCGCGTGCGTGCTGCCGCGCGCCAGGCCGCCGATCTCGCCGGTGATGCGCACGCCGCCGGCGATCGGCGCGGCGACGAGCTTGCCGCTGACCAGGCTGCCCGAAGCGGGCGTGAGCATGATGGTGGCCCCGCGCGCGGTCGAAACCGCGGGCGGTGCGGTGCGCGCGGCGCGCGCTCCCGACGGCGTCGTCGGCGTTGTCGGCGTGGTGCTGCATGCGGCCAGGACCACCGCGGTGGCGGCGGCGAGGGTGCAGCGCAGGAATGCGGTGGGCATCGGGCTCCTCCCGGGACACAGGAGCCCCGAATCTAGCCCAAGCCCGCGTTGCCGCGCGTGTGCGCCCGCGGCGCGGTGTCAGCGCCGCTTGCGCCCGGCGCCGAGCTTGCGCGTCAGGGTGTTGCGCCCCAGCCCCAGCCGGGCCGCGGCCTCGGCGCGACGGCCGCCGGTGTGTTCGAGCGCGGCTTCGAGCAGGGCGCGATCGAAGCGTTCGCGCGCCTGGGCGTGGATGTCGTCGCGGCCCGCGGCCAGCTGCGCGCGCGCCCACTGCGCCAGCGCGGCATCCCAGTCGGCATGGTTCGCGGTCGTCGCCGCGACCGTCACGGGCAATGCGGCTTCGACCTCGGCCACGCCGATGCTCTCGCCCGGCGCGAGCGCGGCCAGGCGCCAGCACAGGTTTTCCAGTTCGCGCACGTTGCCGGGCCAGTCGTAGGCGAGCAGGCGTTCGAGCGCCGGCTTGCCCAACCGCTTGGGCGGCGTGTCGAAGCGGCGCGCGGCCGCGGCGAGGAAGCGCGTGGCCAGCAGCGCGATGTCGTCGCGGCGCTCGCGCAGCGGCGGCAGGCGCAGGCGCACGACGTCGAGGCGATGCAGCAGGTCGGCGCGGAATTTTCCGTCGCTGACGAGCCGCTCCAGGTCCTGGTGGGTAGCCGCGATCACGCGCACGTCGACACGGATCAGCTCGCGGCCGCCGACGCGGAAGAACTCGCCTTCGGCCAGCACGCGCAGCAACCGCGTCTGCAGGGGCAGTGGCATGTCGCCGATTTCGTCGAGGAACAGGGTGCCGCCGTTGGCCTGCTCGAAGCGGCCGGGATGGCGGCGCGTCGCGCCGGTGAAGGCGCCGGCCTCGTGCCCGAACAATTCGCTTTCCAGCAACTCGGCCGGGATGGCCGCGGTGTTGAGGGCGACGAAGGGTTTGTTGGCGCGTGGCGATTCGCGATGCAGGGCGCGGGCGACGAGTTCCTTGCCGGTGCCGGTTTCGCCGGTGATCAGCACCGACAGCGGCGCCTGGGCGAGGCGGCCGATGGCGCGGAATAGCGCGCGCATCGCCGGCGTGGTGCCGACCAGTTGCGATTCGGTGGCGTGCGGGTCCGGGCTGGCGGCGCCGTCGGATCCCATGCCCGCACTTCCGTGTGCAGGCAACGGATCAATACGCAATGGCAAGGCGCGACCGGCCAACGCGACTGCGTCGTCGAGATCGAATGGCTTGGACAGGAACTCGTGCGCGCCGCCGCGGAATGCGCCCGCGGTGCTGGCGACATCGGTGTACGCACTCATGACGATCACCGGCAGGGCGGGATGCGCGGCCTTGAGCTTGTCCAGCAGCACCAGGCCGTCGTCGCCGGGCATGCGCACGTCGGTGAAGAGCAGGTCCGGCGCCGCGCGCGTGCGCAACGCCGCCAGCGCATCGGCCGCATTCTCGAAGCCGTCGACCTCGTAGCCTTCGTCGCGCAGCGCCGTGGCGAGGACAAAGCGCACGCTGCGGTCGTCGTCGACGATCCAGATGCGGGCCTCACGCGCCATGGTGGTTTGCCTCGGGGTCGATGGTCATCGGCAGCAGCAGGGTGAACACGGTGTGCCCCGGCCGCGAGCGGTACACCAGCGAGCCGCGGTGTTCGCGCGCCACCTGCTGCGCCAGGGCCAGGCCGAGTCCGGTGCCTTCGGCGCGTCCGGTCACCAGCGGCAGGAACAGGCGCTCGGCCAGTTCCTCCGGCACGCCGCGGCCGTCGTCGCTGATTTCCAGGCGCAGGGCCAGTGCATGCGGTTCGTCGCCGATGCGCGCGCCGTGTTCGGCGCGGGTGCGCAGGGTGACGTTGGCGGCGCCGGCCTCGATCGCGTTGCGCACCAGGTTCCATACCGCCTGGGTCAGGCGGTCGGCGTCGCCGGTGAGTTCGGGCAGGCTCGGGTCGTAGTCGCGGGCGAGCTTCACCGCCCAGCCGGCGTCGGCTTCGGCCAGGCGCAGCACGCGTTCGAGCACGGCGTGGATGTTGAGCGGTTCGTGCGCTCGCGCGGGCGTGGGCGCGAGCAGGCGGTCGAGCAGCGCGGTTAGGCGCGCCACCTCGGCCTCGATCAGCGCGACCAGTTCGCGCGAGTCGCGGTCGTCCTCGCTGCTGCTGGCGATGCGCCGGGCGAGCAGTTGTGCCGCGCCCTTCAGCCCGGCGAGCGGGTTGCGCAGTTCGTGCGCGAGTCCCTTCAGCGCCGCGGACAATGCGGAAGGCAGGGCGAGCGCGGGATCCTCGCCGGGAAACTCCTCGACCGGATGCGCTTCGAACAGCCAACCGCCCTCGGTGCGCGACAGGCTGACATCGGCGAAGCGCGTGTCGTCGTGGCCGGGAAACGCGAACGCCAGGCGCCGCAGGCGGGCGAAGTCGCGCGGCGTGGCCGCGGCCGTGGCCGCATCGGCCAGTACCCGCGCCAGCGTCTCGCCGTCGACTTCCAGCGCCGGCAGGGGCACGCCCGGCAGGCGGCGGCCGCTGACGCCGAGCCAGCGCGCCATCGCCACGTTGCCGCCGAGCAGCGTCCCGGCGGCATCGGTCCAGGCGACCGGCGTGGCGAGGTGGTCGAGTTCGGGAGCGGGCTGGGACATTGCACCAATATAGTGCAGGGCAGCGGCGTCCGGGACCCGCCCTGGCTGATGCGCGCCCCCCGGCGTGTTGTGGGCCTGGAACGCGTGAGGACCGGCCACTGGCCCTCCCGCTGCCGTTCAATGCTCGTACGCGGTTTCGCCGTGCGAGCTGATGTCGAGGCCTTCGCGCTCGGCCTCCTCGGGCACGCGCAGGCCGACGGTGTACTTCACGACCAGGAAGCTGACCAGCGCGACCCCGCCCGAGAGCGCTACCGTCACCCCGACGCCCTGCAGCTGGATCCACACCTGCGCCGCGATGTCGTAGTCCGGCAACGCGGTTTCGGTGACGTAATCCCAGATGCCCGCGCCGCCCAGCGACGGCGCCGCGAATACGCCGGTCAGCAGCGCGCCGAGGATGCCGCCGATGCCGTGCACGCCGAACACGTCGAGCGCATCGTCGGCGCCGAGCAGGCGCTTCAGCCCGCTCACGCCCCACAGGCACACCACGCCCGCCGCGGCGCCGATGATCAGTGCGCCGCACAGGCCGACGAAGCCCGCCGCCGGCGTGATCGCCACCAGCCCGGCGACCGCGCCCGAGGCCGCGCCGAGCATCGACGGCTTGCCCTTGCCGATCCATTCCACCGTGGTCCAGCCCAGCACCGCCGCGGCGGTGGCGAGGAAGGTGTTGGCGAAGGCCTGCGCGGCCACGGCATTGGCTTCCAGCGCGGAACCGGCGTTGAAGCCGAACCAGCCCACCCACAGGATCGAGGCGCCGACCATGGTCTGGGTGAGGTTGTGCGGCTTGATCGCCTCGCGCCCGTAGCCGATGCGCTTGCCGGTGAGGTACGCGCCGACCAGGCCCGCCACGGCGGCGTTGATGTGCACCACCGTGCCGCCGGCGAAATCCAGCGCGCCCCGGGCGAACAGGAAGCCCGAGCGCGCGAGCACATCCGGCACAGCCTCGTTGCTGGTGAAGGCATCCGGTCCGGGGAAGAACCACACCATGTGCGCCATCGGCGTGTAGGCGAAGGTGAACCACAGCACGGTGAACACCATGACGCCGGCAAACTTCACCCGTTCGGCGAACGCGCCGACGATCAGCGCGCAGGTGATGCAGGCGAACGCGCCCTGGAACACGAAGAACACCAGCTCCGGGATGACCACGCCCTTGCTGAAGGTCGCCGCCATCGCGCTGGCGGTAAGGCCGCTGGCGAACAGCCTGTCGCCGCCGCCGATGAAGGCATTGCCGCCGGTGAACGCGAGCGAATAGCCGTACAGCACCCACAGCACCGCCACCAATGAGAACACCAGCAGGCACTGCATCAGTACCGACAGCACGTTCTTGCTGCGCACCAGGCCACCGTAGAACAGGGCGAGGCCCGGCAGGGTCATGAAGATCACCAGCGCCGAGCACAGCAGCAGCCAGGCGATGTCGCCCTTGTTGGCCACCGGCGCTGCCGCCTGCGCCGCCGCGGCGGCGTCCTGGGCGAACGCGGCCGGTGTCGCCGCCAGCACCAGCAGCGCGGGCAGTGCGACCTGGCCGCTCCGCCGTGCCCATCCCGTCATGCGGGGTTCGATCGTTGCAGTGTTCATATCGGCCTCGCGTGGATTAAAGGGCGTCGTCGTCGAGCTCGCCGGTGCGGATGCGCACCGTGCGTTCGAGCGCCTGTACGAAGATCTTGCCGTCGCCGACCTTGCCGGTCCGCGCGGCGTTGGCGAGCGCTTCCAGCGCCGCTTCCAGCACGTCTTCAGAGACCGCGCATTCCACCTTCAGCTTGGGCAGGAAATCGACGACGTACTCGGCGCCGCGGTACAGCTCGGTATGGCCCTTCTGCCGTCCGAAGCCTTTCACTTCGGTGACGGTGATGCCCGATACGCCGACTTCGGTAAGCGCTTCGCGCACCTCGTCGAGCTTGAACGGGCGGATGATCGCGGTGATCAGTTTCATCGCTCGGCTCCCATGGTTTGCCTGCAACGTGCATTGGCTGGTGGTGTTTGCCTGGACTCAGAACGCCCTGGCCACGGTCAGCACCACCGTGTCCTCGCCGAGGAAGCGGCCGTGGGCGTTGGTGTAGAACGCCTCGTCGGCATCGGTGTCCGAGTACGCGAGCGCGGCGGAAAAACCGTTGGGGAAGGCCTTGGTCACGCCGAGTTTCCAGTCGGCGTATTCGGCGATGGCGTTGTGCTCGACCCATTGCTTGCCGCCGCGGGCGTTGAGCGTCCAGCCCGGCACGAATTCCCAGTTCGCGCAGAGCTCGAGGTAACCGCTGCCGTCCGAATCGGCGTAGCCGAACAGGTCGGTGACGGCGTACGAGTATTTCGCACCGAACGTGGTGCCGGCCACGGCCGCGACGGTGATGCCGGCATAGAGTTCGCCGGTGTCGGGACGGTTGAAGCCGGACGGATAGTCGCCGGGATACCGGTAATACAGCGCGCCGAGATCAAAGCTCAGCTTGTCGCCGAGCTTGCCGCGATGGCCGCCGTACACGTCGAGTTCGAGGCTGCTCGACACCGGCACGCCGGCGGCGCCGAGATCGGACAACCAGCTGATGTTGCTGCCCCAGCTGCCGGCGTAGAAGCCACGCGCCGACGCGTATTCCAGCCCGGCCTGCAGCGCGGGGTCCTGGCCGTTCTGCGAGATGCCGCGGAACACGTAGTCGCTGGTGAGCGCGATGGAACCGCTGGTGCCCGCGCGCGCGTCGCCCGCCGGCGCGAGGACGAGGAGCACGGCGGCAGCGGTGATTGCGGCAACGGCGTTGAAACGATGCGTCATGACACTCGGCCCCTCATGGGATTGGCCCCTCCCCGGTCAGGTGCTTCGTCGTACGTGGTACGTGGTGCGTGCGAGGCGATGTGCGCGTGCGCGGCTCTCGCCAATCGCGGGCACGCAAGGCCCGCGCCGTCTTCGCGGCGTGTCGATCGATGGCGGAGGCATTGCGAACGCGACGGCGTGGCCGTCGTGGTACCCGCAGGGCGTGCCGCGGAAACCGTGGGATGCGCTCGCAGGGTCGAGCCGCGAGGCGGTGTGGCGCTCGCGATCGACGCGAGGCGGATGCTGACCGGCGCGCGGGGAAGGCCGCGGGCCGGCGTCAGGACACGTTGCGCAGGGAGGGCCGCGTCAACGCGGTTGCTGCAGGGAATCCCTTCGGCGGAACAGCCCCTCTCCGTGCGGAGAGGGGCTTTGAAGCTGCGTGCTTAGATCGTGTAGTACATCTGGTACTCGAGCGGATGCGTCGCCGCGCGGAAGCGGGTGACTTCCTGCATCTTCAGCGCGATGTAGCTGTCGATGAAGTCGTCGGTGAACACGCCGCCGGCCTTGAGGAACTCGCGGTCCTTGTCCAGCGCTTCCAGCGCCTGGTCGAGCGAGTGGCACACGGTCGGGATGTTCTTCTCTTCTTCCGGCGGCAGGTCGTACAGGTCCTTGTCGCTCGGCGCGCCCGGGTCGATCTGGTTCTTGATGCCGTCCAGGCCGGCCATCATCAGCGCGGCGAAGATCAGGTAGCCGGAGTTCATCGGATCGGGGAAGCGGATCTCGATGCGGCGCGCCTTCGGGTTGGCCACGTACGGAATGCGGCACGACGCCGAGCGGTTGCGCGCCGAGTAGGCCAGCATCACCGGCGCCTCGAAGCCCGGGACCAGGCGCTTGTACGAGTTGGTGGTCGAGTTGGCGAACGCGTTGATCGCGCGCGCGTGCTTGAAGATGCCGCCGATGTACCACAGCGCCATCTGCGACAGGCCGCCGTAGCCGTCGCCGGAGAACAGGTTCTTGCCGTCCTTCGCCAGCGACTGGTGCACGTGCATGCCGCTGCCGTTGTCGCCGACGATCGGCTTGGGCATGAAGGTCGCGGTCTTGCCGTTGCGGTGGGCGACGTTCTTGATGACGTACTTCATCGTCAGCAGTTCGTCGGCCTTCTTCACCAGCGAGTTGAACTTGGTGCCGATCTCGCACTGGCCGGCGTTGGCTACTTCGTGGTGGTGCACTTCGACTTCGATGCCGACCTGTTCCAGCGTCTTGCACATCTCGGCGCGGATGTCGTGCAGCGAGTCGAGCGGAGCGACCGGGAAGTAACCGCCCTTCACCATCGGCCGGTAGCCGGTGTTGCCGCCTTCGTATTCGCGGCCCGAGTTCCAGTGCGCTTCTTCCGAATCGATGTGGAAGAAGGTGTGGCCCATTTCATTGGCGAAACGGACGCTGTCGAAGATGAAGAATTCCGGCTCCGGGCCGAAGAACGCCTGGTCGGCGACGCCGCTGGACTTGAGGTAGGCCTCGGCGCGCTTGGCGATGCCACGCGGGTCGCGCGAGTACGCCTGCATGGTCGCCGGGTCGAGGATGTCGCAGGTCAGCACCAGGGTCGGATCGGCGGTGAACGGATCCAGGAACGCGGTGGACGCGTCGGGGAGCAGGACCATGTCCGATTCCTGGATGCCCTTCCAGCCCGAGATCGAGGAACCGTCGAACATCTTGCCGTCCTCGAACAGCGAAGGTTCGACGATCGACTTGGGGAAGGTCACGTGGTGCTGCACGCCGCGCATGTCGGCGAAGCGCAGGTCGACGAATTCGACCTTGTGATCCTTGATGAGTTTTTCGACGTGTTCGAGGGACATGACGGCTCCGGGACGGGGTTCTGGGACGGGCCGATGCCCGCTGCGGTTATCCGAAGCAAGCGCCGTGCCAATGTCGTGGCGCACGCTAACCCGTTGATCGGAAAGAGGACGGTCCCGTGTCGCCGGAGCCGTCGCACCACGAAGGTGCGGGGAATTGTGATTCGCACCAACTTGGTTCCAAGCGCGCCTGGGCTATGCTGCGCCACTGTTTGGCGGCCCGGCCCCGAACCCCAGCCACCGTCCACCCCCGCCGCAGTTCCGCCCGCCCATGACCGATCTTCTCGCCGCGCTGCTGCTCGGCATCATCGAAGGCATCACCGAATTCCTGCCGATCTCCAGCACCGGCCATCTGCTGATCGCCGAGCGCTGGCTCGGCCATCGCAGCGACCTGTTCAACGTCGCGATCCAGGCCGGGGCCATCCTCGCCGTCGTGCTGATCTACCGGCAGCGGCTGTGGCAGCTGGCCACGCAGTTCTTCACCGGGCACGAGAGCCGCGCCTACGCCGGCAAGCTCGCGACCGCTTTCGGCGTGACCGCGGTGCTGGGCCTGCTGCTGAAGAAGCTGGGCTACCAGCTGCCGGCGACGGTCACCCCGATCGCGGCCGCGCTGGTGGTCGGCGCGCTGTGGATGATGGCCGCCGAGCATTTCGCGGCGAAGCGTGCCGCCGCGCTGGGCGAGCGCACGGCGATCACCTGGACGGTGGCGATCCTGGTCGGCCTGGCGCAGGTCGTCGCCGGTGCCTTTCCGGGGACCTCGCGCTCGGCGGCGACGATCTTCGTCGCCCTCCTCGCCGGCACCACCAGCCGGGCCGCGGCCACGGAGTTCGCGTTCCTGCTGGGCATCCCGACCATGTTCGCCGCCACCGGCTACGAACTGCTCGAGGTGGTCGGCAGCGGCCAGGCCGCGCACGAGGACTGGTCGGCCCTGGGCGTGGCCTTCGTCGCCTCGGCGCTGACCGCCTTCGTCGCGGTGAAGTGGCTGCTGCACTACATCCAGAACCACCGTTTCACGGTGTTCGCGCTGTATCGCGTGGCGCTGGGCATCGCCTTGCTGCTGCTGGTGCCCGCGGGGCAGTGAGTCGGCGCAGGTGCGGGCGTTGCGCCCGCGCGCACTCAGTCCTTGACGCTGGGATTCAGCGAATAGGTGCCGTAGATCGACGCCTCGCCGAGCACGTGGCCCTGCATCGCCTGCAGCACGTCGCCGGCGGTGAAGCGGTCGGGCAGGTCCAGCTTCGCCACGTCGAGGGCGAACACCCGGAAGAAATAGCGGTGCAGGCGCAGGTCGTGCGGCGGCGGGAACGGGCCGTCGTAGCCGCGCCAGTCGCCACGCATGGCGGGATCGTTGGCGAACCAGCCGGTGTAGTCGTTGAGGCCCTGGCGGCTGCCGGGCGGTCCGTCCGGCTCGGCCTTGCCGTGCGCGACCACGCCCTCGCTGCAACTGCCGGCCGCGATTTCCTGCACCTCCGCCGGGATGTCGACCAGCGCCCAGTGGGTGAAGTCGGTACGCGGCTGCTCGACCGGAATCTGCGCCGGGCTCGCATCGGTGGGCACGTCCGGGTCGATGCACAGCAGCGCGAACGAGCGCGTGCCTGCGGGCGCGTCGCCCCAGGCCAGGTGGGGATTGCGGTTCGGCGCGAAGCCATAACCGTCCGCGGCCGGCTGGCCCGCGGCGAATTCGGCCGGGATGCGCTGGCGGTGGGCGAAGCTGTCGCTGTGGATCTTCATGGTGCGCGCTCCCTGGTCCTTGCAGACGAAGGCCGCCCCGCGTTGCGTGCGGCGGGACGGCCTGGTGGCGGCATGGCGCCGCCTCAGTTCTCCGGATAACCCAACCGTACCGCGACCGGCGTGAGCGCCGCGAACGCCTCGGCCAGCGGCTGCGCATACGCGCGCCAATGGCCCGGGGCGAAGTGGCGGATGCCCAGGCTCGGCAGCGGCTGCAGCGTGATCTCCAGCGCGTCGCCCACCGCCGCGGCCAGGGCCGCGGGGTCGTAGGCGATGTCGTCGAGCTTGAGCAGGCGGTGCGGGAACAGGTCGCGCTCGTGCAGGTCGGCCACCTGCGCCAGCGAGGCCGCCAGCCATTGCGCGGCATGGGTCGGCGACGGCAGCGAGAAGCGCTGCGGGGCATCGAACGCGAGCCACTCCAGCAGCATGTCGCGCGGATCGCGCACGGCGATCATCGCCATCGCTTCGGGCAGGTGCGGGCGCAACGCATGCAGCAGCGCGTTGTCCCACCACAGCAGCCAGTCGAAGACCTGGCCGTCCTGGATCCCGCGCGCGGGCAGGGCGGCACGCCACTGGCTGACGAGGAAGTTGCCGTCCAGGCGTCCGGTCAGCAGCTCCTGCGGCGTGCGATAGCGCTGCAGCGGATCGGCCGGCGGCTGCGGTCCGAAGCGGTCGACCCGGACCGGCGCGCCGGCGTAATCGAAGTTCAGGGCGATGCGGTCGACGAGCGAGCCAGGCGCGCCCCACAGCAGCAGCACGCCCGGCGCCGGATCGGGCAGCGGCGCGAGCGGCGGCAGTTCGCCAAGGTCGCTCGTGACCTCGGGCAGCGGCAGGCGCTGTTCGACGACTTCCGCGTGCAGCGCGGCCCACTCGGCTGCGGCCTGCGCGGTATCGCCGGCGACGTCGAGGCAGCGGCCGAGCAGCTGGCGCAGCATGCGCGTGGCTTCCGGCACCTGCGCGCGTTCGAGCAGGCCGCGCACGCGGGCGACGGCGGCATTGGGATCGTTCTGCAGGAGGCGGTCGACGATGCGCAGTTCGGCCTGGGTGTGGCCGGGCTCGATCGCGACGATCTGGTAGGCGATCGCGTCGGCCGCTTCGGTTTCGCCGAAGTGGTCGTGGATCACCGCGCGCGCCTGCAGCGCGGGGATGTAGTCCGGCGCCGTGTCCATCCAGCGTTCCACGACCGCGAGCGCTTCCGGTCCGGCGAACGGTTCCACCAGCAGGCGCGCGCGCCACAGGTTGTCTTCCTGCGGGTGCGCGGCGAGCGCCTGCTCGAGGGTGTCGCGGGCGTCGGCGATGTCGCCGGTGCGGCGCCACGCTTCGAGCAGCGCTTCCAGGGTGCGGCGGTCGCGCGGCATCGCGGCAAACGCGGCCTTCAGCGGCGCCAGCGCGCGTTCGGTGCGGCCCGCCTGCAGTTCCAGTTCGCCTGCCACGCGCTGCAGCCCCGGCGAGGCGTTGCCGTCCTGGAGCAGCGCGGCGGCTTCGTCGGCCGCTTCGGCGACGCGGCCCTGGCGGCGCACCAGGTCGGCGATCAGCGCGCGCAGCGGGGTCGAGTCGGGCTGGGCTTCCAGCTGCTTGCGGAAGCACTGCTCGGCGAAGGCGAAATGGCCCTTGGCGATGTATGCGAAGCCGAGCGCATTGCGCAGGGTCGGCTCGTCCGCGCCACGCTGCGACGCCTGCGACAGGATCGCCAGCGCGCGATCGGCATCGCCGCGGCGCAGCGCCACCATGCCTTCGATCGCCGCCACCTGCGGATGCTCGGGGGCGATGCGTCCGGCGAGCTTGGCCAGGCGCTCGGCCTCGTCGAGGTCGGCGCGCGTCAGCGCCAGCTGGCCCTGGATGATGTAGGCCGGGAACTGGTTCGGATCGAGGCCGACCGCCTTCGCCAGCGCCACCTGGGCGTCGTCGAGCTGGCGCGCGCGCAGCAGCAGTCCGGCGCGTTCCACGTGCAGGCCGGCGTCGTCGGGGGTCAGCGCGAGCGCGGCATCCACGGCGTCCAGGGCCGCGGCGGCATCGCCGTCCAGGTGCAGGGCGGCGCCGAGCAGGCGGTGGGCGGTCGCGTCCTGCGGGTTGGCGGCGACCGCGTCGCGCGCGGCGGACAGCGCTTCGGCGGCGGCGCCGCGGCGCAGCGCGTCGAGAATGGGCTCGTACATGGAAGGTTTCGTCGGAATTGCAGGAAGTCGGCGATTGTAAGCCGCCCTGCGGGCCTAACGCCGCTGGTCGCGGCCGCTGCGGCTCAGGCCGGCTCGGCCAGCGGGCGGGACACCCCGAGCGCCAGCTGCTGCGCCACCCAGCGTTCGGCGAACCCGCCCAAGCGGGCATTCTCGAGGAAGCCGCAGTGGCCGCCCCACGGGGCGATCTCCAGCCGCGCGTCGCCGGGGAGCTGGAGGTGGCGGAAATCGTCGACCGGAATGACCGGATCGTCCGCGGCCATGAGGATGCTCGCGGGCACGCGCAGGCCGGCCAGGCGCGCGCCGGCGATCGAATAGCCGTCGAAATAGCGGTCGAGGGTGCCGAATTCGGTGTGCCGCTCGACCAGCCACTGGGTCAGCGGGCGCATGCGCAGGCTCAACACCTGGTTGTCGAACGCGTGCAGCTCCGGGAACAGCGCGCGTTTGCGCGCCAGCGAGCCGCGCCATTTGCGTTCGAAGTACCACATGTACACGGGCAGGCCATGTTCCATCGATTCCATGGTCCGCGCCGGATCGAGCACCGGACACACCGCCGCCACGTGGGCGACGTCCAGCCCCGCCGCGGGTGCGCGCAGGGCCAGCCGCAGGGCGAAGTTGCCGCCGAGCGAATACCCGGCCAGCACCAGCGGCCGGCACGGGAAGCGGCTGGCGACGTCGCGCGCCGCATGCACCACTTCGTCGATGCGGTTGGAGTGGAACAGGCCTTCGTTGAGGTGGTGGGTGTTGCCGTGGTCGCGGAAGTTGAGCCGGAACACCTCGAACCCGCGCTGCAGCAGCTGCGCCGCGGTCAGGCGCATGTAGCTGGAATCGACGCTGCCTTCCCAGCCGTGCAGCAGCAGCGCGAGCCCGCGCGCGGGGGCGCCCGGGACCACGCTGTGCAGGCCGTGCAGGCGCACGCCGTCGCCGCCGTCGATCAGGTGTTCGGTGGTGATCGCGCCGCAGTCGCGCAGCGCGCGCTCGCCATGCCAGCGCCGCAACGCGCTCGTGCCGAGCAGCGACTGCATGTGCGCGTTGCGCAGCCAGCGCGGCGGACGGTAGTCGGCGGCGGTGAGCATGGGCTGACGATAATCCGCCGGATTCGAGTCGGCACTCGACCGCGGCAGGCCCACGTCAGCCGCCCGTCATCGCATCGACGATGCGGCTGCGCGCCAGGTCGGCGATGCGGCGGCGGCCATCGGTCTCGCCCGGCGCGATCGGCGCCAGGAAGTGCACCTCCGCCACGCGCGGCGGTTCGCCGAGCAGGCGCAGGAAATTGGCGAAGAAGCTCTCGCGCGGCTGGAAGGCGACCACGCGCTGGGCGCTGCCACCCTCGCCGTAGCGCAGTGCCACCGGTTGCACGGGCACCCCGGCTTCGACCGCGGCGAGGAAGATGCGCGCATGGAACGGGCCGATCTCGCGGCCGCCGCGCGTGCCGCCTTCCGGGAACACGCCGACGCTGCGGCCTTCGCGCAGGCGCGAGAGCATTTCGTGCAGGACGCCGCCGAGCGATTCGGTGCTGCCGCGCGCGTGGAAGATGGTTTCGCCGCGCTGCGCGAGCCAGCCGACCACCGGCCAGCTCTGGATCTCGCGCTTGGCGACGAAGCCCATCATGCGCTGGCTGTGCAGGGTCTCGATGTCGATCCAGCTGACGTGGTTGGCGACGAACATGGTCGCGCCGGGCAGCGGCGCGCCGAAGCGGCGCAGGCGGAAGCCGAAGATGCGCATCAAACCCGCCGACCAGGCGCGGATCACGCGGTGCTCGAGCGATTCCTCGCCCCAGCGCAGGCGCTCGGTGAGCGGCGTGGTCATCAGCATCGCCAGCGGCAGATGCACCAGGATGTGCCACAGCAGCAGCGGGACGCGATACAGGTAACGCAAGGCGCGCGCCACACGCGCTTCGGGCGCGTCGGCGCCGATGATGGGGGACGGCGCGGTCATGGGCGGCACGATACCGGCCCGCGACCACATTTGCATGCGATTGCATGCGTGCCGCGCTTGCGGCGTTCGCAATGCGATGCCTCCGCGCAGCAGTGGACTGCACACCGCACGACGGCGTACGGACGCTCCGTCCCGCCGGTTCAAGCGCGACTGATCACCGCGAGCGTCAGGCGCGAGATGCACACCAGGCGCCCGGCGTCGTCCTCGATGCGGATTTCCCACACCTGCGTGCTCGCGCCGACGTGCAGCGGGCGCGCGGTGCCGGTGACATTGCCGTCGCGCACGCCGCGCAGGTGGTTGGCGTTGATTTCGATGCCGACCACGCCCTTGTCCGCCGGCACGCACAGGCCGGCGGCGGTGCTGCCCAGGGTTTCGGCGAGCAGTACCGAGGCGCCGCCGTGCAGCAACCCGTACGGCTGCTTGGTGCGCGCATCCACCGGCATGGTGCCGCGCACGTAGTCGGGACCGATTTCGGTGAAGTGGATGCCCAGCGGGACCATGGCCGTGCCGGTGGACAGTGCGTTGAGGTCGGCGAGCGTGGTGTCGCCGCGGAACAGCGCGCGCGGCGCGCGCGCGGCGGGGGCGGAGTCGGTCATCGCGCGACGATACACGCGTCGCCTGGCCCGCGAGGCATGGCTGCCCGGTTCAGGCGTGACCGGCCAGCGCGCAGGGAGAGGGAGGAGAACCTGCGCGCCGGCCGGGGCCGCACCCACGGGGAAGGGAGAGGTGCCGTCGCGTCGGGTGGGGTGCGGCGGCAGCGAATCGGGTCAGGCGCAACGGAACAGCGGGGCGAATCCGTTGCTGGTGTAGCGGCGCTCGCGGCCATAGCCGCTGCTGTTGCCATAGCCGACGCCGAAATCGCGCTCGCGGTGCTGATGGCGGGTGGGAGTGGCCTGCGCGGCGCCGAGGGCTGCCACGGCGACGGGGGCCTGATTGGTGGGGGCGTTGGTGCGGACTTCGGCAAGACGGGCGTTCATGACGGTCTCCTCGGGGCTGCCTGGGGGCGTACAGCCACCGGAGCGGGTGCGCGTTACGCGCAGCGGAACAGGGGCTGGAAGCCGCTGCTGGAATAGCGGCGGTTGCTGGCGTAGCCGCTGCTGTTGCCGTAGCCGACGCCGAAATCGCGCTCGCGATGCAGGTGGCGGACCGGGGCAGGCTGGGGGACCGGGGCGGACTTGGGGGTGTCCTGGCGGCGGGCTTCGAAGGTGCGGACGTTCATGGCGGATTCCTCGGGGGCGGGTGGGGTGTGGCTTGGTGTGTTGGTAAAGTACAACACCACTCCGATCGATCACCTGTGCCGGAAGTCACCCCACCGACGGACTATTTCGGGCGGTGGCGGCCCAAGTGACGGAACTCCCTGATTCAGATGCCTTTTCACCCCAACCCGTTGCCATGACTGATGACCTAGGGCCGCCCCGCTCCCCCATCCGGGGGAGGTTTCAGGCCGGTTGCGGTGCCGGCGCAGCCCCACCCAGCTCCCGGCTGGAGTGCGGGTCGATCGAATACGGGTGCATTTCGGCGAGGAACCCCGGCTGCGCGCGCACCCGGGCGATCCACGCCCGCAGGCGCGGGTACCGCGCGAGCTCGAATCCGGCCTCGTCGGCCCGGCTGGTGTAGGCGAACAGGGCGATGTCGGCGATCCCGTAGCGGTCGCCGGCGATGAAGTCGCGGGTGGCCAGTTCGCGTTCGAGGATCGCCAGCGCGCTACTGCCGGCGCTGCGCTTGAGCTCGACCAGCACCGCGGGCCGGCGCGCCAGCTTGCCGGTCAGGGTCCAGTGCCGCAGCGCGCCGATTTGGCTCTCGATGCGTTCCTGCTCGAAGCACAGCCATTGCCACACCTTCGCCTGTGCGAACGCATCGTCCGGCAGGTACGGCGTGTCCTTGGCGAGGAACATCAGGATCGCGTTGGATTCGGCCAGGGCGCGCCCGTCCTCGAGCACGATCGCGGGGACCGTGCCGGTCGGGCTGATCGCGCGGTACGCCTCGGTGCCGCCCGCGCCTTCGAAGATGCTGACCAGCCGCGTGCGATGCGGCTGTTGCAGGTGGGCGAGCAGCTGGCGCACCTTCCAGGCGTTCTGCGAGGGCAGGTAGTCGTAGAGCGTGAGCATGGGCGGAGTTCCGTGCAGGAGGGGAGCCGGCAGTGTCCGCGGCTCGCGCACGCGGCGATATCCGATTCCTGCGGGTCGTGCATGCGCCCGCTAAAATCGCCGCATGACTCCGCAAGACCTGCCGCTCGGCCGCCACGTCGACTACCCGCGCGAATACGACGCCGCGCTCCTGTTCCCGATCCCGCGCGCGCTCGGCCGCAGCCATATCGGCATCGACGACGGCGCCCTGCCCTTCATCGGCGTGGATCGCTGGCATGCGTACGAACTGAGCTGGCTCGACGCGCAGGGCAAGCCGCGCGTGGCGACGGCCACGTTCGAGGTGCCGGCGCAGTCGCCGCACCTGGTCGAATCCAAGTCGCTCAAGCTCTACCTCAACTCCTTCAACGCCACCCGTTTCGCCGACGACGAGGCCATGCGTGCGCGCATTGCCGACGACCTGTCGCGCGCCGCCGGCGCCGCGGTCACGGTGCGCTTCGGCCTGCCGCCGATCGACGCGCGCGACCACGCGCATGCCGGCGGCGAATCGATCGATGCATTGCCGGTGGCGATCGATCGCTACGGCCCGCCCGACGCCAGCCTGCTCGCCGCGGATGCCGACAACGTCGTCGAGGAAACGCTGAGCAGCGCGCTGCTCAAGTCCAACTGCCCGGTCACCGGCCAGCCCGACTGGGCGCGCATCCTCATCGCCTACCGCGGCCCGCGCCTGGATCGCGCGGCGCTGCTGCGCTACCTGGTGTCGTTCCGCGACCACGCGGAGTTCCACGAGCAGTGCGTCGAACGCATCTTCGGCGACCTTCTCGCGCACGCCCGTCCGCAGGCGCTCTCGGTGGAAGCGCGCTACACCCGCCGCGGCGGCCTCGACATCAATCCCTGGCGCGCCACGCCAGGCACGCCGCGCCCCTCGCCGGGCCGCGACGAACGGCAGTGAGAGCCCGGCCCGGGTTTCCCTGAACCCGCGATATTTCCTTAACAACCCGCGTGCCACCGTGGCTTGCGTCGAACCCGACGCCGGGGAGGAGACCCTGCAATGAGCAACGACAAGAAGCCGGATTTTTCCAACGTGCAAAGCGGCTCGAGCAGCACCGAGTCGGGCCGTCCTGATTTCTCCAACGTGCGTTCGGGCGCAACGTCGACCGAACAGATCACCGGCGGCAGTGGCGGCACCGGAGGCGCCGGCGAAACCACCTACACCGTGGTCAAGGGTGACACCCTCTCGCACATCGCCAAGGAGCACTACGGCAAGGCGAGCAAGTGGCAGATGATCTTCGAGGCCAATCGCGACCAGCTCGATGACCCGGACAAGATCTTTCCCGGCCAGGTGCTGAAGATTCCCGCGCTCGACGGCGAGTGATCCGCCGCGCTCCCGCTACCAATCCCAAAGACAAGGAAACACACGCATGAATCGCCATCGCATTCCGTATGCCGTGCTGGTCGCGCTGCTCGGTGCCGTCGCCCTGGTCGGCTGCAAGAAGAAGGAAGAACCCGCGCCGGTCGCCAGCACGCCGCCGCCGGCCAGCATGCCGGCGCCGTCAACCGCACCGGCGCCGATGCCCGCCACGGCCTCGGTCACCAGCGTCGACCTCGGCAATGCCATCGGCACCGACATGAAGGTCACCACACCGGCGACCACCTTCGCGCCGAAGGACACCATCTATGCCGCCATCGGCACCGCCACCAGTGATCCGGCCGCGAGCGTGCCGGGCAAGCTGGGGGTGAAGTGGACCCACGTCGACAGCAACCAGACCGTCAACGAGGAAACCCGCGACGTGAACCTCACCGGCGCCGGCACCACCGAGTTCCACATCGCCAAGCCCGATGGCTGGCCGAAGGGCAAGTACAAGCTCGAGGTCTCGCTCAATGGCAACGTGGTGCAGTCGCGCGACTTCGAGGTCAAGTAACCGTCTCTCTCCGCCCCGCTTCTTGGCGGGGTTGGGCAAGCCCGGGCGTGATGCGAATCACGCCCTTTTTTTGTCCGCGCATCGCGGGTACTCAGCGCGGCGGAAACGCGCCGTCGAGGTAATACCAGCGTCCGTCCTCGCGCACGAAGCGGCTGATCTCGTGCAGGCGCACCGCCGGCGCGCCGCCGACCCGGTAACGCGCCACGAATTCGACGACGGCGTGGTCGGCGTCCGGCTGCTGGTGGCGCTTGACCTCCAGGCCGAGCCAGCGCGTGGCGGCGGCCTCGGCGAACTCCAGCGCCGGCGGCCGCGTCGATGCGTGCCAGGTCGCCAGCAGGTACTCGGCATCGGCGCGCACGTAAGCGCAGTAGCGCGAACGCATCAGCGCCTCGGCGCTCCCGGCCGGCGCCTCGCCGCGGTGCAAGGGCGCGCAGCACTGGGCGTAGGCGCGGCCGGACTGGCAGGGGCAGAGGGTGTCGGTCCTCGTCATCGCCATATTGTCGGCGATGGCGCAGCGCGAGCTACGGCACCGCCGCACCGCGGCGGCGATAGTGGCCGCGAAAACTTGTCTGCCAGGTCGCACCGGCGTCGTCGGATGTTTCCCAGTGCTGGATCACGCCGCCATCGGGCGTGGGCGTCCAGCTGATGCGCTGCAGCTGCGTGCCGCCCTTCGCGGCGGGAAGTTCGCCGCGCAACACCATCGCCGCGCCCTCGCGTCCGCCCGTCAGGCGCAGGACCACGCCATCGCCGCCGACCCAGAACTGCCGCCAGACGCGGTGCTGGGCATCCCAGGCATTGGTGCTGGTGCCGTCGTTGCCGCTCGCACCGTGCCAGCGTTCGACCAGCCAGCAGCCGTTCTCGCTGCGCTCGATGCGGTTGCTGCCGACCAGCCGGTCGCCCTGCGGCCCACCGTAGACGTCCCATTCGCCCAGCCAGAAATCGAACTGGCGATGCTCGGCGCCCTCGCAGCGCAGCGCCGTTGGTGGCGGCGCTGCCACGGCGCCCATGCTGGCGAGGCCGCCCAGCCCGGCCACAAGCGCCCGCAGGTACTGACGACGCATGCTGCGCTCCGTGGTCCGCGGCGTTGCGCACACGGTAGCCGTTGCGGGCGCGCGCCGGCGCCGGTGCGCGCATCGAGCCAACAAATGCCATGCGCGGCGCGAACGACTACCCTGTGCACCCCACGTCCGTCCCGCTGCCGCCATGAAAGCCCCCAACTACCTCGACGACGCGCAGATCGAGCGTCTCTCCGACCTCCTCGACCAGCGTGCGGTGCCGTTCAAGGGCTTCAACCTGGAAGCACTCGACGGCTACCTGTCCGCGCTGGCCGTGGCGCCCGAAGAGGTGCCCGCCGGGGAATGGCAGCCGCCGGTGTGGGGCAAGCCGCCGCGCTGGGCCGACGAGGCCGAACGCGCTGAAGTCGAGGCGCTGCTGCAGGGCCACTGGAACATGGCCAGCCAGCGCGTCCGCTTCGACGACGACGACCTGCCCGAACACCTCGCGCCGCTACTGTGGTTGCCGGAAGAGGCCGAAGCCGAGCATCCCGACGAACTCGACGTCGGCCGCGACTGGGCCTTCGGCTTCTTCCGCGGCGTCGAATTGCGCGAAGCGGCGTGGGAAAAGTGGCTCGACGCGAACGACTGGATGGACGACATCTTCGCGCGCCTGGACCAGCTGGCCAGCGGCGAGGTCCTGGGCGAGGACCCGGAAGCGCCCGGCACGCCGATCGGCTACCGCGAGCGCCTGGAGATCATCGCCTCGCTGCCCGGCATGCTCGCCGACCTGCACCATCACCGCATCGATGCGTTGACCCCGCGCGAGCCGATCCGCAAGGCGGCGACGCCCGACCGCAACGCGCCCTGCCCGTGCGGCAGCGGCAAGAAGTACAAGAAGTGCTGCGGTGGTGCCGCGGCGGACGCCGGATAACGCTGGCCCCGCGCGCCGTCGCGCGGCAACGGCGGCCCGCGATCTACGCAGGTCACCTACGCAGGCGACCCGCGCGCGTTACTTCTTCGCCACGTCGCCCGAGGTCTTGCCGGACTCGAGCTTGAGCGGCGGCAGCAGCTGGGCCCGCGCCGCGGCGCCCGTGGGCAGGCCACGACGGTCGGCGGTCGGGTTGTCGGACGGACACTTCGCATCGGGGAACCCGAAGCGCGGTTCCAGCGCGCGCCCGCACTGGTCCAGCGTCTCGAACGCCTTGCCCGGCTCCAGGCATTCGTTCTCGAACGCGCGCAGCCACGAATCGCGGCGGCGGGCGAAGTCCTCGCCGCAGCGGCGGGTCAGGCGGATGCGGTCGAGGTCGTCCTGCACCGCATTGCTGCCCGACAGCCCGTACTCGTGCAGCTCCGCTTCGCTGAGCAGGCGCAGGCGGCGGTTGGCGACGGTCATCATCAGGTCGGCGATGCGCACGTCGGCGCCGTTGCGCATCAGGTAATCGCGCACCTGCCCGCTCACGTCCTTGAGCTCGGCGCTGAGTTCCGCGCGCGAGGTGGCCTTGGACTGGTCGCGGAACAGGCGGTGGATGCCGACATCGCCGGCGATCGAGCGGGTGTCGCCACCGGCCAGGATCAGCACGCACGAGCTGTGGCAGTACGAGCCTTCGCGGACCCAGATCGCCCAGCGCTGCTCGGCCATGCTGTCGCCGGCGCGGATGGCTTCCTCGACGTGGCCGCCGGAGGAGTTGATGTCGAGGATGCGCACGGGGATTTCCATGCGGTCGGCGACCGCGGCCACGCGCTGCACCAGCGCGGTGAAGCCGGCATTGATCTTGCCGTCGTAGCGCAGGCGCACGACGCCCTGCGGCTGGCACGGCGTGAGCGCGTCGACCACGGCGAAGAAGGTCAGCGCGTCGAGCTGCTCGCCGTCGCCGTCCTGGAGGTAGTCGTAGCCGCAGCTGATGTAGGCATCGCCGGAATCGAGTTCGGCGTTCGGCCAGTACGTGGTCTTCAGGTAATCGCCCGGCGCCATCGCCGGCAGCGGCTGCGACACCACCGGCCGGCTCGGTCCGCTGCTGGCATCGTCGCCCAGCGTGACCGGCGCCTGCGTGGGCGCCTTGGGCTGGCACGCGGCCAGCAGCAACAACGACGACAGCAACCAGTTCTTCAGCATGACCGTACCACCGGAACGCGCGGTGCCCACCCTGCTACCGCCAGGCCAGTACAGCGCGCTCCCAGCGCCGCGGCAAGGCATTTGTTGAACATTTGTGAAAGCGGTATCCATGAACGCGCCTTCGAGTGTCGCGGCCCACGCATGAATGCGCTTTGACCTTCCGCGCCATCCCCCTGTTCAAGCAAACGCAGGCGCACAGCCGACGCGGACGGGCTCTCCGCGTACGCGCCCGTGCGGTCGCCGCGGCTTTGCCCCCGCCGAGCTGAACCGCGACAATGGCGGGTCTCCTGCCCGCGGCCCGCGCCGCCGGCGCGCGGCCCCGATGCCGCCCCCTTCTTCCGTATACCGACGAGCCAGCGAGCCCCACTCATGTCCGACACCGCGAACCGCGCCCCGAAGATCCTCTACACCCTGACCGACGAGGCGCCGTTCCTGGCCACCGCGTCGCTGCTGCCGATCATCGAGGCCTACACCGGCACCGCCGGGGTCGCCGTGGAAACCCGCGACATCTCGCTCGCCGGGCGGATCCTGTCGCAGTTCCCCGAGTTCCTGCGCGACGAGCAGAAGATCGCCGACGACCTCGCCGAACTCGGCCAGCTGGCGACCACGCCGGACGCCAACATCATCAAGCTGCCCAACATCAGCGCCTCGGTGCCGCAGCTGCTGGCGGCGATCAAGGAACTGCAGGCGCAGGGCTACGCGCTGCCGGATTACCCGGAAGAACCGCGCGGCGAGCGCGACAACGAGATCAAGGCCCGCTACGACCGGATCAAGGGCAGCGCGGTGAACCCGGTGCTGCGCGAAGGCAACTCCGACCGCCGCGCGCCGGCGTCGGTGAAGGCGTACGCGCGCAAGCATCCGCACAAGATGGGCGCGTGGCGCAGCGATTCGAAGTCGCATGTCGCGCACATGGCCGACGGCGACTTCTATGGCAGCGAACAGTCCGCGGTGATCGGTGACGCGACCACGCTGAAGATCGAGTTCGTCGGCAGCGACGGCCGCAGCCAGATGCTCAAGACCGGGCTGAAGGTGAAGGCCGGCGAAGTGGTCGACGCCGCGGTGATGAGCACCACGGCGCTGGGCGAGTTCGTCGACGCGCAGATCGCCGACGCGCAGGCGCGCGGCGTGCTGTTCTCGCTGCACCTGAAGGCGACGATGATGAAGGTCTCCGACCCGATCATGTTCGGCGTGGCGGTCAGGCGCTTCTACGCACCGGTGCTGGACAAGCATGCCCGCGCGCTGGAACAGGTCGGCTTCGACGCCAACAACGGCATCGGCGATCTGTACGCGCGCCTGCCCTCGCTGCCGGAAGCCGAACGCGCGGCGATCGAGGCCGACATCGCCGCGCTGTACGCGCAGCGCCCGGGCGTGGCGATGGTCAATTCCGACAAGGGCATCACCAACCTGCACGTGCCCAGCGACGTGATCGTCGACGCCTCGATGCCGGCGATGCTGCGCGACTCGGGCTGCATGTGGAACGCGCAGGGCAAGCTGCAGGACACCAAGGCGGTCATCCCCGACCGCTGCTACGCCGGCATCTACCAGGCGGTGATCGAGGACTGCAAGGCCAACGGCGCGTTCGATCCGGCGACGATGGGCTCGGTGCCCAACGTCGGCCTGATGGCGCAGAAGGCCGAGGAATACGGCAGCCACGACAAGACCTTCCAGCTGGAGGTCGACGGCGTGGTCCGGGTCAGCGACGACGCCGGCCAGGTGCTGATGGAACACAAGGTCGCCGCCGGCGACATCTGGCGCATGTGCCAGACCAAGGACGCGCCGATCCAGGACTGGGTCAAGCTGGCGGTGAACCGCGCGCGCCTGTCGCACACGCCGGCGGTGTTCTGGCTCGATGGCGCGCGCGCCCACGACCGCAACGTGATCGCCAAGGTCCAGCGCTACCTCAAGGACCACGACACCAGCGGCCTGGAAATCCACATCATGTCGCCGGTGGACGCGATGAAGTTCTCGCTGCAGCGCATCCGCGCCGGCCAGGACACGATCTCGTGCACCGGCAACGTGCTGCGCGACTACCTCACCGACCTGTTCCCGATCATGGAGCTGGGCACCAGCGCCAAGATGCTGTCGATCGTGCCGCTGATGGCCGGCGGCGGCCTGTTCGAGACCGGCGCCGGCGGCAGCGCGCCCAAGCACGTGCAGCAGTTCGTGCAGGAGGACTACCTGCGCTGGGATTCGCTCGGCGAGTTCCTCGCGCTGGCCGCCTCGCTCGAGCACCTGGCCAACCACACCGGCAACCCGCGCGCGCAGGTGCTCGCCGACGCACTCGACGCGGCCAACGCCAAGTTCCTCGACAACGACAAGTCGCCGGGCCGCAAGCTCGGAACGATCGACAACCGCGGCAGCCACTTCTACCTGGCGATGTACTGGGCGCAGGCGCTGGCGGAACAAACGGCCGACGCCGAACTGCAGGCGAAGTTCGCGCCGCTGGCGCAGGCGCTGACGCAGAACGAAGCGAAGATCGTCGAGGAACTGATCGCGGTGCAGGGCAAGCCGGTCGAGATCGGCGGCTACTACAAGCCGGACATGGGCAAGCTGGCCACGGCGATGCGGCCCAGCGCGACGTTCAACGCGGCGCTCGCGGCGCTGTAACGCGAACCGGTTGGAACGGAAGGCCCGGCGCATGCCGGGCCTTCTTGTTGGCGCATGGTCGTGCTGCTTGCACTTCGCTGGCGGTAAGGGGCGTGACGTAGGTCCCCCTGTCGTAGGTCACATGCCCGCGGGCGTGGCTTCGCGCATCGTGCGCGCTCCCCCGCCGTGCCATTGCCTCCATGCGCCAGCTTCCCGTCTTCCTGCTCCTGGGTGGATTCACCGTCGGCGTGCTCGCGCAGGACGCTTCGCTCGCAACACGATTGAAGTCGGGGCTGGGCGGGGCCGCGGTGGATGCGGTGCAACGCTTCGAATACCGGTTGCAGGTGGTCGATCGCGCCGGGCGGACGCAGCGCGCGGCCGACTACGTGTTGTTGCCGAAACTGCGCCAGCTGTACATGCGCGACGCGGCGCCGGCGGCGCCGTCCGAAACCTGGTCCGGTCCCGATGGGACGTGGCGGCGCAGTGCCGGGCAGTGGGAATTCCTCGGCGACGCACTGGCCGCGCCAGCGCGCCAACACGTCGCCTACAACTTCCTTGCCCTGCTGCAGGATCGCGGCACCACCTACTCGGATGCCGGCGCGGGCCGCATCCGTATCGCGCCGACGGACGCGGCGGCCTTCGAAGTCGAGCTCGACCCGGCGACCGAACGCATCGTCGAGAACCGTTTCGACGGCGGGCTGCGGGCGCGCGAGTTCGACTATCGCGATGTCGGCGGCGTGCAGTGGCCGATGGCGTTCGAGGTGGTCGGAGCCGAGAAGATGGTGCGCGGCGGCCGCTTCAGCCAGGTGCGCGCCGGCGCGGACGCGACTCTGCCGGCGATGGAGGTCGCCACCGACGCACCGCGGCTGCCCGCGGCCGCCGCTGGGGTCGCGCGCCTCGCGGGTGCCGGCTGGCTGTCCGGCGATCGCAACGATTACAACCTGAGCCTCGACGCGCGCGAAACGCGGCTGGTGTTTGCGCGCTCGCAACCGGAGTTCAAGCAGGCGCAGATCTGGACGGCGCGGCGCGATGGCGAACGCTGGAGCGCGCCGCAACCGGTGCCGTTCTCGGATCCGCGCTACAGCGACTCCGATCCCTGGCTCACCCCGGACGGCACGACGCTGTACTTCGTCTCCAACCGCCCGCTGCAGGGCGGGGCGCCACGCGGCGACCTCGACGTGTGGCGCGTGGCGGTGACGGCGCATGGCTTCGGCGCACCCGAGCATCTTTCCGCCGTCGCCAGCGCCGGCCAGGAACTGGGCCCGGAAGTGCACGACGGCTGGCTGTATTTCAACAGCACCCGGCCGGGCGGGCCGGCGCGGCTGTCGATCTATCGCGCGCGCGTGGACGGCGCGGGTTTCGCGGCGCCGCAGCCGTTGGGTGCCCCGTTCAACGACGGCCAGGCGCAGGGCGACCTCACTTTGTCGCCGGACGGCCGCGTGGCCTTGTTCTGGAGCATCCGCGGCGACAGCAAGGACGGCGACCTGTTCGCGGCCGTGCGCGAAGGCGCCGGCTGGTCCGCCGCCATGCGCCTGCCCTCGCCGCTCAACTCCAACGCCTTCGACTTCACGCCGTCGTTCTCGGCCGACGGCCGCACCCTGCGCTTTGCCAGCATGCGCAAGCCGGGATGGCTGGGCGAAGCTGCGCCGGTGTTCAACGGACAGTCGAATGTCTACGTGGCACCGGCGGCGATGATCGGGCCGCCGGCCTCGCGATGAGGCGCGTCGGGCGGCCGCCCGCCGCGGGTTACTCGCCCTCGAACAGCTGCGGGTAGTGCTCGATCGCCTGTTGCGTCAACCGCTCCTGGTCTTCGAATGCCGCCATCAGGCGGTAGCTTCCCGTGTCGTGGGAAACGCCGAATCGCCAGCGCCCGATGTTGCTCACGGCGCCGGCACGGACCGAGAACAACGGCGCTCGGCAGTACTGCAGCGGTTCGCTGAAGGCGAGCGCCACCGAGGGCAGGCAGTACGTGCCCGCGGGCAACCGAAGCAGCGCGGGATGGTGGTCGGAGGACGGCGGGCTCGCGTACTTCCGCCCGGTCTGCATGTTCTTCACCCGGAACTCGAGGTAACCCGCGGCGTAGCCGGTCGGGTTGCCACGATTGTTGAGTTGCGACACGTCGACGTCGACCAGGACGATGCCTTCCCCGGCACTCGCCGCGCGCACCACCGGTGGCAACGTCGCGAATGCCGCCGCGAGCGCGAAGGCCACGAGCCGCGCGCGCCTGGCCGGCTCAGCGCACATACGGGACTTCCGCGTTGCGGTTGCGCTCGCGTTCGCGCTGCTCGAACAGGCGGTTGGCCTTTTCCTCGGTCATCTCGTACTTGGGCGCCACGTGCGGCAGCAGCAGGCGCAGCCACGACTTGTTGACGCGGCGCGCCTCGGCCGGACAGGTCTTGGCGCGGGCCTCGGGCAGGTCGCCTTCGGTGACGATGCCGACGTAGCGCGCCGGGTTGCTGCCGTACACCAGGCACTGCAGGTTGAAGTAGCGCTGCTCGCCCAGCGCGTGCTCGTCGGCGTAGGCGTCGAGGTTGTACTGGCCGGTGCTGCGGGCGAGGAACCAGTTCGAGGCCATGCGCAGGTTGTCGCTGACCTGGCGCGAGGATTCGTTCATGCCGGCGAAGCGCTGCATCAGCGTGGTGGCGAGCTGGTCGACCGCGTCCTCCTCGCGCCCGGTGATCGGGATCTCCAGCATGTCGATCAGGGCGTGGCCGGTCTCGTGCAGCAGGATGAAGCGCAGGTTGGCGGCGAGGTACTGCTGCGGGTAGTCGTCGCCGAGGTCCTGCTCCTTCGCGAGCTTCTGGCCGCGCTCGAGCAGCACCTGCATGGTCTCGTAGCACATCACCACTTCGCTGCGCTCGGGCATGTAGAAGGCGTTGGGTTCGCGGCATTCGGCCATCACGAACTTGATCGGCCGCGGCAGCATCAGCAGGCCGTCGATGGCCTGGATCTCGGGCAGGTGGTGCAGCAGATCGCCTTCGTGGGCGAGCTTGTAGAACGGTTCGAGCTCGGGGTTCTTCGGCTTGACGTATTCGTAGCCGAAGTGGACGCCGTCGGGCTTGCTCTCGGCGTTGGCGACCCGCGTGAGCACGACCGGCTTGAGCGCGGCCAGTTCGTCGGCCATCGCCTTCTCGGCATCGGCCCGGCCCTGCGCGCGCGCGGCCACGAGTTCCTTCTGGTGCTGTTTCACCGACAGCAGCGAATACAGGAAGGCACCGCTGACCAGGCCCAAGGCCACCGACAGCAGGACGATCAACCTCAGCTTCATTGCGCTTCCCCGGCACGCAGACGCGGCGTTTTCCGCCACGCCGCGATCGTAACGACTCCGCGTGAACGGCGGAACATCGCGCGGCTTGGCGGCGCGGGAAGGCGGACCGGTGGAGTGGGGCGCGGGCCGCCGCACGAAGGCAGGTGGACGGCGCCGCGATTGGGGAAACCGCTCGCCTTCCGCGGCGCGCCGCGATCCCGGGCTGGCGGTCGCGCCGCGCCGCGAGCGCTTACGCCGCGCGGCCGTAATCGTGCGGGGAGCGCGGCGCGCGGATGCGCACGATCAGGGCCGGGAGCAGCTGCAGCGCGGACGGCTCGGCGCGGTCCGCGCGCCGGCGACCGTAGCGCATGGCGAACAGGGGCTCGCGGTAGCCGCGCGACGGGCGCGGCCGGTCGTGCTGCAGCATCGCGCCGCTGAACAACTCACTGGTGAACAGGTTCATCGCTGGGGCTCCGTGGGGAATCGCTGGTCCGCGTCGCCATCCCTGGCGCGGACTGTGCGGCGCAGCGTCGCCGGGTTTGATGACGCCGCCGTGCCAGCGGTCTTGCAGTTGCGTGAAGCGCGGGCTCAGCGGCTGCCGCCGGCGGCGCGCCGCGGCGCCTCGCCGACGCCTTCCACGCGGGCGCCGAAGCGGCGCTGCGAGGCGGCGCGGTTGCCGAGCTCGCCCGCGAACTCGTTGGCGGCGGTGGCGGCGCCGTAGTGCGGCGCCTCGATCAGCACCGGCGACGCCGGCTGGTCGTTCTCGATCAGGTACAGCAGGCCCTTGAACAGGTTCATGGTCGTCTCCCGGAAAGCGTAGGGTCAGAGCGCGCGCTCCGGCGCGCATTGGAAGGTGTTGGCCGCCGTTGGCTCGCGCGTGGCGGCGCAGGCGTCGGCGCGGGGGGCGGCGGCGACGTGGTCATCGGCCAGTTCGCGGGCCAGCGCCACGTCGGTGACGGCCCCGTCCAGGAACAGCAATCCGGTCCAGATGTTCATTTCCCACTCCTCGGCCAGATCGGCCCTGCTTTGAGTGAAATGAAATCTAGACCCTTGAAAGACCCTGAAAAAGCGACCATTCTGCAAGCCATCGTTGAATGGGATTCAAGATGAGCCGGCCGCCGTTGCACGCCCTGCAGGGTTTTGTCGCGGCCGCGCGCATGGGCAACCTGTCGCGCGCCGCCGAGTCGCTACACCTGACGGTGAGCGCGCTCAGCCACCAGATCCGCGGCTTGGAGGAGCGCCTGGGCCAGCGCCTGTTCGTGCGGGTGGCGCGCGGAGTCGAGCTCACGGCGGACGGGCAATCGCTGTTCGAGCGGGTGGCGCCGCACTTCGACGCGATCGAGCACGCGCTGCAGCCGTACCGCGCGCGCCGCGACGACGTCCTGACGATCACGCTGATGCCCTCGTTCGCCTCCAGCTGGCTGGTGCCGCGCCTGCCGCGCTTCCTCGCGGCGCACCCGCAGATCGAGATCAACCTGCAGTCGACGGTGAACAAGGTCGACTTCGAGCGCCAGACCGACATCGACGCCGGCCTGCGCTACGGGCCGGGCGAATGGCCGGGCCTGCACGCGGTGCACCTGTTCGACGACTGGGTGGCGCCCACGGTCAGCCCGGAGCTGGTCGCGCGCCTGGGCCTGCCGTGCCTGGAAACCCTCGGCGAGTTCCCGCTGCTGGGTGCGCCGGGCGGGCGCTGGAGCGACTGGTTCGCGCAGTTCGGTGGCACGCCGCCCAAGCGCTTCGTCGCCAACTTCGACGATTCCGAAACGCTGCATCGCGCCGCGGTGGAAGGCCTGGGCATCGCCCTGGGCCGGCTCACGCTGACGCGGCCGATGGTCGAGGCCGGGCGCCTGGTGACGTTGTTCGACGAGCGGCTGAAGGCGGAGTTCGCGCACTACCTGGTGTTTCCCGAGCGTTCCGCGCGCCATCGCGGCCTGCTCGCGTTCCGCGCGTGGCTGCTGCAGGAAGCGCACGACTACGCCGCATCGGCCGAGTGCGTGCGCGCGCACGCCACCGGCAAGACGCCCGCCGCGCCCGCGGACGGCAAGTCCATGACGCGCCGACGCGCGGGGCGCTAGCCGCGCCGGCGCAACGCTGCGGACAATGCCTGCGATGGCAGCTCCCAGCGCCGGCGGGTAGGCTGCGCGCATTCCCCGCATGGAGCTCCGCATGAACCGCCTGCCGCTTGCCGCCCTGCTTGCCGCCGTCCTCGCCGCCTGCGCCGCCGCGCCGGCACGCGCTCCTGCAACCGCCGGCGAAAACGCAGACGCAGGCGCCGCGACGGCCGATGCCACGGACGCGCAACTGCAGGGCGCGGTGCAGGCCTCGTCGCGCGATCCGAAGAACGTCGCGCGCGACGTGTACCGGCATCCGCTCGAAACCCTGCGCTTCTTCGGCGTTCGCCCGGAGCAGACGCTGATCGAGATCACCCCGGGCGCGGGCTGGTACACGGAAATCCTGGCGCCGCTGCTCGGCGCCAACGGCCAGTACGTGGCCGCCATCCCCGATGACGCGATTCCCAACCAGCCCGCGTATCGCTATCGCCTCAACAAGGAGTTGCGGGCCAAGCTGGCCGCTGCGCCGGGCACCTACCGCGACCCGGCGTTGCGCGCGTTCGATCCGATGGCGCCGCAGTTTGGTCCGGCGGGTTCGGCCGATGTCGTGCTGACCTTCCGTAACGCCCACAACTGGGTCGCCGACGCCACCGCCGATGCGTACTTCAAGGCGTTCTTCGACGTGCTCAAGCCGGGTGGCACGCTCGGCGTGGTCGACCATCGCGCCAAGCCCGGCACCGACCTGGAGACGATGAAGAAGTCCGGTTATCTCACCGAGGCGCTGGTGATCGACTACGCGACCCGCGCCGGCTTCGTGCTCGAGGCCAGGAGCGAGATCAACGCCAACCCGAAGGACAGCACCGACCATCCCAACGGCGTGTGGACGCTGCCGCCGAGCAACAACCATGACCCGGCCGACGATGCCAAGTACAAGGCGATCGGCGAGAGCGACCGCATGACCCTGCGCTTCCGCAAGCCGCGCCGCGACTGACGGCGGCCCGGCGCGCACCGCCGCGGCGGCCGATGTTGCCGAGCCCCGGCCGGGTCGCACCTGCATCCGATGCTCATCGCCTTCAACAAACCCTACGGCGTGCTGTGCCAGTTCACCGACCGCAGCACGCCGGCGCGGCCCACGCTGGCCGGGTTCGGCCTCCCGCCCGGCGTGTATGCGGCGGGCCGGCTCGATTACGACAGCGAAGGACTGCTGCTGCTCACCGACGACGGCGGCCTCGCCCACCGCCTCACCGACCCGCGGCACAAGCAGCCCAAGACCTATTGGGTACAGGTCGAAGGCGATCCCGACGCGGCGCAGCTGGCCGCCCTGCGGGCCGGGGTCGAGCTCAACGATGGCCGCACCCGTCCCGCGCAGGTCCGCCGCATCGAGGCGCCGGCGCTGTGGCCGCGCGATCCGCCGGTGCGCTTCCGTAAGAGCGTGCCCGATGGGTGGCTGGAACTGACGATCGGCGAGGGCCGCAACCGCCAGGTCCGGCGCATGACCGCGGCGGTCGGCCTGCCGACCCTGCGGCTCGTGCGGGTGGCGGTGGGCCCGCATGGCCTCGCCGGGCTGGCTCCGGGGCAGTGGCGGGCGCTGTAGCTCACGCTGGTTTCACGTCGCTGATCAGAGAAAGCTGACTAGTTCAGGTTTGGAAACGGCGCGCTCCGCGCGCCTCCGGCATTCTGCTACGGTGCATTCCCGACCGGCGTCCAGGAGGATTCGGCTTCACGCCACCCGATGAGTTACGTCGCCCCAAACGGTCGCATCCTTGTCGTCGACGACCAGCCGGTGAACCTGCGCGTGGTCAGCAGCCTGCTGTCGCGCCAGGGCTATGAAGTGGTGGTCGCCAACAATGGCGAGGAAGCCCTGGCCCGCTATCGCGAAACCGCGCCGGACCTGATCCTGCTCGACATGATCATGCCGGGCATGGACGGCTTCGACGTGCTCAAGGCGCTGCAGGCGCTGCCGCCGCCGGTGGCGCCGGTGGTGTTCGTCACCGCCGCGCAGGACCGCGACATGCTGTTGCGCGCGTTCGAAGCGGGCGTGGTCGATTACGTCACCAAGCCCTTCCTGCCCGAGGAACTGCTCGCGCGGGTCAACGCGCACATCGGCCTCAAGCTCGCCCGCGACCGCCTCGAACGCGTCGCCCGCGAACGCGAGGAACTCGTCAACCTGGTCGCCCACGACCTGAAGAATCCGCTCAGCAGCGTGCTGTTCGCCAGCGACCTGCTGACCGCCGAGGGCTGCCGCCCCGAGCGCATTCCGCACTACCTCGCGGTAATCCATGAAAGCGCGCAGGACGCGCTGGGTTACATCCGCGAATACCTCGAGACCAGCATGGGCGCGGCGACCGCGCCCGCCGACCTGCGCGCCGGCCTCGCCGACACCCTCGATTGGCTGCTGCGCCGCTACGGGATGCAGCTGGAAGCGCGCGGCATCCGCGTGGTCACCGCGCCGCCGCCGGTGGAGGTGCACGTGCGCATCGACGAGCGCGTGCTGCGCCAGGTCGCGGAGAACCTGGTGTCCAACGCGCTCAAGTACGCCCCCGACAGCGAGCTGACGCTTGCCGTGCGCAGCGGTGCGCCCGGTTACTGGCAACTGATCGTCGCCGACCGCGGCCCGGGGATCTCGCCTTCGCAGCAGCGGCTGCTGTTCAAGCCGTTCACACGCCTGCAGGAGCGCAGCGACGGCCTTTCCCATGGCCTGGGCCTGTCGCTGGCCAAGCAGATCATCACCAAGGCCGGTGGCGAACTCTGGTACGAAGCGCGCGAGGGTGGCGGCGCGCAGTTCGTGATCGAACTGCCCGAGGCCGCGATGGCGGCGCACCCGCAGGCCGTGCCGGCGCGCTGATCAAAGCGGCGATGCAAGCCGCCCGTTGTTGCTGCGATGGGTTCAGTGCGACGCGGTGGGCGCGCTGCCCCGCGTGCTCTTGCGCGGCGCGCGCGCGCGCCGGGCGCCATTGCCGCGCTTCGCCTCGACCCGGCGAGCACTGCCTTCGATGGTGCCGCGCTCCTCGCCCTGCTCCGCGCGCTTGGCGCGGCGGTGCGCGGCGTACCAGAGCAGGCCCGCGCCGGCGAGCGCGGCTGCGATCATCGCCGGATTGCGGCGCGCGAACTTGCCGGCGACGCGCGCGCCGGTCTTGAGCACGCCCAGCTTGGCGCCCGCGTCGAGCAGCTGGCCCGCCTTGGGCAACGCGTGGCGCACGTTGTCGCCCATCGTGCTGGCCAGCTCCAATGCGCGTCCGGAAATCGCTTCGATCCTGTTCATCGCCGCCCTCACTGCATCTGCAAACCGGGGGCCAGTCTCCCCCGCGATTCGTTGACTTGGCGTGAGCGGTTGCCGCGGGCGCGGCCAGCGCCGATCATCGGTGCCATTCCATCGCCTGCCGACGCCATGATCCGTCTCCTGCCCCAAGTCCTGAACGCCGCGGAACTGCAGACGGTGCGCGAGTGGCTGCCGCAGGTCTCGTTCGCCGACGGGCGCATGACCAACCAGGCCTCGGGCGTCAAACGCAACCTGCAGGCGTCGCAGGAAGACCCGGTCAATGCGCGCATCGCGCAGCTGGCGCGCGACGCGCTGGCCCGGCACCCCGACCTGCGCATGTACGCGATGCCGCGCACCGTCGCCCGTTCCACGGTCGTGCGCTACGAGCCGGGCATGACCTACGGCTGGCACGTGGACGAGGCGCTGTTTCCGTCGACGCCGCCGATGCGCAGCGACCTGTCGTGCACGATCTTCCTCAACAATCCCGCCGACTACGACGGCGGCGAGCTGGTGATCCAGCTCGGCGCGCAGGAACTCGCCTACAAGCTCAACGCCGGCGACGCGATCCTGTATCCGTCCACCACCATCCACCAGGTCGCGCCGGTCACGCGCGGCGTGCGCTTCGCCGCGATCACCTGGCTGCACAGCTGGATCGCCGATGCCAGCCAGCGCGAATTGCTGGTGCAGCTGGACGAAGCGCGCGCGATCGCCGCGCGCGGCGCGGCCCCCGGCGATCCGCGCCTGCAGGTCCTGCTGGAATCGCTGAAGACCAATCTCTTCCGGATGTGGGCGGATACCTGAGCCGCCGTCACCGCAGCGCCTGCAACCGCGGATAGCGCCGCAGCTGCGCATCCACCCACGCCTCGCCCGCGTCGATCTCATCGGCATGGCGCCGCAGCGCCAGGGCCAGGTCGTGCGCACGATCTTCGCGGCCGTAGCCGTGGTCCTGCGCCTTGGCGTAACGCCCCCAGGCCGGCGCCTGCATGGCCGCCGCCACGCCGGCGGGATCGAGTGCCAGGTGCGTGGCGATCTGGCCGAGCACGCTCTCCGGTTGCGCCAGCAGGCGCTCGAAATCCACGCGCAGGCTGCGGTCCGGGTGCGCCTGCGCGAGCCCATGAAAGCGCGAGCGCTCGGCCAGCCAACCCATCGCGCATTGTTGCGGCAGCGACAGCGCGTGCAGCGCGGTGTCCTCGGCGAAGCCGCATGCGCGCAGGTGGCGCAGGCGTTCGCCGGCCGCCGCCGCCGCATCGCGCACCGAATCGGGCGACTTCAGCAGCGTGGCCAGGTACGGCCGCAACGGCATGTCCAGCAGCAGCGCGCGCACGCCGGGCAGCTGCGCGAACAGTGGCGCGATCAGGCCATTGCAGCTGCTGGTCGCCTTGATCACCGTGCGGGCATGCCCGGCCAAGGGTCGCGACCACGCCGTCCACAGGCACTGCAGCAATCGCGGCGCCTCCTCGGGCGACAGGCGCGAATCCACGGCGGCCAGGTGCGGCCACGCTTCGGCCAGCGTACGCAGCGGCAGCGGCTCGCGCAGGCCCTGCACGCCGGGCCAGCTGTCGAGCAGCCGGCTGAGCAAGGTCGAGCCGCAATGGCCGATGTGGAAGATCGCGTCGGCCGCCGCTCCGGTGGCCGGTGGCTGGGACAGCAGCGCATCCCATCCGACCCAGCCGCCATCGGCGTGGGCCGGCAGCGCACGCTCGTCGAGGAACGCCGCCGCGCGCCGTTGTTCCGCATCCAACCGGACCAGCAGCACGCGGCGTGCGACCGGATCGAGCTTGAACGGCAGGAACTCGGCGGAAGGCAGCGGCGATGGAGTCATCCGGCGAGTGTAGCGGCGCCGCGCGCCGCATCGTGCCGCGCGGCTTCGGCCGATGCGTGGCGGTTCCGCTCCACCGAGCGCGCGGTCGCGCCGCCGCAACCCCGTGAGCGCGACGCGTTACAACGCCGCTGCGGGCAGAGCATCAGGTGCCGCGCGGTTTCGCCCGATGGGTCGCGGTCGCGCTCCACGGGTCATCCGGCCACGGATGCTTCGGATAGCGCCCCTTCATCTCCTTCTTCACTTCCGGATAGGTGCGATCCCAGAAGCTGCGCAGGTCGCGGGTGATCTGCAGTGGCTTGCCGCCGGGCGAGAGCAGGTGCAGGGTCAGGGGCACGCGGCCGTCGGCGATGCGCGGCGTGTCGGCCAGGCCGAACAACTCCTGCAACTTCACCGCGAGCACGGGCGCGGCGGGTGCGCCTTCGCCGTCGTTGGCGCCGGCATCGAAGCCGTACTCGATCCGCCGCTCCATGCCCGAGGGCACGACGATCCGCGTCGGCGCCAGCGCGTCGATCGTCTGCCGCTGCGACCAGCCGACCTGCGACTTCAGCGCTTCGCCCAGCGCCTGTTCGTCCAGCGCATCCAGCCGGGTCTTGCCGGACAGCGCCGGCTTCAACCAGGTGTCGAGCGTCGCCAGCAACGCCGTGTCGGACAGGTCCGGCAGCGCCTCCAGCTCCGGCATCCACGCGCGCAGGCAGCGCACGCGCGTGCGCCACTGCGTTAGCGCGTCGGTCCACGGCAACGCCGCGAGGCCCAGCTGTCGCACCGCATCGACCAGGGCGTCGGCGTAACGCGACGGATCCGGCTTCGCCAACGGTTTGCTTTCCAGCACGATGCGGTCGTAGCGGCGCTCGCGCACGGCGGCGATGCCGCGGGTGTTGGCGTCCCACACCACGCGATCCTCGCTGACGAAGCGCTGCGGGAATTCGCGCTGCAGGCGCGCCTCGTCCAGCGGCGCGCCGCGCAGGATGCGGGCGTCGCGCGCCTCGTCGCGCAGTTCGCTGATCACCAGCCACGGCTCGCCGTACAGCGCGCTGTCGTCGAACAGTTTCGCGCTGCGGCCGTTGGCGAGCTGGTAGCGGTAGGGGTCCGCGGGATGCTGGCGCGCGATGCGATCCGGATACGCGTGCAGGAGCACGTCGCCCAGCGCGTGCGCCGGCAGGTCGGACGACGGCGGCGCATCGACGCGCAGGCGGCGGCGCCATTGCCGCGCCGCCTGGTCGAGCGCGGCGAGCGCCGAGCGCGAAGCGTCGGCGGGCACGCGGCCGCTGCGGAACGCCGCCAAGGCCTGCCAGCGTTCGGCCACGGCGTCGGAGCGCGACTTGCCCGGTGACGGCCGCAATGGATCGCGCGCCTCGATCAGTGCGGCCAGGTCGCAGGCCAGCGCGCGCTCGTCCGTGCTCGTCGGCGCCAGCAGCATCGCCGCCAGGCGCGGATGCGTGCCCAGCGCGAGCATGCGCTTGCCCAGCGGCGTGATCGCGCCGCCATCGAGCGCGCCCAGGCGCTGCAGCAGTTCGCGCGCGGCCGCCAGCGGTCCGCTTGGCGGCGCGTCGACGAAGCGCAGGTTGGCGTCGCCCCACGCCGCCAGTTCCAGCGCCAGCCCGGCCAGTTCGACCTGGGCGATTTCGGCGCGGCGCTGCGGCTCCAGGCGTTGCGATTCCGGCCACAACCGGTAGGCCCAGCCTTCGGCGACGCGACCGGCGCGGCCGGCGCGCTGGTCGGCGGAAGCCTGCGCGATGTTGACCACGTCGAGGCGGGCGAAGCCGCTGTTGGGGTCGTAGCGCGGCTCGCGCGCGAGGCCGCTGTCGATCACCACGCGCACGCCGGGCAGGGTCACGCTCGACTCGGCGACGTTGGTCGCCAACACCACGCGACGATGCCCGTCCGGATCGGGCTGCAGCACGCGCGATTGCTGCTCGACCGGCAGGTCGCCGTGCAACTGCAGCACATCGGCTTGGCGCGCCGCCGCGCTGGCGGCGAGCGCGGCGTCGGTGTGCGCGATCTCGCGCTGGCCGGGCAGGAACACCAGCACGTCGCCCGGATGCTGCGCGAGCGCGTGTTCGACCGCGCGTCGGGTGTGGTGTTCGAGCGCTTCCTCGCGCTTGCCGGGGAAGTGCGCGACCGTCACCGGGTAGCTGCGCCCGGCGCTGCTCAGGCGCGGTGCGTCGAGGAAGGCGGCGAGACGTTCGCCGTCGAGCGTCGCCGACATCACCACGATGCGCAGGTCCTCGCGCAGCGAGGCCTGCACGTCGAGCGCGAGCGCCAGGCCGAGGTCGGCGGACAGGTGGCGCTCGTGGAATTCGTCGAACAGCAAAGCGCCGACGTGCTCCAGGGTGGGATCGTCCTGGATCATGCGGGTGAGGATGCCTTCGGTGACGACTTCGATCCGGGTCGCGGCCGACACCTTGTTCTCGAAGCGGATGCGGTAGCCGACGGTGCCGCCGGGTTCCTCGCCGCGCTGCCGGGCCATGAAGGTGGCGGCGGCGCGTGCGGCGACACGACGCGGCTCCAGCATCACTATCTTCCTGCCTGCCAGCCAAGGCGCGTCGAGCAGCGCCGGCGGTACCTGGGTGGTCTTGCCCGCGCCGGGCGGCGCTTCCAGCACCAGGCGCGGATGGTTCGCCAGCGATGCGAGCACGCGCGGCAGCAGGTCGTCGATGGGAAAGGCGGGGCGATTCACCGGGAAAGGATAAGGCGCCTGCGGCGCGTCCAGTGCCTGACCTGCTTGCGTTGCGCGCGGGGCAGATCCAAACCGCCGATCAACCAGTTGCGCGCAGCCCGCTGTGCGCGGACCACTGTCGCGCCTGTCCTCACCCTGCGCTGCTGCCCGGTCGCCAACGCGCCCGCCGCGCGCCAAGGCACTTGCGCTGGATCGCTACAATTGGCCGATGCAACTGATCGATATCGGCGCCAACCTCACCCACGACTCCTTCGACCACGACCGCGATGCGGTGCTGCAGCGCGCACGCGACGCCGGCGTGGTGCAGATGATCTTGACCGGCGCCTCGCGCGAGCACTCGCCGCTGGCGCTGAAGCTGGCCAAGCAGCACCCGGGCGAACTGTTCGCCACCGCCGGCGTGCATCCGCACCACGCCAGCGAATACACCAACGAGTGCGACGCCGAGATGCGCGCGCTGCACACGCATGCCGAAGTCGTGGCGGTGGGCGAGTGCGGCCTGGATTACTTCCGCGACTTCTCGCCGCGGCCGGCACAGCGGCGCGCGTTCGAGCTGCAACTGCAGATCGCCGCGGATGTCACGGTGGGCGGCCGGAAGAAGCCGCTGTTCCTGCACCAGCGCGACGCGCACGCCGATTTCATGGCGATGATGCGCAACTTCGAGGGCCGTATCGGTCCGGCGGTGGTGCACTGCTTCACCGGCACGCGCGCGGAGTTGTTCGATTACCTCGACCGCGACTGGCACATCGGCATCACCGGCTGGCTGTGCGACGAGCGCCGCGGCCAACACCTGCGCGACCTGGTGAAACATATTCCGGCCGAGCGCCTGATGATCGAAACCGATGCGCCCTACCTGCTGCCGCGCACGGTCAAGCCGGCGCCGTCGCACCGGCGCAACGAGCCCTTCTACCTGGCGCACATCGTCGAGGAACTCGCGCGCGACCGCGGCGAGTCCGTGGCGACGGCGGCGGCCAACAGCACCGCTACCGCGCGCGCGTTCTTCGGCTTACCGCAGCGCTAGCGCCACGAACTCCGGGCGCCGTGGCGCGACCTGGACCAGTTCCACGGCGCTGTAGCCGCGCTGGCATTCGTGCTGGGTCTGCATCATCGCCTTGGCGCGCGCCGCGTAGGCCTGGCTGAAGTTGTCGATGCCGGCGAGTTGCGCAAAAGCCTGCTGCTTGGGCAAGGCCGGGCGCGCGCAATTGATCACGATGCGGACACCGGCGACCTGCACCGGCTCGGTCTGGGTGCGCGGTGTCTGCGCCTGCGCCGACCACGCCAGCAGGGCCACGCATGCGGATGCGACGGCCACGACGCGCCTGGCGCCACGGGAAAACGGGGTGTGGGCGTTCATGGTCGCCTCCGATGGGCGGAAATACCCGTGGACGCCGCGGGCGCGGCGTCCTATTGATCGATTCGGGGAATCCCGGCGGAAATTACAGCGCGTCCGGCGTCACGGCCGGTACTGCACGGCGACCTCGCGGTCGCCGCGGCCGCGGTAGAACTCGACGAGGACGTGGGTGGCGCCCGCATCGCAGGCCTGCCGTCCCTGCTTCACGATGTCGCGCCGCATCGGCGCGGTGGCCGCCGGGTCGTCGTGGCCGAGGTAGCGCGCCACTTGGCGCAGCGTCGGCCACTCGGCGTAGCGGCAGTTGACCTGCACGCTCGCGTCCGGCGCCATCGCGTGGACGTCGGAGAGCGTGGGCGTGCGCGGGGGCGCGGCGGCCGCGGCCAGCGGCAGCACGGCGGCGAGGATCAGGACCTGGACTCGCATGGGATTCTCCGTTTGCGTCGGGCACGACGCGTTGCACGGGACAACCCGCCCGGCTGGACGGGTCGCGGCACGGCCGCTTTAGCGCGCGTCGGCCTGGGCGATGCGCGGGTTACGCGCCGCATCGAATACGAGCACGATGTCGTCGGCGCCATGCCGGCAGGCGCGCAGGCCCGCGAGGATGGCGCGCTTGCGCACGCGCGGCACCGGATCCAGTGCGGTCACGCCGACTTCCTGGGCCACGCGCTTGAGTGTCGGCCAGTCGTGCTGCTGGCAACTCACCACGATGGGCGCCGGTTGCGGCGGCGCCGCGGCCGCGCCGGGCGCCAGCGCCGCAAGCAGCAGGCAGGGAAGAACGCGGATGTTCATGGCAGCGATCCGTGCGGATGGCGCCGGGCCGTTCCCGGCACCCTTGCCTTGGAATACGGGAATCGCGCGCCGGCATTACGAAGGTCGCGCCGTAGGGGTGGGTCAGCTCACGACGCCGGTGGCGCCCTTCTTGCGGGAGAAGAGCCCGGCGATCTTCTTGAAGAACGCGCCGGCCAGCACGACCAGCGGCAGCAACAGCTTCTTCAGGCCCAGCAGCAGCGCGCCGAGCTTGGCGAACAGGCCCGCCTTGGCGGCGATGCCGCCGCCGATCAGTGCCGCCAACCCGTACGCGGCCACCTTGTCAGTGCCCTTGTCGTAGTCGGCGTAGCGCGAGCCGGCGTCGAACTCGACCATCGGCAGCAGCTGCTGCATCCCGCTCTTCACCTCGGCCAGTTCGTCCATCCGGGCCACGGCGTTGAGGCTGAGGTAGCCGCGGCGGCCGAGCACGCGGATGTCGTAATTGACCGCGTTGTGGTCGGAGCCTTCGCTGCGCAGCTCCTTGGCCCAGTACAACTTTTTGTTCGCCGCGTCGTAGTGCGGCGGTTCGGCCCAGCCGACCAGTTCCAGCGCGGGATAGCCGGCTTCCTTGCGCGCCTGGTTGTTGTCCTTGTCGGCTTCCTGCATGTCCTTGAGCATGGCGGCGTAGTCGATCTTGGCCGCGTCCTCGTCGGACACGTAGCCTTCGTCGGAGTACGTCACCACCACCGCCCAGCCGCTGTCGTCGAGCACGCCGCGGCCCTTGGGCACGACCATGCCGAGCACGCTGTCGTCGGGAGGATTGCCCCACAGGTCCTCGAGCACCTTGCGGGCATCGGCCGCGCCCAGGTAGCGGAAGTTGTCGTTGAGCTGGAACCGCGCCTTGGCCTCGGCGACCGCGACCTGCCCGTCGCGCCACTGGAAGCCGGCGACGATCGCGCGCGCGGCCTGTTCCTGCGCCTGCGGCGACGCGTCCTGCGCATGCGCGCCCATTGCCACGGCCAGCAGGCCGAGCAGCATCCACTTCAGCTTCATCGTGATCCCTGGGATTGGGCGTCCCCACGCCCTCGCCACCAGTCTCGCAAGCCGGCGACGAGGCTCGCAAGCGGGCCCGCGACCGGGATCAGCCTTGGCGCGGTTTGCGCGCGCCGGGATTGGCGCCGTCGGCGTTGCCGCGGTAGCCGACCAGCACGTGGGTCGAGCCGCGCGCGCACGCGGCGCGGCCCGAAGCGACGATGTGGCGGCGCAAGGCCCGGATCAGCTGCGCAGGCCGACGCCGCGCTTGAGCAGCCACAGCGCGAGCGCGCTCAGGCCGACGATGAAGGCCAGCATCAGCGCGAACGCCGTCCACATCGACACGTCGCTGATGCCGAGCAGGCCGTAGCGGAACGCGTTGACCATGTAGAACACGGGATTGAGGTGCGTGGCCGCCTCGGCCCACGCCGGCAGCAGCTTCACCGAATAGAACACGCCGCCCAGGTAGGTGAGCGGGGTGAGGATGAAGGTCGGCACGATGGCGATGTCGTCGAACTTCTTCGCGTACACCGCGTTGACGAAGCCGGCCAGCGAGAAGATCGTCGCACCCAGCAGCACGGTGACGAGCGTGATCAGCGGGTGCGGCATGCTCACGCGGGTGAACAGCATGCCGATCGCCAGCACGATCGTGCCGACCATCAGCCCGCGCAGCACCGCGCCGGTGACGTAGCCGCCGAGGATCACCCAGTTGGGCATCGGGCTGACCAGCAGCTCCTCCACGTGGCGGCCGAACTTGGCGCCGAAGAAGCTCGAGGAGATGTTGCCGTAGCTGTTCTGGATCACGCTCATCATCACCAGCCCGGGGACGATGAAGTCCATGTAGCGGATCCCGTCCATCGCCTGGATCTGGCGGCCGATCAGGCCGCCGAAGATCAGGAAGTACAGGGTCATGGTGATCGCCGGCGGCACCAGGGTCTGGCCCCAGATGCGCAGGATGCGCGTCACCTCGCGGCGCACGATGGTGCCGTAGGCGGTGAGGTTGCGCTGGCCCGCGGTCGCCTCGGTGGTCAGGTCGGTGGCGCTCATGCGGACTGCTCCGGCTGTACCTGCACGCCGTTGACCGGCGGGCTCTTGTCCAGGTTCTCGCTGGTCAGGCGCACGAACAGTTCCTCCAGGCGGTTGCTCTTGGTGCGCATCGAGCGCACGCGGATGCCGGCGTCGTTGAGCGTGGCGAACACGCGGTTGAGATCCATCGCCCGCGGCATCTCCACGTCGAGGGTGTGGTCATCGGTGGCGTGGATGGTGGTGCCGGCGATCTCGGGCAGCGACGATGGCAGCGTGCCGTCGATGTCGAACAGGAAGCCTTCGACGTCGAGCTTGGCCAGCAGCGCCTTCATCGGCCCCTGCTCGACGATCCGGCCCTTGTCGATGATGGCGAGGTTGCGGCACAGGCTCTCGGCTTCCTCGAGGTAATGCGTGGTGAGGATGATCGTGGTGCCGGCGGCGTTGATTTCCTTCAGCGTCTTCCACATGCCGCGGCGGATCTCGATGTCGACGCCGGCGGTGGGCTCGTCGAGGATCAGCAGCTTCGGCCGGGTCATCATCGCGCGCGCGATCATCAACCGGCGCTTCATGCCGCCCGACAGGGTGCGGCTCATCATCTGCGCCTTCTCCCACAGGTGGGCGCGGCGCAGTTCCTCCTCGGCGCGCTGCAGCGCGAGCTCGCGCGGGACGCCGAAGAAGCCGGCGTAGTTCACCAGGATGTCGAGCGGCTTCTCGAACATGTTGAAGTTCAGCTCCTGCGGCACCAGCCCGATCATGCGCATGGCTTCGTCGCGGTGCCGGAGCAGGTCGGTACCGAAGATCGAGACGCTGCCGCCGCTCAGGTTCACCAGCGAGCTGACAATGCCGATCAGGGTCGACTTGCCGGCGCCGTTGGGGCCGAGCAGGGCGAAGAAGTCGCCGGGCTTCACGTCGAGCGACACGCCCTTGAGCGCCTCGACCTTGTTGTCGTAGGTCTTGCGCAGGTCGCGGACGGACAGCGCGGGAGCGGCCGGGGCCGCGGAATGTTCAGTCATTGGAAGGCCCGTTTCGTGCCTTGCGCCGCGCGTGGCGCGGCTGCGGCGTGATGGGGCGGGCGCCTCCGGCGCTCGCTGCCGGTAGTATAGGCGGCCCGGTGGCGAGGCCTTCGCCACGCAGTGTTCCATCCGACCGGTAGAACGTCCGCACGTGGCCATCCAGCACTTTCCGCTCAAGCTCGTTTCGCGCCGCATGCTGGCGCCGACCGTCGGCCACTACACCTTCGTGCGCGGGGATGGGCAGCCACTGGACTTCATCCCCGGCCAGTTCATCCAGGTCCACTTCAACTACGCCGATGGCACCGCCACCAAGCGCTCGTATTCGCTGGCGACCATCCACGACCATGCATTGGGTCCGGGCGAGGGCGTGGAGATCGCGGTGAGCTACGTGGCCGGCGGCGCCGCGACGGCGCTGTTCGAGGGCCTCAAGGACGGCGAAGTCGTCGACGCCAGCGGGCCGTTCGGGCGCTTCTGCCTGATGCCGGCGGACAGCAACCGGCGCTACCTGCTGATCGGCACCGGCACCGGCGTGACGCCCTACCGCTCGATGCTGCCGCAGCTGGAAGCCCAGATCCGCGAGCGCGGCGTGCAGGCAGTGCTGCTGTTTGGCGCGCGCACGCCCGCCGAGCTGCTCTACGGCGACGAGTTCCGCGCGTTCGCCGACAAGCACCCCGGACACTTCCGCTTCGTGCCGTGCCTGTCGCGCGAACTGCCCGCGGCGGATTCGCCGCACGCGCACGCCGACGTGCGCCACGGCTACGTGCAGCAGTTCCTCGCCGAGTTCGCCCCGGATGCGACGGCCGACATCGCCTACCTGTGCGGCAACCCGAACATGGTCGACGCCTGCTTCGAGACGCTGAAGGGCTACGGCCTGCCGGTGCCGCAGATCCGCCGCGAGAAGTACGTCAGCAGCAAGTAGCGGCTGTCCGGCAGGCACGGTGTAAAGGACGCTTGACACCGCGGATGCGCCGGCCTACCGTGCCTGTCAAGCAACCTTGACAGACGCCGATGCCGCACGCCCGCCTTCGCCCCGCTACTCCGCCATTGCGCGCCTGCGGCCCCGCCCGCGCCAGGACTCGCGCGTCGTGAGCCAGTGCCGGCGCGTCGCCATCGCGATCCTGGCCGCCTGCGTGGTGGCGTGGGTCGCCGCCGCGGGCACGGCGTGGCTGCACTGGCCGCTTCCGGCCGCTCCGGTCCGGGTCGGCGCGCACCTGACCATGGCCGGCGTGTTCATCGCCGGGTTGCTCTGGTTCATGCCCGGCGGCTTCGGTGACGTCGCCACGCCGGCGCTGACCCGGCGCTACTACCGCGAATTCGCCCCGCCGATGATCGCGTACGCGCTGGTCATGTTCGCGTGGAAGCCGCTGCTGCGCAGCCTCGAGCTGCCGTGGCTGCGGGTCGCGATCGCCCTGCTGCCGTCGTTGCTGGTGTTCCTGGCGATCCGCGCCATCGGCCGCTACGTGCGCGATTCCGACGAACTCCAGCGGCGCATCGAGCTGGAATCGGTGGGCCTGGCCGCAGGCATGGTCAGCACCGTCTACATGACCGCCGGCTTCCTGCAGAGCGCGAAGATGCTCGCGATCGGCGCGGCCACGGCGATGCTGTGGGTGTTCCCGGCGCTGTGCCTGTTCTACGGCATCGCCCGGATCGCCATCGCGCGGCGCTACGCATGAACAACCGCCTGCGCGACCTGCGCGAACGCAAAGGCTGGTCGCAGGGCGAACTGGCCGAGCAGCTCGAGGTATCGCGCCAGACCATCAACGCGCTGGAGACCGGCAAGTACGACCCGAGCCTGCCGTTGGCGTTCCGGATCGCGCGCCTGTTCGGCAAGCCGATCGAGTCCATCTTCCAGCCGGACGAGCCCTAGTCCGCTTGCCCGCATCCATCCACGCACATCGCACTGAGAGGGAACCCGCACGATGTCCCGCACCAAGTTTCGAATCGCCCTGGCCGTGAGCGCGCTGGCCGTGCTGGGCTACCGCCAGTTGCACGCCTCGCGCGACGACGCCGCGCCTGCCAAGCCAGCCAGCCACGCGGCCAGCGCCGCCACCCCGTTGCGCCAGTTCGGCCGCATCGCCTTCAAGCCGTGCGTGCTGACCAGCGAGCAGGGCTTCGCCCCGCTCGAGGCGCAGTGCGCCACCTTCCCGGTGCCGGAAGACCGCGCCCATCCAAAGGCGCGCACCATCGCGCTCAACATCGCGTGGCTGCCGGCCGAGGGCAAGAACGGCGGCACCCCCGATCCGATCTTCTTCCTCGCCGGTGGCCCGGGCCAGGCCGCGACCGAGGTCGCCGCCGCGGTCGACCAGGGCCTGGGCCAGGCGCGCAAGCAACGCGACATCGTGCTGATCGACCAGCGCGGGACCGGCCGCTCCAATCCGCTCGACTGCCGCGATCCGGACGGCCGCCCGCTGAAGTTCGACGAGACCGCCGAACTCGACGAAGCCCGGCTCGACGCCTACGTCGCGCAGTGCCTGAAATCGCTGCAGGGCCGCGCCGATCCGCGCTTCTACACCACCGGCGACGCCATCGCCGACCTCGACGCGGTACGCGCGGCGCTCGGCAGCGACAAGATCAACGTGATCGGCGGCTCGTACGGCACGCGGGTAGCGCAGCAGTACGCGATGCACTATCCGCAGCACGTGCGCAGCGTGGTCCTCGATGGCGTGGCGCCCAACCGGATGGTCGTCGGCGGCGAGTTCGCGCGCCAGCTGGAAGCGGCGCTGCGCAAGCAGGACGCGCAATGCGCGAAGGTGCCGGCGTGCAAGGCGCGCTTCGCCGGCGACGGCCACGACCTGCTCGCCCGCCTCAACACCCTGAAGGCGCGCCTGGCCGCCGCACCAGTGGCGGTGAGCTACCGCGACCCCGACACCCACGAGCTCAAGCAGGACACCTTGAACGCGGACACCCTGGTCGGCCTGACCCACGGCGTGTCGTACGTGCCGCAACTGTCGTCGCTGCTGCCACTGGTGGTGAGCGAGGCCGAACAAGGCCGCTACGAGTCGCTGATGGCGATCGCGAAATTCTGGAGCAACCAGGTCAGCGACCAGCTCAACCGCGGCATGCAGTGGTCGGTGATCTGCGCCGAGGACGCGCCGCGCTACCAGCCCGATCCGGCCGATGCCGGTACGGTGCTCGGCGCCGACATGGCGCGGATGTTCTTCGCCGCGTGCAAGCAGTGGCCGCGCGGCGCGATAGCGGCCGACTTCACCCAGCCGCTGAAGACCGCGCTGCCGGTGCTGGTGATTTCCGGCGAACTCGATCCGGTGACGCCGCCGGTGTACGGCGACGAAGTGGCGAAGACCCTGCCGAACGGACGCCACCTGGTGCTGCGCGGCCAGGGCCACGGCGGCATGAGCCTGGGCTGCATGCCCAAGCTGCTCGGCCGCTTCTTCGAGACTGCGGACGCGAAGGCGCTCGATGCCAAGTGCCTCGACAGCCTCAACTACGTGCCGCCCTTCACTTCCTTCAACGGCTGGGAGCCGTGAGCCGCGCGCTCACCCGGGAACTGCACACATGATCAACGCAACCGACTTGCACAAGACTTTCAAGACCCGCTCCGGCGTGGTGAAGGCCGTGGACGGCGTCAGCTTCAGCGCCCGCGACGGCGAAATCACCGGCCTGCTCGGCCCCAACGGCGCCGGCAAGACCACCACGCTGCGCATGCTCTACACCCTGATGCAGCCCGAGCAGGGCCGCATCGATGTGGACGGCATCGACGCGGCGCGCGACCCGGAAGCCGTGCGCCGCGCGCTCGGCGTGCTGCCCGACGCGCGCGGCGTGTACAAGCGCCTGACCGCGCGCGAGAACATCGCCTACTTCGGCGAGCTGCACGGCATGGGCAAGGCGGACATCGCCCGCCGCACCGAGGTACTGTCGAAGGCGCTGGACATGGGCGACATCCTCGACCGCCAGACCGAAGGCTTCTCGCAGGGCCAGCGCACCAAGACCGCGATCGCGCGCGCGCTGGTGCACGACCCGAAGAACGTGATCCTCGACGAGCCGACCAACGGCCTCGACGTGATGACCACGCGCGCGATGCGCGGCTTCCTGCAGCAGCTCAAGGCCGAAGGCCGCTGCGTGATCTTCTCCAGCCACATCATGCAGGAGGTGGCCGCGCTGTGTGACCGCATCGTGATCATCGCCAAGGGCCACGTCGTCGCGGCCGGCACCGCCGACGAGCTGCGGGCGAAGTTCGGCGAATCCAACCTGGAAGACGCCTTCGTCAAGGCCATCGGCTCGGAGGAGGGCCTGCACGCATGACCACGACCGCAATGAAGACCGGCTTCCTGCCCACGCTGTTCGCGGTGATGCGCAAGGAGCTGCGCGACATCTCGCGCGATCGCCGCACGATGGCGCTGGCGCTGCTGCTCGGCCCGCTGCTGTATCCGGTGCTGATGCTCGGCGTCGGCAAGCTCGGCGAGAACCGCGCCAAGACCGAACTGGAGAAGGTGCTGGAAGTGCCGGTGATCGGCGCCGCGCGCGCGCCGAACCTGGTGGCGTTCCTGGCCACGCGCGGGATCAAGGCGGTGGCGCCGCCGCAGGACCTGGATGCGGCGATCGCGCGCCAGGACGTCGACGTCGCGCTCAGCATCGATGCCGAGTACGGCAAGCACTGGCGCGGCGGCGACGCGGCCAAGCTCGAGATCGTCGCCGACAGCACGCGCAAGGCCGCGGACATCCCGGTGGCGCGCCTGCGCAGCGCGCTGGAAGCCTATCGCGACCAGGTCGGCACCCTGCGCCTGCTCGCGCGCGGCATCGATCCGGGCATCACCCGGCCGTTGAGCATCGGCAACCGCGACCTGGCGTCGGCGGAAGCCAAGCGCGGTGCGCTGGCGGCGGCGTTGCTGCCTTACCTGCTGATCCTGACTTCGTTCCTCGGCGGCGCGTACCTGATCATGGATGCCACCGCCGGTGAGCGCGAACGCCAGTCGCTGGAGCCGCTGCTGGCGACGCCGTCGGCCCGCAGTTCCATCGTCAGCGGCAAGATCGCCGCCGCGTGCGCGATGGGCGTGGCCTCGCTGCTGCTGACCCTGCTGGCGTTCAAGCTGACCGCGCAGTTCTCCGGCAGTGCCGGCCTCGCCGTCGATGTCAGCTTCATGGCGATGGGCAAGATGCTGCTGGTGCTGGTGCCGATGCTGTTCATCGGCACCTCGCTGCTCACCTACCTGTCGGCGGCGGCGAAGAGCATGAAGGAAGCGCAGAGCCACATGATGTGGCTGATGCTGCTGCCGATGGTGCCCTCGATCATGCTGATGGTGAACCCGCTGAAGGAGCAGCCGTGGCAGTACGCGGTGCCGTTCCTGGCGCAGAACCAGCTGCTGCTGAAGGTGATCCGCGCCGAATTCATCCCGATGCAGGTGTGGGGCATCTACCTCGCCGCCGGCTTCGCGGTGGCCGCGGTGCTGTGGTTCGCGGCGGTGCGCCGCTACCACCAGGAACGCCTGGCGATCTCGGGGTGATCACGCGCAGCGTGGAGGAGTTCGCTGCTCCTTCCCGCTGCTCCGCATGCAATCCGGCCCGTGCAGTTGCGGCCGCATGGGCCGATGCACACGCCGGATGCAACGATGCTGGTCGAAAGCGGCGCCCCGTCCCGGCTGCGCCCGGGATCTTCTTCATCGACTCCTCAAAAAGCACGAAGCCCGCCAATGGCGGGCTTCGTCTTGTTGCGGGGTCGCGCTTACCCCTGCGGGTTGAAGCTGATCTCGCGGCGCGTGGTGACCGGCGCGGACACCGGCTGGAAGCGCCACCTGCGCACCGCGTTGACCGCTTCGCGGTCGAACACGCGCGCCGGGTTGGAACGCACGACGCGGGCCGCGGTGACGGTGCCGTCGGTGCCGACGGTGTATTCGACCAGCACCGAGCCCGACTGGCCCGCGCGCAACGCTTCCGGCGGGAACTTCGGTGCCGGCATCGAGATCGGACGCAGCTCCGCCGCGCTCGGTCCCGAGGTCGCGGCGGCGGTGCGCTGTTCGGCGGCGCGGCGGTCGGCGGCGGCCTTGTCCGCGGCCGCCTTGTCGGCGGCGACCTTGTCGGCAGCGGCCTTGTCCGCGGCGGCGGCCTTGTCGGCGGCGGCCTTGTCCGAAGCCGCCTGCTGCGAGGCCAGCTTCTTGGCGGCGTCTTCCTGCTGCTTCTTCTGGTCGGCCAGGCGCTGGGTTTCCAGGGCCTTCTGCCGCTTGGCCTCCTCTTCCGCGGTCAGCGCCTGCGCGCGCTGGGCGGCGGTGGCTTCCTGGGCGGCGATGCTGGCCTTCAGGCGGGCCAGGGCCGGGTGCTGCGCGTCGGCCTTCTCGAGCAGCGCGGCCAGGCGCTTGGCTTCGCTGAAGTCGTCGCGGTTGACGCTCTGCTCGATGGCGATGACGGTCATCGGCAGCAGGTCGGTGAGCGCGCTGGCGACGGCGGCGTCGCCCTGGGTCTTGTCGCGCAGGGCCAGGTAGTACTCGACCGCGTTGTCGCCGGCGGGGGCGTACAGGCGGTTTTCCGAATAGGCCTTGCTGGCGGCATCGCGCAGCTGCTCGGGCGTCATCGACGCGACCTGCGAGGACACGGCGGTCGCGGGCGTCGGAGCCGGCGCGGTGGTGGTGGCAGTGGTGGCCTGCGCGGCGGGCTTGTCCTCGCCGCACGCGGCGAGCACGAGGCCGAGGGTCAGCACGGCGATGAACTGAAGCGTGGCGGGCCGGCGCACGGACCGGACGGAGTGGTTCGAAATCATGGTTTTAAGGTCCCCTGGAGTGCGTCGATCGAGTGCGCACAACGCAAGTGAGACCCGTGCCGGACCCTTTGTCAAGCGTGCGCCGGGTTCATCTTTTGCGGGATCGCGGACCCCGCCGAGATTTGCGACGCCGTGTCACTTTCCTATGCAAAAGCTGGAAAAAATGTGACCTAAAAGGTCATCCGCGCGGACCTGTCCGGTGATCTCGCCGAGCGCGTCGTGCGCGTGGCGCAGCGATTCTGCGGCGAGCTCGAGCGCCTCCACGTCGAGCTGTTCGCGGGCCTGGCCGAGCTCGGCCTGGGCCACCCGCAGCGCGTCGACGTGGCGCGCGCGGGCGGTGAAGGTCCCGGCCCCCGCCTCGCCGGCGCCCTGTGCGAGGGCGCGCAGGCGCGCGTGCAGCGCGTCCAGCCCCGCGCCGGTCAGCGCGGACACGTGCAGGTGCTCCTCGCCGGCGCGCACGGGCGCTGCCGGCAACAGGTCGCTCTTGTTGTGCAGCCACAGCCGTTGCGGTACCTGTTCGATCGCGCTGGCAACCGCGGCGCGGCCCGCGTCGGCATCGCGCGCGTCCAGCACGACGATGGCGAGGTCGGCGCGCCCGAGTTCGTCGCGCGCGCGGCGCATGCCCTCGCGCTCGATCGCATCGCCGCCCTCGCGCAGGCCGGCGGTGTCGACCAGGGTGAGTTCGATCCCGTCGATGCGCACGACTTCCTGCAGCAGGTCGCGGGTGGTGCCGGCGATGTCGGTGACGATCGCGCGATCGCTGCCCGCCAGCGCGTTGAGCAGCGAGCTCTTGCCGGCGTTGGGCGGCCCGACGATGACCGCGTGCAGGCCGTCGCGCAGGCGGCGGCCGCGCTCGGCCGCACGCAGCAGCTCGGCGAGCGCTTGGCTCGTGGCGGCGAAGCGGGCGCGCAGTTGCGCGCCACCGAGGGTGTCGATCGGCTCGTCGGCGAAATCGATCGCGGCCTCCACGTGCACGCGGATCGCCAGCACGTCGGCGGCGAGCGCTTCCACGCGGCGCGAGAATTCGCCTTCCAACGCACGCCGCGCCGCGCGCGCGGCATTGGCGTCGGCGGCGGCGATGAGGTCGGCGACGGCTTCGGCCTGGGCCAGGTCGAGCTTGCCGTTGAGGAAGGCGCGCTCGCTGAACTCGCCGGCGCGCGCGCGCCGCACGCCGAGTTCGACGCAGCGCTGCACCAGTTGTTCGAGCACCACCGGGCTGCCGTGCGCCTGCAGTTCGACCACGTCTTCGCCGGTGTAGCTCGCCGGGGCCTGGAACCAGAGGACGATCCCGTCATCGATGGTCTCGCCGTCGACGCCGGCGAATCGCGCGTAATGCGCGCGGCGCGGGTGCAGGCGCGAACCGGCGATGGCCTCGGCGATCGCGCGCGCACGCGTGCCGGAGAGGCGCACGATGCCGACGCCGCCCGCGCCCGGCGCGGTGGCGATCGCGGCGATGGTGTCGCGCTGGGGGGTGGCCATGCGGCTATCGTCGCAGATGCGCGCGAGCCGCAAAACAGAAGCCCGCCAGGCGGCGGGCTTCGTGCGCGAGCTTCGCTCCGGGATCAGGCCGTGGCGACCTTGGCCGGTTCCTCGGCATAGCGCTTGGTCATCCACCACTGCTGTAGCAGGCCCAGGCTGCCGTTGGTGATCCAGTACAGCACCAGGCCGGCGGGCATGAAGGCGAACAGCACGCCGAACACCAGCGGCATGAACTGCATCATCTTCTGCTGCATCGGGTCCATGCCCGGCGCGGGCGGCGTCATCTTCTGGGTCAGCCACATCACGCCGAGGTTGATTGCCGGCAGGATGAAGTACGGATCGCGCGCGGTCAGGTCGGTGATCCAGCCGATCCACGGCGCGTGGCGCAGTTCAACCGACTCCGACAGCATCCAGTACAGGCACAGGAACACCGGCATCTGCAGCAGGATCGGCAGGCAACCGCCAACGGGGTTGATCTTCTCCTTCTTGTACAGCTCCATCATCGCCATCTGCAGCTTCTGCTTGTCGTCGCCGTAGCGCTCCTGCAGTTGCTTGATGCGCGGCTGGAACTTGCGCATCTTCGCCATCGATTTGTACTGCGCGGCCGACAGCGGGAACATCAGCGTCTTGAGCAGCACCACCAGGCCGACGATCGACCAGCCCCAGTTGCCGAGCAGGCCATGCAGCTTGTCGAGCACCCAGAAAAGCCAGCCGGCGAGCGTGGCGGCCCAGCCGTAGGAGGAGAAATCGACCGCGCGATCGAGTCCCTTCACCTGCTGCGTCTCGATCTGCTTCACCAGCTTGGGGCCGACCCACAACCGTGCGCTGGTTTCGACCTGGCCGCCGGCCGGAACGTTGAACGAGGGGCCGCGCGCCTCGATTGAGTAGCGACCGTTCTGTTCGTGCAGGGTGTACAGCGCGGGCTGGTCCTTCTGCGGGATCCACGACGCGAAGAAGTGGTGCTGGAGCATGCCGACCCAGCCGCCGGTCACCTGCTTGTCGAGCGGGCCGTCGGCGAACTTGTCGTACTTGCGCTTGTTGTATTCGCCGTCGAACCACGCGGCGCCCTGGAAGCTGTACTTCTCCGCGCTCATCGGTCCGCTGCTGGCGATCGCATGCGGCACGCGGCTCAGGCCGCGGTAGACATAGGCCGTCCACGGCGCGGCGCCGGCGTTGCTGACCTGGTCGCGTACCTGCACCACGTAGCTGCCGCGCTGGAACACGTAGCTGCGATGGATGGTCACGCCGTTGGCGCCGGTCCATACGAACGGCACGACCAGTTCCTTGTTGCCGTCGGCGAGGACGTACTCATGCGCGGCGGAAGCAGGGCGGAAGCCGCCGTGGTCCGGGGCGCCGGTGGCGCTGTTCCAACCGCTCTGGGCGACGAAGTAGTTGGCGCGGTCGTTGGACAGCAGGCGCACCGGCTGGCTGTTGGCGGCGGCGAGCGACGGGTACTTGAGCAGATCGGCCTGGCGCAGTTCGCCGCCGTCGAGCACGACATGCAGGACGTCGGTGGTGACCGTTACCGTCTCGGCCCCAGGTGATGCCGCCGTCGTCGCGCCGGGGGCCGGCTCGGCAGTTGCGCTCGGCACGCCACCGCTGCTGGCCGAGGGAATCGCGGCCGACGGGACCTCGCTGTTGCCGGCAACGGTTTCGATGGCCGCTGAAGCTGGGGTCGCCGGCGCCGCCTTCTCCTTGCCCCATTCCATCCACAGCAGGGTCGCCACCATCAGCCAGGCGAAGATCAGGAAAAGGCGGGTCTGGTTCATGGGAGCAGGCAGGCTCGGCCGACGCGAAGGGTCGGCACAGTCAGAGGGAGGTGGGGTCGGGCCCGGTCGACGCAAGCCCGTCGCCGGGTGCAAGCGCGTCCGGCACGGGCGGCATTGTGCCGGGCACCGTTGTCAGCGGCAACGCGGCCGCGGGCAGCGCGCCGAGGCGTCGCAGCAGGTCCAGGAAGTGGCGCTCGAGTTGTTCGCGCGTGGCATCGCGCGCAGCGGGACGGGCAACGATGACGTAGTCACCCGGCGCGAGCTGGACTCGGAGATGGCGGAAGACATCGCGCAGCGCACGCTTGATGCGATTGCGTCCAACGGCGCGCGGATCGACCTTGCGCGACACCGCCAATCCCAGGCGCGCGGGTGTCGCCGTGGCATGCCAATGCACGGCCAGCCGAGGCGTGGCCTGGCGACGGCCGTGCTGGAAGATGCGATCGAAATCCGCCCGTGCGCGAACCCGCGCGGTGCGCGGGAAGCTGGGGGTCATCGGGATCATGGGGCCGCCGGTATGGCGAAGGCGGCCGTAGACGTGCTTACTGGAAGCAGGCGCAGCGGTTCGCGCTTAGGCGCAAAGACGCTTGCGGCCCTTGGCGCGACGGCGGGCGAGGATCTTGCGGCCATCGGCGGTCGCCATGCGGGCACGGAAGCCGTGGTCGCGCTTGCGCTTGAGGTTGCTGGGCTGGTAGGTGCGCTTGGTTGCCATGGTCGGCTCGGCGTAAACGACGGAAAAGACCGCGGATTCTAGCGGGGGCCGGCGAGCTAGGCAAGCCCGCCCTACCGCGGCGGCGTCCATGGGCAACGGATCGCCGGCGCCGCGGCTGTGGATAGCAGCCGGTCCGGCGCCGTGGCGGCGCGGGGTAGAGCCGATTTCCCGCCTGTGGACAAGTCCTGTTCCGCGCCCCGTTCGCGGTGATAGTCTGGCCGCCTCCCGCCCCCTTCCCGACGCGATGCGCGCATCGCGTTGAGCCCCTTTTTCGCCGCGGCCACGGGCCGCGGGCCGATTGCGAGTAGTCCTCCCCGATGGAAGCCTGGCCCCGCTGCCTCGAACGCCTGGAAGCCGAATACCCGGTTGAGGACGTCCACACCTGGCTCAAGCCGTTGCAGGCCACCCGCCGCGACGACGTGACCGTGCTGTACGCACCGAATGCCTTCGTGGTCGAACACGTGCGCGAGCGCTACCTGGGCCGCATTCGCGAGCTGCTGGGGTATTTCGCCGGCAGCAGCGAAGTACAGCTGGAGATCGGCGCCCTGCCCCGCGCCTCCGCGCCGATCGCCGCGAACGAGGCGATTCCGGTTCGCGGCGGCAGCGACGCCGCGCGCAGCGAGCCGTTCGAGGGCAACCTGGACGCGCACTACACCTTCGACAATTTCGTCGAGGGCCGCAGCAACCAGCTCGGCCGCGCCGCCGCCATGCAGGCCGCCGCGCGTCCCGGCGATCGCGCGCACAATCCGCTGCTGCTGTACGGCGGCACCGGCCTGGGCAAGACCCATTTGATGTTTGCCGCCGGCAACGCCATGCGCGCGGCGAATCCGAAGATGCGCGTGCTGTACCTGCGCAGCGAGCAGTTCCTGGCCTCGCTGATGAAGGCGCTGCAGGACAAGACCAATGGCATGGCCGCGTTCAAGCGCCAGTTCCAGCAGGTCGATGCGCTGCTGATCGACGACATCCAGTTCTTCGCCGGCAAGGACCGCACCCAGGAAGAGTTCTTCCACACCTTCAACGCGTTGATCGACGGCAAGCAGCAGATCATCCTTACCTGCGACCGGTTCCCGCGCGAGGTCGACGGCCTCGAGCCGCGCCTGAAGTCGCGACTGGGCTGGGGCCTGTCCGTGGCCATCGATCCGCCCGATTTCGAGACGCGCGCGCAGATCGTGCTGGCCAAGGCGCGCGAACGCGGGGCGCATATCCCGGAGGACGTCGCGTTCCTGCTGGCGAAGAAGATGCGCAGCAACGTGCGCGACCTGGAAGGCGCGCTCAATACCCTGGCCGCTCGCGCGAACTTCACCGGCCGGACCATCACCACCGAATTCGCACAGGAAACGCTGCGCGACCTGCTGCGCGCGCAGCAGCAGGCGATCGGCATCCCCAACATCCAGAAGGTCGTCGCCGATTACTACGGCCTGCAGATCAAGGACCTGCTGAGCAAGCGCCGCACGCGCTCGCTGGCGCGCCCGCGCCAAGTCGCGATGGCGCTGGCCAAGGAACTGACCGAACACTCGCTCCCGGAGATCGGTGACGCCTTCGCCGGGCGTGATCACACCACCGTGCTGCATGCCTGCCGCCAGATACGCACCCTGATGGACACCGACGGCAAGTTGCGCGAGGACTGGGACAAGCTGATCCGCAAGCTCAGCGAGTAGCGCTAACCGGGCACGCGATCGGCACTTCTTGTGCCCCGACGGTGCGTCAGCCGCAATATTTTCGGTTCCCCGCTACGCGCCGTGGCCGCGTCGCGGTATCGTTCACCCCTGCGCGGCCGGCATGTGGGTAACCCGCCCGCGAGCCAGTCGGGTAAACGGTTGCAGCCTCCGGACGGCGGTGGACAAGCAGTGGATAGCGGACTTGCCCACAACGGTCTGCGGATGAACCGCCCGGAATCTGTGGATAACTCGGGTGCCGAGTCTGGCGCGCAAAGTTGTCCACAGCTTGTGCCCCGGCTGGCTGGCAGTTCTCACAGGCTTTTAATTCTAGTTTTTCCTTTACGGATCAAAGTGTTGTAATGGTTTTCCGCAGATTTTCGCGGCTCCATCATCACTATGCTTTTGATTTATTCACTACTTTTGTTTTGGGAATGGGGAGCAGCATCGAATGCGTTTCAGCCTGCAACGCGAAGTGTTCCTGAAGCCATTGGCGCAAGTCGTCAATGTCGTCGAGCGCCGGCAGACCTTGCCTGTCCTTGCCAACCTGCTCGTCCAGGTGAAGGGGGGGCAGCTGTCGCTGACCGGTACCGACCTCGAAGTCGAGATGGTGTCGCGCATCGGCGTCGACGACGCGCAGGACGGCGAGACCACGATCCCGGCGCGCAAGCTCTTCGAGATCGTTCGCGCACTGCCGGACGGCAGCAAGGTGACGGTCTCCCAGACCGCGGAGAAGATCACCGTGCAGGCTGGCCGCTCGCGGTTCACCCTGGCCTCGCTGCCGGCCAACGACTTCCCGTCGATTGACGAGGTCGAGGCGACCGAGCGGGTCCGCGTCGCCGAGGCCAGCCTCAAGGAACTGATCGAACGCACGGCATTCGCGATGGCCCAGCAGGACGTGCGCTACTACCTCAACGGGCTGTTGTTCGACCTGCGCGAATCGAGCCTGCGCTGCGTGGCAACCGACGGCCATCGTCTTGCCCTGTGCGAGGCAGCCCTGGACGGCGGTGCGAACACCAAACGCCAGATCATCGTCCCGCGCAAGGGCGTCACCGAGCTGCAGCGCCTGCTGGAAGGCGGCGAGCGCGAACTCGAGCTGGAGATGGGACGCAGCCACCTGCGGGTCAAGCGCGACGATGTCACCTTCACCAGCAAGCTGATCGACGGACGCTTCCCCGATTACGAGGCGGTGATCCCGATCGGAGCCGACAAGGAGGTCCGGATCGACCGCGAGGTCCTGCGCGCCTCCCTGCAGCGTGCGGCGATCCTCTCGAACGAAAAGTACCGCGGCGTGCGGATTGAGGTATCCCCCGGCCAGTTGAAGATCAGCGCCCACAATCCTGAGCAGGAAGAGGCGCAGGAGGAAGTCGAGGCCGAGACCCGGGTCGGCGACCTCGCGGTGGGCTTCAACGTCAACTATCTGATGGACGCCTTGTCTGCCTTGCGCGATGAGACCGTCGTCCTGGCCCTGCGTGATGCCAATTCGTCGGCCCTGGTGCGCGAGGCTTCCAACGAGCGCTGCCGCCACGTGGTGATGCCGCTCCGCCTCTGACGTCTCCGAAATGTTTCACGTGGAACGCCCGGCCCCGGCCGGGCGTTTTGTTTTGGCGTCCTCAAGCGCCCTTGTTCGCGAAGGATCACGGTAGATTTCCCCAATGCACGTCACTCGCTTGGACCTTCGCAACCTGCGTCGCTTCGAAGATGAAACCCTGCGCCCCGGGCCGGGCCTCAACCTGCTCCTCGGCGACAACGGCGCGGGCAAGACCAGCGTTCTGGAGGGTCTGCACCTGATGGCCTACGGGCGGAGCTTTCGTGGCCGGGTCCGGGATGGACTGATCCGGGCCGGCAGCCCGGCACTCGAGGTCTTCGTCGAGTGGAGCGAGCGCGCTACTACCGGCGCCAGGGTGGCGGAATCCGCCGACCAGTCAGCCGCGACGTCGATCGGGCGCTCGCGCAAGGCCGGCCTGCGCCACAGCGGCCAGGAGTGGAGCGGGCGACTGGATGGCAGTACCGTCAGCCAGTTGGGGGACCTGTGTGCGGCCCTCGCGGTCATCAGCTTCGACCCCGGCAGCCACATACTGATCAGCGGCGGTGGGGAGCCGCGACGACGTTATCTGGATTGGGGGTTGTTCCACGTGGAACCGGAGTTCCTGCCGTTGTGGCGCCGGTACTCGCGGGCGCTGAGGCAGCGCAACGCCCTGCTCAAATCGAGGGCCGGTGGGGCCCAACTCGATGCCTGGGACATGGAACTGGCGGACGCCGGCGAACCACTGACCCGCTTCCGGCAGGGCTATCTGGACGCGCTGCTTCCGCATTACAGCGCTCTCCTGGCGGACTTGGCACCCGCCGTGGGCATCGGGACACTCCAGTACTCGCCAGGCTGGCGGCGCGAAGAGATGTCCCTGGCTGATGCGCTGCTGGTCCAGCGCGAGCGCGATCTGGCCAGCGGGCACACCTCGGTAGGGCCGCATCGGGCCGACTGGGCCCTGTCGTTCGGAGCCCTGCCCGGGCGGGAAGCGCTGTCCCGGGGTCAAGCCAAGCTCACCGCCCTCGCCGCCCTGCTCGCTCAGGCGGAGCACTACGCCACCCGGCGCGGGGAATGGCCGGTGATCGCGCTGGATGACCTGGGATCGGAACTCGACCGCCCTCACCAGCGGCGCGTGCTGACGCGGCTGCTGGCCAGTCGGGCTCAGGTCTTCATCTCCGGAACCACGGCTCCGGCGGGTCTGGAAGACTTGGGAGCGTCACACTCCACGTTCCACGTGGAACATGGCCATATCCAGAAGCTCCCAACTTGACCTCGCGCCAAGCTGGCTCGCGCCCAACAGGACCCGCTCGCCGCAGTTCCGTACAGGCCCGGAGGCCACTCGCGGCGGCTATACTTCGCGTACATATATCTAAAGTAGCTCGGCGCGACGCGGCCTTCGTGGTCCGTTGTGCCGCAGGAGCCTGCTGCACCCCATGATGAGCCAGAACGAGCACGATCCCGCGCAAGACGCCATCCCCGTCGAACCCTCCCAGACCTACGATTCCAGCAAGATCACGGTGCTCCGTGGCTTGGAAGCGGTGCGCAAGCGTCCGGGAATGTACATCGGCGACGTGCACGACGGCACCGGCTTGCACCACATGGTGTTCGAGGTCGTCGACAACTCGATCGACGAAGCCTTGGCCGGTCACGCCAATGAGGTCGTGGTGACCCTGCACGAGGACGGCTCCTGCTCGGTCTCCGACAATGGCCGCGGCATCCCCGTCGACATCCACAAGGAAGAAGGCGTGTCCGCGGCCGAGGTGATCCTCACCGTGCTGCATGCCGGCGGCAAGTTCGACGACAACAGCTACAAGGTTTCCGGCGGCCTGCACGGCGTGGGCGTGTCGGTCGTGAATGCCCTGTCCGAGCACCTGTGGCTGGAGATCTGGCGCGACGGCGGCCACCACAAGCAGGAATACGCCCTGGGTGAGCCGCTCTACCCGCTCAAGCGCTTGGAAGATTCGAACCAGCGCGGCACCCTGCTCCGGTTCAAGCCCTCGGTCGAGATCTTCACCGACGTCGAATTCCACTACGACATCCTGGCCAAGCGCCTGCGCGAACTGTCGTTCCTGAATTCGGGGGTGAAGATCACCCTCATCGACGAGCGCGGCGAAGGCAAGAAGGACGTTTTCCAGTACGAAGGCGGCATCCGTTCCTTCGTCGAGCACCTGGCCCAGCTCAAGACCCCGCTGCACCCGAACGTCATCTCGGTGTCGGGGGAAATGAACGGCATCACCGTGGACGTCGCCCTGCAGTGGACCGACGCCTACCAGGAAACGATGTTCTGTTTCACCAACAACATCCCGCAGAAGGACGGCGGCACCCACCTGATCGGTTTCCGCGCGGCCCTCACGCGCACGCTGTCGAACTACATCGAACAGAACGGCATCGCCAAGCAGGCCAAGATCACCCTCTCCGGCGACGACATGCGCGAAGGCATGATCGCGGTGCTTTCGGTGAAGGTGCCGGATCCGAGCTTCTCTTCGCAGACCAAGGAAAAGCTGGTCAGTTCCGAGGTCAGGCCGGTAGTTGAAAGCACGTTCGGCGCACGTTTGGAGGAGTTCCTGCAAGAACACCCCAACGAGGCCCGCGCCATCGCCGGCAAGATCGTCGATGCGGCGCGTGCTCGCGAGGCGGCGCGCAAGGCGCGCGACCTGACCCGCCGCAAGGGGGCGCTGGATATCGCCGGCCTGCCCGGCAAGCTCGCCGACTGCCAGGAGAAGGATCCGGCCAAGTCCGAGCTGTTCATCGTCGAGGGTGACTCCGCGGGCGGCTCGGCCAAGCAGGGCCGCAACCGCAAGACCCAGGCGATCCTCCCCCTCAAGGGCAAGATCCTCAACGTCGAGCGCGCCCGCTTTGATCGCATGCTCGGCAGTGCGGAGGTCGGCACCCTGATCACCGCGCTGGGCACCGGCATCGGCAAGGACGAATACAACCCGGACAAGCTGCGCTACCACCGCATCATCCTGATGACCGACGCCGACGTGGATGGCTCGCACATCCGCACGCTGCTGCTGACGTTCTTCTACCGGCAGATGCCGGAACTGCTCGAGCGCGGCCACATCTACATCGGCCTGCCCCCGCTGTACAAGATCAAGCAGGGCAAGAACGAGCTGTACCTGAAGGACGATGCCGCGCTCGATGCCTACCTCGCCGGCAACGCGGTCGAAGGCGCCGCGCTGATTCCGGCCGATGGCGAACCGCCGATCGCCGGCGAAGCGCTGGAGAAGCTCTTGCTGGCGTATGCAGGCGCACGCGACGCGATTGCCCGCAACGCTCATCGCTACGATCCCAGCGTGCTCGAGGCGCTGATCGATTTCACCCCGCTCGATGCCGCCTCGCTCGCCACCAACACCGACGAACGCCAGGAACTCGACGTGCTGCAGGCCCGCCTCAATCGCACCGGTTTGGGCAAGCCGCGTTACAAGCTCGAACTGCACCCGGCGAGCGATTCGCGTCAGGCGGCGCTGCTCTTGCACCGCAGCCACATGGGCGTGGAACACACCCAGGTGCTGCCGATGGCCGCGTTCGAAGGCGGTGAACTGCGCGCGGTACGCGAGGCGGCGGCGCTGCTGCACGGCCTCATCCGAGGCGGTGCGAAGATCGTCCGAGGCAATCGCGAACAGCCAGTGCACAGCTTCGCCGAAGCGCAGGCGTGGCTGCTCGAAGAAGCGAAGAAGGGACGCCAGATCCAGCGCTTCAAGGGCCTGGGCGAAATGAACCCTGAGCAGCTGTGGGACACCACGGTCAATCCGGAAACGCGCCGCCTGCTGCAGGTGCGCATCGAGGATGCCGTTGCCGCCGATCAGATCTTCTCGACGCTGATGGGCGACGTGGTCGAACCGCGGCGCGACTTCATCGAGGAGAACGCGCTCAAGGTCGCCAACCTGGACGTGTGAAATCGCACGCCAGTCCCTGGTCTCCGCGGCTGTTACACCGGCATCGCGAGTACGCCCCGAATCGTTGACAAAGCGTTAATACGACCGGGGCTACAACCGGATCACCCATTCAGGAATATCGCGATGAAACGCTTGCTGCTTGCGGTTGCCGTTGGAGCTTTGCTCGCGGGTTGCGCCACCACAACGTCCCCTACCGGCCGCACGCAGGTCGTCGGTGCGGTATCCGAAGAACAGCTGGCGCAGCTGGGTGCGCAGGCCTTCGCCGAAACCAAGGCCAAGACCCCGCAATCCAGCGACGCGCGCGAATCGGCGTACGTGCGCTGTGTCGTGCAACGCGTGGTCGAACAACTTCCGCAGGAATGGCAGAACATCGGCTGGGAAACCGCCTTGTTCGTGGACAACTCGCCCAATGCCTTCGCGCTTCCCGGCGGCAAGGTAGGCGTCAACACGGGCATCTTCACCGTCGCGAAGAATCAGGACCAGCTCGCCGCCGTCGTCGCGCACGAAGTGGGTCACGTCTATTCGCACCACCACAACGAACGCATTACCAAGCAGATGGGGGCGCAAGGCGCCCTGCAGCTGCTGGGCGCGCTGGCAGGCTCCCGCTATGGCGAGGGCGCGGCCAATGCCGTCGTCCAAGGAGGCAGCATCGCGGCGCAGGCGGGCTTCCTCCTGCCCAACTCGCGCACGCAGGAGAGTGAGGCCGATGTGGTTGGCCAGCAGCTGATGGCACGCGCGGGCTTCGACCCTCGCCAGGCCGTGAACCTCTGGGAAAACATGATCGCTGCCAGCCGCAGCCGTCCGCCGGAATGGCTTTCGACCCACCCCAACCCCGAAACCCGCATCCAGGAACTGGGCAGCCGGGCGCAGAGTCTGGTGCCCGTGTACGAGCAGGCGCGGGCCAGTGGCCGTACGCCCAGGTGTGGATAAACGCCACAAGTACCGCACACAAAACCCCATATCACCGGACCGGCCGTTTCTGCTAGCGTGGCGGCCCCTTGGCCCGACCCTTCCACACGGGCAGCAACATAGGTGACTGTATGACTTCCACTTCTTCCCGTAGCACCGTCCTGGCCGCTGCTGTCGCTGCCGTGCTCGCGTTCGGCGCGGTGTCCCAGGCCAATGCACAGAGCGCCGCCGAACGGGCGCAGCAGCGTCGCGCCGAGCGCGAGGCAGCCAAGGCAGGCAAGGCAGGCAAGGAAGAGAAGAAGGAAAGCAGCTACCCCAACGCCACGCGCAAGGAGCCGAGCACCAAGGCGTCCGCGAAGGCCACGCCGAAGCTGCAGAAGATGATGAAGCTCTACGACGCCGACAAGGCCGCCGAAGCACGCGCCGCCGCCGACGAGATCATCGGCACCGAATCCTTCAACGCATACGACCGCGCATTCGCGGCGCAGATCGCCGCGCAGATCGCCTACGAGTCCGATGACAGCAAGGGCGCCATCGCCTACCTCGACAAGGCGTTGAGCCTGGACGGCCTCGACAACAATGGCCACTACAACGCGATGCTGATGAAGGCGCAGTTGCAGCTGCAGGAAGACAAGTACGCCGAAGGCCTCGCGACCATCGACCGCTTCCTCACCGAGACCAAGAGCCAGAATCCGGAACACCTGGTCATCAAGGGCAATGCCCTGTATCGGATGGAGAAGTTCCCGGAGGCGGCTGCGGTGCTCAAGCAGGCGGTGGACGCGAGCCCGGATCCGCGCGCCGACTGGCAGCAGCTCCTGATGGCGGCTTACGCGGAAAGCGGCCAGGCCGACCAGGCCATCGCCATGGCGGAAAAGGTCGCCGCCAAGACCCCCAACGACAAGCGCGCGCAGATGAACCTCGCGGCGATCTATCTGCAGTCGGACAAGTACGACAAGGCTGCGGCAGTGCTCGAAAAGCTGCGCGCCGCGGGCCAGTTCACCGAAGACCGCGACTACCGCCAGTTGTATTCGACCTACCTCAATTCCGAGGGCAAGGAAAAGCAGGCCGCCGCGGTGATCAAGGACGGTCTCGACAAGGGCATCCTCAAGCCCGATCACCAGGCCTATCTGGCGCTGGCGCAGTCGTACTACTTCTCCGACCAGCCGATCCCGGCCATCGACGCCTACAAGAAGGCCGCGCCGCTGGACGATGACGGCGAGACCTATCTCAACCTTGCCCGCCTGTTGTGGCAGGAAGAGCGCATCCCCGAGGCCAAGGAAGCCGCCAAGCAGGCCATTGCGAAGGGATTGAAGAAGCCGGATGACGCCAAGAAGATCCTGGCGCTCCCGGCAAAATAAGAGCCGCACAGCACAAAAAAGCCTATTCGCGCTTGGAAGCCCCGGCGCGAATTGGTATATGCTAGGAGGTTCCTGCGATCTCGCCGATGCGAGCGCGCCGGAATCGAACACCGCCCGCGGCGCTCTGGCGTCCGGATTTACTCCCCGAGCTACGGCGCATGACGCAAGCCCTCGAAATCCATACCCACGACGACGAGCCCGAAGGTCTTAATTGGGCGCGTATCACCGGCATCAGCATGGCGCTTGCCGTCCACGTCGGCGCCCTGCTGTTGCTGCTTGCTCCGCTGGCCGCACCGCCGAGCGAAAAGGCGAAAGAAGAAACCACGATCGTGAACATCGTGCGTCCGCCGCCGCCCCCGCCGCCGCCGCCGCCGCCGCCGCCGGAAGAGCCCAAGCCGCAGCCGGTCCGCCAGCTGTCGCCGCCGCAGCCGACGCCCCTGCCGCCGCCGCCGGAGCAGCCGCCGATCGAGGTCGAAGACCCGAGCCCGGTGGACCTGCCGCCGGTGCCGCCGTCGCCTCCGGCGCCGCCCCGCCCGACCGAGACCATCGCCGGCTCGATCGATCCGTCCTCGCAGCGCATGAACCCGCCGGATTACCCCGCGGCCGCGGCTCGCGCCGGCGCGACCGGCACGGTCGTCCTGCTGGTCGACATCGACGCCCAGGGCAACGTGATCAACGTCCGCGTCGAGAAGTCCAGCCGCAACCGCGATCTGGACCGCGCTGCCCAGGACGCTCCGAGGAAGAAGAAGTGGCGCTTCAACCCCGCCAAGGAGAACGGGCAGCCGGTGGCCAGCACCGTGCGCGTCCCGGTCGTCTTCAATCTCTAAGTTTCAAACCCCGGCTTCGGCCGGGGGCCCTGTAGTAATTAGCAATTCCACCTTCCACGACTAAAAGGTAAGCGTCATGTTGCAGGAAACCACCGCCGCCGCTGCGGCACAAACCGGGGGCTCCAACGCCGCCGCTCTGTCGCAGATGGGCTTCGGCAATCTGCTGCAGGAAATGATCAGCAACCCGGGCCACTACGCCGTTTCCTGGGCCGTGTTGCTCACCCTGACCCTCATGTCGGTCCTGTCGATCTATTGGATCGTCACCAACTTCATCAAGAACGTGCGCCTGAAGAGCACGTCCGACCGCGTCATCAGCACGTTCTGGGAAACCCCGAACGCGCAGGACGCCATCCGCTTCATGGAAGAGCAGCCGCGCTTCGAGCCGTTCTCCAAGATCGCCCTCGACGCCGCCCAGGCCGCCGCGCACCACCAGCGCCATGAAGGCTCGCGTCTGGTCGAGTCGCTGAACCGCTCCGAGTTCGTCGACCGCGCCCTGCGCCAGGGCGTCACCCGCGAATCCTCGCGCCTGGAAGCCGGCCTGACCGTGCTCGCCACCGTCGGTTCGACCGCGCCGTTCGTCGGCCTGCTCGGCACCGTGTGGGGCATCTACGGCGCGCTGATCCGCATCGGCGCCTCGGGCAACGCCTCGATCGACGCCGTCGCCGGCCCGGTGGGCGAAGCGCTGATCATGACCGCGATCGGCCTGTTCGTCGCGATCCCGGCGGTGCTGGCGTACAACTTCTTCACCCGCCTGAACCGCGTGACGAACAACAAGTTCGACACCTTCGCCCACGACCTGCACGACTTCTTCGCCACCGGCTCGCGCGTCGGCGAAGTTGCCAAGCGCTGATCCCGGCGTTAGTCCCAAAGATCCGTCAGTAGTCGCTCCGGAGTTCGAACATGGCTTTCAGTTCAGATAGTGGTGGTGGTCGCCCGATGGCGGAAATCAACGTCACGCCGCTGGTCGACGTGATGCTGGTGCTGCTCATCATCTTCATGATCACCGCGCCGCTGATGACGCATAAGGTCAAGGTCGATCTGCCGGAAGCGAACCTGGACCATCGCGACGAAGAGACCATCAAGGTCACTCCGATCACGATCGCGGTCGAGGACACCGGCGCGTTGTACTGGAACGACGAACCGGTGACCAAGGGCGTGATCGAAAGCCGCTTCTCGGTCGAGGCGCAGAAGACCCCGCAGCCGCAGATCAACGTGCGTGGCGACAAGACCGCCAAGTACAAGCTGGTGCAGGAAGTGGTCCAGATCGCCCAGCAGCAGGGCATGCGCAAGGTCGGCTTCGTCGCGATCAAAGATCGCTCGGGCCAGCAGTAACCGTAACCGGAGAAACAAGTCATGGCATTTGCAAGTGGTTCCGGCGGCGGTCCAATGGCCGACATCAACGTCACGCCGCTCGTCGACGTGATGCTGGTGCTGCTGATCATCTTCATGGTGACCGCGCCGATCCTGTCCTATCCGATCGACGTCAACCTGCCGCAGCGGACGCTCAATCCGCCGCAGAACCCGAAGACGCCGCCGCCGCCGATCAGCCTGCGCATCGACGCCAGTGGCACGATCTACTGGAACGACTCGCCGATCGACATGCGCGTGCTGCAGCAGCAGATGATCAACGAAGTGGCCAAGGATCCGACCAACCAGCCGTTGCTCGAAATCGATGTGAACCCGGATGCCGATTACGGCATCCTCGCCAAGGTGCTGGCGCGGGCGAAGAACGCCGACATGCAGAAGATCGGCTTCGTCCAGCCGCAGTAAGCCTGGCAAACGCTTCAACGCTTACCGCAACAAGTCGTGAAACGCCGCCTCCGGGCGGCGTTTTTTTATGCGCACGCAGCCTGACCAGCAGCGCTGGCGCGTGTTGGAAACCGTTCACTGGTTTCAACCCCAACCATCCCTTGCCGCCGTTGCAAACCAGGGCGTAGCGTGAAACCGGGCCTTCGGTGTTCACCGGCGCACCCGCCGGCGGCACCAAGGCCGGCAGCGGCATCCAACGTCAGCACAGGAGGGGACCATGGCGACTTCGGTATTTGCAGGCGACTCCCGCGAACCGCACCGGGCGATGGCGGAAATGAACATCACGCCGTTGGTGGACGTGATGCTGGTGCTGCTGATCATCTTCATGGTCGCCGCACCGATGGTGGCGCGATCGATTGACCTGCGCCTGCCCCAGGCTCCGCCCATAACCCAGGCGGAGAAACCGCCCCACGTGAAACTGCGGGTAGAGGGCGAGGGAAGCTTCGTGCTCGATGGTGTGCTGCTGGGCGAACGCGGCTTGGCCGCGGCGTTGGGCGATGCCGCGCATGCGGCGCCCGGCACGGTGCTCGAGGTGGCGGTGGACGAGGACGCCGACTACCAGGCATTTACCACCGCCCTGGCCACCGCGCGCCGCAGCGGCTTGACCAACATCGCGATGCAGCAGTGATGAAGGAGCCGTGCCGCGGCCAAACCGCGGCACCGGCTTCAACCCAGCGGACGGCAGGTCATACCGGCGGAGCCGCGATCGATGGCTGCAGGCACCGCGGACCGGCGTTTCGCGCCTGTCGCCTCAGACCGCCGCAAGAATGGCGATATAGCGCCGCACGGTGGCCTCCAGCCCGGCGTACAAGGCCTCGCCAACCAGCGCGTGCCCGATCGACACTTCCTGAACCTCAGGCACCGCGCGCAGGAAATCCCTGAGATTGTCCTGGCTGAGGTCATGGCCGGCATTCACCGCCAGGCCGGCGTCGCGCGCCCGCTGCGCGGTGGCGGCGAAGCGATCGAGCACGCTAGCAGCCGCGCCCGCGGCGTGGGCCTCGGCGTACGGGCCGGTGTACAGCTCGACGCGATCGGCACCGATCGCGGCTGCCCGCTGCATGTCGTCGCTCGCGGCGACATTGGCGTCGGCAAACAGGCTGATGCGGCAATGCAGTCCCTTCAGTCGCGCCACCAGCGGTTGCAGGGCGGCCGCGTCGTGGGTGAAATCGAAGCCGTGGTCCGAGGTGAGCTGCGCATCGCCATCGGGGACCAGCGTCGCCTGCGCGGGACGCACCTGATCGCACAGCGCCAGGAAGCCGGGATAGCCGGCGCGGGGTGGCGCGAACGGATTGCCTTCGAGGTTGAACTCGACACCGTACTCGCGGGTCAGTTCGGCGAGCGCGTACACGTCATCGGCGCGGATGTGGCGCGCATCGGGTCGGGGATGCACGGTGATGCCGTGGGCGCCGGCATCCAGGCAGGCGCGCGCGGCGCGCACCACGTCCGGTTCGGCGCCGCCGCGCGAGTTGCGCAGGACGGCGATCTTGTTGACGTTGACGCTGAGGACGGTCATCGCCGCAGTTTACGCCAGCAGTCCGCGTCGCCCCGGTCCGCGCGGCGCGGCACGCGCTCAGCGCACGGTGTCGTTCTGGGAGGCGGCGGCGAGCTTGCGGGCTTCGGCCTGTTCGCGCAGACGGCGCAGTTCTTCCGGGTCGAGGATCAGGTGCTCATCGCGGGCGCGGCTGCCGATGCGGTCGGAAGCCAGCTTCAGCACGAATGCCACGAACAGGCCCAGCGCCACGAGCAGGGCGAGGATGAGCACCACGGGCGAGGAGGTAGTGAACGCCACCCAAAGGGCGCCAAGGGCAAGCAGCAGGAACAACCAGGCCATGGGGCAACTCCGTATCGCACTGGGTGCAGTGTAACGCGCCTCCCGCCGCCGGATTTGTGCGCTTGCGCAGGCCTGCAGCCGCCGCTCGCAACGAGCCGGACCCGCGTCCGGCGCTGTTACAGCACCGGCGAAACCAACCGGGCCAACGCCTCGGGCAGGCGCACCGAAAACAGCGGCCGCTCGCGGCCGATCCGCACTGCCGGCGACGCGGCACATTCGCGTTCCAGCAGCGCCGCCAGCTCGGCGCACAACGGCGCGTCCGCGAACAGCAGCGAGACCTCGAAGTTGAGCCGGAAACTGCGATGGTCGTAGTTCGCGCTGCCGATGATCGCCAGGTCGTCGTCGCACAGCAGCGCCTTGCTGTGCAGCATGCGCGGGCCGTACTCGTAGATCTTGACCCCGGCGGACAGCAACTCGTCGAAATACGAGCGCGCCGCAAGCGTGACCAGCCGGCTGTCGCTGCGTCGCGGCACCAGCAGGCGAACGTCGAGCCCGCCCAGCGCCGCCGAGGTGAGGGCCATGCGCGCGGCCTCGCCCGGCACGAAATACGGCGTGGCCAGCCACACCCGCCGCCGGGCCGAATGGATCGCGCCCACGTGCACGCGATGGATCGCCTCCCACGGCGAGTCCGGTCCCGACACCAGCACCTGCACCGGCACGTGGCCGCGTTGCGGCGTCGGCGCGGGCAGGCTCAGCGGCGGCGTGGCGGTGGCGTAGGCCCAGTCCTCGATGAAGACCAGTTGCAGCGAGGCCACGACGTTGCCTTCCACGCGCAGGTGCAGGTCGCGGTAGGCGTCGTCGCGCAGGCGCTCGTCCTCCTCGTCGGTGACATTGATGCCGCCGGTGTAGGCGATGCGACCATCGATCACCACGATCTTGCGGTGGCTGCGCAGGTTCAGCCACGGGCGCTTCCAGACCTGGCCGAACCGGGCCGGATGAAACCAGGCCAGCTCGCCGCCGGCGGCGAGCAGCTCCTGGAAGAAGCGCGCCGGCGTCCGCCCGGAGCCCACCGCATCGAGCAACAGGCGCACCTTCACCCCGGCGCGCGCGCGCTCCACCAGCGCGTCGCGCAGCGCGGTGCCGGTGCGGTCGGGACAGAAGATGTAGTACTCCAGGTGCACGTGTTCCCGCGCTGCGGCGACGTCGCGCAACAGCGCCGAGTACTTCGCGCCACCGTCGATCAGCAGGCGGGCGTCGGTGGCGGTGGTCGGCGGCAGGCCGGTGGTGGCCTGGCCCAGGCGCGCGAGCTCCATACTCTCCGGACTGGGATGGAATCCGCCCGGCAGCGACGGGAACTTGGCCTTGGCGCGCACGCGGCGCAGGCGCTGGCGATGGATGCGCTGCGGACCGAGCAAGTAGTAGATCAGGAAGCCCAGGTACGGAAGCGCCGCCAGGCTGACCAGCCAGCTCAGCGTCGCCACCGGCTCGCGCTTCTGCAGCACGATCCAGCCCCCGAGCCACAGCAGGTACACCGCCCATGCCAGGCTCAGGTAGAGCTTGAGGTGGGGCACGGCGAGGAGCGTGGACCAGAGGTCGCGCAGGGCGTCGGGCATGCGGATCCGCGAGCGGTACGAGGGAAGGTCGCCATGCTGCGCGACCGCCCGAGGGTACCCCATGGCGACGAATCCGCAGCCGCGGCCCTGTCACGCCCGTATTCAGCAGGCCAGGCTTGCCGATTAGTAATAATGCTAATAGGCTCGTGCGACCGCCATCACCCGGCGCCAGCGAACACGGGCTGGCGCGATCGCAATGGAAGACGCCTACAAACCCAAGGCGCCCATCAAGGGCCGAGGCGCCGCGTCCTACGTGCACGGCCGCTACGCCGTCACCACCACCGAGGGCGCCGACGACGGCTGGGGTTCGGTGTACGCGGAGATCGCCGAGACCCCGCGGCCGGCGACCACGGTCACCGAGGAGCAGGCGCGCAGCATCGTCAGCCGCAACGATTCCCCGGACGTCGGCTTCGCCGCGTCGGTGAACCCGTACCGCGGCTGCGAGCACGGTTGCGTCTACTGCTTCGCCCGGCCCTCGCACGCCTACCTGGACCTGTCGCCGGGCCTCGACTTCGAAACCCGGCTGTTCGCCAAGACCAACGCCGCCGAGCGCCTGCGCGCGGAGCTGGCGCGGCCATCGTACCGGTGCACGCCGCTCGCGCTGGGCATCAACACCGATGCGTACCAGCCGATCGAACGCCGCTACCGCATCACCCGCCAATGCCTGGAGGTGCTGGCGGAAACCAGGCACCCGGTCAGCTTCGTCACCAAGAGCGCGCTGATCGAGCGCGACCTCGACCTGCTCGCGGCGATGGCGCGCGAGCGCCTGGTGAGCGTGTACTTCTCGGTGACCACGCTCGACAACCGGCTGGCGGCGAAGATGGAACCCCGCGCCGCGGCGCCGCACGCCAAGCTGCGCGCGATGCGCGCCCTGCACGAAGCCGGCGTGCCGGTCGGCGTGCTGGCGGCGCCGATGATCCCGATGATCAACGACCGCGAGCTCGAGCACATCCTCGAAGCCGCGCACGCGCACGGTGCACGCGCGGCCGGCTACGTGCTGCTGCGCCTGCCGCACGAGCTCAAGCAGATCTGGCGCGAATGGCTGGAGCTGCATTACCCGGACCGAGCCGCGCACGTGATGAGCCTGGTCCAGCAGATGCGCGGCGGCAAGGATTACGACAGCGCGTTCGGCAAACGCATGCGCGGCGAAGGTCCGTTCGCGCAGCTGTTGCAGCAGCGTTTCGCCAAGGCGCACGCGCGGCTCGGCTACGGGCGCCTGCCCCCGCTGGACGCGAGCCGGTTCATCCCGCCGCGGGCGGCGTCGCCACAGGGCGAGCTGTTCTAGCCGACCGGGCGGTTGCGCCGGCGCGCACACGCCGACGCATCGGTTCTGCGACCTGGACGCACGCGCGCGGCAGCGGCCGCGCCATAATCGCCCCGACCGTTGCCGACGTCCCCCATGACCGCAGACGCCTCCCTGCAGCAGGCCCACGCCCAGCTCGAAGCCGCGCGCCGGCAACTCCAGCTCCTGACCGATGCGATCGCGCACGACCTGCGCGCGCCGGTGCGCACGATCGACAGCTTCGCCGGGCACCTCGCCGCCAGCGCGCACGAGCGCCTGACGCCGCGCGAAGGCGAGCAGCTGCAGCGCATCCGCGACGCCGCGGTGCGCATGGGCGCGCTGCTGGACAAGCTCGGCGAGTTGTCGCGCGCGACCCACGCGCCGCTGCAGCCGTGCACGGTCGACCTCAGCCTGCTCGCCGAATGGATCCTCGCCGACCTGCAGGCCAACGAGCCCGACCGCATCGCGCAGCTGCACGTGCAACCCGGGCTGGCCGTGCATGGCGACGAGCGCCTGCTGCGGCAGCTCCTCGCCGAACTCCTGCACAACGCCTGGAAGTTTTCCGCGGGCGCCGCGCAGACCCGCATCGAGGTGCGCGGCGAGCATCGCGGCGGCATGCTGCACCTGACCGTGCGCGATGCCGGCATCGGCTTCGATCCGGCCTATGCCGGCAAGCTGTTCGAGCCGTTGCAACGCCTGCACGCGGTGGAACAGGGCGCGGGCCACGGCCTCGGCCTGGCGATCGCGCGGCGCATCGCCGAGCGCCACGGCGGCGGCATCTCCGCGGTTTCACAACCCGGTGACGGCGCGGACTTCACTGTCCAGCTGCCGGACGCATGAGGGCGGCGCATGGCGCACAAAGACATCCTGCTGGTTGAAGACAACCCCGACGACGTCGAGCTGACCCGGCTCGCCTTCGAGGAGGCCAACGTCGCCAATCGCATGATCGTCGTGCGCGATGGCGCCGAAGCGCTCGACTACCTGTTCGCGCGCGGCCAGTACGCGGGCCGGGATCCGAACGAGCTGCCCTCGATCGTGCTGCTCGATCTCAACCTGCCCAAGCTCGATGGCCGCGAAGTGCTGCAGGCGATCCGCGCCGAGCCGGCCACGCGCGAATTGCCGGTAGTGGTGCTGACCACCAGCGCCGAGCCGTTCGACGTCGAGGCCAGCTACGCGCTGGGGGTGAACAGCTACATCCAGAAACCGGTGGATTTCGAGCAGTTCGTGTGGGCGGTGCGCCAGGTCGGCCTGTACTGGCTGGTGCTCAACCAGCCGCGCGTGGCCTGAGCCGCGGCGTCAGGCCGGCGGGCCGAACAGCGCTTCCGCGCGCTGGAACAGGATCCAGCTGGTGGCAATGAACTTGTCGCCGCCCTGCGGGCGGTTGCCGCGGTGGGTGTGGGTGAATGCCGCCGGCGCGATCAGCAGCGAGCCGGTACGCGGGGCGATCCGGCGCTGCTGGTAGAGGAACTCGGTCTCGCCCTCGCCGAAGCCGTCGTTGAGGTAGATCGTCCACAGCAGGTGGCGGTGCAGGGTCTCGCCATGCGGGTCGCGCGGGTACAGCTCGCAGTGCCAGTACGGATAACCGCCGCGCCCGCCGGCGTAACGCTGCAGGTTGATCGCGCCCGGCCGCAGCACGGTCTGCACCACCGGCGTGAGCGTGGCGTCGTCCATCGCCTGCAGCCGTTCGGCGGTGAGGCGGTGGCGCGCGCCGTTCTCGCCGGGCACCTCCAGCATCAGCGGCGCGATCAGGGTGTGCGGGTATTTGCGCAGATACGCGAGCAGGCCGCGGAACACCGCCTGGTTCAGTTGCGCCTCGGCATCGCGCCACTCCGGCTTGCCGCTGATGGAGATGTCCAGGCTGTCCTTCAGGTCGGGCAGTACACCGCCGCCGACCCGGCCCGGTTGCGCGGCGTTGCTGGCGGCGAAGCGCGCGACCAGCGCGGCGCACGCCTGCGCCGGCAGCGCGTCCTCGAACACTTCGATGAAGTCGGCCTGGGTCATGCGCGCGGTCGGGGCGGGGAAGCTTGCAGTCGGAGCAGTAAAGCAGATTCCCCGCGCCGGCTGGATTCAGGCGACCGCAGCCGCGCCGTGCGCGGCGTCGTGCTCGCGGTGGTAGCGCGTGGCCGCTTCCACTTCCTGCTTCGAGCCCAGGAACACCGGCACGCGCATGTGCAGGCCGGTCGGCTGTACATCGAGCATGCGCACGCGGCCGGTGGTCGCCGCGCCGCCGGCCTGTTCGACCAGGAAGCTCATCGGGTTGGCTTCGTACATCAGCCGCAGCTTGCCGCCCTTGTCGCGGCACTTGCTGTCGAGCGGATAGCTGAAGATGCCGCCGCGGGTGAGGATGCGGTGCACGTCCGCGACCATCGACGCCACCCAGCGCATGTTGAAGTCCTTGCCGCGCGGGCCTTCCTTGCCGGTGAGCAGGTCGCCGACGTACTGCTGCATCGGCGCCTCCCAGAAGCGCTGGTTGGACATGTTCACCGCGAACTCCTTGGTTTCCGCCGGGATGGTCATGCCGCGCGTGGTCAGCACGAACGAACCGACCTCGCGATCCAGGGTGAAGGCATGCGTGCCGTGGCCGACGGTGAGCACGAGCATGGTGCTCGGGCCGTAGGTGCAGTAGCCGGCCGCGACCTGCGCGGTGCCGGGCTGCAGGAAGTGCTCGTCGGTGGGGTGGGTCACGCCGTCGGGACAGCGCAGCACCGAGAAGATGGTGCCGACCGAGATGTTGACGTCGATGTTCGAGGAGCCGTCGAGGGGATCGAACAGCAGCAGGTAGTTGCCGCGCGGGTACGCGTCCGGGATCGGGTGCGAGGTGTCCATCTCCTCGGAGGCGAGGCCGGCGAGGTGGCCGCCCCAGGCATTGGCTTCGAGCAGGATCTCGTTGCTGAGCACGTCGAGCTTCTTCTGCGCCTCGCCCTGGATGTTCATGCTCGCAACCCCGGGCGTGCCGGCGTCGCCGAGCACGCCGCCCAGGGCGCCCTTGCCCACGGCGATCGAGATGGTCTTGCAGGCGCGGGCGACGACCTCGATCAGCAGGCGCAGGTCGGCGTTGATGTGGCCGGCGCGCTCTTCCTCGATCAGGAAGCGGGTCAGGGAAATGGAACTGGACATGGGGCGGGGCAGGGTGGCGGCGGAAGGACCGCCATTGTCGCCGATGCCGGACGGCATCGCCCGCACCAGCGGGCGGCTGCGGCTGGGTCCCGCGCCCGCGCGGAATCGATCAGGCGACCTGGCGGGTCGCCCGCGCCGCGTGGCGATGCACCACCGTGGCCAGGGTCTGCCGCGCCATCGTCAGCATCAGCAGCGGCGCGGCCGGGTCGGCCGAGGTCAGCACCCGGCGCGCCGCTTCCAGCACGTCGTTGACCATCTGCCCGGTATCCGCACCGAGCAACGCGCGCAACCCGCGCGACGCGCTCTCCAGGTGCCGCTCGCAATCCGGCCCGCAACCGCGGCCGGCGCGGCGCACGACCATGCCCATCGCGGCATCGAGCCGGGCGAGGGCCTGCAACAGTTCATCGGAGGAGGCGGTGGCGTAGTGGGTGTTCATGCGGATCAGTCTCGACGGAAGCAGTCGCAGCGGTTGAGATGCGGTCCACCCCTGAGTACGCAGTCGGACCGGGGCGACGGACACCAAGCAGCGTGCGGGGCCGCCGGTGGGTAAGTGGTGAAGACGCGCGTCACCCCGGTGACTTGTTCAGCCGGCACCTGGATCCGCGCCGCCGCGCCCTGCTGCCAGCAGGCTGGCAGCAGGCGGCGCGCAGGCTGGCGGTTCCGATTCCGAGGACGCCCGCCATGCCCAATCCTTCCCTTGCCGCCGGCCACGGGGCGCCCGACCCCGGCCACGACGGCCGCCACGATTTCGATTTCCTCCACGGCCAATGGCAGGTGCAGAACGAACGCCTGCGCGAGCGCCTCGCCGGCTGCACCGATTGGGAGGTGTTCGGCGCCCGTGTCGAATGCCGGCCGTTGCTGGGCGGCGTGGGCAACCTCGAGCAATTCCACACCGCGTGGGACGGCGGCTACGAAGGCATCGCCCTGCGCCTGTACGACATCGCCGCGGGCCAATGGCGCATCCACTGGGCGAGTGACCGCAGCGGCGTGCTCGACCCGGCGCTGAGCGGCCGGTTCGCCGCCGGCGTCGGCACCTTCCATGGCCACGACCGGCTCGGCGGCCGCGCGGTGCAGGTGCGCTTCCGGTGGGCACAGACCAGCGCCAACAGCGCGCACTGGCAACAGGACTTCTCCGGCGACGCCGGCGCCAGCTGGGAAACCAACTGGCACATGTGGTTCCGCCGCCTCGACGCCGACGGCCACCTGCTGCACGACGACCGCGTGATCGAACTGCGCCAGTACACGCTGCGCGACGGGCAGCGCGACGTGCTGGTCGAACTGTTCGAACGCGAGTTCGTGGAGACGCAGGAAGCGGTCGGCATGCACGTGATCGGCACCTTCCGCGACCTCGACGCGCCCGGGCGCTTCGTCTGGCTGCGCGGCTTCGCCTCGATGCCGGCGCGCCGCGACGCCCTGCAGGCGTTCTACGGCGGACCGGTCTGGCAGCGGCATCGCGATGCCGCCAACGCGACCATGATCGACAGCGACAACGTGCTGCTGCTCAAGCCGGTGCCGGACGCCGACGGCGCAGTGCTGGCGCCGCCGCGCCCGCGCGTGGACGAAGCGCGCGCGCCCGGCGCGTTCTGCCTGGGCACGTGCGCACTGGACGCGCCGGCGGAGCAGGGCTTCGCCGCGCGCTTCGACCGCGAACTGGCGCCGCTGCTGCACCGGTACGGGGCGCGCCTGGTCGCGCGTTACGTCACCGAGGCCAGCGCCAATACATTTCCGCGCCTGCCGGTGCGCGAAGGCGAACGCGTGCTGGTCTGGCTGGCGCGCTGCGACGATGCCGCCGCGCTCGATGCGCACCTGCACGAACTGGACAACGACCCCGACTGGCACGAGGCCATCAACGCCGCGCAGGCCGCCGGACTGCGGCAGCCGCCCGAGTTGCGCCGCCTGCTGCCGACCGCGCGCTCGCAACTGCGCTGAAGCGGCCGTGCGCGTTCTCATCGCCGCGCATCCACGCCATCATGGTGCATGCGCCGCGCCGACCGCCTGTTCCTGCTCATCCATGCCCTGCGCGGACGCCGGGCCGCGATCACCGCGCAGCAGCTCGCGCAGACGCTGCAGGTGTCGCTGCGCACGGTCTACCGCGACGTCGCCGACCTGCAGCTGTCGGGGGTGCCGATCGAGGGCGAAGCCGGCGTGGGTTACATGCTGCGCAAGGGCGCCGACATCCCGCCGCTGATGTTCAGCGCGGACGAGCTCGAGGCCCTGGTGGTCGGCACGCGTTTCGTCCGCGCCTTCGGCGGCGAACGCCTGGGCCGCGGCGCGACCGCGGCGCTGCTGAAGATCGAGGCGGTGTTGCCCGAAGCGCTGCGCGAGCGCGCCGCGCGCACCCGCATCTTCGCGCCGCAGGTCGACGACCGCATCGAGAACACCGGCCTGATCGACGCCCTGCACGCGGCGATCCTGGGCGCACGGGTGCTGCGCCTGGACTATCGCGACGGCAACGGCCTGGTCAGCGCGCGCGAGGTGGAACCGCTGGCGCTGGCGTTCTGGGGCGGCAGCTGGACCCTGGGCGCGTGGTGCCGGCTGCGCGGCGATTTCCGCAGTTTCCGGCCCGACCGGATCGTGGCGCAGGCCGCCACCGGCGAGGTGTTCGCCGACAACCCGGCGCGCAATCTGGATGCCTACCTGCGCGCGGTGGCGCCCGCGACGGCGCGTGCGGGCTGAGCCGGGCGCACGGGCGCGGTCTTCACCCGGCGCACACATCGCCTGCGGCCTATGTGCGAGATGACACAGGGGACCTTCAAGACTTCCGCGGCACGTGCTCCGGAAAGCGACGACACGCCGTACCGCCTGCTGGTGGAGTCGGTACCGGACTACGCAATCTTCATGCTCGATCCAGAGGGCCGCATCCGCACCTGGAACCAGGGCGCGCAGCGGATCAAGGGCTACGCCGCCAGCGAAGTCATCGGCCGGCACTTCTCCCTGTTCTATCCCGAAGAGAAGGTCGCCCAGGGCTGGCCCGAGCACGAGCTGGCGATGGCCCGCGCCAACGGCCGCTTCGAGGATGACGGCTGGCGCGTGCGCAGGGACGGGTCGCGCTTCTGGGCCAACGTGATCATCAACCGCATCGACAACCCCGACGGGTCTCTGCGCGGCTTCACCAAGGTCACCCGCGACCTCACCGAGCGCCGCGAGCACGAGGAGCGCCTGCGCCGCAGCGAGGAGCGCTTCCGCCTGCTGGTGGAAAGCGTGCGTGACTACGCGATCTTCATGCTCGACACCAACGGCTGCGTCGCCAGCTGGAACGCGGGCGCCGAACAGATCAAGGGCTACCGCGCCGACGAGATCCTCGGCCGCCACTTCTCCACGTTCTACACCCCCGATGCGCTCGCCAGCGGCTGGCCGCAGCGCGAACTGCAGATCGCACTCGACGAAGGCCGGGTCGAGGACGAGGGCTGGCGCGTGCGCAAGGACGGCACCCGCTTCTGGGCCAGCGTGGTGATCACCGCGCTGCACGACGACGAAGGCCGCCACGTCGGCTTCGCCAAGATCACCCGCGACCTCACCGCGCACCGGCGCATCCGCGCGCTGGAGGACGAAGGCCACCGCCTCACCACGTTCCTGGCGATGCTCGGCCACGAACTGCGCAATCCGCTGGCGCCGATCTCCAACGCGGTGCAGATCATGCGCATGGAGGCGATGGAATCGGAGACGCTGCGCCATTGCCGCGACGTGATCGCGCGCCAGATCCGGCAGATGAGCCGGCTGGTGGACGACCTGCTCGACGTGGGCCGCATCACCAGCGGCAAGATCCGCATCGCGCGCAACACGCTCGACCTGCGCGGCGCGTTCGCCGACGCGGTGGAGACGGTCGAGGCCGATGCGCGAAGGCGCGCGCAGATCCTGCGCGTGGAGATGCCGGAGACCCCGGCCTGGGTTTCGGGCGACCACGAGCGGCTCGTCCAGGTGCTGGGCAACCTGCTCAACAACGCGGTCAAGTTCACCCAACCCGGCGGTGTCATCACCGCGAGCCTGCGCGAGGCGGACGGCTGGGTGGAATGCGCGGTCCGCGACAACGGTCCGGGCATCGCTCCGGAGCACCTGGTCGACGTGTTCAATCCCTTCGTGCAGGGCCAGCAGGATGCCGCCCGCAGCCAGGGCGGGCTCGGCCTGGGCCTGAGCCTGGTGCAGCAGCTGATCAGCCTGCACGGCGGCGAAGTCAGTGCCTCCAGCAGCGGCCAGCCCGGCGAGGGCGCGGAGTTCCGGATCCGGCTGCCGCGGGCCGGCGCGCCTGGCGCGGTGGCGAGCGGTCCCGCCCCACCCGCAACCACCGCAGCGCGCCACCTGCTGATCGTGGACGACAACCACGACGCCGCCGACTCGCTGCGGGTACTGCTGCAACGCGTGGGCTACCGCTGCCACGTCGCCTACGACGGAGACGGCGCCCTGCAGGCCGTGCGCGGCACGCGCTTCGACGCCGTGATCATCGACCTGGGCCTGCCCGACTTCAACGGCGTCGAGGTCGCGCGCGTGCTGCGTGGCGAGCTGCGCGCCGCGCCGCCGTTCATCGCGGTCACCGGTTACGGCCAGGACAGCGACCTCGCGGCCACGCGCGCGGCGGGTTTCCATGCCCACCTCACCAAGCCGGTGGCCGCCGAGCAGATCACGCGCACGCTGGCGGTGCTGTTCGAGTAGGCGTCCGGGCGCGGCTCAGGCCTTGGTCAGCCGCCGGTATTGCGACATGTGCCGCAGCGCCTGCTTCGCCTGCCCCTGCTCCTCGTACAGCAGCGCCAGGTTGTAGTGCGCGTCGGCCAGCTCGGGATCGCTGCGCAGCGCCGCCTCGTACTCGAGCATGGCCTCGTCACCGCGGTCGAGGTCGTCGAGCAGCACGGCCAGGTTGAAGTGGAGCAGGGCGGCATCGCCGCGATCGGAGTAGTTGCGCTCCGAGCGCACCAGCGCGAACGCGTCGCGATAGGCGGCCTCGGCCTCGTCATGGCGCTCCAGCTCGTGCAGCAGGCGGCCGAGGTTGATGCGCGCGTCCAGGCGCATCGGATCGGCGGCGACGGCGCGTTCGTACGCCAGCAGCGCATGCTCGGCGTTGCTGCGTTCCAGCGCCGCGCCCTGCGCCTGCCAGTCGCCGGTGTCGGCGGCCGCCCCGGCCGGCGGCGGTGGGGTCTCGATCACCCGCAGCGTGCCGTGCGCCGGATCGCCTTCGAACGACAACAGGTACTGCCCCGATTCGGCCATCCAGCGCGCCTGTCCGTCACGCACGACCACGTGGTCGGCGAAGGCGCCGATGCTCAGCCCCGACAGCGGCATCTCGTCGGGCAGGCGGCTGCGCAGTTCGCGCAGGGCGCGCAGGATGCGCCGGTGCGGGATCTTCGCCGCGGCCAGCGTCTGCGCGGTGCGCAGCACGATCAGGTCGCGGAAGGAAAAGCGCAGCGCGTTGCGCGGCCCGCGCTCGGGCGAGACGAAGCCCGCCGCGATCAGCGAACGGATGGCGCTGCGCGGCAGGCGGAGCAGTTTTTCGACGTCGCGCACGCCGTAGGAATGCATGCGGAGGCGCTCGCTACTTGGCCCGCTTGCTGGCCTTGCGCTTGGGCGCCGCGGCCGGTTCTTCCACCTCCAGCGCCTGCACGCGCTTGGCCGGCTTGCGCGCGGCCTTGGTCGCCGCCGCGCCCTTGCGCGCCGGGGCGGCGCCGCCTTTCTTCTCCAGGCTCGCGCGCAGGGCCTCCATCAGGTCGATGATCTGCGCGCCGCCCTCGGGCTCCTCGGCCAGGGTGATCTGCTCGCCCTCGACCTTCTTCTGCACCGCCGCCTCGATCCGGCTGGCGACGTCGTCCTTGTACTGGCTGGGATCGAAGCTGTCGGCGCTCTGCGAATCGATCAGCTGCTGCGCGAGCTTGAGCTCGGCCGGCCTGACCTCGGTGCGCGGGATGTCGAGGTCGGCGATCGAGCGCACCTCGTTGTCGTACAGCAGCTGCTGCATCACCAGGCCGTCCTCGACCGGGCGGATCATCACGATGTAACTCTTGCCGCGGGTGGCCCAGTGCCCGATCGCGCAGCGTCCGGAGTCGCGCAGCGCCTTGGCGAACAGCGCGTACGGCTTGGCGCCGCCCTTGTCCGGCGCGAGGTAGTAGGCCTTGTCGAAATACACCGGATCGATCGCCGCGATCGGCACGAATTCGACCACGTCCGCGCTGTGCGTGCCCACTTCCTCCAGCGCCTTGAGCTCGGCCGGCTCGAACATCACGTACTGGTCCTTGGCGAACTCGTAGCCCTTCACGATCTCGTCGCGCTCGATCGGGATGTTCTCGCGCGCGCACATGGTCTGGTAGCGCACGCGCGAGCCGCACTTCTTGTGCAGCAGGTTGAACGAGATCCCGCCCTTGGACTCGGTGGCCGTGTACAGCTTCACCGGGATGGCAACCAGGCCGAAGGAAACGGTGAGTGACGCGATCGAACGTGCAGCCATGACTGCTCTCCGATGGATCAGGCCTTGCCGCCCTTGGGGGCTTTGCCCGTGAGGGCCTGCGCCAGGTCCTGCTTGCGTGTGAGGGCGTCGCTCCAGCGGTCGCCCGTGCGTTGCAGCCGCTTTATAACACCGGGGATGCGGAAGTCGAGTGGATGCGCCGTGGCCAGTTCGTCCCACGAAAGCGGCATCGAAACCGGCGCCGCAGGCTCGCCGCGCGGGGAGTAGGCGACGTTCAAGGTCTTGCCGCGCACGTTCATGTTGTGGTCCATGAAAATCTTGCCACTACGTTTAGGGACGCTCCACTCCATGGTGATGTCCCGGGGGTGCTGCCGCATCAGGTGGCGGCTGACCAGTTCGGACACGTGGCGGGCGGCATCGAAGTCGATGGTCCGCCGGATCGGGACAAAAACATGCAAGCCGGTCTTGCCCGAGGTCTTCACGATCGGCTCCAGGCCCATGCCCTGCAGCAGCTCGCGCAGGGCGAAGGCGATGTCCTTGCCCTTCTCGAAGGCGACGGTGTTGAGCTCGGGTTCGGCGCCCTTGGCCTCCTGGCCCGAGTAGATGTACGGGTCGATGTCGAAGATCACGTAATCGGGGTAGTTGAGCACCGAGGCTTCCAGCGATTCGAGCGACGTCGCGTAGTCGGTCGCCTTCGACAGAGCATCGGGACCGACCTTCGCGCGCGAATGCCAGACGTGGAATTCCAGCGTGCCCGACTGCGCCAGCCACAGCAGCGTGGGCAGGTTGTTGCACAGCAGGTACTCGTGCTCCTCGTCCTTGCTGCCGGACCACACGGTGACGGTTTCGACGAAGTCCGGCCGCGCCTGCTCCCAGTGCTTCTGGAAGAAGCGCTGCCCGCCGATGCCATCGGGCATGCGGATCATGGTCAGCGGCCGGTCGGCGAGGTGCGGCAGCATCAGCGGCGAGACCTGGGCCAGGTACGCGAGCAGGTCGCGCTTGGTCAGCGCGGCCTGCTCGAGCGCCGCGTTCGCCGGCCAGTACACGCGGTCGAGGTTGCTCAGCTTGATCCGGTGCGCGCCCACCGCCAGGTCGAGGGTCTTGCGCGCGCCATCCAGTTGCGCGAGCACGGCGGCGATCTCCGCGGACGCCGCCGCGTTCGCCGGCTTGCCCCTGCGCGCTGCGGCGGCGGCGCCGGTCTTCGCGCGGCGCGGCGGCGTGGTCACGGCGCGGGCGACCTCGCCGCGCTGCACGGTCCTGGCGTCGATGTCGTCGCGCAGGCGCACGAAGATCGGCGCGCGCAGGTGCCCGTCCGCGGTCCACTCGTGGAAGTTCACCTCCGCCACCAGCTGCGGCTCCACCCAGGTGATGGGGCCGGCGACGTCGGGCTTCTCGGCGAACGGATTGCGCTCGCTGTGCAAGGGTTGCAGGCGCTTGAGCACGGCGGCCAGCGTGCGCTCGTCGAAACCCGAGCCCACGCCGGAGGCGAAGCGCAGCGCGTCGTCGTCCCAGTAACCCAGCAGCAGCGCGCCGAGGTCGCCGCGCGAACCGCGGCCGCGCGTGTAGCCGCCGATGACGAACTCGGCGCCCTGCGTGGGCTTCACCTTGAGCCATGCCGGCGAGCGCTTGCCGGCGTCGTAGCGGCTGTCCAGGCGCTTGCCGACCACGCCTTCGAAGCCGCCGGCCAGCGCCGCTTCGTTCATCGCCTCGCCATCGGGCGCCGCGTGCACCAGTTGCACCAGCGGCGAGGGCAGCAGGCATTGCGCCAGGTAGCGGCGGCGCTCGCGGTAAGGCCGCGCGCGCAGGTCGATGCCGGCGAAGTGCAGCAGGTCGAAGGCGAAGAACACCGTCGGCACGTTGCGATCGGCCGCGGCGATGTCCACCGCGGACTTGAGCTGGAAGCGGTTCTGCAAGGTGTTGAACGAGGGCCGGCCCTGCGCGTCGAAGGCGACGATCTCGCCGTCGAGGAGCATCGAGCCGCCGCCGGCCTGTTCGCGCAGCGCCTCGGCCAGGCGTGGGAAGGTATCGGCCAGCTCCAGCCCGCGCCGCGATTTCAGCCGCACGCGATCGCCGTCGACGAAGGCGAGCACGCGGTAACCGTCGAGCTTGGGCTCCCACAACCAGTCGTCATGGGTGAACGGCGCGTCGCCGCTCTCGGCCAGCATCGGCGCCAGCTTTGCCGGCAGCGCGCTCATATCGCCGGCGGGCACCAGGTGCGACGCGGGCATGCGCGGCGGCGGCGCGACGAACTTGAGTTCGCGCACGCGCAGTCCCGACAGCACCGAGCGGTCCTGCGCGGTGACATCGTCGGTGCTGACGAAGCGGTCCTTGTGCTTGATCAGCAGCCAGCCCTTGGCGTCCTTGGTGCGCACCAGGGCATACGAGCCCTTCAGCTTCACGCCGCGCAGCTGCAGGCTGAGCTTGCCGGCCTTGAGCCCGTCGCGCACGCGCTGCTCGGCCTGCGCGCGGTCGTGGAAGCACACGCCGTCCTCGTCCGGGCTGTACACCCCGCAATCCCACACGATCACCTCGCCGGCGCCGTACTGCTTCGGCGGGATCACGCCTTCGAACGAGGCGTAGTCATAGGGATGGTTCTCCACGAACACCGCCATGCGCTTGTCGGCGGGATCGGGCGAGGGCCCTTTCGGCACCGCCCAGGAATACAGCACGCCGTCGCACTCGATGCGGAAGTCGTAGTGCAGGCGGGTGGCCGCGTGCTGCTGCACCACGAACAGCAGCGGGCCGCCGGCATGCGAAGGCTCGGCCGGCGCCGGCTCGGGAGTAGCCTCGAAACGACGCTTGGCGGAATATTCGCTGAGCTTCGCCATCCGGTAATCACCTGTGGAAAGCGCACGGCGCTTTGCAACTACCTGCTGGAGCCGAACATGACAGCACGCGTGCGGGCAGCAGCGAGCGGCTATGCCTTCAAGGAATGGCAGGGCAGCGTCTATCCCGCGAAGATCAAGCCCGGGGACAGGCTCGCCTGGTACGCGCGGCGCCTGCCCACGGTCGAGATCAACCATACCTGCTACCGGGTGCCCGAGGCGTCAGTGCCGGCCCACTGGGCCGGGGTGGCGCCCGACGGTTTCCGCGCGCCGTGGGCCGTGCGCATCGGCGCGAGCGCCCGGACGCACGTGCGTGCCTGCTTCATGCACGAGCCCGCGCCCGGTTACACAAGGGCGCTGCGGCAGGCAACGGCACGGAGCTCGTGATGGACGCACAGCCACTCGCGTTGGCCATCGACGGCATGGAACCGGTATCGGCGCTGCTGCTGGCGCCGCCGCAGGCGCGCGCCGGCTACGTGTTCGCGCACGGCGCCGGCGCGGGCATGGCCCACGCGTTCATGGCCGCGGCGGCCCAGGGCCTGGCCGCACGCGGCATCGCCACGCTGCGCTACCAGTTTCCGTACATGGAGCGCGGATCGCGCCGGCCCGACGTGCCGCGCGTGGCCCAGGCCGCGGTGCGCGCCGCGGTGGCCGAAGCGGCGCGCCGCCTGCCGGGGCTGCCGCTGTTCGCGGGCGGCAAGTCGTTCGGCGGGCGCATGACCTCGCAGGCGCAGGCGGAACACGCGCTGCCCGGCGTGCGGGGACTGGTGTTCTTCGGCTTCCCGCTGCATCCGGCCGGGAAGCCGTCGACGGAGCGCGCCGCGCACCTGGACGCGGTGACGCTGCCGATGCTGTTCCTGCAGGGCACGCGCGACGAGCTGGCCGACCTGGCCCTGCTGCGGCCGCTGGTTGCGCGACTGGCGCCGCGCGCCACCCTGGTCGAGGTCGCCGACGCGGACCATTCCTTCCATGTTCGCGCGCGCAACGGCCGTCGCGATGCGCAGGTGCTGCAGGACGTGCTCGATGCGATGGCCGCCTGGGTCGAGACGCTGAACTGACGCGAAGCCGCTGGACGCGCCTTCGGCGCGCGAAGCACCGCGCTAAACTGCCGTTTTGCCGGCCCCGTTCCCATGCTTCGCATCGATCACCTGCCCGAATCGGCACTCGCCGCGCCCTTCCCGCTGGTCACCGCCGCAGGCCTGCTGGATCCGGCCCGGGCCGACGAGCTGCGCCGCGACTTTCCGCGCTATCGCGGCGCCGGTTTCTTCCCGTACGAGGACGGCGACTGCGGCCCGGCGATCAATGCGCTGGTGGCCGAACTCACGGCGCCGGCATTCGCCGACGCGATCGGCGCGCGCCTGGGTGTGGAGCGGCTGTCGCAGTATCCGGCGCTGGTCACGCTGTGCCGTTCGCTCAACCGCCGCCACGGCAACATCCATACCGACAGCCAGTCCAAGATCGTGACCGCGCTGATCTACCTCAACGCGGACTGGCCGCACGGCGACGCGGGCGCGCTGCGCTTCCTCGCCGATGTCGCCGATATCCAGACCCAGGTCGCCCCGCAGGTGGCGCCGGTGTACGGCAACCTGGTCGCGTTCCGCCGCACCCACAACTCCTTCCACGGCCACCTGCCGTTCGAGGGCGACCGCTACACCATCCAGATCGCCTGGCTCGCCGATGCCGCCGCGTACGCGCGCAAGACCCGCCGCGGCCGCACTTCGCGTGCGTTGAAGAAGCTGCTGGGCGGCCTCGACCGCTGGTGGAAGCCGCGCGCCGCGTGAGCGCGGCGTGCGAAGGCGCGGGGCTCAGATCACCCGCAGGGTGATCGCCTTCAGCACCGCGCGCGTGCGGTCGCGGGTGTCGAGCTTCTCCAGGATCACCGACACGTAGTTCTTCACCGTGCCTTCGGCGAGGAACAGCGAGCGCGCGATCTCCTTGTTGGAGTAGCCGCCGGCGAGCAGGCGCAGGATCGCGACTTCGCGTTCGCTGAAGCGCTCCTTGGGCGCGTCGGCCGCATGGAACTGGTAGCGCGTGCGCACCGCCTCGGTGCTCACCGGTTGCAGCAGGGTGTCGCCGCGCGCCACGCGTTCGATCGCCTCGCGCAGGTCCTCGGGGGCGGCGTCCTTGAGCAGGAAGCCCTGCGCGCCGGCCTCGGTCGCGCGCAGCAGCAGGTCGCTGTCGTCGAAGGTGGTGAGCAGCAGCACCGGGGTGGCGTCGCCGCGCCCACGCAGCCGCTGCAGCGCCTCGATCCCGTCCACGCGCGGCATGCGGATGTCGCTGAGCACGACATCGACCGGCTGCGTGGCCAGTTGCGCGAGCAGGTGCTCGCCGTCGTCGGCCTCGAACACGATCTCGATGCCCTGGCGTTCCAGCAGCGCGCGCAGGCCGGCGCGCACGAGGGCCTGGTCGTCGGCGAGGGCGATGCGGATGGAAGCAGTCATGCGACGCGCGATGCCGGGGCAAGGGAGAGGGAACCATTCACAGCGGCAGGCTCGCGTCGATGCGCAGTGCGCCACGGGCGGTGGTCGACAGCGCCAGGGTACCGCCGGCCGCGGCGAGGCGTTCGCGCATGCCCGCCAGGCCATTGCCTTCGCGCAGGGTGCCGTGCACGTAGCCGTCGTCCTCCACCCGCACGGTGAGGCGCTGGCCCGCGCGGACCAGGGCCACGCGCACGGTATCGGCGTCGGCGTGGCGCGCGCTGTTGGTCAGCGCTTCCTGCACCAGCCGCAGCACCGCCTCGGCCACCGCCGGGTTGCTGATGTGCACGTCGTCGCCGATCGCCAATTGCAACGCCGGCCGCGGCAGCGGCGCGGCCAGCGCACGCAGCGCGGTGCCGAGGTCGAGCCCGCTGGCATCGCGCAGCGCCTGCACCACGCTGCGGATGTCGCCGAGGAGCTCGGCCGACATCTGCTGCGCGACCTGCAGTTCACGGCGGTCGGCCAGCGCCGGCTCGGTGGCGAGCGCGCGCAGGTTGAGGGTGAGCGCGGTGAGCTTGTGCCCGGCGACGTCGTGCAGTTCGCGCGCCACGCGCAGGCGTTCGGCATCGCGCGCGGAATCGGCGAGCAGCGCGCGCGTCGCGAGCAGGTCGGCGTTGACCCGCACCAGGTCGTCGCGCGCGCGCTCGGCCGCGGTGGCGTAGAACGCGCACAGCGCCGCGAACGCCTGGAAGCCGCCGTACATCGCCACGATTACCAGCGGCGAGCGCACGCCCGCGGCCACCAGGATCGCGTAGACCACGGCGTCGGCGAGCAGCACCGCGAGCAACGCGCGGCGCGGCGGCCACGCGGCGGCGATCTGCGCGGTCCACACCACCAGCAGCACCTGGGCGGTGCCCAGGCCCGCGTCCAGCCACACCAGCAGCAGCGCCGCGGCCGCTTCCAGCCACAGCAGCACCGTGGAGCTGCGCGGAAAGCGTTCGCGCAGCAGGTCGTTGGCGAGCAGCGCGCCCAGGTACACGACCAGCAAGGTCCACGCGGCCGGGACCGCGGCGGCATCCACCCAGCGCATCGACAACGCGACCGCGCACCAGGTGAACAGGCCGGCGAGGTTGAACGGATGCAGCAGCGTGCGTAGGCGTTCGCGCAGCGGCAGGCCGCGTCGGTGCGGAGCAAGGGCGTAGGTGCGTGGCATGCACGCATGCTGCGACCTGCAGTGCGTCCACGGCAATGCCGTCGATGCAGAAAGTGACTTCCAGCACCCTGCTGCAATGACCGCGGGCACTGCGGCCGCGGGCGCCCCGCCGCGAAGCTGGCGCCACCTCTTCGCCACGGGATCCGGCCATGACCGCCTACCAGCTGCTCGTCGCTTGCCACGCCGGCATCGGCACCATCGCGCTCGCCGCGTTCTGGAGCGCCGCGCTGCTGCGCAAGGGCAGCCCGCGGCACCGCCGCGCCGGCCAGCTGTATCTGCTCGCGATGGCCGGCATCCTCGCCACCGGCGTGCCGATGGCGGCGTATGCCTGGCTGGTGCGCGAGCGTACGGTGACCGCGGCGTTCCTCGCCTACCTTCTGGTGATCACCGCGACCGCGCTGTGGAGCGCGTGGCGCGCGATCCGCGACAAGCATGATGTCGCGCGTTACACCGGGCCGGTGTTCGTGGCATTGGCCTGGCTGTCGCTGCTCGCCGGCGCCGGCGTGCTCGCGCTGGGCCTGCGCGTGGGCGCGCCGTTGCTCGTCGGCTTCTCCACGGTCGGCCTGTTCGCCGGCGTCGACATGCTGCGCAAGCGCCGCCAGCGCGAGCGGCTGGCGGCGCGGCCGCGCTGGTGGCTGGTCGAGCACTACACCGCGATGCTCGGCAATGGCGTCGCCACCCATATCGCCTTCCTCGGCATCGGCCTGCCGCGGCTGCTGCCGGGCATCGATGGCACCGCGCTGCATTACGCGGCGTGGTTCGGGCCGCTGGTGGTGGCGGTGGCCGCGAAGGGGCTGCTGGATCGCAAGTGGAAGCCGCGCCCCATCTCGACCGCGGTCGCCGCGTCGCCGGCGTGAGCGGCTCCCGCGTCCGCCCGATCGGTTGCAGCCGCGCCTGCGTCTAGAATGCCCGGGCCATGGGGAATGGCGCGGAACTGCGGCAGGGGCTGGGATGAAGCATTGGATGGCGGCGCTGCTGGCGCTGGCAACGGGCACGGTCGCCGCGAGCATTCCCGGCGTGACGATGCCGCAGAACTTCGAGGTGGCGTTCAACAGCTACCAACTCCCGTCCTTCGCGGACGCCATCGCCATCGGCGACCTGACCGGAGATGGCCTCGACGACGTGGTCGTCGCCACCGCCGATCGGGGCCGCGACGAAACCCCCGACCGCGCGGTGTACCTGTTCGTGCAGCAGGCCGACGGCTTGCTGCAGGTGCCGTGGCGCTACGAATACACAGCGCGCGCGAATCACTTGGGCCTCGGCCTCGCCGATCTCAACGGCGATGGCCGTCTCGACATCGCGCTGAGCCATTCGCAGGGCCTGACCCTGATGCTCAATACCGGCAACGCTGGCGATCGCTTCGTGATCAAGCCGCTGCCGGGCCTGCCCGAGCGTGCGCTGACCATCGCCGACATCGACCTGGACGGACGGCCCGATCTGGTGACGCCGGGCTTCGACAACACGATCCACGTGCATTACGGCGATGGCGCCGGCGGCATCCGCGCCACCGCGCCCCTGGCGATCGCGTCCGGGGCCAGCTTCGTGCGCGTTGCCGACATGAATCGCGACCGGCTGCCCGACCTCGTCGCCAGCTACGCGCCCGGCAACGAAATCGCGGTATGGCACCGCAAGCGCGATGGCAGCTACAGCCAGCCGGTGCACGTCGGCTTCTATGCCGAGTCGTTCGCGATCGGCGACTTCAACCACGACGGCCTGCCCGACGTTTCCGCGCACTACGACAGCGGCGACTATCCGGCGATCTATTTCCAGGAAGCCGCGGGCTTCGGCTACCGCGGACCCGTGCGCGTGCCGGGCTATTCGCGCCGGGGGCCGCGCGCGGCGGCCGACCTCAACGGCGACGGCCGCGACGACGTCATGCACCTCGCCTGGGCCTTTGGCGGGCTCTACAGCAACCTGCAGGGCGACACGGGCATGGAGCCGCAGCGGCTCGATCCGGTGCCGATGGACTCCGACCTCAGCCTGGCCAACGCGCTTGCGATCGGCGACCTCAATCACGATGGTTGCCCGGATGCAGCGGCGGCAATCGACAACTACGGGCTGGTGTGGCTGTACGGAAATACCTGCCCGGCACGCAGCGACCTGGCCGTCACGGCCGCATTCGACACGTCCGCGGTGACGGTGCAGTTGGCGAATGTCTCGCGGGGGCTGACGCCGGTGGCGACGCCCACCGCGGAAATCGACCTCCAGGCGATTGCGCCGGCGACCCTGCAGCTGGGTGCGCTGCCCACCGGGTGCCGCGTGCTGGCGGAAGCGCCCGACCGCGCGCGCGTCCTGTGCGGCGTGGCGTCGCTCGCGTTCGGCGAGCAGGCGCAGCTGTCGCTGCCGCTGCAGTTCGCGAGCACCGCGCCGAGTTCGGCCGCGATGGCCGTGACCGCGCGTACCCGCACGCTCGAACTGAGCCTGGCCAACAACCGCACCGGCAAGCGCATCGCCGTGCCAGCCACGCCACCCGTGGCCGCCGCCGCGCCGGTGGCTGTGCGAAAAACCGACCTCGCGCCTGCACGCAAGCGCGTCAACCGCACGGAGCCGCGCCGATGATCCGGACCCTGATGTGCACCGCGCTGTGGCTGGCCAGCGGCGCCGCCGCGGCGCTCGAATTCGCGCCTTACCAGGTGCAGGCGCTGCCGGACGCCGCGAGCCAGCCGGTGGCGATCGCGATCGGCGACGTCACCGGCGACGGCCGCAACGACGTGGTCATGACCAGCATGGAAGCGGGCCTGAGCTTTTCCGTGTGGATCTACGCGCAGCAGCCCGACGGGAGCCTGGCGCACACGCCGGTGCGGCAGGCGTTCCCGACGTCGGTGTACGCGGCGTTCCGTCCCGGCGTGGCGCTGGGCGACCTCGACGGCGACGGCGTGCAGGACATCCTGCTGGGCACCTCGGCCGGACTCACGGTCCTGCGCGGCGGCACGCTGGCGCCGGGCCAGGAGCCGACCACGCAGGAATTTCCCTCGCTGGTGTGCGGATTCCTGGTCGCGGCCGCGGACATCAACCGCGATGGCGCGATGGACGTCGTGGCCCACTGCAGCTATCCGTTCGCGGTGATCTATTTCGGCGATGGGCAAGGCGGCCTGCTGGGCATCGATTACGCCTACACCCATGGCGGCGGCGGCAACGACCTGGAGGTCGCCGATCTCAACCGCGACGGCTACCCCGATCTCGCGGTTACAGCCGAGGCGGGCGCCTCGCGCCTGAACATCGCCTACGCGAATCCGCCGTACGGCTACACCACGCTGCCCGCGCAGTATTTCCCCGGCTATTTCCCGAACGGTACCGCCGTGGGCGACTTCAACCACGACGGCCGCGTCGATGTCGTGACCGGCAGTTACATGAATCGCGGCACCGCCGAATCCGGCAGCGCGATCTCCGTGTACCTGCAGCAGGTCAATGGCCGCTTCACCGAGCCGCTGCCGCGGCTCGCCACCTGGGACCTGCCCGGGCCGATGCTCGGCACGGACCTGGACGGCGACGGTCGCGACGACCTGGTGGTCGAGCACGACGGCGGTTACGGGCTGGGCTACTACCTGCAGGGCGCTGCCGGGCTGGCGGACGAGGTACTGCTGCCGCTGCCCTGGGCCGGCGGCCGCCTGAATCCCATCGGCCTGGCGGTGGGCGACATCAACGGCGACGGCCGCAAGGACTTCGTCCTGGCCAATGTTTCCTCGGGCCTGGTCACGGTCCTGGCACGGGCCCCGGCTGCACCCGCCCGTGCCACCACCACCACCACGCAAGGCCGACGCGCCCACACGCGCTGAGCAGGCGCCGCCCGGCGGCTACAACCCGCTCGGCCACGTGTCGGGCGGGTCGTCATGACGCCAGCCGCTGCTCGCATCGAGCGGCGTCAGTGCACGGGTCTCGTCGACGTGCAGCAGCCAGTCGAACTGCTCCGGCAGGCGGCAGCGGAAGTAGTGGCTCAGGCGTTCGGTCTGCGGCCGGTAGACCACGCCGATCGCGCGCTGCAGCCGGGGCGAGGCGAGTGCGCCGCGCAACACCGCATCGCCGAGGTCGAGCTGGAAGCGCCCCAGTCCCGTTTCATGGCACAGCGCCTCGTAGCTGCCGGGCAGCCCGGGGCGCACGCGCTGGCGCTGCGCCGGCTCGTCCCAGTCCGACGCGGCGGTCACCGTGCCGCTGTAGGTGCTGAACCCGACCAGCACCGCGGCATCGCCGTGGCGCTCGCGCACCAGTTGGCCGAGGTTGAGTTCGCCGCGTTCGCCCATCTCGGTGGCGCGCGCGTCGCCCAGGTGCGAGTTGTGCGCCCACACCGCGATCCTGGCGGGATGGCCGCGTTGCACGCCGCGATCGACCAGCGCCTGCAGCGTTTCCATCATGTGCGTGTCGCGCAGGTTCCACGAGGACACGCGGCCGCGGAACATGCTGCGGTAGTAGGCCTCGGCGTTGCGCACCAGGCGCGCGTTCTGCTCGGCGACGAACATCTCGTCGTCGCGGTGGCCGTCGACGGCGGCGGCGTGGCGGCGCAGGTCGAGCAGTTGCGCCACCACCGCGTCCTCGCAGCTGTGCGACAGGTCGAAGCTCGCGGCATAGCCGTAGGCCTGCACGTCCTCGCCGAAATGGTCGAAGCAGGCGTAGCGCTGGCGCGCGCGCGCTGCCGCGGCCGGGTCGGTGCGCTCGAGGTAGTCGAGCACCGCTTCGATCGAGCCGTGCAGGCTGTACAGGTCGAGGCCGTAGAAGCCGACCCGATCCTGCGGGCGCGCCAGTGCGTCGTTGTACCGGCGCAACCAATCGATGAAGTCGCGCACCACGGTGTTGCGCCACATCCACGTGGGAAACCGCTGGAAGCCGGCCAGTGCCTGCTCCGCATCGGCGTCGGCGTCGTCGCCGCGCACGTAACGGTTGACCCGGTACGCATCCGGCCAGTCGGCCTCGACCGCGACCACGTTGAAGCCGCGCTCCTCGACCAGGCGCCGGGTGATGTCGGCGCGCAGGCGGTAGAACTCGTCGGTGCCGTGCGAGGCTTCGCCGAGCAGGACCAGGCTGGCATCGCCAATGCGATCGAGCAGCGCGTCGAAGTCGGCGGATTGCTGCAGCGGGCGCGCGGCGCGGCGCAGGAGTGCCGCATCGCCGCTGGCCTTGTCGGGCGCGGCGGCGGGCGGTGCGACTTCGGCTGCCAGCAGCAACGCGCGCACCTCGTCGTCCGAGGTCTGGTCGAAGTTGTCGTACCACATGCCCACGCCGCCAAACGGTTCGGGCGCCTGCAGGCACACCACCGCGTCGGCCTCGCGCCGCAACAACGCGCAGGCCTCGACCGCGCCGACCGGCACCGCGACCACGATCCGGGCGGGTCCGTGCTGGCGCAGCGCGCGTACCGCGGCGCGCATGGTCGCGCCGGTCGCCAGGCCGTCGTCGACGACGATCGCGGTGCGCCCGGCCAGCGCGACCTCGCCGCGGCCGGCGCGGTAGGCGCGTTCGCGCCGTTCCAGTTCGCGCTGCTCGCGGCGCGCGATCGCCTCGATCTGAGCCTCGTCCAGGTGCAGCGCACGCACGATCCCGGGGTTGAGCACGCGCACGCCGCCGCTGGCGATCGCCCCGGCCGCGAGTTCTTCCTGCCCGGGCGCGCCGAGCTTGCGCACCAGGAACACGTCGAGCGGCGCGCGCAGCGCGCGCGCGACCTCGTACGCCACCGGCACGCCACCGCGCGGCAGCGCCAGCACCACCAGGTCGTCGCGACCGGCGTACTCGTGCAGCGCCTGCGCCAGCTGCGCGCCGGCATGGCGGCGGTCGCGGAAGGTCATGGCGGCGCGTCCTGCGCGGGCAGGTACCGCCCGAACCACTCGGCGGCCAGGTGCGCGGCCTGCGCCAGCGTGCCCGGCTCCTCGAACAGATGGGTGGCGCCGGCCACCAGCCCCAGCGACTTCTCGCAATGCAGGCGCGCCAACGCGGCGCGGTTGAGTTCGATCACCCCGTGGTCGTCGCTGCCGACCAGCAGCAGCGTGGGCGCGCGCACCAGCTCGAGCGCGCCATCGGCGAGGTCGGGGCGGCCGCCGCGCGAGACTACGGCAAAGATCGGCGGCAGGTCGTTCGGCATGCCGGTCGCGGCTTCGGCCGCCGCCACCAGCGCGGCCGCGGCGCCGGTGCTCGCGCCGAAGTAGCCCAGCGCAAGCCCGGCAGTGTCGGGCCGCGCGTGCAGCCAACGCGTCACCGCCAGCAGCCGCGCCCCGAGCAGGGCAATGTCGAAGCGGAGGTGGCGGGTTTCGCGCTCGCGCCATTCCTCCTCGGCGGTGAGCAGGTCGAACAGCAGCGTGGCGAAGCCCGCGTCCTGCAGCGTCGCGGCGACGAACTGGTTGCGCGGACTCAGCCGGCCGCTGCCGGAACCGTGCGCGAAGACGATCACGGCGCGCGCGGCGGCGGGGCGCGCGAACAGCCCACGCAACCGCAGCGTGCCCAGCGGGATGTCCAAATGGACGGCGGCCGTGGCATTCGCCTCCATGCCGGCAGGCTAGCGATGCGGCGGTGAGTCCGCCGCGAAAAAGCCCAGCCCCGGCCGGGGGCGGGCGTCAGCTCACACGTCGCCGTCGTTCAACCAGCCCTCGCCGCTGCCGCGGTTGTACACGGTGTCGGTGGCGAGCACGGTGCCGGCGGGGATCGAGTCCTGCTGCGCCAGGCGCGCGTAGATCGGGGTGAAGTCCGGCGTCGTCGCTTCCATCAGCTGCTCGTAGCTGTCGATGACGAAGTAGGTCTTCTGGTAGGTGTCGATGCGGTAGCGCGTGCGCATGATCCGCTCGAGGTCGAAGCCGATGCGGTTGGGCGCGGCGCTTTCCAGGCAGTGGATCGATTCGCCCTTCGACGAGACGATGCCGCTGCCGTAGATGCGCAGGCCGTCGGCCTGTTTGATCAGGCCGAATTCCACCGTGTACCAGTACAGGCGGGTGAGGTTGACCAGCGCGTCCGGACCGATCGCATGCGCCTTCACGCCGCCGCGGCCGTAGGCCTGCATGTAGTCGGCGAACACCGGGTTCATCAGCAGCGGCACGTGGCCAAACAGGTCGTGGAACAGGTCGGGCTCGCTCAGGTAGTCAAGCTGCTCGGGCTTGCGGATCCACCACGTCACCGGGAAGCGGCGGTTGGCGAGGTGGTCGAAGAAGGTGAGTTCCGGCAGCAGGCCCTCGACGCCGACCAGCTCCCAGCCGGTGGCCGCGCGCAGCACCCGGTTGAGCTCGTCGAACTTGGGGATACGGTCGGGCGCCATGCCCATCGCGCGCTGCTGGTGCAGGAATTCGTCGCTGGCGCGGCCGACCAGGATCTGCTGCTGGCGCGCGAACAACGTCGCCCACACCTCGTGGTCGGCGGCCGAGTAGCTCGACCAGGGCTGCTCGACCACGGCGGTGGTGTAGACCGGGACGTAGCCCTTGTCGGTGAGCTGGTGTTCGACGCGGTTGGGGGCGGTGTTCATGGGGGCCGGTTTCCTGGGAGTGCGCTCCTGACAGGGCACTGTAGCGGCGGATCGGCGCAACAAGCTTGCGTTGTTGCGGGTGTCCCGGGCCTGAGCGCATGATTCTTGCGCGATCAGTCCAATCCCCGCAGGAAACCGCCATGAGCGCCGCCAATCTCGACCGCACCGACCTGCAGCTGCTGGCCGAGCTCCAGCGCAACGGTCGCCAGACCAACGCCGAACTGGCCGAGCGCGTGCACCTGTCGGCCTCGGCCTGCCTGCGCCGGCTGCAGCGGCTGGAGCGCGAGGGCGTGATCAGCGGCTACCGCGCCGAGGTCGACCCCGAGCGCCTGGGCCTGGGCCTGCAGGCCTTCGTCCGCGTGCAACTGCGCCACCACGACGCGGCCTCGATCGCCGCCTACGTCGACTTCGTCAACCAGTGGGACGAGGTCGTCGCCTGCCACGCGCTCACCGGCGACATGGACTACCTGCTGCAGGTGGCGGTGCGCGACCTCGAACACTTCTCGCGCTTCCTGCTCGACCGCCTGCTCAACCAGGCCGGCGTCGCCGACGTCAACTCGAGCTTCGTGCTGCGCACGGTCAAGGCGTTCCGCGGCCTGCCGCTGCCGCGTTGAGCGGGGTGACGGCGCTACTCCATACCTACGCCGTAAAGCAGGACCAGGCCGAGCAGGGCGATGAGCCACCACAACGAGCCCAGGGCGATCCAGACCCAGTTGGCCCAGGTGAACGTGCGGTTGGATTCGCCCTGCGGCTGCCCGCAGGCGATGTTGGCCGCGTTCTGGATGCCCCACAGGCAGTAGCCGATCGGCAGCAGGGACAGCAGGCCGAGGATGTCGGTGACCGGCGAGCCGATGTCGCGCACGGACAAACGGTCGCAGATGGTGCCGCCGATCTGGAACAGCACGTAGCCGGCGGCGAGCGCGCCGGGCGCCCAGCGATGGGCGATGCCGGCCCGCGCCAAGGAGTGATCGACTTCGTTGCCGAGCGAGTGGGTGTAGAAGATGGCGAAGATCGTCCGCCAGACCGGCGAGAGGTCCTCGCCACTGCGGCGGCGATAGCGCGCCCAGTGCTTGTAGAACCAGTACAGCTGGTAGGCGCCGAAGGTGGCGAAGAACAGGACCGCAAACTTGGTCCGTGACACCACGTAGAACTCCGGCACCCGGGCATTGCTGGCGCGCGGCAAATCGGTGACCGCCGCGACCGGCGGCGCGTAGAGATTGGTTTCCAAACTTCCCCCTGGGTTCACGGCGTCCGTCGGCGCCGGCTGCGGGTGCCGCGCAGTAAAGCCGGACCGGCGCCAAAAAGGAAACGGCCGCGCGAGGCGGCCGTCTCCGGTGCTGCTATGCAACGGCGATCAGAAGCGGAATTCGCCGCCCACGTTGATCGTGTCGGCATCCACCGAGACGCCGTCGAAATCGGCGCTGTGGAAGTCGTAGTTGAGGCTCAGGCCGAACGACTCGCTGAAGTCGTAGCCGGCGCCGACGCCGTAGTAGGCCTCGTTCGAGGTGTCGGAACCATCGACGTCGCCCTTGACGCGCTCGAAGCCGACGCGGCCGTCGATGAAGAAGCCGCTGTTGTTGGCGCCGAAGTTCTTCTTGCCGACCACGCCGACGCCGAAGCTGCTCAGCTTGCCGCCGTCCTTGTTGTACAGGTCGTTGTAGCTGCCTTCGACGGCGAAGTTGTCGGTGAAGTAGTAACCGCCGCGCAGGGAGTAACCGGTGTCGCTGTCGCTCGCGCTGCCCAGGCCCGAGATGTCGACGTCGACGTCGGTGTTGCCGACTTCAACGCGGGCGAAGCCCTGGCCGCCAGCGGCCATGGCGGAGGTGGACAGGCCGGCGAGGGCCAGTGCGCAGGACAGGATCAGGATCTTCTTCATTCGTTGGTTCCGTAAGAGTTGATGCCCTAATCGGGGCTGCGACACGGTGCCGCGAGCCTTCAGGCTTGTCAAATTTCCGTTAACGGAACCGCCAAACCCCGCACAGGGGGCCCTGCTCACCGCGGCGGACGGAAGCGCAGGACTACGCCACGTTCGACCGGTGGCGGGCGGTCCCACAGCACCGGCACGTCCGCCGGGCTGCGCGGCTCCAGTTCGTCGCGCTCGGCTTGGGCGGCCTCGCGCTCGAGCTCCTCCTCGATTTCCCAGCTGTAGCGGCGCCGCGGCGGCAGCGGGTCGCTGCGCCGGAACAGCCAGGCCGCGACCACGCCGGCCAGGGCGCCGCCCAGGTGCGCCTGCCAGGACACCCCGGCTTCGCGCGGCAGCACGGTCAGCAGCATGCCGCCGTAGAGAAAGAACGCGATCATCGCCGCCGCCACCGACGGCCGGTCGCGGCGCAGCAGGCCCAGGCCGAGGAGCAGGAACATCAGGCCATGGGTCAGGCCGCTGGCGCCCAGGTGGCGTGACCCGGCCTCGCCGAGCAGCCAGGCACCCAAGCCCGAGCCCAGCCACAGCAAGGGCAGTGCGCGCAGGGTGGCGCGCGGGTATACCGCCCCGGCGAGCGTGCCCAGCAACAGCAGCGAGATCGCATTGGCGGCGAAATGCTCGACCGAGCCGTGCAGCAGCGGCCCGGTCAGCACCCCGGTCAGCCCGGTCCAGGCATGCGGCTGCACCGTCCAGACGGCCACGTCGAAGGCCGGCTGGGCGAGGAACACCGCGCCCAGCGCGAGCACGAAGGCGAAGCTCAGGTTGAAGGCGCGCAGCAGCCGCCGGCGGTCGCGCGCGCGCTGGGCCGGGGTATCGGCGGGGAGTTCGGGAGTGGGCAGGTGCATGCGATTGCAGTGGCGGCGCCGGGGCGCCGATGCAAGGGCGGCCGGCCGGGACAAACCATCCCGCGTCGCGCCGCGATGGAACCGTGGCCGCAACTACCGCAACGCGCGGGAGCCGCGCCGCGCAGAACAGCCGTCTGCAGAAGACCCCAACCCGTTCCATCGTGCCGGAAACCGCCGCTGCGGGCGTTTCCTCGCGCCGGCACCCGGGGCACCTGCGGCCCACCGCGTAAAATGCCGCGATGAATACGCCCGAACCCAATCCCACCGTCCGTCTCAAGAACGCCTGGAACTCCACCCACCCCTGGATCTTCCAGCGCCTGGTCGACAAGCCCGCGACGCGCCCCAAGTCCGGCCAGATCGTCGACGTGGTCGGTGTCGACGGGGTCTGGATCGGCCGCGGCTTCTACAACGGCCACTCGCGCATCGCCCTGCGCATCCTCGAGCGCGATCCCGACGTGGCCGTCGATGCCGCCTGGTTCGCGCGCAAGATCGGCGAGGCGGTCGCGCTGCGCCGCGAGGTGCTCAAGCTCGATGCGGTCAGCGACGCCTGGCGCGTCGTGCACAGCGAGGGCGACGGTATCAGCGGCCTGGTCGTCGACCGTTATGCGGACCTGCTGGTGGTCGAGTTCTTCAGCGCCGGCGCGTTCCGCTACCGCGAATGGATCTACGCCGCCCTGAAGCAGCACTTCCCCGGTTGCCGTTTCCACGCCTCCGCCGACGAGCACGTGCAGAAGCAGGAGTCGTTCGACTTCCGCGGCTCCGAACCGGCGCAGCCGGCGGTCATCAGCGAGTACGGGGTGAAGTTCCGGGCCGATCCGGCGGGCGCGCACAAGACCGGCTTCTTCGCCGACCAGCGCGAGAACCGGCAGTGGCTCAGCCAGCAGGTCGAGGGCAAGCGCGTGCTCGACCTGTGCTGCAACACCGGCGGCTTCGCGGTCTATGCGGCGGCGCGCGGCGCCAGCGAGGTCACCGGCATCGACATCGACGAGGCGGTGATCGAGATCGCCAAGGGCAACGCGAAGTTGAACAACGTGCGCCCGCGCTTCGTCCAGGCCGACATCTTCCCGTGGCTGCGCGACGCCGGGCAGCGCGGCGACCTCTACGACGTGGTGATCCTCGACCCGGCGAAGATGACCCGCGATCGCGAGCAGGTGATCAGCGCGCTGAAGAAGTACCTGGACATGAACAAGCTCGCGCTCGGCGTGGTCAAGCCGGGCGGGCTGTTCGCCACGTTCTCGTGCACGGGTCTGGTCAGCGAGGACCAGTTCCTCGACATGCTGCGCCGGGCCGCTTTCTACGCCGGCCGCACGGTGCAGGTGCTGAAGATCGCCGGGGCCGGCGCCGACCATCCGTTCCTCGCCCAGGTGCCGGAGTCGCGTTACCTCAAGGCGGTGTTCTGCCGCGTGCTGGACTGAACGCGGTGCGCGGGATCGCGGCGCCGGTTCACAACCGCTCCTCGTACTTCTCGCGCACGTAGCGGTCGATGTACTTGCCCAGGCCGCGCCCGCTCATCGCCAGCGATTTCATCTGGCCGACGTGGTGGCGGCCGGGACGGCTGGCGCCATAGCGAACGCGCGAGCCGTCGGTGAACTCGACCACGATGTCCTCGTCCAGCACCGCGTACGCGGCGATGCCCGAACCGCCGCTGCGGTTGCGATACGGCGTCATCGGCAGCTGCGTCATCGAGTCCATGCACACAGCATCGTTCAATGCGCGTGCGGAGCGCATGAACGTCGCGCGCGGCAACGGCGCCGGAAACGCCGCCCACGCACCACGGCGCTAGAATCGCCACGTACCGTTCACGCCGGCGTCGCATGTCCCAGCGCAAGTCCATCGACGTCTACCTCAAGCCCGCCGGCGGCTGGGACGCGCTGAAGAGTTCCTGGCACGCCCTGCGCGAGCAGCAGGTCGGGATCAAGGGCGCGAACACGCTGCTGCGCACCAACCAGCCCAGCGGCTTCGACTGCCCCGGCTGCGCCTGGCCCGACCGCAACGCGCACTCGACCTTCGAGTTCTGCGAGAACGGGGTCAAGGCGGTCGCCAACGAAGCCACCGCCAAGCGCGTCACCGGCGAATTCTTCGCCACGCACACGGTGACCGAACTGCTGGCGCAGGACGACCACTTCCTCGAGGCGCAGGGGCGGCTCACCGAGCCGATGCGCTACGACGCCGCCAGCGACCGCTACCTGCCGCTCGGCTGGGACGATGCCTTCGCCACGATCGCCGCCGCGCTCAATGCGCTGGCCTCGCCGGACGAGGCGATCTTCTACACCTCCGGCCGCGCCTCCAATGAGGCCGCGTTCCTGTACCAGCTGTTCGTGCGCGAGTTCGGCACCAACAACCTGCCCGACTGCTCGAACATGTGCCACGAGCCGTCCGGGGTCGCGTTGATCGAACAGTTGGGCAGCGGCAAGGGCTCGGTGCTGCTGCAGGACTTCGAACAGGCCGAAGCGATCTTCATCTTCGGCCAGAACCCGGGCACCAACCACCCGCGCATGCTCGGCGAACTGCGCGAGGCGTCAAGACGCGGCTGCCGCATCGTCGTCTTCAACCCGCTGCGCGAGCGCGGCCTGGAGCGCTTCGCCGACCCGAAGTCGCCGAGCGACATGCGCCCCGGCGGCGCCGGCGTGCGCATCGCCTCGGACTACTACCAGCCACGCATCGGCGGCGACCTGGCGGTAGCGATGGCGATGGCCAAGGTCGTGGTCGAACGCGACGCGATCGACGCCGCGTTCATCGCCGCGCACACCCACGGCTACGAATTGTTCGCCGCCAGCGTGCGCGCGCTGGAGTGGGACGAGCTCGAACGCGAGTCCGGCCTCACCCGCGACCAGCTCGAACACGCCGCGCAGCTGTACATCGACAGCGACGCGACGATCTTCTGCTGGGGCATGGGCATCACCCAGCACCACCGCAGCGTGGCCACGATCCAGATGCTCGGCAACCTGCTGCTGCTGCGCGGCAACGTCGGCAAGCCCGGCGCCGGGCCGTGCCCGGTGCGCGGCCACTCCAACGTGCAGGGCGACCGCACGATGGGCATCTACGAGAAGCCGGCCGACGCGTTCCTCGACAGGCTGGGCGCGGAGTTCGCCTTCGCCCCGCCGCGCGCGCACGGCTTCGACACGCTCGACGCGATCGCGGCGATGCGCGACGGCCGCGGCAAGGTGTTCTTCGCCCTCGGCGGCAACTTCGCCACGGCCACGCCGGACACCGTGCAGACCCAGGCGGCGCTGCGCAACTGCACGCTGACCGTGCAGGTCAGCACCAAGCTCAACCGTTCGCACCTGGTGCACGGCCGCGACGCGCTGATCCTGCCGTGCCTGGGCCGCACCGAGATCGACGTGCAGGCCGCGGGGCCGCAGGCGGTGACGGTCGAGGACTCGATGAGCATGGTGCACCTGTCGGCCGGGATGAATCCGCCGGCGTCGGAGCAGCTGCTGTCGGAGCCGGCGATCGTCGCGCGCCTGGCCGCGGCGACGCTGCCGCACAGCCGCACGCCGTGGCTGGCGCTGGTCGAGGACTACGACCGCATCCGCGAGCGCATCGCGCGCGTGGTCGACGGCTTCGAGGGCTTCAACGAACGCGTGCGCACCGCCGGCGGCTTCCATCTGCACCATCCCAACCGCGAACGCGCCTTCCCCACGCGCGACGGCCGCGCGCACTTCCTCGCTCATCCGCTGGCCGCCGCGACGTCCTGGGGCGACGAGCTGCTCACGCTGATGACGGTGCGTTCGCACGACCAGTACAACACCACCGTGTACGGCTTCGACGACCGCTACCGCGGCGTGCACGGCCTGCGCCGGGTCTGCTTCATCTCGCCGCAGGACCTGCAGCGGCTCGGTTTCAGCGACGGCGAGCACGTCGACCTGGTGTCGGTGTGGCGCGAGGGCGCGCAGGTGCAGGAACGCGAGGCGCACGACTTCCGCCTGGTCCGCTACGACATTCCGCCCGGCTGCCTGGCCGCGTATTTCCCCGAAACCAACCCGCTGGTGCCGCTCGACAGCTACGCCGAACGCGCGCGCACGCCGGCCTCGAAGTCGATCCCGGTGCGCCTGCGCAAGCGGGCGCCATGAGCGAGGAGCGCGCCCTGGCGCTGCTGCAACTGCTGGCGGCGGAAGACGGCCAGTCGATCCATCGCGTCGCCAAGCGCATGGACCTGAGCCTGAGCGAGCTGCAGCGCCTGCTCACCGCCCTCGGGCCGGACCCGCGCTTCGACGGCCTCGACCTGGTCGAGCAGCGCGAAGACGGCGGCCGCACCCTGCTGTGGCTGAGCGCGAAGGGCCGGCGCCTGTGCGCGAGCGCATGAGCGACGCACTGGCCCGCGTGCGCGCGTTGCGGGTGCAGGCGCACGCGCACGCCGAGCACGAGGACACGGCGGTGGTCGAAACCCCGGTCGCGCTGCTGTGCAACGGCGAGCCGTTCGCGGTGATGATGGCCACGCCCTGCGACCTCGAGGATTTCGCGCTCGGCTTCGCGCTGAGCGAAGGCGTGGTCGCCAGCGCCGACGAATTCCGCCTGGTCGACGTGGTGCAGGGCGAGGCCGGCGTCGCCCTCCACGCGGCGATCCCGCAGGCGCGCTACGACGCCCTGCAGCGGCGACGCAATCTGGAAGGCCGCAGCGGGTGCGGCCTGTGCGGGATCGAGGCGCTGCAGGATGCGCTGCGGCCGGTGCCGCGCGTGCGCGAGCCGCAAGCGGTCGCACTGGCGCAGGTGCACGCGGCGCTCGACGCCCTGGCGGCGCAGCAGCCGTTGAACGCCCGCAGCGGCGGCGTGCATGCCGCCGGCTTCGCCGATGCGCGGGGGCTGCTCGTGCGCGAGGACGTCGGCCGCCACAACGCGCTGGACAAGCTGATCGGCGCGCTGCTGCGCGACGGGCGCGATCCGGCGCAGGGCTTCGTCGTCATCACCTCGCGCGCGTCCTACGAGATCGTCTACAAGGCCGCGGTCGCAGGCCTGGGCATCGTGGTCGCGATCTCGGCGCCGACCGACCTGGCGATCCGCACCGCGCAGGCCGCCGGCATCACCCTGGCGGCGTTCGCGCGCGGCGATGCGCTCAACCTGTACGCGCACCCGCAGCGGATCCTGCTTCCTTGACTGAGTTCCAGTCGCGCTGGCGCTGTTACGGCCGGCTCACTTCGAGCGGCCGTCGTAGTGGTGCACCGGCACCGACTCCAGCTCGATATCGGTGAGGCAGCGCAGGTTGATCGCCGCCACCGCGTTGCCCTTGGGATCGGTGCCCTCGCCGAACGGATGCATGCCGCAGGTCGGGCAGAAGCGGTGGCGGATGACGTGCTTGTTGAAGGTGTAGGTCGCCAGCGCGTCCTCGCCGCGGGTCACCCGCAGCTCCGCGCGCGGCACGAACCACAGCAGCGCGCCCTTGCGCTGGCAGATCGAGCAGTTGCAGCTGAGCCCGCTGTCGATGTCGCCGTCCACTTCGAAGGCCACCGTGCCGCAGTGGCAACTTCCCTGGTGCGTGGTCATCCTGAATCTCCTGAATGTGCGCCGAGGTCGGAGCATACCCGCGCCGCGGGCGGGTCTCATGTGCTGCGACCCGGGCCGCTACACTGGCGGCATGTCCGAATCCCTGCTTCTTACGCTGCTGCTCGTCGCCGTGCTCGCGGCCATCGTGCTGCTTGTCCTGCTCATGCTGCGCCGGCCCGACGCCACCCTGCAGCAGGCGCTCCGCGAGGAACAACGCGAGGGCCGCAGCGAGCTGCGCGAACAGCTGGACAGCTTCTCGACCCAGCAGGAGCGGCGCATCGACGCCTTCGCCGGCCGCCTCAACGAGGCCGCCGGGCGCACCGACCAGCGCCTGGAAGACCTGCGCGAGGCCCTGACCGAGGACGCGCGCAAGGCGCGCCAGGAAACCGCGCTGGCGCTGAAGGATTTCGCCGCCGCGCTCGACGCCCGCGTCGGCGAGCTGACCCGCAACAACGAGCAGCGCATCGGCGAGATGCGCGCCACGCTCGAGCAGAAGCTGCGCGAGCTGCAGCAGGACAACGCCGCCAAGCTCGAGCAGATGCGCGCCACCGTCGACGAGAAGCTGCACGACACGTTGGAGGCGCGCTTGAGCGAGAAGTTCGGCCACGTCGCGGCGATGCTCGCGCAGGTGCACCAGGGCCTGGGCGACATGAACCGCCTGGCCGCCGACGTGGGCGGCCTGCAGCGCGTGCTGAGCAACGTGAAGTCGCGCGGCGTGTTCGGCGAAGTGCAGCTCGCCGGCCTGCTCGAACAAGTGTTCGCGCCCGACCAGTACGCGGCGAACGTGGCCACGGTCCCCGGCAGCGCCGAACGCGTCGAGTTCGCCGTGCGCTTCCCAGGCTCCAGCGGCGAGGCGCCGGTGTGGCTGCCGATCGACGCCAAGTTCCCGCGCGAGGACTACGAGCGCCTGCTCGACGCGCAGGAGCGCGGCGACGTGCCGGCCGCGCACGCCGCCGGCGACGCGCTGGAACGGCGCGTGCGCGAGGAAGCCGCGCGCATCCGCAAGAAGTACGTCGCGCCGCCGCACACCACCGAATTCGCGATCCTGTTCCTGCCGACCGAAGGCCTGTACGCCGAGACCCTGCGCCGCCCCGGCCTGGTGGACGCGCTGCAGCGCGACCAGCGCATCGCCGTGGCCGGGCCGACCACGCTGCTGGCGCTGATGACCAGCTTCCAGATGGGCTTCCGCACCCTGGCGATCCAGGAGCGCTCCAGCGAGGTCTGGCGCACGCTCGGCGCGGTCAAGACCGAGTTCGGCAAGTTCGGCGCGGTGCTCGATTCGGTGCAGAAGAAGCTGCAGGAAGCGAGCAACAAGATCGAGGAAACCGGCAAGCGCACGCGCGTGCTGACGCGCAAGCTGCGCGAGGTGGAGGCGCTGCCGCTGGAGGACAGCCAGCGCCTGCTCGGCAGTGAGCTCGAGGTGCTGGACGAGGAAGCGCCGTAAGCAAAAAACGGCGCAGGCGGCGGCCGGCGTAAACGAAAGAGCCCGGGTACGCGTGCGTCCCGGGCCCTCGTCGCCAACGGACGGACCGCCGTCAGCCGTTGTTGGGCACCACCACCGGCATCGCATCCACCGGCACGGTCGAATCGTCTTCTTCTTCCTGCAGGTAGTCCGGCAGGTCGCGGCCGTCGTGCTTGGTGCGGTCGCCGAAGATCTGGTAATCGCGGCGCTGCGACCAGGCGTCGCGCACCAGCGTGTAGTCGTCTTCCGCGCCTTCGCGCAGCGAGTCGGTCGACAGCAGCTGCGAGCGCATGTCGACCAGCTGCAGGCCCTGCAGCGGGACGCGGATGCGGTCGGCTTCGACCTGGCGCAGCGGGCTCAGGGGCGCGTCACCGGCCATGCCGAACACGTCGCGCACGGTGCGCGGGCCAAACAGCGGCAGTTCGAAATAGCGCGAGCGCTTCCAGCCCCACACGCCGAGCGTCTGGCCGAAGTCCTCGCTCTTCTGCGGGATCTTCGCGCGCGTGGCCGGATCGAAGATCCCGGCGATGCCGACCGTCGAGTTGAGCAGGAAGCGGCCCAGCGACTGTCCGGCCTGCTTGGGCTTGCCCTGCAGCAGGCTGTTGACCATGGTCAACGGCTGGCCGAGGTTGTTGAAGAAGTTGCTCACGCCCAGGCGCACCGGCCGCGGCACCACCTTCACGTAGCCGCGCGCGAGCGGCTTGGCGATGCGCCGGTCGACCGCGTTGTTGAAGCGGTGCATGCGGCGGTTGTACTTCTCCCACGGATCGAAGGTGCCGGGCATCTGCGCGGCGGCCGGCAGGTTGGGATCGCCGTAGTCCTGGGTGCCGTAGATGTCGGAGAAGGCCTGCTCGGCGTCGGCCTGGTCGCTTGCGGCCGGCGCCGTCGCGGCGGTGGCGTCGGCGGTACCGGCTTCAGTGGTGGGCGGCGCGGCAACCACCGGTTCGGGCGCCGCCGCGCCGTCCGCGGCTGGTGCGGGTTCGGCGGTCACCGCAGGAGCCGGCACGGGCGCTGCGGCCTCGGTGCTGGCGGCTTCCGGCGGCGACGCTGGGTCCTGGACGTCCGCCGCCGGCAGCGGCGGCTGCTCGCCCGTCGTTTCGACGGCGGCGGCATTCGGGTCCTGCGGCGCGGGCGCCGTCTGGGCAAAGACCGCGGCAGGCGCCAGCAGCGCGGCCAGGACGAGGGGGAGGCCGTTCGAACGCATTGGGGGTCGCAGTGTGGGGAGAGGACGGCAGCGCAACGCTACCGCAAACAGGGCGGTGCCAGTTTAGACCGCGAAGGAAAGATCGTCCTGCAGGCGATACGCGGCACGCAGTTCGGCGAGGCCGTCGGGGGCGCCCTGCAGCGCGACACCGCCGGCCATCGCGGCCAGTTCCGCGAGCAAGGCGAGGCCGGCACTGTCCACGCGCGACACCGCGTTCAGGTCGAACCGACGCGCGCCGGCGACCGTCTTCTGCAATTGCGGCCATAGCGTGGCGACCGCGGCGCGGTCGAGCGTGCCGCTGAAGACCAGCGTGTCGTCGTGGCGGGTGCAGGTGGCGGTCATGGGCGAAGGCCGATGGCGACGCGATCGCAGGGCGACTGCGGACAGCCGCCCTGCGCCGGCGTCATTCCTTGGTGGCGTCGGCCTGCAGCTTGCCGGCCTTGAGGTCGGCGGCCACCTGCGCGATCGACTTGCGGTTGAGCGGGCCGTCGAACTGCGAGCGGAAGGTCTGCACGAAGCTCACGCCCTCGACCATCACGTCGAACACCTTCCAGCCGGTGCCGGTGTTGCGCATCAGGTAATCGACCGGGATCGGCTCGCCGCCCTGGCGCAGGAACTCGCTGGCCACGCGCACGCCGCGGCCGTTGGGCAGCGCGGTTTCCGACTTCACCCGCACCTTGAGCCGGGTGTTGAAGTCGAGCAGCGAGGAACCGTAGCGGCTCATCAGGCTGTCGGCGAGCGCGTCGGCGAACAGCTTGACGTCGCCGTCGGCGGCGCCGCGGCCGTGCACGCCCAGCACCAGGCGGGCGGCGTAGTCGCGGTCGAACATCGCGTTGAATTCGCTCGAGACGAACTGGCGCAGCGCGGCGCGGTTCTTGGTGAACTCGGCGCGGCGGGTTTCCAGCGTCGACAGGATGCGCGAGCTGTTGTCGAGCACCAGCTTGCTCGGCGTGCCGGCCTTGGTGGCGACGGCGGCCTGCGCGGCACCCTGGGCGAACGCCGCGGGCGTCGCCGCGACGCAGGCGGCGGCGAGGGCGAGGGAAAGCAGAGTCTTCTTCATCATTTCGTTGGCTCTTCCGTGGGGGCGGGAGATTGGTCGGTTGCGTTGCTGTCGGAGGCGTCGCCCGCAGGCTTGCCACCGCCGGAGAACATGTACTTGCCGACCAGCTGGATCAGGTCGACGGCGGGCTGGGTCATGAAGATCTCGTCGCCCGGCTTCAACGGTTCCGGATCGCCGCCCGGGGTCAGGCCGATGTAGCTTTCGCCGAGCAGGCCGTTGGTGAAGATGCCCGCGGACGTGTCGCCGGGCAGGTCCTTGTACTTGCTGTCGATGGCCAGGGTCACGACGGAATCGTATTTAACCGGGTCGACCTGAATCTCGGCCACCTTGCCGACCGCGACGCCGGCGATCTTCACCGGCGCGTTCGGGCGCAGCGCGCCGATCGCGGTGAACCGCGCCTTCAGGTTGTAGCTGTCGCGGCCGAACCCCCAGTTGCGGTTGGTCGAGGCCAGCGCCAGCACCAGCAGCGAGCCCAGGGCGATCAGCAGGAAGGCGCCGACGGCGAATTCGATTCTTGGACCACGCATAAATCACCTAATGCCGGCACGCGCCGGAGCGGAATCATTGGAACAGCAGGGCGGACATCACGAAGTTGAACATCAGCACCAGCAGCGACGCGTTGACCACTGCCTGCGTGGTCGCCACCGAGGTGCCCTCGATGGTCGGCTCGGCATGGAAGCCCACGTGCGCGGCGACCAGCGCGGCAACCGCGCCGAACACGCCCGACTTCACGAAGGCCATCAGGAAGTCGTCGTGGAAGTCGACGCTGTCCTTGAGCACCTGCCAGAAGAAGCCCTGGTCGATGCCGATCACGTGCACCGCCTCGAAGTAGCCGGCGCTGATCGCCAGGCTGCAGAAGAACGCGGTCAGCAGCGGCATCGAGATCACCGCGGCCCAGAAGCGCGGCGCCACCGCCTTGCCGATCGGGTCGATCGCCATCAGGCCGAGCGCGGTGATCTGGTCGGTGGCGCGCATCAGGCCGAGCTCCGCGGCGATCGAGGAGCCGGCGCGGCCTATGAACAGCAGCGCGGTCAGCACCGGCCCGAGTTCGCGGTACATGCCCAGGCCGAGCATGGCGCTGACCTGGTTGGCGGCGCCGTAGGTGTCGAGCGCGCGATACCCCAGCAGCGTCACCGAGAGGCCGACGAAGGCGCCACCGACGGTCACGATCGGCAGCGTGCGCGCGCCGATCTTGTAGATCTCGCGCACCAGCTCGTGGAAGAAGTCGGCGGTCGGCTTGCTCGCGCGCAGCACCGACAGGGTGAACAGCCCGGCGCGGCCGATGGCGCGGGTAGCGGCAACGAACGGCATCAAGCGGCCTCCGGACGGGTGCTGTTGAAGGCCGCGCTCTCGAACGGGATCGGGCCGTCCGGTTCGCCGTTGAGGAACTGGCGGATCAGCGGATCGTCGCTGGCTTCCAGTTCCTTCGGCGTGCCCGTGAACACGATGCCGCCGTTGGCGATCACCACCGCGTGGTCGGCGATCGGCAGGGTCTCGTGCACGTGGTGGGTGACGATGATGCTGGTCAGGCCCAGCGAATCGTTGAGGCGCTTGACCAGGTCCATCACCACGCCCGAGGCGATCGGGTCCAGGCCGGTCAGCGGCTCGTCGTAGATCATCAGTGGCGGATCCAGCGCGAGCGCGCGCGCCAGGGCGACGCGCCGCGCCATGCCGCCGGAGAGCTCGCGCGGATACGCATCCGCGGCGGCGCGCAGGCCGACCGCGTGCAGCTTCATCAGCACCAGGCGGCGGATCACCGCCGGCGGCAGCCGGGTGTGCATGCGCAGTGGCAGGGCGACGTTCTCGGCGGCGGTGAGGTCGGTCAGGAGGCCGTTGCCCTGCAGCAGCACGCCGATGCCCTTGCGCAGTTCCAGCAGCGCGCGCTGCGAGCGCGGCACCTCCTGGCCCAGCACTTCGACCCGGCCCGCGGCGGCGGGCAGTTCGCCGGTGAGCGCCGACAACAGCGTCGACTTGCCGCTGCCGGAGGGCCCCAGCACCGCGACGATGCTGCCGCGCGGCACGCTCAGGCTGATGTCGCGCAGCACCGTGCGGCCGCCACGGTCGAGGCGGAGATGGTCGATGCGGACGATGGGCGGGATGTCGGTCATGCCGAAGGAGTCGGTTCGCTTGCGCGGGCAAAACGCGCGCAAGAATGGGGGTGCGCGGCTGAACGGGAGATGGCGGCGCATTGTCGCAGACGCCGGGCGCGCAAGGTCGGCCGCGACCCGGTCTCAGCGGCTGCGATCCGCATCCGGCAAGATGCACGCCGATGCCCGCCGCGCCCGACTTCCGCCTCTACCACTCCAATGCCCTCGACGTGCTCGCGGGACTGCTGGCGGAGGAAGTGGCGAAGCCGCCCGCCGACGGCGACTGGCTGCGGCCCGACGTGGTGCTGGTGCCGCAGTTCTCGATGCGGCGCTGGCTGCAGCAGGCGCTGGCCGAACGGTTGGGCATCTGCGCCAACCTGCAGTTCCTTACCCCCGGCGAGTTCGTCGACCTGGCCCTCGACCGCAACCTGGGCGCAGCCGCCGAAACCGACCGCCTCGCCCCGGATGCGCTGCGCTGGCACGTGCTGCGGGAGTTGCAGGCCGCGCCGCCGGCGGCGCTTGCCGGCTTCCTCCGCGGCAGTGATCCGCTGAAAGCCTGGTCGCTGGCCAACGCGCTGGCCGAAACCTACGAAAAGTACCAGGCCTGGCGCCGTGACTGGCTGCTGGACTGGGAGCGCGGCGAACAGCGCCGCGACGGCGCCAGCGACTGGCAGGCGGCGCTGTGGCGGCGCATCGCCAAGGGTCGCGCGCACCGCGCCCGCCGCATCGACGACTACCTGCGCCGCGTCGCCGTGCCGCTGGGCCTGCCGCCGCGGCTGTTCGTGTTCGCCTGCCAGAACATCTCGCCCGACGTGCTGCAGGTGATCGCGCGCCAGGCCCGCGCCGGCATCCAGCATTTCTACCTGCACACCCCGGCGCGCGCGTTCTGGGGCGACCTCGCACGCTGGCCGGACTATGCGCCGGCCCGCGATGACGAATTCCTGGGGAGCGATGGCCTCGGCGGCGGCGACGCGCACGCCCCCAACCGCCTGCTGGCGTCGTGGGGCCAGGCCGGGCGCGACTTCGTCGCCGGCCTGGTCGCCGGCGAGTCGGTGCCGACCGCGTTCGAACTCGCTCCGCACGTCGAACCCGGTACCGGCACGCTGCTGGGCCGCTTGCAGCGCGACGTGCTCGACAACATCGATTCGCGCCAGCACACGGACCCGGCCACGGTCGCGGCGTGGCCACGCGCGACGGTCGCGCGCGGCGACCCGAGCCTGCAGTTCCACGCCTGCCACACCCGCCTGCGCGAAGTGCAGGTCCTGCACGACCAGCTGCGCGCCTTGCTGGAGGCCGAAGCGCCCGATGCCGGCGAACGCCTGCAGCCGCGCGACATCGCCGTGCTCGCCCCCGACATCGACGCGTACGCGCCGCACATCGAAGCGGTGTTCGGCGGTGCGCTGGGCAGTGCGCGTGAGATCCCCTACACCATCGCGGACACCAGCCCGCTGGCGAGTGCGCCGCTGGCCGCTGCGTTCCTGCGCCTGCTCGACCTGCCGTTGCGCGCGCTCGCCGTCAGCGACGTGCTCGACCTGCTCGCGGTGCCCGCCGTCGCGCGCCGCTTCGCCATCGACGACAACGAACGCGGCGCCCTGGCCGACTGGCTCGATGCCGCGGGCGCGCGCTGGGGCCTGGACGCGGCCGACCGCGCCCGCCATGGCGCGCAGGCCGGCGGCACGCTCCAGGACGGCGCGTACACCTTCGAATTCGCGCTCGACCGCCTGCTGCTGGGGTATGCGACCGGGGCCGATGCGGACATCGAAGCCGAGCATGGATACCTCGTGGCGCCCTGGCCGGAACTGGAAGGCCAGGCCACGCGCGCGCTCGACGGCCTGCTGCGCCTGCTCGACGTGCTGCGCCGTACCGGCATGCGCATGGCCGAGGCGAAACCGGCGGCGGCCTGGGCGCGCGAACTCGACGACCTGCTCGAAGCCCTGTTCGCGCGCGGCGACGAGGACGACGCGGTCGCGCTGAAGGCGCTGCACCAGGCCATCGCCAGCTTCGCCCGCGGCGCGGCCCTGGCCGGCTTCGACACGCCGGTGCCGCATGCGCTGGTGCTCGACCACTTCCGCCGCGCGCTGTCCGAGAGCGATGCGCGCGCGCCGTTCCTGTCCGGTGGCGTGTGCTTCGGCCGCATGGTGCCGATGCGGCTGATCCCCTTCCAGGTCGTGTGCCTGCTGGGCATGGACGAAGCCGCATTCCCGGCGCGCGACGCCCGCGACAGCGTCAACCTGCTGGCGCGCCAGCTGGGCACGCGCGAGCGCCGCGTCGGCGATCCCTCGCGCCGCGACGCCGACCGCTACCTGTTCCTGCAGTTGTTCGCGTCCGCCGGGCGCGTGCTGTACCTGAGCTGGTGCGGCATGGACCCGCGCGACAACTCGCGGCGCGAACCGTCCGCGGTGGTCGCCGAACTGCTCGACGCCGCCACCGACTGCCACCTCGCGGGCGACGAGAAGGCCCGCGCCGCGGTGCGCGAGGCGCTGGTGGTGCGGCACGCGCTGCAGCCGTTCTCGCCCGCCGCGTTCGGCGCCGCCCACGTGGACGAAGCGGCGGCCCCGGACGGCCGCGCCGATCCGCGCCGCCTCAGCTTCGATGCGCGCTGGCGCGAGGCCGCCGACACCGTGATCGCCACCAGGGTCGAACCGGTGTTCGCGCCACCCACCCTGTGGCTGCCGCCGGCCGACCGCGACGAACCCGTGGTCCTGCTCGAGCGCGTGCGCAGCGTGCTCAACAAGCCGCACGTCGCCTACCTGCGCGACGGCCTCGGCCTGCGCCTGCCGGAGGACGAGGACACCAGCGACGACCACGAGCCGCTCGGCCGCCCCGATGCGCTGCGCCATTACCAGCTGCGCGAAGCCACCTTCGCGAGCTGGCTGCGCGAGCAGCGCCGGCCCGATCCGCGGCGGCTGCAACGCGAACTGCTGGCGCGCGCGCAGCTCGCACCGGGCAGCGACGGCGCGGCGATCGTCGCCGACCTGCTCGGCGAAATCGCACCCTTCGCCGCGGCCGCGCTGGACGGCGGCTTCGGCGCCGACGCGCGGCGCGAGCCGCTGGACCAGCCGCTCGCCGCGCAGCGCCTGCGCGGCCGACTCGATGGCGTGCATCCGGGCGCGTCGCCGCGCCTGCTGCGCGTGGTCCTGCGCGCCAAGGGTCGCCATGGCGGCCACGTGTTGCGGCACGGGCTCGACTGGCTCGCGGCCTCGCTGCTGCGGCTGCCCGTGTTCGAGCTGTACAAGGACAAGGAAGACGCGCCGCCCCGCCTGCGGCCGCGCGACCTCGTCGAACCGGAACAGGCGCGCGCCGCGCTGGAAGCCCTGGTCGCGCTGCACGAGCACGCGCTGGCGCAGCCGCTGCCGTTCCTGCCCAAGAGCGGCTACGCGTTCCATGCCGCCGAGACGAACGGCCGGAACGGCCTGGCGGCGGCCGAAGCCCTGTGGTCGGGCAAGAGCTTCAATTCCCGCGAGCGCGCGCGCCCGGAGCGCAGCGCCGCCACGCAGATGGCCTTGCGCGGCCGCGATCCGTTCCTCGACGGCGATCCGGACAGCCGCGAGCGCTTCGCGAAGCTCGCGCGCGCCGTGTTCGCGGCGGTCGAACACGCCACGGCATTCGCCCCGGAGGACGTGGCATGAGCCAGGCGGTCCTCGCCACCGCGCTCGACGAACTCGGCCTGATCGAGGCCAGCGCCGGCACCGGCAAGACCTACACGCTGGCGGGACTGTTCGCGCGCGCGGTGATCGTCGAGCGGCGCGCGGTGCCCGACATCCTCGCCGTCACCTTCACCATCCGCGCCACCCAGGAGCTGCACGAACGCGTGCGCGACCGCCTGTTGCGCGCGGCCGAACTGGCCGCGTCCTGGCACGCGGGCGACGCCGCGGCGCACGCCGATGGCGACGCCGGCACCGCGTTGCTGCGCCGGTTGCTGTCCGACGCGCTCGCCGATGGCCGCGAGGACATCCGCGCGCTGCGCCGCCGCCTCGACCGCGCCGCGCGCGAGATGGACCAGGCTGCGATCACCACCATCCACGGCTTCTGCCAGCGCGTGCTGGCCGAACACGCGCTGGATACCGGACAGGTGCTGCGTCCCGCCGAGGTGGTGACCAGCGCGCGCGAGATGCACGAGGCGGTCGCGGTGGAACTCTGGCGCGAGTGGAATGCCGCCACCGACGACGCAGGTACCGACGCCAGTGCCTGGCTGCGCACGCGTTACGGCGGACCGTCCGGATTGGCTGCGGCGCTACCCGCGCTGCTGGCACCGGAACCGCTGCTGCCGCTGCCGCCCGCGCAAGCACCCGCGGACCCCCGGCCGGCGCTGGACGCCGCATGGCAGGCGTTCCGCGAGAGTTTCGCCCGGCACGGCGAAGCCGCGCATGACCTGATCGTCGCCGCGCTGCGGGACAAGGTGCTCAGCGGCGTGAAGTACAAGCCGGACCAGGTGGCATCGCTGTGGGCCTGGCTGCGCACGGCCACCGCGCACGAGGCCGCGCCCTCGCAATGGCACGAGCGCCTCGACCGCTTCACCCGCGCCGCGCTCGCCGACGGCTGCAACAAGGGCCGGCAACCGCCCGATTCACCGCTGTGCGAGGCCATCGCCGCGCTGCTCGCCGCGCGCGAGGCGCTGGCGCCGTGGCGCGAAGCCCATGGCCTGCAATGCCTGCACGCCTTGCGCGCACAGGCCCGTGACCGCGCCCGCGCGCGCAAGCAGGCGTTCCAGCAGCGCGACTTCGACGATCTGATCGACGCGATGCTCGCGGCGGTGACCGATGCCGAGCACGGCCCGCGCCTGTGCGCCGCGGTGCGCGGGCAGTTCCCGCTCGCGCTGATCGACGAATTCCAGGACACCGACGCGCGCCAGTGGACCATCTTCGAGCGGCTGTTCGGCGAACACGCGCGCCGCGCGGACCGCGGCGCGGACGCGAACGGCCTGCTGCTGGTGGGCGACCCCAAGCAGGCGATCTACCGCTTCCGCGGCGGCGACGTGCACACCTACCAGCACGCCGGCGCGAGCGCGACGCCGGTGCCGCCGCTGGCGGAGAACTTCCGCTCGCGGCCCCGGTTGATCGCGGCGGTCAACGCATTGTTCGCGCAGGCGTACGCCAAGGCGGAGCTTGCGGGCGAACCGCAACCGTTCGGTCATGGCATCGGTTTCGCCGCCATCGCCCCCGGCGGCCGCATCGACGACGACGCCCTGCGCATCGACGGCGCGTCGGCACCGGCGCTGGTGTTCAACGAACTTCCATCCATGGAGGGCGGCAAGGACTGGAACAAGGACGAGGCCATCGAGCACCTCGCGCGCGGCTGCGCGCAGGCGATCCGCGACCTGCTGCGCATGGGCGCGGACGGCCGCGCGCTGCGACGCGACGGCGGCGCGCTGCGCCCGCTCGAAGCGCGCGACTGCGCGGTGCTGGTGCGTGCGCACGCCGAAGCCGTCGCCGTGCGCCACGCGCTGGCGCAACTGGGCGTGCCCGCGGTTGCGACCGGGCGGCAGAGCCTGTTCGAGACCGAACAGGCGCACGAACTGCTGACCCTGCTGCTGGCGCTGGCCGCGCCCTTCGACGAACGCCGCCTGCGCGCGGCGCTGGCGACGCGGCTGTTCGGTTTCGATGCCGCACGCCTGCACGCGCTCGCCGACGACGGCACCGCGCTGGCGGCGATGCAGCACGACTTCGCCGCATGGCGGTTGCGCTGGGAGCAGCACGGCCCGCAGGCGATGCTGGCCGACGTGCTGGCGAAACAGGCCACGCGCCTGCTCGCGCAGGTCGACGGCGAACGCCAGCTCACCAGCTTCCTGCAACTGGGCGAACTGCTGCAGGAGGCGCGCGCCAACGCCACCCAGCCGCGCGGCCTCGGCCCGCAAGGCCAGGTGGACTGGCTGCGCGCCGCGATCGCCAACGCCGACAAGGACGACTTCGAACAGACGCCGCGGCTGGAGTCCGACGCCAGTCGCGTGCAGATCCTCACTTTGCACGCGAGCAAGGGGTTGGAGTTCCCGCTGGTGTTCCTGCCGTTCCTCGCGCTCGGCCGCCCGCGCCGCGATCCCGCCATGGCGCTGTACCAGTGGCGCGGCCAACGCGTGCGCCAGGTGCCGACCGACTCCCGCCACGGCGACGAACCCGCCTGGGCCGACGCCTGCCGCCTGCACCACGCGGAAGAACGCAGCGAGGACATGCGCCTGCTGTACGTCGGCCTGACTCGTGCGCGCGAGGCCCTCTGGCTGTGGGGCGGCGCGGTGTCGAACCACGAACAGTCGGCGCTGCATGCGCTACTGGGCGGCATGCGTCCCGCCGCCACGCTGCACGCGGCGCTGGGCGATGGCGTGCTCCGTATCGAAACGCCGCGTCTGCCCGACCCCGGCGACACCACGCGCCTGCCACCCGCAGCGGCCACCGCCACGCCCGCGGCCTGCCAGGCCGAACGCAAGCTGCGTCGCGACTGGTGGATCCACAGCTTCAGCCAGTTGCACCGGCAGAAGCCGCACGGAGTGCACGCGCTGCAGGACGAGGCGCCCGCGACGGACGAGCGCCCGCTGGCGGCGACCCCGCCCACCGTGTTCGCGGAAGTCGATCCGCGTTTCCGCGGCGAACGCTTCGGCAACGCCGTGCACCACGCGCTGGAGCACGCCGACTTCGCGCGCTGGCGCGACCACGCCGGCGAGGCGCCGCCCGCCGCGCAGCGCGAGGTCCTGGTCGCCGCGCTGCAGAGCCAGGACTATCCGCCCGACAGCGTCGACGACGGCGTGCGCGAACTCGCCCGGCTGGTGGCGGCCACGCTCAATGCGCCGCTGCCCGAAGGCGGGCGCCTGTGCGAGCTGGCGCCGGCCGCGTGCGTGGCGGAGATCGAATTCCACTTCACCCTCGCCGACGCCGACAGCGCCGCGCTGCTCGCCCTGCTGCACGCGCATGGCATCGCCCGCGACCGCCGCGACTTCGGCGCCTGGCCGCGCCTGTCGGGGCTGATGAACGGCAAGATCGACCTCACCTACCGCAACGACGGCCGCGTGTACGTGCTCGACTACAAGTCGAACCTGCTCGCCGCCTACGACCAGGCCACGCTGGCCGAGGCGATGCGGGCCAGCGAGTACGACCTGCAGGCGCTGCTGTACGTGGTTGCCCTGCACCGCTGGCTGCGCCTGCGCCGCGGCGCGGACTATGACCATGCGCGCGACTTCGGCGGCGTGCGCTACCTGTTCTGCCGAGGCCTGGACCGCAACGACCCCGAGCGCGGGGTGATCGCGCCGCGCTTCGACGCGGCGCTGGTCGCCAGCGTCGACGCCCTGCTCGGCGGCGGAGGACGCGCATGAACCGGCAACCGGACCGGCAACTCCTCCTGCACGCGGATGCGGCTGGTCGCGGCGTCGACCGCGCGCTCGCCGACACCCTGCGCCGGCTCGATCCCGCGACCGACGCGGCGGTGCTGAAGGGCGTGGAACTCGCCTCGCTGGCGGTCGGCTTGGGCCACGCCGCGCTCGACCTGCAGCGCCCGCAGCTGCTGGTCGACAGCTTCGACGAACTGCCGCAACCCACGCCGTGGCGCGAGCTCCTGCGCGCGTCGCGCTGGGTCGCGACGCCCGCCGCGCAGGAAGCCGCGCAGGCCGACGCGCCGCTGGTGCTGGAAGGCGACCTGCTCTACCTGCGGCGCTACCGCGAATACGAGCGCCGCCTCGCGGCCGGATTGGCGCGGCTGGCCGCGCACACGCCGGCCAGCGACGGCATCGCGGCGCTGGCGCCGCTGTTCTCGGTCCTGTTTCCCGGCGCGCGCGCAGGCGACGCGCAGGCTCGCGCCGCCGCCCTCGCGCTCGTGCGTTCGCTGCTGCTGGTGACCGGGGGCCCTGGCACCGGCAAGACCACCACCATTGCGCGGTTGCTCCTGCTGCTGGCCGCGCAGGCGGCGCACCTGGGGCGCGAACCGCTGCGCATGGCGCTGGCCGCGCCCACCGGCCGCGCCGCCGACCGCATGGCCGCAAGCCTGCAGCGCGCGCTCGCGCAGCTGCACGGCCAGGCCGGCATCGACGCCGCCCTGCTCGCGGCCTTGCCGAGCGAGGCGCGCACGCTGCATCGCCTGCTCGGCACGATCCCCGGCAGCCCGCGCTTCCGCCATGACGCGACGCAGCCGTTGGTGCACGACGTCATCGTGGTCGACGAAGCGTCGATGGTCGACCTGCCGCTGATGTGCAAGCTGGTCGAAGCCGTGCGCGAGGGCGCGCGCCTGGTCCTGCTCGGCGACGCCGACCAGTTGCCCTCGGTGGAAGCCGGCGATGTGCTTGCCGCGATCGTCGCGGCCTGCGGCGCCGGTGACGCCTTGCCCGCGGACGCCGCGCACGCGGTGCAGCCGCTGCTCGGCCCCGTGGCAACCACCACCGACGCGCCGGCGGTGCCGACAGCGGCCACGCCCCTGCACGGCCACCGCATCCACCTGCAGCGCGGCTACCGCCAGGCGCAATCGCTGGACCTCGCGCCGCTGGCCGACGCGGCCCGGTGCGGCGACGCGGCGCAGGCGCTCGCGCTGTTGCAGGCGGGCACGCTGTCCGGCGTGCGCTACCACGCCGACCATTTCGACCTGCTCGCACCGGCGACGCGGGAGGCATTGCTGGCGCCGTGGCGCGAACTCGTCGCGCAAACCGAACCGCAGGACGCGCTCGCCCTGTCCGACCGCGCGCGCGTGCTCACCGCATTGCGCGAGGGACCGCAGGGCGCGGCGCAGATCAACGCGCGCATCGAGGAAGCGCTCGCAGGCGCGCAGCGCGACCCCTATTTCCACGGCCGCCTGCTGCTGGTGACCGAGAACAGTTACCGCCACGGCCTGTTCAACGGCGACATCGGCGTGTGCCTGCGCGACGACGCGGGCCAGCTGGTCGCGTGGTTCGCCGGCGCCGGCGCGGTGCGTGGCTTCCATCCCGCGGCGCTGCCGGCCCACGGCGGCGCGTTCGCGATGACCGTGCACAAGGCGCAGGGCTCCGAGTACGACAGCGTGTGGCTGCAGTTGCCGAGGCAGGATGCACGCACGCTGTCGCGCGAACTCGTCTACACCGCGTTGACGCGCGCGCGCAGCGCGGTGCATGTCGCCGGCGGCGAGGCGGTGTTGCGGGCTGCGCTGTCGCGCCACGCGCAGCGCGTATCGGGTCTGGCCTGGCGCCTGCGGCACGACGCTGGCGGGCTCGCCGCGCCTCGCTGAACAACGCGAGGCCTGTTCAGCGATATTTGACCTCGACTGTACAGGTGCTTCCCTAGCGCGGCCGGCATCCGACGTCCATTCCGGCGCCGGCTTACCAACGCAGGAGAACCATCTAATGAGCGACATCAAGAAAGACCACAGCGTCGGCGCAGGCACGGGTGCAATGACGGGTGCCGTGGCGGGCGCGGCCGTGGGTTCGGCTGCGGGCCCGGTGGGCAGTGCGGTCGGCGCGGTGGTCGGCGGCATCGTTGGCGCGAAGGCCGGCGATTCGATCGCCGAGGCGGTCAATCCGACCGCATACACCGAGCACTTCAAGAAGGAATACGCCGCCGCGCCGTATTACGTGAGCGGCAGCGAATGGCGCGACTACGAGCCGGCCTACAAGTACGGCTACGACAGCTACAGCCAGTACCGCGGCCGCAAGTTCGACGACGTCGAAGCCGAGCTCGGCCAGAAGTGGGATGCCACCCGCGCCAACTCGCGTCTGGCCTGGAACGAAGCCCGCGGCGCCGTGCGCGACGGCTGGCACTACATCGAACGCGCCATGCCGGGCGATGCGGATCACGATGGGCGTTAAGCCCGCCGCACCTGGCAATCACCCTTGAAAAAGTCGCTGCGGGGCCGGCAAGGCCCCGCAGTTCTGCCTGCGGCCGCCGCTGGAGTACGATGCCCGTCCCCCGATAGACGAGGCCGGCCCCGCTGCCGGTGACCGCATGGCCAACGACAAGCCCCCGCGCGAACAGGCCGAAGCCGCCGTGCGCACCCTGTTGGCCTGGGCGGGCGACGATCCGACCCGGGAGGGCCTGATCGACACGCCCAAGCGCGTGGCCACCGCGTTCGGCGACTGGTTCAGCGGCTACGGCGACGACCCGGCCGAGTACCTCAAGCGCACCTTCGAGGAAGTCGAGGGCTACGACGAGATGATCGTGCTGCGCGACATCGAGTTCGAAAGCCACTGCGAACACCACATGGCGCCGATCATCGGCAAGGCGCACGTGGGCTACCTGCCCAACGGCAAGGTGGTCGGCATCAGCAAGCTCGCCCGCGTGGTCGAGACCTACGCCCGCCGCCTGCAGGTGCAGGAAAAGCTGACCGCGCAGATCGCCCAGGTGATCCAGGACGTGCTGCAGCCGCGCGGCGTCGGCGTGGTGATCGAAGGCGCGCACGAATGCATGACCACGCGCGGCGTGCACAAGCGCGGCGTCAGCATGATCACCTCCAAGATGCTCGGCAGCTTCCGCGAGGATGCGCGTACCCGCGCCGAGTTCCTGCAGTTCATCGACGTGGGCCCCGGGCGCTGAGGCGCACGACATGACGGAGGGAAGCGACGTGGCCAGACCCATTCGCGTCCTGCTCCTGCTGGCCGCCGCGATGCAGTTGGGCGCGTGCGCGCAGATGATGGCGCCGAAGACGGCGCCAGCCAGCGGCGAGATCGCGCGCCAGCGCCAGGCGTTCAACCAGCTCATCGCCTACCGGCGGATGGCCGACCTCGGCACGCTGGTCACCGACGACGTGCAGCTGGTCACCCCGGCCCGCACCATCAGCGGCAAGAAGAACCTGGTGCGCGGCTACGAAACCCTGGTGCAGAAGCGGCCGGACCTGCTGTCGGTCTTCACCCCGGAACGGGTCGAGCGCAATCCGCGCTGGAAGTTCGCCGCCGAGAGCGGCCACTGGATGGAGTCGTGGCAACAGGATGGCGAGTCGATCGAAATCCATGGCAGCTACCACGCGCTGTGGAAGCTGAAAGACGGACGCTGGCGGATCCAGTCGCAGATCGTGACCCCGGTGTCGTGCACCGGCGCCCGCTACTGCAAGTCCCTGGAGTCCTGAGCGCATGCTCGCCCGCTGGGGTCTGGCCGCGCTGCTGCTCGCCGTCCTCGCGCCGGCACACGCCGCGCCGCCGCGCACGCTGCGCGTGGACCTGCTGCACACCGGCAATGCGCTGACCGAGCAGTACGCGCTGGATCGGGTGGTGGTCGAGCCGCTGCCGTGGCCGGGCAACCCGGAGCGGCCGCTGGACGACAGCAACCGCGGCCTCAACCGTTTCGAGGTGGTCGACCCGAAGAGCAACCGCGTGCTGTATTCGCGCGGCTACAGCACGATCTTCGGCGAATGGCGCACCACCGACGAGGCGCTCAAGCGCAGCCGCGGCTTCCAGGAATCGCTGCGCTTCCCGGTGCCGGCCCAGCCGGTGAAGCTGCGCGTGCTGCAGCGCGACGAGCGCAACGAATTCTCGGTGGTGTGGTCCACCGACATCGATCCGGCGGCAATGGAAGTCGAGCGCGAGCAGCGCCCGGCGCCGGCCAAGCCCATCGCCATCCGCCACAGCGGCCCGTCCGCGCAGAAGGTCGACCTGCTGATCCTCGGCGACGGCTACACCCAGGCCGAACTGCGCAAGTTCGAAGCCGATGCGCGCCGCCTTGTCGATCATCTGTTCAGCGTGTCGCCGTTCCGCGAGCGCGAACGGGACTTCAACGTGTGGGCGCTCGCCGTGCCGACGCGCGAATCCGGCGTATCGCGGCCCTCGAGCGGAACCTTCCACCAGTCCGCGCTGGGTGCGCGCTACGACATCTTCGGCAGCGAGCGCTACGTGCTCACGCTCGACAATCGCGCGTTGCGCGAGCTGGCGCAGTACGCGCCGAACGAGTTCATCGAGATCCTGGTCAACAACGAGACCTACGGCGGCGGCGGGATCTTCGGCCAGTTCAGCACCGCCGCGGCCAGCAACGACTGGGCGAACTACCTGTTCGTGCACGAGTTCGGCCACCACTTCGCCGCGCTCGCCGACGAGTACTACACCTCGCCGGTGGCGTACGCGTCCGGCGAGGAACGCCCGGAGCCGTGGGAGCCCAACGTCACCGCGCTGCTCGACCCGGCCAACCTGAAATGGAAGCGCCACGTCGCCCCGACCACGCCGCTGCCGACACCGTGGCCCAAGGCCGAGTACGAGGCCTACCAGCGCGACTACCAGGCCAAACGCGTCGCCCTGCGCAAGGCCAACCGGCCGGAGTCGGAGATGAGCGCGCTGTTCGCCGCCGAGCGCAAGTTCACCGACGAACTGATCGCGCGCCAACCCAACCGTGACCTGATCGGTGCGTTCGAGGGCGCGAACTACCAGGCCAGCGGTTATTACCGCTCGCAGATGCAGTGCACGATGTTCAGCCGCACCGAGCGCTTCTGCCAGGTCTGCCAGGACGCGATCGGCGACATCATCGATCTGTATTCGCGCCCGCCGCCCGCGCACTGAGGGGCGGACACGCCGCCCCGGCCGTTACGGCATGTAGGCCGCGCCGGCGCGCCGCGCGAACACGCACTGGTCCTGCTGGTCGCAGCGCGAATGCGCACAGGCCGAGCCGTCGGCCGCGGTGCTCCAGGTACGGCGGATATGGACCGTCCGGCCCGCGATCGGGCAGGCATAGGCGGTTACGGTGCATTCGATGCGCTTGTTCGCCACGACTCTCTCCTTGAACTGGGGCGGAGCAACAGATTAACGGCCGGCGGTCACGGCTGCATGTGCATGCGGGTGGCAATCGCAAAGCATCCACCGCGCCTCAGCTTGCCAATGCACGCACCATCGCCGCCGCGGCTTCGCGCCCCTGGTACGCGGCCGCGCTAAACTCCGCGCCCGCACTGCCTCGAACCGACATCCGTGACCGAATCCCCCGCCGGCGCGCGCAAGGCCGCGCTGATCTTCATCTTCGTCACCGTCCTGATCGACATCCTCGCGTTCGGGCTGATCATTCCGGTGTTGCCGCACCTGGTGAAGCAGTTCGTCGGCGGCGACTATGGCGACGCCGCGCATTGGATCGGTTGGTTCGGCCTGGTGTTCTCGGCGATCCAGTTCATCAGTGCGCCGATCCAGGGCACGCTGTCGGACCGGTTCGGCCGCCGCCCGGTGATCCTGCTGTCGTGTTTCGGCCTCGGCGTCGACTTCATCTTCATGGCGCTCGCCAATTCGCTGCCGTGGCTGTTCGTCGGCCGGGTGATCTCGGCGATCTTCTCCGCCAGCTTCACCACCGCGAACGCCTACATCGCCGACATCACCCCGCCGGACAAGCGCGCGCAGGCCTTCGGCATGCTCGGTGCGGCGTTCGGCCTGGGCTTCATCATCGGCCCCGCGCTGGGGGGCTGGCTGAGCGTGATCGACCTGCGCTTCCCGTTCTGGGGCGCGGCATTCCTGGCGCTGTGCAATTTCGTCTACGGCTGGTTCGTGCTGCCCGAGTCGCACCCGCGCGAACACCGCTCGCCGCGCTTCGACTGGCGCCACGCCAATCCGCTGGGCTCGCTCAAGCTGCTGCGCAGCCATCCGCAGATCTGGGGTCTGGCCGCCGTGGTGTTCCTGATCAATTTCGCCCATTACGTGTATCCGAACGTGTTCGTGCTGTTCGCCGACTACCGCTACGGCTGGAAGCCGGAAACCGTCGGCAACGTGCTCGCGCTGGTGGGCGTGTGCGGCGTGATCGTGCAGGCCGGCCTGGTCAAGCACGCCGTCGCCGCCTGGGGCGAGCGCCGCGCGCTGCTGTTCGGCCTGTGCGCGGGCATCGTCGGCTTCGGCATCTACGGCTGGGCGCCGACCGGCATGCTGTTCCTGGTGGGCATTCCGATCATGGCGTTCTGGGGCTTCGCGATGCCCGCGACCCAGGCGCTGGTGACCAAGCAGGTCGACCGCAGCGTGCAGGGGCGGATCCAGGGCGCGCTGAGCAGCCTGATGAGCCTGGCGGGCATCCTGGCGCCGACGTTCTACACCGGCATCTTCGCCTGGTTCATCGGCAAGCATGCGCCGGCGCACCAGCCGGGCGCGCCGTTCTGGGCGGCCGGCCTGCTGCTGGTGGTCGCGCTGGGCATGGCATGGCGCTTCGCGCGCGCGCCGCGGGCGGTGCCGCAACCGGCCTGACGCGCGGTGGAAGGCCCGCGGGTGCGCGGTCGTGGGCGCGCACCACGCATGCCTCACGCGCGCGGGACGACACTCGAGCTCCCGCCAGGAGCTGTGCCATGGCCCGTTGCGACGTCTGCGGCAACGACTACGACAAGGCCTTCACCATCGACGGGCCGCGCGGGCGCGGCACCTTCGACTCGTTCGAATGCGCGATCCACGCGCTGGCCCCGGCCTGCGCGCATTGCGGATGCCGGATCATCGGCCACGGCGCCGAACACAACGGCCGCTACTACTGCTGCGCGCACTGCGCGCGCGAGGCCGGGGTCAAGGGGATCGACGACCGCGCCTGAGCGGGGTCAGATCGCGAGCTTCTCCAGTTCCTGCTGCGGCAACAGCATCAGCGCCCAGAACGGCACGCCCTGGTCGCCCCAGCTCGCCGCGGCTTCGTTGAGGATGTCGAGCAGCATGGCGAAGTTGTCGTCGTCGGCCCGGCGCCACGCGTCGGAGTGCTCGATCAGCAGCACGTAACCATCGGCCCGCAGCCACGACAGGTCGCCCAGGCTGTCGGCCAGCGCATCGAAGTTGCCGCCGAACGTCGACGGGAAGCGCAAGGCCTGGGCAAAGCGCTGCAGCACGCTGGCCTTGTCCACGCTGTGGCCGAGGTCGATCGGCACCACGGTGAAGTCGAGTGCGCGCGCGGCGTCGGACAGCGGCCCGCTCTCGCGCGCATCGACGAAGTAGGCGCCGCCCTGCGCGGGATCGGCCAGTACTTCGCGGACATCAATCGCCATCATGGCGACACCTCGAACCGCTGGAAGCTGCGGTAGTGATCATCCGTGTACCAATACTCGTGCGGGGGCTGGCCCCCGGTGATGATGCGGCGCGCGCCGCGGTCGGGCGAGCCGGGCGTCGCCACCGTGTACTCGTGGTAGTAGCCGCGCGGTTGCGCGGGCAGCAGGCGTTCGCGGTTCTGGAACACGCCGCCGTCCTGCCGGTAGTCGAAGGGACCACCGCGCGCGATGCGGTCGAGGACCGCGTGCGCCTCCGGCGGCAGCGCGGCGGGATGGCGGGCGCCGGTCCGCGGTGCCGGTTCGGCAGGATCGATCGCGCGCGGCGCGGGGGCCGGCAGCTGCACGGCCGGGCCATTGGCCGTCCCGGCGCCGGCCGGGAGCGGCGGACGTGGTTGCGCCCACAGCCACAGGCCGAAGGCGAGCAGGGCAACGATGATCCAGACAGGGCGCCGCATGCGCCTAGATCATGCAAGTACGGTGCCAGCCGCGGAAACGCGACGGAACCGCCGGAAAAGCAGGCATTTCACCCACGCCGGCGTCCTTGCGTGGCGGCGACGGAACCAGTGCGGCAGCTTCGGCCCCGGCTCCGCCGCGAACTCGGACGCTGTGCGTCACCCGCAACGGACGTTGGTGACCTTGTTGCCGGCGTCCACGTCCAGGTTGAGGCGGTTGCCGTTGAACTCCATCGTCACCGCCTGGCCCGGCTTGAGGGTGCGCGCGGTTTCGGCGCCGGCCGCCATGCGTGCCTGGTCGATGATTTCCGACGAAGCGATCTGGCCGACCGCGCTGCGCGCGGCGTCGGCGTTGCAGCCGCTTGCCGCGGAGTTGGTGGTGGTCGTTTCGCTGGTGGTGGTCGTGGTGGTCGAGGCCGACTGGGTATCCGCGGGCATGGCGGCGTCGGTGGAGGCCTGGCTCGCGGGTTCGGTGGTTTTGCATGCGCTCAGGACCACAAGCAGCGCTGCGGCTAGGGGCAGGACAGGACGGAACATGCGCGCGACTCCCGGGGGAAGGAGCCCGAAGTCTGGCATCGGGTTCGTTTACCGCGGGTCACGATGGCGCGAACGCCTGCGTGGACACGGCGCCCCACGAATCGTGCCAACGCGACCGCACGACGACGCCGGCGCGACGGCGCGGCGCTACATTGCCGGGGGCGGGTACGACCGCCCGCTTCGCGGAGTCAGCGTCATGGCGCACACCGTCACCTTCAGCGTTCCCGAACGCGCCCTGGGGCGCGAGGACATCGAATTCGTGGTCAGGCGCGACGGCGTTCGCTTCGGCACCCTGCTGGTGTCGAAGGGCGCGGTGGAATGGCGTCCGACCAACAAGGTGTACCGGCGGCGCCTGCGCTGGGAGCGCTTCGACCAGTTGATGCGCGAAAGCGGCCGGCGGGTCTAGGCATGCCGGCTGCAGCCCACAGCAAGCCGTATGCCCCGGCCTGCGACCGCAACCGCGAGCCGATCCTGGCGGTGCTGCGTGAGTGGTTCGGCGGACACCAGCGCGTGCTCGAGATCGGCAGCGGCACCGGCCAGCACGCGGTGCATTTCGCCGCGGCGATGCCATGGCTGACCTGGCAGTGCGCGGACGTTGCCGCCAACCTGCCCGGCATCATCCAGTGGCTCGACGAAGCCGCGCTGACCAACACCCCGCCGCCGATCGCACTCGACGTCACGGGCCCCTGGCCCGACGCGGCCTACGACGCGGTGTTCAGCGCCAACACCCTGCACATCATGGGTTGGCCGGAAGTGCAGCGCTTCTTCGCCGGAGTCGATCGCGTGCTCGCGTCCGCGGGCGGCGTGATCGCGGTGTACGGGCCGTTCAATTACGGCGGTGCCTACACCAGCGACAGCAATCGCGAGTTCGACGGCTGGCTGAAGGGGGGCGATCCGCGTTCGGGCCTCCGCGACTTCGAGGCGGTGGATGCGCTGGCGCGCGGCATTGGCCTGACCCTGGCCGCCGACCTTGCCATGCCGGCGAACAACCGCACGCTGGTGTGGCGGCGGTAGATCGCGTCGGTCCGTAGCGTGGTCCGGAAAAGAAAAAGCCCCGCCGAAGCGGGGCTTTTCAGCGATCGCGCCTGCGTTGGATCAGGCGACCTTCACGATCCGCAGCGGGTTGTTCCATTCCTTGAGCAACTCGGCCTCGCGGGCCTTGGCCTTGTGCAGGTGCTCTTCCTTGACGTGGCCGTAGCCGCGGATGTGTTCCGGGATCGAGGCGATCTCGGCGGCGAGGTCGACGTTGCCGCGGTCGAGCTTGCCGAGCAGGCCTTCCACCATGGCGAAGTAATCGACGATCAGCTGGCGCTCCATCCTGCGCTCCTCGGTCCGGCCGAAGATGTCGAACGCGGTGCCGCGGAAGCGGCGCGCCTTGGCCAGCCACTTGAACGCGGTGAACACCCACGGGCCGAATTCCTGCTTGATCAGGCGGCCCTGCGCGTCCTTCTTCGCCAGCAGCGGCGGCGCGAGGTGGAACTTGAGCTTGTAGTCGCCGTCGAACTGCTGCTCCAGCTTCTTCTGGAAGTCGCCGCTGGTGTACAGGCGCGCGACTTCGTACTCGTCCTTGTAGGCCATGAGCTTGAAGGCGTAGCGCGCCACGGCTTCGGTCAGGTCGGTGGAACCCGGCGCACGCTGCTCTTCGGCCTCGCGCACCTTGGCGACGAAGTCGCTGTAACGGCGGGCGTAGCCCGCGTCCTGGTAGTCGGTGAGGAAGGCGATGCGGCGCGCGACCAGCTCGTCGAGCGAGCGCGACAGGCGCGCGTCGTCGAGCGGCAGGAACGCGACGTTGTCGTTGCCGTGCGCGGGCACGTGGCGCAGTTCGTCGCTGTCGCGCGTCTTCAGCGGCGCGGCGTTGGCGCCCCACTCGTGGCCTTCCCACTCGCCGGCCTTCAGCAGCGGCAGCTCGTGCGGGGTGGCTTCGGCGGCGGTCGGCGCGTTGCGGATCAGGCCGGCGGCCTCGGCCACGGCCTTGGGATCGATCGCGGCCAGGCGGCCCCAGGCGAACGCGGTCTTGTTCATCTCGATCGCCGCGCCGTTGAGCTCGACCGCGCGCATCAGCGAATCGAACGCGATCGGCACCAGGCCCTGCTGCCAGGCGTAGCCGAGGATGAACAGGTTGGTCGCGATCGCATCGCCGAGCAGCCCCGTGGCGAGCTGGGTCGCGTCGACGACGTGCAGCTTGTCGGCGGCCTGTTCGCCGGTGCCCAGCGCCTTGCTGATCGCCGACACGATGTCGGTCGCCGGGAACTGCATGTCCGGGCGCGTGGTGAAGGTGCCCGGCATCGCCTCGTAGCTGTTGAGCACGACGTGGCTGCGGCCGCTGCGGATCTTCGACAGCACCCAGTAGTCGTTGACCACGACCATGTCGCAGCCGAGCACGAGGTCGGCCTCGCCGGCGGCGATGCGCACGGCGTGGATGTCGGCCGGCGTCTTCGCGATGCGGATGTGGGTGGTGACCGCGCCGCCCTTCTGCGCCAGGCCGGTCTGGTCGAGCACGGTCGAGCCCTTGCCCTCGAGGTGGCCGGCCATGCCCAGCAGCGCGCCGATGGTGACCACGCCGGTGCCGCCGACGCCGGTGAGCAGGATGTTCCAGGGCTGGTCGAGCGACGGCAGCGAGGGCATCGGCAGGTCGGCGAGGCGATCCTTGGCGTTGCTGCCCTTCTTCTTCCTCAGACCACCGCCTTCAACGGTGACGAAGCTCGGGCAGAAGCCGTTGACGCAGCTGTAATCCTTGTTGCAGTTGGACTGGTCGATCTCGCGCTTGCGCCCGAACTCGGTTTCCTTCGGCAGCACCGACACGCAGAACGACTTCTTGCCGCAGTCGCCGCAGCCTTCGCACACCAGGCTGTTCACCATCACCCGCTTCTGCGGGTCGACCATCTTGCCGCGCTTGCGGCGGCGGCGCTTCTCGGTGGCGCAGGTCTGGTCGAAGATCAGGACGGAGACGCCCTTCACTTCGCGCAGGCGCTTCTGCACCGCGTCCAGTTCCTTGCGGTCGAAGAACTCGACGCCGGACGGGAAGAGTTCGCGCTTGCTCCACTTGGCGATGTCGTCGGACAGCAGCACGATCGTGTCGACCCCTTCGCTGCGCACCTGGTGCGCGATCTGCGGCACCGACAGGGTGCCGTCGACCGGCTGGCCGCCGGTCATCGCGACCGCGTCGTTGTAGAGGATCTTGTAGGTGATGTTGACGCCGGCGGCGACCGACTGGCGGATCGCCAGCGAACCCGAGTGGAAGTAGGTGCCGTCGCCGAGGTTCTGGAACACGTGCGGCGTGTCGGTAAACGCCGCCTGGCCCGCCCAGGTCACGCCTTCGCCGCCCATGTGGGTGAAGGTGTCGGTGCTGCGGTCCATCCACGTGACCATGTAATGGCAACCGATGCCGCCCAGCGCGCGCGAACCTTCCGGCACCACCGTGGAGGTGTTGTGCGGGCAGCCCGAGCAGTAGTGCGGCACGCGCGGGAACTGCGCGCGCGGCAGCGCCAGCTCGGATTCCTTCTCGGCCATCCAGCGCAGCACGTTCTCGATGTGCTCGCTGTTGTGGAACTTCTGGATGCGCTTGGCGATGACGCCGGCGATGCGCGCCGGGGTGAGTTCGCCGGTGGAGGGCAGGATCCACTCGCCGCTCTCGTCGTACTTGCCGACGATCGACGGGCGGTTGCCACCGTCCCAGTTGTACATCGACTCCTTCATCTGGCTCTCGATGAAGGCATGCTTTTCCTCGACCACGACGATGTCCTGCAGGCCGCGCGCGAAGGCGCGCAGGCCGACCGGTTCCAGCGGCCAGGTCATGCCGACCTTGTACACGCGGATGCCGAGGTCGGCGCAGGCGCGCGCGTCGAGGCCGAGGTATTCCAGCGCCTGCAGCACGTCGAGGTAGGACTTGCCGGTGGTGATGATGCCCAGGCGCGCGTTGGGCGAATCGATCACGAGACGATCGATCCTGTTGGCGCGGGCGAAGGCCTGCGCCGCCTTCACCGCGTACTGGTGCAGGCGCATTTCCTGGTTCAGCGGCGGATCCGGCCAGCGGATGTTGAGGCCGCCTTCGGGCAGCTCGAAATCGGTGGGGATGACGATGTCGAGCGCGAGCGGATTGACGTCGACCGAGGCCGAGGATTCCACGGTTTCGGCGATCGTCTTGAAGCCGACCCAGCGGCCGGTGAAGCGCGACATCGCCCAGCCGACCAGGCCCATGTCGAGGATGTCCTGCACGCCGGCCGGGTTGAGCACCGGCATCATCGCGCTGACGAATTCGTGCTCGGAGCCGTGCGGCAGGGTCGAGGAGCGGCACGCGTGGTCGTCGGCCGCGAGCGCGAGCACGCCGCCGAACTTGCCGGTGCCGGCGGCGTTGGCGTGCTTGAACACGTCGCCGCAGCGGTCCACGCCGGGACCCTTGCCGTACCACATGCCGTAGACGCCATCGACCTTGGCGCCCGGGAACAGGTTGGTCTGCTGCGAACCCCACACCATGGTCGCGCCGAGGTCCTCGTTGAGCCCCGGGGTGAACTTCACGCCGGAGGCTTCCAGGTGCTTGCGCGCGCGCCACAGCTCCATGTCGAAACCGCCGAGCGGCGATCCGCGGTAACCGGAGATGAAGCCGGCGGTGTTGAGGCCGGCGGCCTGGTCGCGCAGGCGCTGCATCAGCGGCAGGCGCACCAGCGCCTGCACGCCGCTCAGGTAGATGCGGCCCTCGACGCGGCTGTACTTGTGCTCGAGGGTGTAGTCGGGATCGACCACCGAGTTGGTAAGCGACGTGTTCGCCGAGGACGGCGAGCTGAGTTCGGCAGTGCTGGTCATGGGGGTGGCTCGTGCGGCGGGGGCCGGATGGCTGCAGGGCGCCCGGCACTGCGCCTCACGGCCGAGGCGGCCGCGAGCAAAGTCCCGAGCAAAGACTCGGAATTGTAGCAGCCGGCGCGGTCCCACCCGGGCGGCACTGGGACCTGCGGGACCCGGGAGGAACGCGATGACCGCCGGGTCCGCACATCCGGCGCCCGCCCGGGGCGCGACCCCGCCGTGGCCCCAGTCAGGAATTCCCCGTGTCCGACCGCCCATTTCGGCAAAGTCGCCCCTGCCGCGGGACATGCCGGGCCCGGACGGCGGCGGTAGGATGGTTGCCGCACAGGGGGCCTCCAACATGATCAACCGTACGCTGTGCCTGCTCGTCGCAGGCCTGGTCGCGGCCGGCACCGCCGGCGCCCAGGCCCTGCCCAAGCCGGCCGAGTTCTATTTCGATGCCGATCCCGCCACCACCCGTCCGGTCGTGGCGATCAAGGACACCGGCGATGTCGCCGCGCAGAAGCTGCTCAAGGCGATCGAGCGCAATCCGCGCGCGAAGGCCGAGCACGCGCAGCTCGCGCACCTGGCCATGGAGCAGGGTCGGGTCGACCTGGGCAAGGAGCTGTATGCCCGCACCCTCAGCCGGGTTGGCAGCACCGATGCGCTGTGGCGCCCGGTGCTGTGGAACTACGGCTGGGACCTCTACCGCAGCGGCGACGCGGCCGGTGCGCTGGCGCAGTGGCAGCAGCTGGTCGTCGCCCGCCGCGTCACCGCGAGCTGGGTGCCGCCGACGCTGGCGCTCGGATTGTGGACGGCCGGTCGCAAGGACGAAGCCCTGCAGTGGTACGCCGCGGCGGTGCGCACCGAGCCGCAGCTGTGGCGCAACCCGGCCAACTTCCCGCGCCTGCTGCCCGATTGGCGCGACAGCGAACGCGCCACCCTCGCCGAGGTGCAGGCGGCGTGGGCGGCCAATCCGCCGGCGTGGCCCTGAACCGTTGAAGGATGAACCGGCGCGACGCAGGGCGTAGCGCCGCCGCCGCAGCGCAGGCAGTCGCGCATGGGCTTCCCCGGGGCTACAGTGGCCCCGGCTGAAATGGGACCGAACGCACCGCAGCTCCGCGGTGCGCGGCAGGGCCAGCTCACTGGGGAGGGCGGACCGGATGTCCCTGTCGGAACTGAGCGTGATGGTGGTCGAGGACCACGGCTTCCAACGCCGCATGGCGTTGCGCCTGCTGACCGACCTGGGCATCGGCGAGGTTATCGAAGCCGCCGACGGCCACAGCGCCCTGCATCTGCTCGAAGGCAACGGCCAGCCGCCGGACGTGCTGGTGGTGGATCTGGACATGCCGGGCATGGACGGCATCGAATTCATCGGCCATGTCGCCCAGCGCCAGCTCGCGCGCGCGGTCGTGGTCGCCAGCGCCCTGGATCCGGCCCTGCTCAACACCGTGCAGACCATGGCCCGCGCCTACGGCCTGCGCGTGCTCGGCAGCGTCGAGAAGCCGTTGACCCGCGACAAGCTCGCCAGCGTCCTGGGCGGCTACGACGAGGAGCTGCACGCGTACGACGACGTCGAGATCGTCGAGGTCAGCGCCGGCGCGATCCGCGAGGCGCTGGCCAACCACGAGATCGAGCCGTGGTTCCAGCCCCAGGTCGAACTCGGCAACGGCCGCACCGTCGCGGTGGAGGCGCTCGCGCGCTGGCGCCGCCGTGACGGCCGCATCGTGCGGCCGATGCATTTCGTGTCGCTGATCGAACGCGAGGGCCTGGTCGGCGACCTCACCGACCACATGCTGACGCAATCGTGCCGCTGGAAGCGCCACTGGGACCAGCAGGGCATGCGCCTGAAGCTGGCCATCAACATCTCGCCGCATTCGCTCGCCGACGAGGGCACCGCCGACCGCTACCAGGACATCGTGCGCAAGCAGGGCGTCGAGCCGAACGAGGTGGTGCTGGAGATCACCGAGAGCTCGGTGATGGCCGACGCGGCGCGCGGCCTGGGCGTGCTCGCGCGCCTGCGGCTGAAGGGCTTTGGCCTGTCGATCGACGACTTCGGCACCGGCTATTCGTCGCTGGCGCAGCTCTCGCAGATTCCCTTCACCGAACTGAAGATCGACCAGGGCTTCGTCTCGGGCGCGCACAAGCAGCCGCGCAAGCGCGCGGTGATCGAGGCCAGCCTCGACCTCGCCCGCAAGCTCCAGCTCGACGTGGTCGCCGAAGGCGTGGAAACGGTGGAGGACTGGCAGATGCTCGCCGACCTGGGCTGCGGCATGGCGCAGGGGCACCTGATCTCGCCACCGGTGCCCGGCAACGAACTCGCCGCGGCGCTCGGGCGGTGGCGGCGTCCTGAGTTCTGAGGCGCACGCCGCCATGAAGCCGCCGCCATGAAGCTCGGAATCCGCCACCAGCTCTGGCTCCTGTTCGGCCTGTTCCTGCTGACCGGCGCGACCGTGCTGGTGGTGGACGAAATCGCGCAGTACCGCGCGCGGCAATCGCTGCTGTCCCTGCGCGGCGACGCCTTGCTGTCCCTGCGCGAGATCAAGTCGGTGTCCGACGCCTACGGCCTGGACGTGGTCGACACCACCTTCCGCACGCGCAACTACCTGATCACCTGGGACGAGGCGCTGGCGACGCTGGACGCCGCGCGCACGCGCGCCGACCGCAGCTGGGCGGCGATCGCACGCCTGCCGCACACGCCCGAGGAGGCGACCCATTACCGCGCCGCCGAGCAGGAACGCGTCGCCGCCGACGCGGCGATGGCGGAGCTGCGCACGATCCTGCAACGCAAGGACATCCGCGCCCTCGGCCGGTTCGCCGACACCCGCCTGTACCCGGCGATCGATCCGGTCACGCTGCGGCTGAAGCTGCTCTCGGACCTGGCGACGGTGAAGGCGGATGCGGTCGTGCGCGCGAACCTGCGCGACAACCGGCGCGTGAGCGCGTTGCGCATCGGCCTGTCGCTGGCGGCGCTGCTGGTGGTCGCGCTGATCGGGCGCAAGGTGCTGCGCAACGCCTACCGCGGCGTGGAGAGCCTGACCTTCCTCGCCCGGCGCATGCGCAAGCACGACTACACCGCGATGCCCCGCTACCTGCCCGACACCGGCGAGCTGGGCATGGTCACCGACGCGTTCCTGGAAATGCGCCGCGACGTGCTCGGCTTCGAGACCGAGCTGACCGAACAGCTCGCGCGCAACGAGCGCGCCAACGCCGAGCTGGTGCGGCGCGAAGCGCTCCAGCGTTCGCTGATGGAGTCCGCGCCGACCGCGATCGCCGCGATCGACAGCCAGGGGCGCTACTTCCTGTTCAATCCCGGCGCCGAACGCCTGTTCGGCTACCGCGCCGAGGACTTCATCGGCAAGGACGCGCCGATGCTCGACCGGGTCGGCGATTTCGCGCCGTCGCTGGTGCCGCCCAGCACCTACGAGTCGCTGGCGCAGGCGCTCAGCCAGCGCACCGGCAAGCCGGTCGCCGCCGACTGGCGCGTGCTGCTGGCGGCCGCGGAACTGGGCCTGCCGCCCAGCGAAACCATGATGCTGCATCGCGATGGCCACCTGGTGCCGGCGCTGCTGGCGCTCGCCCTGCTGCCGGACGAACGGCACGGCGGCAACGGCCTGCTCGGCGTCGCCGTCGACCTCACCCGGATCAAGGAGCTGGAAGCCGACTTGCGCGCCAGCGAGGCGCGCGCGCAGGAAGCCAATCGCGCCAAGTCCTCGTTCCTCGCCGCGATGAGCCACGAGATCCGCACGCCGATGATCGGCGTCACCGGCATGATCGAGGTCCTCGCCCACTCCCGGCTCGACCACGACCAGCGCCATGCGCTCAACGTGATCCAGCAGAGCTCGCAGGCGCTGCTGCAGATCATCGGCGACATCCTCGACTTCTCGAAGATCGAGGCCGGGCGCCTGGAGATCGCGCCGAGCGTGGTCGATCTCGCTGCGGTGGTGCGCAGCACCGTGGCCAACTACAGCGGCGCGGCGTCGAGCAAGGGCCTGTCGCTCACCTGCGAGATCGACGAACGCATCGGTCCCGCGCACTGCGCGGACGCGCTGCGGCTGCGGCAGATCGTCGGCAACTTCCTCTCCAACGCGATCAAGTTCACCGCCAAGGGCGGGGTCGAGGTCGCGCTGGAATGGCGCGGCAGCGCGGCGCCCGATCCGGCGCGGCCGCTGGGCGCGGACCTGCTCAGCTTCCGCATCACCGACACCGGCATCGGCATCAGCGCGGAGGCGCAGCAGCGCCTGTTCCAGCCGTTCGCCCAAGCCGAAGGCGATACCACGCGCCGCTACGGCGGCACCGGCCTGGGCCTGGCGATCTGCGTGCGCCTGGCCGAACTGATGGGTGGACGGGTGACCATGGATTCGGTGCCGCAGGTCGGCACGACCATGCGCCTGGCGATCACCCTGCCGCGCGCCGCGGCGAGCGAGCTGCCGGCGGAGAGCACGGACGTGGTGCGGCAGCCGGCGTTCCGTCCGCGTCCGCTGCCGGACACCGAAGCCGCGGTGCGCGAGCGCAGCCTGGTGCTGTTGGTCGACGACCATCCAACCAACCGCATGGTGATCGCGCGCCAGCTCGCGCTCGCCGGCTACGCCAGCGAAGCCGCCGAAGACGGCATGCAGGCCCTGGCGCGCTGGCGCAGCGGCCGCTACGCGCTGGTGCTGTCGGACATCCACATGCCGCAGCTGGACGGTTACACGCTCGCCGCCCGCATCCGCGCCGAGGAGCGGCAGCGCGGCCTGCCGCGCACGCCGGTCATCGCGCTCACCGCTTCGGCGCTGAAGGGCGAGGCCGAGCGCTGCCTGGCCGCCGGCATGGACGACTACCTGGCCAAGCCGGTGGGGGTCGCCGTGCTGGCGGCGATGCTGCAGCGCTGGTTGCCGCACACGGCCGTCGCCGCCACTGCGGACGAACCGGTGGCCACGCCGGGCGCGAACGCGCATGCCGCCCTCGCGTCCGGCGGTTTTCCGCAACTGGACAAGGCGCCGCCGCTGCTGGACCACGCCGCTCTGGACGAACTCAGCGGCGGCGACGGGCAGGAAGCCGGCGTGGTGCTGCAGGACTTCCTCGAGACCACCGCGCTGGACCTCGGCCTCCTCGCGCGCGCGCGCGCCGATGGCGACCTCGCCGCGCTCACCCGCCAGGCGCACAAGATCCACGGCGCCGCGCGCCTGGTCGGCGCGATCGAGCTCGCCGCCGCCGCCGCCGCACTCGAGGCCGCTGGCCACGCGGGCGCGTGGCAGCAGATCCTGCCGCACGCCGCCCATGTGGAAACGGCGGCGGAACGGCTCAAGCTGTTCGTGGCCGAGCGTTACGCCAACGCGTGACGCGTCGGCGAGCGCGCTCGCACGTGGCCTTGGCGGCTATGCTGCTGCCACTTTCCGAACTGCGGTTGCGCCGAACATGAGCCCTGTCCTGCGACGGATCGCATTGGCGGCCAGCGGCATCCTGTTGCTCTGGGTAGCGATGGCGGGCGTGGACAGGCGCGCCGCGCCGGCTGCGTCGGCCACCAGGGCCCACAGCATCCCCGCTGCTGGAGCGAAGCCCCTCTCGCCGCGCGCCCGCGCCGCCGCGCGTGCGACCCGCAGCGCGACAGCGGCGGACCACGCCGCCGACGGACAGGCGTGGGCCGCGCGTGACCCGCGCGTGCAGCGATGCCAGCGCGACCTCGACGCGGCGACCCGGGCGCGCGTCGCCGCGCTGGCGCGGAGCGACGACGAACGCGCGCAGGCAGTGGCCGCGCTGCTGCAGCCGTTCGAACCGGGTGAGGCCGGCGGGCTTCGCCAACGCACGCAGCAGCAACTCGCGCGCCTGGCCGTCGCCGCGCAACGCGCACCGGACGATGTGCAGATCGCCTGGCTGTACGCCGCGCGCTGCCATGCGCAAGACCAGTGCGACCAGCGCGCGGCCATCGACCGGGTGCTGCGCCTGGAGCCGGACAACATGGCCGCGTGGCTGCTGGCCCTGGAGCAGTCCGATCCGCGCGACCAGCAGGCGCAGGCCGCCCTGCTGCAACGCGCGGCGGCCGCGCCGCGGCTGGACTGGCATTACGGCGCGCTCGGCATGCTGGTGATCGAACGGCTGACGCCGCTGCGTGTGCCCTCCTGCGAGGCCGTCCCGGAGTTGTTGGGGACGGCGCTGGGATCGCGCCAGCCGCTGGCGGTCGATGGCGCCGTGGCGGTGACTGCGTGCGCCGTCGCGCTGACGCTGCCCTTGGCGGCGGGCACCAGGACACCGTTGTGCCCGGCACGCGGCTCGATCGCGGCCGCGCGCCTGCCCGCATGCCGCGCCGTGTTCGCGCGCCTGGCCGATGGCGACGATCTGGTGTCGCGACTCATCGGCACCACGCGCATGCTGGCGTGGGCGCAGACGCCCGCGGAGCGCGCGCACTGGAGCGAACGGTTGCGCAACCTGCACTGGCTGCAGGAGCAGGGCGCCAACCTCATGCCGCCTGGCTACATGCGGCTGGTGCTGGAGCAGGGCGAAGTGCCGACCTTGATCGCGCTGCTGGAGGCGCAGGGGCGCTGGCCGGCGCCGCCCGGCTGGCTGCCGGCGACCCCGGCGCTGCGCGCGCAACTGGCGGGACTGCGCTGACCATGCGGCCACGTGTCGCAACCGCGGCGCTGGCGCTCCCCGCCACGATGGCGCGCCCGCGGTGCGTGGGGATCCACGGCCCGCTGCGCTTTCCACCTCATCCGGCACGCCGCGCGGACGGGGACGCCGCTAGGATGCGGCAGTCCGATCCGGAGCTGCGTCCATGCGTGCCTTGCTGCTTGGCTTCTTCCTGACCCTGCCCCTCACCGCCATGTGCGCCGACCGCATCACCGGCAAGCCGTTCGCCACCCGCAGCGAGGTCTACGCGCCGCACGCGATCGCCGCGACCTCGCATCCGCTGGCCACGCAGATCGCACTCGACGTGATGAAGTCCGGCGGCAGCGCGGTCGACGCGGCCATCGCCGCCAACGCCGCGCTCGGCCTGATGGAGCCCACCGGCAATGGCGTCGGCGGCGACCTGTTCGCGATAGTGTGGGATCCGAAGACGAAGCAGCTGTACGGCTACAACGGTTCGGGGCGCTCGCCGAAATCGCTGACCCTGGCCGAATTCCAGAAGCGCGGCCTGACCGAAGTGCCCTCGCACGGGCCGCTGCCGGTGACGGTGCCGGGCACCGTCGACGCGTGGTTCGCGCTGCACCAGCGCTTCGGCCGCAAGCCGATGCGCGACGACCTCGCGCCGGCGATTCGCTACGCGCGCGAAGGCCATCCGGTGCACGAGGTGATCGCCTACTACTGGGGCCGCAGCGTGCCGGCGCTGTCGAAGTGGCCCGGCTTCAGCGAACAGTTCACCGTCGCCGGCGACTCGCCGGGCACGCGGCGCGGCCCGCGCACCGGCGAGATGTGGAAGAACCCGAACCTCGCCCGCACGCTCGAGCAGATCGCCAGCGGCGGCCGCGACGCGTTCTACAAGGGCGCGATCGCGCGCACGATCGACGCGTACTTCAAGGCCAACGGCGGTTTCCTCTCCTACGAGGACCTCGCCGCGCACCATGGCGAATGGGTCGAGCCGGTCAGCACCAATTACCGCGGCTACGACGTGTGGGAACTGCCGCCGAACGGGCAGGGCATCGCCGCGCTGCAGATCCTCAACCTGCTCGAACCGCACGACCTGAAGAAGTACGGCTTCGGCAGCCCCGAGCACGTGCACCTGTTCACCGAAGCCAAGAAGCTCGCCTTCGCCGACCGCGCCGCGTCGTACGCCGATCCCGACTTCTACCGGACCCCGGTGGCCAAGCTGCTGTCGAAGGACTATGCGCGCGAACGCGGCAAGCTGATCGCGATGGACAAGGCGATGAAAGCCGCCGAGCCCGGCGTGATCCCGCAGCTCAACGAAGGCGACACCATCTACATGACCGTCGCCGACGCCGACGGCATGATGGTCTCGCTGATCCAGTCCAACTACCGCGGCATGGGCAGCGGCATGGCGCCGCCAGGGCTGGGCTTCATCTTCCAGGACCGCGGCGAGCAGTTCGTGCTCAAGCCCGGCCATCCCAATTCGTTCGCGCCGGGCAAGCGGCCGTTCCACACCATCATCCCGGCGTTCGTGACCCGGGACGGCAAGCCGTGGCTGTCGTTCGGGGTGATGGGCGGCGCGATGCAGCCGCAGGGCCACGCGCAGATCCTGATGAACCTGATCGATTTCGGCATGAACCTGCAGGAAGCCGGCGACGCGCCGCGGATCCAGCACGATGGCTCGACTGAACCCGCCGGCCAGGCCACGGCGATGAGCGACGGCGGCGAACTCGACCTGGAATCCGGCTTCCCCTACGAGACCGTGCGCGCGCTGATGCGCAAGGGCCACAGCGTGCGTTTCGCCGACGGCCCCTACGGCGGCTACCAGGCGATCATGGTCAATCCCAACGGCGGTTACATCGGCGCCAGCGAATCACGCAAGGACGGGCAGGCGGCCGGCTACTGACGCCGCCGGCTCTGCGCCCCCGCGGGCCGTGCACGGGGCATGCACGGCCACGGCCTAGGATGGCGGCCGCCTGATGACAGGCGCCGCTCGAGGTGCCGTGAACCAGCCCATCGCCGTGATCCTCAACGCCCGCGCCGGCGACGATGACTCGCCGGACGCCGACGCGGTGCGCGCGGCCTGCGCGCGCGTGGGCCTGAGCGCCGACGTGCACGCGCTCGACGCGGACGACGACCTCGACGCGGTGCTCGACGCCGTCCTCGCCCGCGATCCGTCGTGCGTGGTCGCCGGCGGCGGCGACGGCACCGTCAACACGGTGGCGGCGCGCCTGGTGGACCACCCGCACGCGCGCCTGGGCGTGCTGCCGCTGGGCACGCTCAACCACTTCGCCCGCGACCTCGGCATCCCGCTGGATCTGGACGCGGCGGTGCGGGTGATCGCCGACGGCCACGTCGCGACGGTCGACGTCGGCGAGGTCAACGGCCGCGTCTTCCTCAACAACGCCAGCATCGGCCTGTACGCGAGCATGGTCGTGCAGCGCGAACGCACGCGCCGGCTGCTCGGCCTGGGCAAGTGGCCGGCGATGGCGCGCGCCACCTGGGTGGCGCTGCGCGATCCGGCCAGCTTCGACGTCGCGGTCAGCGCCGACGGCGACGCCCAGCACCGTCGCACCCCGTTCCTGTTCGTCGGCAACAACGACTACACCCTGAGCGGTCCCGCGCTGGGCCAGCGCAAGCGTCTCGACGAAGGCGCGCTGTCGGTGTACGTGCTGCGGCCGAAGAACCGTTGGGGCCTGCTGTGGCTCGGACTGCGCGCACTCTTCGGCGCGGTGTCCGGCGAACGCGACCTGACCGCGCAGCGCGCCAGCGAACTGGTCGTGGCCGCGGCGCGCGAGCAGGTGCCGGTGGCGCGCGACGGCGAAGTCGCCGACTTGACCACGCCGCTGCGCTTCCGGGTGCGCCCGCGCGCGCTGCGGGTGTGCGTGCCGCGCGACGCGCGTGCCGCGGAGGCGGGCTGATGCGCACCCTGGTGCACATCTCCGACCTGCACTTCGGCCGCGTCGATCCCGCGCTGCTGGAACCGCTGGCGCAGGCGATCGCGCAGGCGCGGCCGGACGTGCTCGCGATCTCGGGCGACCTCACCCAGCGCGCGCGCCGGGAACAGTTCAAGCATGCCGCCGCCTACCTGCGCCGGCTGCCGCAACCGCAGATCGTGGTGCCGGGCAACCACGACGTGCCGCTGTACGACGTGCTGCGCCGCTTCCTGGCGCCGTTGAAGCGGTTCCGGCGCTACATCAGCGCCGAGGAATTTCCGTCCTTCCAGGACGAGGAGATCGCGGTCGTCGGCCTCAACACCGCGCGCTCGCTCACCTTCAAGGGCGGACGCATCAACCATGCGCAGGTCGCGGAGGTCGCGCGCCGTTTCCGCGACCTGCCCGAACGCGTGACCCGGATCGTCGTCACCCACCATCCGTTCGACCTCCCCGCCGGTGGCGACGAGAGCGACCTGGTCGGGCGCGCGACGATGGCGATGGCCGCCTTCTCCGGCTGCGGGGTCGACCTGTTCCTGTCGGGCCATCTGCACCATAGCCACGCCGGCAATACCGCGCAGCGCTACCGCATCGACGGTTACGCCGCGCTGGTGGCGCAGGCCGGTACCGCCACCTCGACCCGCGAGCGCGGCGAGGCCAACGCCTTCAACGTCATCCGCATCGGCGTCACCGACATGCACCTGGTGACGTGGCGCTGGCAGGCGCGTGCCGCGCGCTTCGCACCCGCGGCCGAGCAGGGGTTCCGCTACGTGTCCGGGCGCGGCTGGCAACCCCTGGCCTGAGCGGCCATGCCTGTGCCTATCGTGGCGAGCGGCCGGTGTGACGCGCGGCGCGCTTGAGCGCGACGGCGGCAGCCGCGACCATGCCGTTCCTCCTTTCGATCGATGCCGATGGCCTTCGATGCCTTCGCCCTGGTGCTGGCGATGCTGGTGCTGGGCTATGCCTTCCAGCGCCTGCGCGTGCTGCCCGCCAACGCCGCGCAGACGCTCAACCTGGTCGTGCTGTACGTGTGCCTGCCGGCGGCGGTGCTGCGTTATGCGCCGCGCCTGCACCTGGAGCCGGCGCTGCTCGGCGTGGCCGCGGTGCCGTGGCTGCTGTTGCTGGCGACGATCGCCGCCGTGGCCGCGCTGGCGCGCGGACTGCGGCTGCGCGACGAGGAACGCGCGGTGCTGCTGCTCACGGTGGCGCTGGGCAACACCAGCTTCCTCGGCTATCCGCTCACCCGCGCGCTGATCGGCGAACACGCGCTGCCGTACGCGGTGGTGTACGACCAGTTCGGCGCGTTCCTGATCCTGTCCACGTTCGGCCTGTGGGTGCTGGCGCGTTACGGCGGTGAGCATCGCCCTGGCGCGCGCGAGATGCTGCTGCGGATCCTGAGGTTCCCGCCGCTGTGGGCGCTGCTGCTCGGCTTCACTGTGATGCCCGTGGCGCCGCCCGCTTGGATCGCCGGTGGCCTGCAGCGCCTGTCCGACGCACTGCTGCCATTGGCGATGCTGACCATCGGTCTGTCGGTGCGCCTGACCCTGCCGCGCGAGGAGCTCAAGCCGCTGGCGGCCGGCCTGCTGCTGAAGCTGGCGCTGATGCCGGCGCTGGCCACCGTGCTGGTGCCGCTGCTGCGGCTGCAGGGCGAGATGGCGCGCACCACGGTGCTGGAGTCGGCGATGCCCTCGATGGTCACCGCCGGCGCGCTGGCGATCGCGCACAACCTCGCGCCACGGCTGGCCGCGGCGATGGTCGGGTACGGGGTACTGCTGTCGCTGCTGACCCTGCCGTTGTGGGCGCAGTGGAGCGGGTGACCCGCGCGTTCGGTCTGCACGACCGATCACGCACGCGTGTCGCCGGCGGGCAGCGATCTCCCCAAGCGGCCGTGTCCGTGGCGTGAAGGAAGCCATCACGGCGCACCGTCTAGGTTTTCACAGGTTCTCAACTTCTTGATCTGACCGGTCCACCGCGGCAACCGTGCTCCACGGCGGCGGACCGACGGGGGGCGACACGTGGCTACGGAACTCAAACGACGCGCGCGTTCGCGCGACGCGGACGACGCACGCGATCCGCTGCTGGCCCTGCTGGCGGCGATGCAGGCCGTGACGGCGGGTGACTTCTCGGTCTCGCTGCCGGTGCACTGGCCCGGGGTCGAGGGCAAGCTGGCCGAGGCCTTCAATTCGATCGTCATCCACAACCGGCGCCTCGCCGAGGACCTGCAGCGCGTAGGCGTCAAGGTCGGGCGCGAGGGCCAGACCCGGCAACGCCTGACGCCCGCCAACCGCCAGGGCGCCTGGGCGGGCATGGAGAACTCGGTCAACGACCTGATCGACGACCTGGTGCGTCCGGTCGAGACCATGACCGAGGCGATGGCCGGCGTGGCCAAGGGCGATCTCACCCGCACCGTGCCGCTGGAAGCCGACGGTCGCCCGCTGCAGGGCGAATTCCTGCGTTCGGCGACGATCGTCAACCGCATGATCGAGCAGATGGGCGAGTTCTCCTCGGAGGTCACGCGCGTCGCGCTCGAAGTCGGCACCGCCGGCAAGCTCGGCGGCCAGGCCAAGGTCAAGGGCGTGTCGGGCGTGTGGAAGGACCTGACCGACTCGGTCAACCAGATGGCGTCCAACCTCACCGGCCAGGTCCGCAACATTTCCGAAGTGACCATCGCGGTGGCCAACGGCGACCTCTCGCGCAAGATCACCGTGGACGTGCGCGGCGAGATCCTGCAGCTGAAGGAGGCCATCAACACGATGGTGGACCAGCTGCGCGGCTTCGCCTCGGAAGTGACGCGCGTCGCGCGCGAAGTGGGTACCGAAGGCAAGCTCGGCGGCCAGGCGATCGTGCCCGGCGTGGCCGGCACGTGGAAGGACCTGACCGACTCGGTCAACGCGATGGCGTCCAACCTGACCTCGCAGGTGCGCAACATCGCCGAGGTCACTACCGCGGTCGCCAAGGGCGACCTCTCGCGCAAGATCACCGTGGACGTGCGCGGCGAGATCCTCGAGGTCAAGAACACCGTCAACACGATGGTGGACCAGCTCAACGGCTTCGCCGCGGAAGTGACCCGCGTGGCGCGCGAAGTCGGTACCGAAGGCAAGCTCGGCGGCCAGGCCCAGGTGCCCGACGTCGCCGGCACCTGGAAGGACCTCACCGACCACGTCAACTCGATGGCGTCGAACCTGACCTCGCAGGTGCGCAACATCGCCGAGGTCACCACCGCGGTGGCCAAGGGCGACCTCTCGCGCAAGATCACCGTGGACGTGCGCGGCGAGATCCTCGAACTCAAGGACACCATCAACACGATGGTGGACCAGCTCAACGGCTTCGCCGCGGAAGTGACCCGCGTGGCGCGCGAGGTCGGCACCGAGGGCCGCCTCGGCGGCCAGGCGGTGGTGCCGGGCATCGCCGGCACCTGGAAGGACCTGACCGACTCGGTCAACGCGATGGCGTCCAACCTCACCTCGCAGGTGCGCAACATCGCCGAGGTAACCACCGCGGTGGCGCGCGGCGACCTCTCGCGCAAGATCACCGTGGACGTGCGCGGCGAGATCCTCGAGCTGAAGAACACCGTCAACACGATGGTGGACCAGCTCAACGGCTTCGCCGCGGAAGTGACCCGCGTGGCGCGCGAGGTCGGTACCGAAGGCAAGCTCGGTGGCCAGGCGCAGGTGCCCGGCGTGGCCGGCACCTGGAAGGACCTCACCGACAACGTTAACTCGATGGCGTCCAACCTTACCGCGCAGGTGCGCAACATCGCCGAGGTCACCACCGCGGTGGCCAAGGGCGACTTGTCGCGCAAGATCGCGGTGGACGTGAAGGGCGAGATCCTGCAGCTGAAGGAGACCATCAACACGATGGTCGACCAGCTCAATTCGTTCGCCGCGGAGGTCACCCGCGTGGCGCGCGAGGTCGGCGCCGAGGGCAAGCTCGGCGGCCAGGCGCAGGTGCCCGGCGTGGCCGGCACCTGGAAGGACCTCACCGACAACGTCAACTCGATGGCGTCCAACCTCACCACCCAGGTGCGCAACATCGCGGAAGTCGCGACCTCGGTGGCCAAGGGCGACCTGTCGCGCAAGATCGCGGTCGATGCGCAGGGCGAGATCCTGCAGCTGAAGGACACCCTCAACACGATGGTGGACCAGCTCAACGGCTTCGCCGCGGAAGTCACGCGCGTGGCGCGCGAGGTCGGCACCGAAGGCAAGCTCGGCGGCCAGGCGCAGGTGTCCGGCGTGGCCGGTACCTGGAAGGACCTGACCGACTCGGTCAACCAGATGGCGTCCAACCTCACCACCCAGGTGCGCGGCATCGCCAAGGTGGTGACCGCGGTCGCCAACGGCGACCTGCACCAGAAGCTGACGGTGGAAGCCAAGGGCGAGGTCGCCGAACTCGCCGACACCATCAACGCGATGACCAACACCCTGGCGATCTTCGCCGACCAGGTGACCTCGGTGGCGCGCGAAGTGGGCGTGGAAGGCCGCCTGGGCGGCCAGGCCAAGGTGCCGGGCACCGCCGGCATCTGGAAGGACCTCACCGCCAACGTCAACCAGCTCGCCGCCAACCTCACCAACCAGGTGCGCGCGATCGCGGAAGTGGCGACCGCGGTGACCCAGGGCGACCTGACCCGCTCGATCCAGGTGGACGTGCGCGGCGAGGTCGCCGACCTCAAGGACAACATCAACGCGATGATCGGCACCCTGCGCGCGACCACCGAGTCGAACCGCGAGCAGGACTGGCTGAAGACCAACCTCGCCAAGTTCAGCAGCATGATGCAGGGCCAGCGCGACCTGATCACGCTCGGGCACATGCTGCTGTCCGAGCTGGCGCCGCTGGTCAACGCGCAGCAGGGCGTGATGTACGTGGTCGACGACGAGAGCGGGGTGCGGCCGGTGCTGCGCCAGCTCGCCGGCTACGCCGACAGCGGCAGCGACGACGAGCGCACGCTGCACTTCGGCCAGGGCCTGATCGGCCAGTGCGCGGCGCAGGGCGAGGTGATCCTGCTCGACAACGTCCCGACCGGCTCGGTGGAGATCTCGTCCGGGCTGTTCAGCGCGATCCCGCGCAACGTGATCGTGCTGCCGGTGTTGTTCGAGGACCAGGTCAAGGCGGTGCTGGAGCTGGCGTCGCTGGGCGAGTTCTCGCCCAGCCAGCGCGACTTCCTGCAGCAGCTGACCGGCCTGATCGGCATCGTGCTCAACACCATCAACGCCTCGATGCGCACCGAGACGCTGCTGTCGCAGTCGCAGCAGCTGGCCGCCGAACTGCAGTCGCAGCAGAAGGAGCTGCAGCAGACCAACGAGGAGATCGCGCTCAAGGCCACGCTGCTGGCGGAGCAGAACCGCGAGGTCGAAAGCAAGAACCTGCAGATCGAGCACGCGCGCCGCGCGCTGGAGGACAAGGCGGCCGAGCTCGCGCTGACCTCGCGCTACAAGTCCGAGTTCCTCGCCAACATGTCGCACGAGCTGCGCACGCCGCTGAACTCGATCCTGATCCTCGGCCAGCAGCTGGCGGAGAACCCGGACGCCAACCTCACCGGCCGCCAGGTCGAGTTCGCCAAGACCATCCATGCCGCCGGCACCGACCTGCTGCACCTGATCAGCGACATCCTCGACCTGTCCAAGATCGAATCCGGCACGGTTACGGTGGAGAGCGAGGAGATCGCCTTCGAGCACCTGCGCGAGAACATGCTGCGCAGCTTCCACCACGAGGCCGAACGCCGCAGCCTGGACTTCGGCGTCGACATCGCCCCGGGGCTGGGCCATGCGCTCACCACCGACCCCAAGCGCCTGCAGCAGATCCTCAAGAACCTGCTGTCGAACGCGCTGAAGTTCACCGAGCACGGCAGCGTGCGCCTGCGCGTGGGTCCGGCGGCATCGGGCTGGACCAGCGGGCATTCGGTGCTCGACCACGCGCCGACGGTGGTCGCGTTCGAAGTGCTCGACACCGGCATCGGCATTTCCCCGGAAAAACAGAAAATCGTGTTCGAGGCGTTCCAGCAGGCCGACGCGGGCACCTCGCGCAAGTACGGCGGCACCGGCCTGGGCCTGGCGATCTCGCGCGAGATCGCCGGCCTGCTCGGCGGCGAGCTGCGCCTGCACAGCGAGGTCGGCAAGGGCAGCGTGTTCACCCTGTACCTGCCGCTGCGCTACGTCGGTCCAGACGCGCCGCACGCCGCGCGCGCGGCGAGCATCCTGCCGGCGGCCGCGCTGGCCAACGAAGGCACCGGCATGCTGGCCGAGCCCGAGCAGATCGACGATGACCGCGACATCGTGCAGGCCGGGGAGCGCACGCTGCTGGTGGTCGAGGACGACCCGCGCTACGCCGCGGTGCTGCGCGACCTGGCGCGCTCGCAGGGCTTCCGCGTGATCGTCGCCAACCGCGGCAGCGAGGCGCTGCGGCTCGTGCGCGAGTACAAGCCGACCGCGATCTCGCTCGACATCTTCCTGCCCGACATGCTCGGCTGGACGGTGCTGGCGCGGCTCAAGCAGGACTCCTCGACGCGCCACATCCCGGTGCAGATCGTGACCATCGAAGAGGAGCGCCACCAGAGCATCGAGCGCGGCGCGTTCGCCTACCTGGCCAAGCCGGCGACCACCGAGTCGATCGGCCACGCCCTGCAGCGGATCAAGGACTACACCCTGCCGCGGGTGAAGCGCCTGCTGGTGATCGAGGACGACGCCGGCGAGCGCCTGGGGATCGAGGAGCTGATCCGCCACGACGACGTCAGCATCGATACCGTCGGCACCGGCGCGGAGGCGCTGGAGGCGCTGCGCAGCGGCAACTACGACTGCGCGGTGCTCGACCTGCGCCTGCCCGACATGAGCGGCTTCGAACTGCTCGACCAGGTGCGGGAGATCCCGCAGCTGGAGGACCTGCCGATCGTGGTGTTCACCGGCAAGGAGCTGACCACCGAGGAACACCAGCGGCTGAAGAAGGCCGCGCGCAGCATCGTCATCAAGGGCGTGGAATCGCCCGAACGCCTGCTCGACGAGACCGCGCTGTTCCTGCACCGCGTGATCGCCGACCTGCCGCCGCACAAGCAGCAGATGGTGCAGCGCCTGCACGAGACCGATGATGCGATCCGGTCCAAGCGCGTGCTGGTGGTGGACGACGACGTGCGCAACATCTTCGCCCTGTCCAGCGTGCTCGAGCGCCACGGCATGGACGTGATCACCGCCGGCACCGGGCAGGAGGCGATCGAGAAGGTCGCCAACGATCCCGACATCGACCTGGTGCTGATGGACATCATGATGCCGGGCATGGACGGCTACGACACGATGCGCGCGATTCGCGAGCAGCCCGAGTCGCGCTCGCTGCCGATCGTCGCGCTCACCGCCAAGGCGATGAAGGGCGACCGCGAGAAATGCCTGGAGGCCGGCGCGTCCGATTACCTCGCCAAACCGGTCGTCACCGACCAGTTGCTGGGAATGCTGCGGCAATGGCTGCACCGCTGAGCCTCGACGCGGGCAGCCCGCCGGGCCGGTCCGGCGCGCACGATCCGGTCAACGTGCTGCTGGTCGACGACCAGCCGGGCCGGCTGCTGACCTATCGCGCCATCCTTGAGCCCCTGGGCGAGCGCCTGGTCGATGCCAGTTCCGGCACCGACGCGCTCAAGCGGCTGATGGAGGAGGAGTTCGCGGTGATCCTGCTCGACGTCAACATGCCGGGCATGGACGGCTTCGAGACCGCATCGCTGATCCACCAGCATCCGCGCTTCGAGAAGACGCCGATCATCTTCGTCACCGCGGTCAACGTCACCGACCTCGACCGCCTGCGCGGCTACACGCTGGGCGCGTTCGACTACGTGATGGTGCCGATCATCCCGGAGATCCTGCGCAACAAGGTCGAGGTGCTCGCCGAGCTGTACCGCAAGCGGCGCGAACTGGAACGGGTCAACCGCCAGCTCGCGGCGGCCAACGACGCGCTGCGCCAGGAAAAGGCGCGCGAACTCGAACTCCTCAACGACACCCTGCGCGAGGCCAACGCCGCGCTCGCCACCCGCAACGCCGCGCTGCAGGGCGAGATCGCCCAGCGCGCCCGCGCCGAGCAGCGCCTGCGCGAAGCCGACACGCGCAAGGACGAATTCCTCGCCACCCTCGCGCACGAGCTGCGCAACCCGCTGGCGCCGCTGCAGAACGCGCTGGGGATCCGGCGCCTGGCCTTGGCCGGCAGCGATGACGAACTGCAGGACCTGATGGAGCGCCAGCTCGGGCTGCTGGTGCGCATGCTCGACGACCTGCTCGACGTCGCCCGCATCACCCGCGGCAAGATGCTGCTGCGGCGCGCGCCCACCTCGCTGCAGCGCGTCCTGCGCACCGCGATCGACACCGCGCAGCCGTTGTTCAACCGCTGGGCGCACGAGCTGACGCTGGCGCTGCCGGAGGCGGACGTGGTGCTGGATGCCGACCCGGTGCGGCTGGCGCAGATCTTCGCCAACCTGCTCAACAACGCGGCGAAGTACTCCGAGCCCGGCACCCCGATCGAGATGCGCGCGGAACTGCGGCCGGCGCGCAACGGCCCGGCGGACGCCTGCGAAGTGGCCGTGCACGTGATCGACCACGGCATCGGCCTGAGCCGCGCCGACCAGGACAGCGTGTTCGACCTGTTCCGCCAGCTCGACACGCGCGTGGAGCGCTCGCACGGGGGCCTCGGCATCGGCCTGACCCTGGTGCAGCAGCTGGCGCAGATGCACGGCGGCGAAGTCACGGTGCACAGCGACGGGCCCGGCACCGGTTCGACCTTCACCGTGGTCCTGCCGTGCGCCGGCGCCGCACCGGCGGAAATGCCCGCGCCCGCGCCCGCGGTCCGCGAGCGGCCGGAAAAGGTGCTGGGCGTGCTGGTGGTCGACGACAACCAGGACGCGGCCGACACCCTGGCGACGATGGTGCGCATGCTGGGCCACCGCGCCGAGGCGATCTACGATCCGCGCACGGTGGAAGCCGTGGTTCAGCGGCTGCAACCTGACTTGGTGTTCCTCGACCTGGGCATGCCCGGGCGCAGCGGCTTCGATGTCGCGCGCAGCCTGCGCGCGCAGTCAGGCGGCAGTGCCCTGCGGCTGGTGGCGGTGACCGGCTGGGGCCAGGCGGAGGACCGTCGACGCTCCCTTGATGCGGGTTTCGACCAACATCTGGTCAAGCCACCGGATATGGAAGCAGTGAAGCAGCTTTGTGCCAACCCGTCGGGACGCAGCGACCGCCACACGGAGGTCGAATGACCCATCCCGAATGGTTCCAGCGTGTCGCCCACGACCTGCGCGACCCGCTGTCGCCGCTGCAGACGGCGGTGTACCTGCTGCGCAGCGGCGACATCAACGACGAGGACCGCAGCCGCATGCTCGAACTGATCGAGCGGCAAGGCGTGCGGCTGGCCGGCATGATCGACGAACTCGCCGACTGCCTGCGCGCCGAACGCGGACGCCTGCTCGCGCGCCGCTCGCAGGTCGACCTGATGGTGCTCGCGGCCCTGGGCATCGCCCGCGGCGATGCGGCGGCGCTGCAGTTCGATCCCGAGCTGGCGACCCTGCCGGTGTTCGGCGACGACCGCCGCCTGCTGCAGTTGCTGCGCATCCTGCGCGAGCTGCGCCTGTCGCCGGAGGAACTGCTACCGGCGCCGCTGTTCCTGGAGCGCGTCGACCGCTGCGCCCGCCTGCACCGGCGCCTGGCCTGCACGGCCGACGTCCTCGCCGATCCGGTGCGCCTGCTCGACGGCCCGCTGCCGGCCGCACTGGGCCAGGGCCTGGGCCTGCAGCTGCCGCTGGCGGCGGCGATCGCGCGCGAGCACGACGGGCAGATGCGCGTGGAGGCCGAAGCCGACGGCCGCGTGGCGCTGGTGGTGGACCTGCCGCTGCTGGCCTGACCGCCGCCGCACCGCGACGGCGGCGCGGATGACCATCCCCGGGCGGCCGTTGTACGCTGCGGGCTCATTGCGCCAATTGGGGGTTTGATGAAGACCGTTCTGGTGGCCAGTTCCAAGGGGGGCGCGGGCAAGACCACGATCGCCACCCACCTCGCCGCGCAGGCGGCCCTCGATGGCCTGCGCACGACCCTCGTCGACGCCGATCCGCAGGCTTCCGCGACCCGTTGGGCGCAGAAGCGTGCGGGCCTGGACAGTGCCGTCCTCGCCGTCGACGGCACCCGCCGCAAGAACTGGCGCAAGCAGGTGCCCGACGACAGCCAGCGCGTGATCGTCGACGGCGCCGCCGGCGCGATGGCGGACGAGCTCGACCCGTTCCTGGAAACCGTCGACGCGGTGGTGGTGCCGGTGGTGCCCTCGACCTTCGATATCGAGGCCACGGTGCCGTTCCTGGATTCGCTGGCGCAGCACCCGCGCGTGCGCAAGGGCACCCTGCGCGTGGCCCTGGTCGGCAACAAGCTCAAGCCGTGGACCAACGTCTCGCAGCAGGCGCTCGACCTGCTCCGGCAATGGCCCTACCCGCTGGTGGCGCAACTGCGCGACAGCCAGGGCTACGTGGTCACCACCGCGCTGGGCAAGAGCCTGTTCGACTACCACTCGGCGCAGGTGCGCGAGCACCAGGCCGACTGGCAGCCCCTGCTCAAGTGGTTGAAGAAATAACGCGCGATCCCCGCGGACCGCATCGAATCCCGCAGCCCACCATGAGACCGGCCCGCCCATGCGCGAACTGATCCTGCTCCGCCACGCCCACGCCGAACCGGCCGCTCCCGGCCAGGCCGACCTGGATCGCCCGCTGTCCGCGGAGGGCCTCGCCGAAGCCGAGGCGGCCGGCCGCTGGCTCGCGGACAACCGGCTCACGCCTGACTGCGTGCTGTGCTCGCCGGCGCGGCGGTCGCGCGAAACGCTGGAAGCGGTGCTCGGCAAGATCGGTTACGTCGACCAGCGCATCGAGCCCTCGATCTACGAGGCCACGCCCGGCGCGCTGATCGCATTGGCCGACAGCCATGCGCAGTCCGAGCGGCTGCTGATGGTCGGCCACAATCCCGGCTTCGAACAGCTGGCCGCGCTGCTGCACAGCGGCCAGTCGGGCGACTACCGCGGCATGCCGCCCGCGGGCATCGCCGTGCTCACGCTGCCGGTCGGCGCGGCGCTCGAGCCGGGCGCGGCGCAACTGAGCGCCTTCTGGTGGCCCTGATCCGGGACTGAAGTGCTGCGCGCCCTGCCCCCGCTGGTCCTGGCCGCGCTGTGCGCGGCATGGCCCGGCGTGGCGGCGGCGCAGGCGCTGGACCCCGCGCGCAGCCGCATCGACTTCGAACTGCAGACGCGCTGGGGCCAGACCATCACCGGGCACTTCCCGCGCTATGAAGGCGAGGTGGTGGTGCTGCCCGACGGCCGCCATGAAGTGCGCATGCGCCTGGCCACCGCCGCGGTCGTGGTCGAGGGCTCGCGCCGCTACACCCGTTTCGCCCGCGGCGCGGACTTCCTCGATGCCGAGCACCACCCGTGGGTCGAATTCCGCTCCGAACCCTACCCGGCCGAACTGCTGGCCAGCGGCGGCCGCCTGTACGGCACGCTGACGATGCACGGAGTGAGCCGGCGCGAGGCGTTCCAGGTCGCGCCCAGCGCCTGCGCGCAGCCCGCGCGCGAGTGCGAGGTGTTCGCCCAGGGCCGCGTGCTGCGCACCAACTACGGCGTCGAGAGCTGGCGCTGGGCGCTGACCGACGACGTCAATTTCCGCCTGCGCGTCCGCGTTCAGGATCCCGCCCCGTAAAATCGCGGGCCATGAAGTTCCTGTCCCGCCTCTGCCTGGCCGCGTGCGCGTGCATGCTCGCCGCCTGCGCCAGCCTGTCGCCGGCGCAGCGCGAAGACAGCGCGCGCGTCGTCGCCGCGGCGCGCCCCACCGCGGTCGATTGCGACGCCCAGGACAGGTGCGCGCAGGCGTCGCCGCTGCACGACCTCGCCGCGCGCGCCATGGCCGATTCCACGCCGGCGCAGCCGCGCCACTACGCGCTGATCATCGACCAGGGGACGGACGCGATGCTGGCGCGGGTCAACCTGATCCGCGCCGCGACCACGCGCATCGACCTGCAGACCTACATCTTCGACGAGGACGATGCCGGCCAGCTCGTGCTCGACGAACTGCTGCGGGCGGCGCGCCGCGGCGTGCAGGTGCGCGTGCTGCTCGACCAGTTGTCCGCGCTCCGGCGCGTGGAGACGCTGGCCGCGCTGGCGGGCGCGCACGCCAACCTGGAAGTGCGCATCTACAACCCGGTGCTGCACCGCGCGCGCATCACCTACCCGCAGTACGCGCTCGCCGCCGCGTGCTGCTGGCGCAAGCTCAACCAGCGCATGCATTCGAAGATGCTGCTGGTCGACGGCGCCATCGGCATCACCGGCGGGCGCAACTACCAGGACGACTATTACGACTGGGACCACGAGTTCAACTTCCGCGACCGCGACGTGCTCGTCGCCGGTCCGGTCGCGGCGACGATGGACGAAGCGTTCGTCACCTTCTGGAACGACCGCCGCAGCGTCCCGGTGGAGTTCCTCACCGACGTCGGCAAGCGCCTGATCCGGCAGGGCGTGCCGGCGCTGCCGGCGCCGGCATTCGAACGCCCGCAGCGCGCCGAGGCCATGCGCCGCGACGCCAGCGACGCGGCCCTGGTGACGCAGCGGCTGGCCGGCGCGGCGATCCCGGTCGGCGCGGTGCACTACGTCTCCGACACGCCGAGCAAGCAGCGCAGTTCCGGGCGCGAGGGCGAATGGACGTCGGACAAGCTGCGCCAGCTGATCGAGACGGCCAACCGCGAAGTGATGCTGCAGACGCCGTACCTGGTGATGTCCAGGCCGGCGCAGGCGATGTTCCGGCGCATGCATGCGCGTGCGCGCAGCGAGCGCCCGCGGGTGACGGTGTCGACCAATTCGCTGGCGTCGACCGACGCCTTCATCGCCTACGCGCTGTCGTACAAGTACAAGCGCCGCTACCTGCGCGAATTCGGCTTCGACATCTACGAATACAAGCCGTTCCCGCTCGATGCGCCGATCGACATCGCCGCGACCGGCGCGGACCTGCCCGCGTTGTTCGACGGCGGCCACGGCCCCACCGAGGCGATCGCGCGCCCGGGCCCGGGCTCGGGCACGATCGGTTCCTCCGGCGCGCGCCGGCATCCCGCTGGCAGTGGCGCCAGCGCCAGGCCCGGCTACGACCGCCGCAGCGTCCTCTACCGTCGCTACGAGGCGCCGCTGGCGCGCGAGTACGCCGCCAAGCGTTACGCGCGCCGCCGCGCCAACGAGCCGGTGCCGCTCAAGCGCGCCGGCGTGCGCATCGGCCTGCACGCCAAGTCCGTGGTGATCGACGAGCGCATCGGCGTGATCGGCACCCACAACTTCGACCCGCGCGGCGACAACTACAACACCGAGAGCGCGCTGGTGATCGAGGATCCGGTCTTCGCCCAGGCGCTGGCGCGGAGCATCCGCCGCGACACCAACCCGGACAACGCATGGGTGATCGCACCGCGCGACAAGCCGCCGGTGCTGTCCGGGCTGGACTATTCGATCGGCAAGCTGTCCGAACAGTTGCCGGTGTTCGACCTGTGGCCGATGCGCTACGCCACCAGCTACGAATTCGTGCCCGGCCCGGCGTGTCCCGCGCCGCTGCCGCGCAGCCATCCGCGCTTCCGCGCCTGCTACCGCCCGGTCGGCGACTTCCCCGAGGTCAACGTCGGCCTGAAGTCGCTGACGACGCGGATCTTCACCGCATTCGGCGCCGGGCTCGCGCCGATCCTGTAGGGAGGTTTCCCGGCTGCGCCTGGAAACCCCAGAGTTTGCTCCGCCACGCGCTGCCACACGCCCATTCGCGCCTTGGGCGCGAATCGCCCCTGACCCAGGGGGCTGGACCCGCGCGGGTTACGAGCCGCCGTGGAGGTAATCCAGCGTCACCTGCAGCATCGCGCGCAGGCCGAGGTCGAGCGCGGATTCGTCCAGGTTGAACTGCGGCGAGTGGTTGCTTGGCGCGGTGACCGGATCGATGCCCTTGGCGGTCGCGCCGACGAAGAAGTACATCGACGGCACCTCCCTGGCGAAATACGCGTAGTCCTCCGCGCCCATCTGCAATGGCGGCTCGACCACGTTGTCCTTGCCGGCGACCGCTTCCAGGCTCGAACGCATGCGCGCGGTCAGCGCGGCATCGTTCATCGTCACCGGATTGCCCTTCGCATCGGGCACCCTGGCCTCCACGGTCGCGCCGTGCGCGGCGGCGACGTGCTCGGCGACGTTCTTCAGGTCGGCGAAGATCTTCTCGCGCATGCCCAGGTCGAAGGTGCGGATGGTGCCGGTCACCTCGACGTCGTCGGGAATGATGTTGAAGCGGATGCCGCCATGGATGGTGCCGAAGGTGACCACCGCCGGCAGCCTGGCCAGGTCGGTGCGGCGCGACACGATGGTCTGCGCGGTGCCGATCATGTCGGCGGCCGCGACGACCGGATCGATGCCGCCCCACGGCCGCGAGCCGTGCGTCTGCCGGCCGTGGACCTTGATGGTGAAGCGGTCGGACGCGGCGAGCATCGGGCCCTGGCGCACGCCGATCTGTCCGGCCTGCAACGTGGAGAACACGTGCAGGCCGAAGATCGCATCGGGCTTGAAGGTCTTGAACACGCCTTCCTCCAGCATCATCGGCGCGCCGCCGTTCTCGCCCGGCGGCACGCCTTCCTCCGCCGGCTGGAAGATCAGCATCACCTGGCCGGGCAGGTCCTTGCGCATCGCCACCAGCGCGTCGGCGACGCCGAGCAGGATGCCGGCGTGGCCGTCGTGGCCGCAGGCGTGCATGACGCCGGTGGTCTGGCCGTTGAAGCTGGCGGTCAGCTTCGAGGCGAAGGGCAGCCCGGTCTGCTCGGTCACCGGCAAGGCGTCGATGTCGGCGCGCAGCGCCACCTTCGGTCCCGGCTTGCCGCCCTGGATGATCGCGATCACGCCGTGGTGGGCGATGCCGGTCTGCGGTTTCAGGCCGAGCGCGCGCAGGTGCTCGGCGATCTTCGCGGCGGTGCGTTCCTCGCGATTGGACAGCTCGGGATGCGCGTGGAAGTCGCGGCGCCACGCGATCACCTTGGCCTGCTCGGCCTGGGCCGCCGCGGCGACTTCCGGCCGCTCCGACGGCCCCACTTGAACGCCTTCGGCATGGACAGCGAGCGCGCACAGCGCGAGGGGCAGGACGGCAAGGCGGCGCATGGCGCTCTCCGAGGACGGAAAGGCCCGATGCTAACGCCAAAGCCGGCGCCTGCCCGTGCCCGCTGTGGCCATTGGCGGACCTGCGTCAACGCCGCGCGCCGCCATGCGTTGGCTTGGACAACGGACCACGGGGACGAAGATGCAGACGAAGCGCAATCCATCGGCGCGGCTGGCGGCATTCGCCCTCGGCATCGGCCTCGCCACCACGATGGCCGTGCCCGCTGCGGGCGCGCGCGGCCGCCTGGGCGAGCGCATCGCCGAGCGCATGGCCATGCGCCGTACGCTGCCGCTCGACCCGGCGGCGATTCCCGCGAACGTCCAGGTGTGGCGCGAGCGCGCCTACGGCGGCGATCCCGCCCAGCGCTACGACGTGTACGCGCCGCGTGGCGCGACGCATGCGCCGACCCTGTTCCTGGTCCATGGCGGCGGGTGGAAGCGCGGCGACAAGGGCGCGGCGAACCTGGTGGCGGCGAAGGTCGAACACTGGACGGCGCAGGGCTACGTGGTGATCTCCGCGAACTACCGCATGCTGCCCGCGGCCGATCCGCTGCGGCAGGCGCGCGACGTCGCCGCCGCCGTCGCGGCGGCGCAGCGCGAGAGCACGCAGTGGGGCGGGGATGCCGACCGCTTCGTGCTGATGGGCCATTCCGCCGGTGCGCACCTGAGCGCGCTGTTGGCGGCATCCCCCGACCTGCTCGCGCAGGCGAACGCGCGCCCCGTCCGCGGCGCCGTCCTGCTCGACAGCGCGATGCTCGACACCGCGCGCTTCATGGCGGCGCCGCACCCGCGGCTCTACGACGAGGCCTTCGGCGACGACCCCGCGTACTGGCGCGCCGCCTCGCCGGATGCGCAACTCGTTGCGCCGGGCGTGCCGTTGCTGGCGGTGTGCTCGGCGCGGCGCCGCGACTCCTGCGCGCAGGCACGCGACTTCGTCGCCCACGCCAACCGGCTCGGGCGCCGCGCGCAGGCGTCGCCGCAGGCGCTGAGCCATGGCGAGATCAATGCCGAGCTGGGCCGGCCATCGGCCTACACCGCGACGGTGGACCACTTCCTGCGCAGCCTGTAGCCGCGCGCGCGGCGCCAGCGCATAAGCAGATGCCGCGGCCGCACTTGGAGCGGGCCCGGCGCGCGTGCGACCCTGCGGCAACTCCGCCACGCGCCCGCCGATGAACGATTCCTCGTCCACCCGCTCCACCGCATTGCAGGGCGACGCGGCGCTGCTGCGCGCGGTCGGCAGCTTCGCGCTCACCGCCGCGGTGATCAACGTGATCGTCGGCGGCGGCATCTTCCGCATGCCCTCGGCGCTGGCCACGCAGATGGGCGCCGCCGCGCCGCTGGCGCTGGTCGCCGGCGCGCTGGCGATCATCCCGATCGCGCTGTGCTTCGCCGCGGTCGGCAGCCGCGTGCAGGTGACCGGCGGCCCGTACAGCTACCTCAGCGCGACGTTCGGGCCGTTCGCCGGTTTCGTCGGCGGCGCGCTGATGTGGATCAGCAACTTCACTTCCAGCGCCGGCGTCGCCGCGGCGCTGTCGGTGCAGGTCGCCAACCTCGTACCCGCGTTCGCGCCGCCGTTGCCACGCGCGTTGCTGCTGACGTGCGTGTACGCCGCGCTGTTCGCGCTCAATGCGTTCGGGGTGAAGCTGGGAGCGCGCGCGATCACCACCCTGGCCGCGCTGAAGCTGACGCCGCTGTTCGCGCTCGCCGCGATCGGCCTGTTCTTCGTCGACTGGAACCAGGTGAGCTTCGCGATCGGCGACGTGCCGTCGTGGGGGGCGCTGGGCGCTTCGATGGTGCTGGTGATGTTCGCGTACTCCGGCATGGAAACCGCGCTGGTGCCGTCGGGCGAACTCAACGATCCGGCGCGCGACGTGCCGCGCGCGACGCTGGTGGCGATCCTGCTGGTGGTGCTGCTGTACCTCGCCCTGCAGGTCGTCGGCCAGGGCCTGCTCGGCGCCGGCCTGGCGCAGAGCGGCGTACCGGTCGCCGATACCGCCGGCGCGTTGTGGGCGCCCGGTCGCGTCCTGCTGCTGGTCACCGCGTGCATCTCGATGACGGGCTTCCTGATGGGCAACCTGTTCGGCACCGCGCGCCTGGTGTTCGCCCTCGGCCGCGACGGCTACCTGCCGCGCATGTTCGGCACGGTGAGCCCGGTGCACCGGGTGCCGCTGTGGGCGCTGGCGGTGCATGCGCTGCTGGCGTGGGGCCTGGCGATCGCCGGCAACTTCGATGCGCTGGCGCTGATCTCCGGCGGCGCGATCTGCCTGGTCTACGGCCTGGTCAGCCTCGCCGCGTGGCGCGCACAGACGCTGGACCTGCGCGAGCGCGGCGATGCGCCGTTCGTGCTGCCGGGCGGGTTCGCGATTCCACTGCTGGCGGTTGCCGCGATGGTGGCGATCACGGCGACCCTGACGCGCAAGGAATGGCTGGCGATCGGCATCGCCCTGGCGGCGCTGGTCACCACCTATGCGCTGCTGCACCTGCGCAAGCGCGCGGCCTGATCAGAACGCGACGCAGGCGGGCGTGCGCACGCGCATGACCGCCTCCTGGCGGAAGCGCCGCCGGTAGTCCGCCATGATTTCGCGCACCGCGGCTTCGTTCGCGCGGTCGCGGGGATGCAGCAGGTCCAGCACGTACGCATCCTCGCGGGTGATCGATCCGTCGCTCGAACGCCACTGGCCCGACGCCGGCCACGTGCTCAGGCCCTGCGGAAACCGCGGCGTCACCACTTCGCCGAGGAACTGCGCCCACTGCGCCGGCGTGACCGCACCGTCCGGCGTCTGCGTGCCGAAGTACAGCCGCTCCTCGACCATCGCCTGCTCGCCGGCGCCGCACGACCCGGCGTGCAGCGAGGCGCACCCGGTGCACGCCAGCGTGGCCAGCACCAAGGCGATGCCTGGCAGGCGCTGCATCACGCGCCGGACGGCGCGGCGAGCAGATTGGCGTCGCGCGCCAGCCGCCAGCGGCCGTGCTCCTTGCGCAGGATCGTCAGCGTGTGGCCGCTGCGCACCACCGGTGCCTGCCCGGGCTGCGTCGTCGTCACGCTCAGGTGCGAGCGCAGGAAGGCCCAGTCGCCATGTACCTGGATCTCCTGGATGTCGCTGCGGCCGTCGAACGTCACCGCGGACGCCGCCTGCGCCTGCGCCTGCGCGGCCGCGGCGAATTCGTGCTTGCCGAACGGTGGCCGGCCCGCCACCAGGAACACCGCGTCGTCGGTCATCAACTCCAGCACCGCGGCGGTGTCGCCGGCACGCGTGGCGTCCATCCAGGTCTCGACCAGCGCGCGGATCGCATCTTCATCGCTGACTGCCATCGTGCCGCTCCATCGGGGGTGCCGGCGATTGTGCGCGCACCGGTGCGCCGGAGGCGTCAAGCACGCGTGGCCCCATTCACCGAACTGGGCACAGCGGGGCCGCGGTAGCCCTCTGCTATGCTCCGGGTCGAAGGGGAGTAGCTCCCGCTGCCGGATCGTCATTACGGGCTCAGGCCCCGGTCCCGCAGGCAACCGCAGCGCGGTTGCGAGCAAGACCTTCGCCGCGAGCGGCGAAGCGTCCCCTTCCTCTGGATGACGCCTCCTGGCCCGCGGCCGAGAGGCGTTTTTCACATCTGGAGATCCGACATGCAAACCATTGGCAGCCCGATGTTGTGGGCCGCGTTCGCGGCACTGGTCGTAGTCGCCTTGCTGGTCGACCTGGTGCTCATGCGCCACGGCGGCCCGCACAAGGTGACGTTCAAGGAGGCGCTGGGCTGGAGCGTGGGCTGGGTCGCGCTCGCGCTGCTGTTCAACGCCGCGCTGTGGTGGTGGGTGGCCCGCGAGGCCGGCGCCGAAGCCGGGTCGCGCGTCGCCCTGGAGTTCCTCACCGGCTACCTCGTCGAGAAATCGCTCGCGGTCGACAACATCTTCGTGTTCCTGATGCTGTTCTCGTACTTCGCGGTGCCGGAGGAGCAGCGCCAGCGCGTGCTGGTGATCGGCGTGCTCGGCGCGATCGTGTTGCGCGCGCTGCTGATCTTCGCCGGCGCGCTGCTGCTGGCCCGGTTCCACTGGATCCTCTACGTGTTCGGCGCGTTCCTGGTGTTCACCGGGATCAAGATGTTCCTCGCCGCCGGCAAGGCGCCGGACCTGGAAGCCAACCCGGCGCTGCGCTGGATGCGCGGCCATCTGCGCCTGACGCCGGGGTACCACGAGCGCGCGCTGACGGTGCTTCGCGACGGCGTGCGCTGGTACACGCCGCTGTTCGTGGTGATCGTGCTGATCGGCATCACCGACGTGATCTTCGCGGTCGATTCGATCCCGGCGATCTTCGCGATCACCGACGATCCCTTCATCGTGCTGACCTCGAACGTGTTCGCGGTGCTCGGCCTGCGCGCCATGTTCTTCCTGCTGCAGGGCATGGCCGACCGATTCCACCTGCTGCCCTACGGGCTCGCGCTGGTGCTGGTGTTCATCGGCGCGAAGATGCTGCTGCTGGACGTGGTCGAGATCCCGGTGCTGGCGTCGCTGGCCGGCGTCGCGCTGATCATCGGCGCCACCATCGCGCTGAGCCTGCGCCGGCCCGCCGCGACGGGCGGCTAGCCGCGGTGTTCCAGCGCCAGGTATTCGGCCGACTGCATCTCGATCAGGCGCGAGGTGGTGCGCTCGAAGGCGTGCGCGAGCTTGCTCCCCGCGTACAGCGCGGTCGGCGCGGCCGCCGCGGTGCAGACGAAATTGACGTGGCGGTCGTACAGCTCGTCGATCAGGTGGACGAAGCGCCGCGCCGGATCGTTGCGGGTGTCGTCGAACTGCGGGATGCCGCCGAGCAGCACGGTGTGGTGCTCGGTGGCGATCTCGATGTAGTCGCTGGCCGCGCGCGGCCCCTCGCACAGCGCGGCGAAGTCGAACCAGGCGTGGCCCTCGGCGGTGGCGCGCACCGGAATCTCGCGGCCGTCGATCTCGATGCGCCCGTTGGCGTTGGCGCACGGATCCTGCGGCAGGCCGGCGGTGAGTTCGCGCCAGCGCGACGCCAGCCAGTCGTCCGACTGCGCATCCAGCGGCGCGCGGTACACCGGCGACTTGGTCAGCGCGCGCAGCCGGTAGTCGTTGGGGCTGTCGAGCAGCAGTTCGACCGTGTGCGCCTGCAGCTGCGCGATCGCGGGCAGGAAGCGCTCGCGCTGCAGGCCGTGCGCATAGAGGTTGGCCGGCGCGGTGTTGGAGCTGGTCACCAGCGCCACGCCTTCGGCGAACAGGCGCTCGAGCAGGCGCCCGAGCAGCATCGCGTCGCCGATGTCGTTGACGAAGAACTCGTCGAGCACCAGCACGCGCAGGGTGCGCCGCCACTCGCTGGCGATCTTCGCCAGCGGATCGCTCTCGCCGGCGTGCTCGCGCAGGGCGGCGTGCACCTCGCGCATGAAGCGGTGGAAGTGGGTGCGGCGCTTCTCGGCGATCGGCAGCCCATCGAAGAACAGGTCGATCAGGAAGGTCTTGCCGCGGCCGACGCCGCCCCACAGGTACAGCCCGCGCGGGGTCTCCGGCTTCCTGCCAAGGAACCCATCGAACAGCCCGCGCTTCGCCGGTTGCAGCAGCAGCGCATGCAGGCGGTCGAGTTCGCGCAGGGCGGCGTGTTGCGCGGGATCGTCGCTCCAGTCGCCGCGCGCGACGCCCTGGGCGTAGCGCTGCGAGGGCAGCGGGGCGGGATCGGTCACCGGCGCGTCCTGCCGTGCTTCAACGACCGCATCGCTTCAGTCCGCCACCGGGTTGGGCAGGTACGGGCGCACGCCGGTCTTTATCGCGCCGCGCAGGTCCATCAGCCGGCGATGGAAGAAGTGGCTGGTGTCGGGCATGCGCACCAGCTCCGGCTGCAGGCGCAGCTGCGGCTGCAGCGACTCGAGCCAGTCGTACACCGCCTGCGGATCGACCACTTCGTCGGCGTCGCCCTGGATCACCAGCCACGGACAATCCGGCGGCGTGATCGCGTCGAAGTCCCAGCTGCGTCCGGCCGCGGGCGGGGCGATCGAGATCAGCATCCCCGGCTGCAGCTCCGCGGCGCACTTGATGGTCACGTACGCGCCGAAGCTGAAACCGGCCAGCCACAGCTGCGCATCGGGGCGCTGCTCGCGCACCCAGCCGGCGACATGGCGCAGGTCGTCGGATTCGCCCTGGCCGTGGTCGAAGTGGCCGTGCGAGGCGCCGGTACCGCGGAAGTTGAAGCGCACCGTGGCGATGCCCGATTCGCGCAATGCGCGCGCGGCCATCGTCACCACCTTGTTGTGCATGGTCCCGCCCTCGGTGGGCAGCGGGTGGCAGACGATCGCGACGATCGGCTGCGCCGGTCCTTCGGGCAGGTCGACCGCGGCCTCGAGGTCGCCGGCGGGGCCGGGCAGGGTCAGCGGCGTGGATTCGGTCGGGAACGTGGGGGCGTTCATGGGGAAATGATAAGGCGTGCAGCAGGGTTCGGCTCTCGCGCGCCGGACCAATCTTGAAATGGGCTGCTCCAGCACCGTATAAGGCCACTAATGGTGCTAGGGATGCTCGCACCAATTCGTGATGATTGGCGGCCGATACCAAGGAGTGGTGGGATGCACAAGCGGATGGTCCTTCCCCTGTTGCTTGCATTCGCGACAGGATGCACCTCGGGCTCCAGTTCGGAGTCGACCCGCGTCGCGGACGGTGCGCTCCTCGCCGGCATAGCGGCGCCGTCTACCGCACTGGCCAGCGCTTCGGACCAAGTTGCGCACTCGATGTGCGCCGGCCAAGAAGCGGTTCTGTTCGCTTGCAAGACAACGAAGGGCAAGCTCGTTTCGATCTGCGCTTCCAGGAACGTAAGCGCAGACCAGGGCTATCTGTATTACGCCTACGGATCACCCGCGGGGCCTGAACTCGTATTTCCCGGCCACAGGCGGCCACCCGGTGACTTCAAGCGAACCCAGTTGACCTTCGCCGGATCGACCGGCGGATACGCGTATTCATTTGCTACTGGCGGCTACCGATACATCGTCTATTCGGTGTCAGGTGCCCAGGGGCTCGAAGAGCAAGGCGTCATGATCACAAGAGGCGACGCGCGGAAGGCAGTTGCCGCACTGCCCTGCACCAAAGGCACTGTTGTCGAGGACGACGACCCGGCATTGCTTGACATAACCCTCGCGTGGCCCGCAGATGCGGATTTGGAGCAACACGGGCTACCACGGCGGGATTGATCGAGAACCAACACTCAAGGAGGAGTGATCATGTCCACGGATAATGCGAACTTTCTGTTGCGCAGGGCAATGGCGGCGGGAATCAGCGACCCGAAGGAGCTGGCCAACTTCATGGGCCAAATGCAAGTTGAGTCCGGCGGCTTCCGGCGGATGAGCGAGAGCCTGCACTACACGGGGAAACGACTTCTGGAAGTGTTCCCTGGTCGAAACGGCATGAACACCTTGGACGATGCCAATCGCATCGCTGCCGGCGGCCCACAGAGCATTGCCAATGCGGTCTATGGCGGCACATGGGGCAAAAAGAACCTGGGCAACGTCCATCCCGATGACGGGTGGGCCTATCACGGCAGGGGTTATGTGCAGCTGACTGGGCGTGCCCATTACGCCAACGTGGGGAAGCAGTTGGGACTGGATCTGGTCAACCACCCCGAACTAGCGGAACACCCAGAAAACGCCGCGCGCATAGCCATCTACTACTGGAAGACGCGGGTCGTTTCCAATGGGCACCAGCACGATGTGAAGGCCTCCACGCGCGACATCAATGGTGGATACAACCACCTCTCCGAAAGGAAGGAGGCGGTCCGGATGTGGGAGCGGCGACTCGCAGATCCCACCCGAGAAGCCCGCGAACAGGATGATGGAGCGCAGCAGTCGCGAGGTGAAGTGAAACGGCGGGAAGTGGAGCGACCCGCCGTTCGCGGCATCGATGTCTGCCACCTTCAGCAACAGCTGACACGGCTTGGCTATCGCGATGCCCATGGCCGTCCACTCAAGCCCGACGGCGACTTCGGCGACCGCACGCGCGAGGCCGTGCAGGCCTTCCAGCGTGCGCATGGCATCGATCCGCTCGGCGTGGTGGGGCCGCAAACGCGCGCGGCGCTGCGGCAGGCGGGGCACCACCCGACGCCAGTGGATCCCGCTCATCCCGATCACGCCCTGCATCGGCAAGGCATGGCGGCCGTGCATCGGCTCGATGCCGGTCTCGATCATCCGCGGGACGAGCACAGCGCACGGCTGGAGGCCAGTGTGACCCGGCTGGCCAAGCAAAGTGGGCTGACCGTCATCGACCATGTCGTCATCAGCCGGAACGGGAATGTGTTCGTGGTCCAGGGCGGCCTGGACGACCCCGCCCGACGGGTCGCGCACATGCCGTTGCAGGTGGCGCTGGCGACGCCGGCCGCCGAGTCCTTCCGGCAGCTAGCGACGCATCCGCCGAGGGCGCCGGATCGTGCCATCGAGCAGACGCACCAGGCCCGGCCGTTCGAACACCATGAGGGCCTGCGACGCGTCTTGGCCCCGTGACGCCCGCGATCATCGGGGCGCACAAACGACAACGCCGCCCGGAGGCGGCGTTGCTTGGGCGCGGCTGGCGAACCGCTTACTTGAGGTTCGACACCATCCAGTCGACCGTGGCCTTGATCTGTTCGTCGGTCAGGGCCGGGTTGCCGCCCTTGGCGGGCATCACGCCGGCGGCGCCGGTGAAGCCTTCGATCGCGTGCTTGTACAGCGTGTCCTTGCCCTGGGCGATGCGCGGACCCCAGTGCGCCTGGTCCAGGGTCGGGGCGCCGCCGGCACCGGAGGTGTGGCAGCCGGTGCACAGCTGGCCGAAGATCACCGAGCCGTCGGTGGTGCCGCCGTAGGCGACCTGCGAGGCAGCCTGGGCCGCGGCGGCGGCTGTCGCGGCAGCCTGGGCGGCGGCGCCGGTGCTGCCGGCATAGACCGCGCCGGCGGGGGCGATGCGTTCGGCGGTGCGCTTGGCCGCGACCGGGCTCACTTCCACCGGCAGCTGCTGGTGCACGTAGTAGGCGCCGAAGATCAGGCCCAGCGTGACCAGCATCAGGAAGCCGATCACCATGGAGAATTTCTTGAGGAATTCGAGGTCGTAATTGCGCACGAGGGACTGTTCCTGAGACGTGTTTCCCGGGCCGCGGATCGGGCTGGGCCCGCCGGGTCAAAGAGCGCGAATTATTCCAGAAGCGGGGAGCGGGCGCGAGTTTCCGCTGCAAACGCGGGCCCGATGCGGTGATCCGGGGCCGTAATCAGGCCTCCAGGCCCGCGGCCGGCGCGTCGCCCGCGACATCGCGCCACAGGTGGTACATGACCCCGAACATCACCACGTACAGGACCAGCACGAACAGCATGTAGAGCGGCAGGAACACGACCAGCGCCAGCACCGGGTGCAGCAGGCCGAGGATCGCCGCCACCAGCAGCAGGCCCACGCCGGCCGCCATCAGCAGGGCGAAGGCGACCAACGCCATCACCAGCAGCGGCAGCAGGTTGCGGGCCGCGCCGGACAGGCCTTCGAACACCGCCGTGCCCACGCCGCGCCCACGCAGCGCCAGCTGGCCCAGGCCGATCGAGAACACCGCCGCCACGAACAGGGCGAACAGCCCGCCCAGACTGAAGAGCCCGCCCAGGCCGTCCGGCGGTGGCGGCAGTTGCTGCCCGGGCTTGGCGTCCTGCAGCAGTGCGCTCACCTGCAGGTACCACTCCTGCAGGTGCTGCAGCGCGCCGCCGAACAGCGCCCACAGCAGCGAGAGCGCGCCCAGCTGCACCAGCAGCATGACGAAGCTGAAGGCGATCATCCGCTGCGCATCGTGGGCGTTGCGGAACGGCGCGAGCACGTCGGCGGCGTGCGCGGGCTGGCCGCGCTCGCTGGCGTCGATCACGCGCAGGTAGCCGCCCATCAGGGGCCCGAGCAGGATCACCGCCAGCACGGTCGTCAGCGCGGCGATGAACGTGGCGCCCGCGGGTCCGGGCCGCAGCGACGCGTGCGCGAACGCCTGCAGGAAGCCCGGCACCAGGGCCCCGATCATCAGCAATGCCGCGCCGCCGAAGATTGCGCGCGGGTTGTTCCGCCCGGAGTTGAGGCCGCGCTTGAGCCAAGTCAGGCCAGCGAGCGGTCCGTGGGCGCGTGTGGTCATTGCCGAAACATCTCCAGGGGAAGGGCGCAGCCGCAAGATGGGGCCGCGCAGGGACGACCCCAATGCTCGGCGCGGCGGCGAATGTTAGCGGGGCAGCTGGCGCGCGTGGCGCACGAAGCGGCGCAGCACCAGCCGTGCGTGCGGAGTGGCGCTGATCGTGCGCGCCACCTGCTTGTGGCAGCGGCCCTCGCGGGTCAGCGCTTCCTCGCGGGCGCGCACGTAGCCGCGCATGTGCGTGGCGGAAAACTCCGGGTGGAACTGCACGCCCCAGGCGCGATCGCCCCAGCGGAAGGCGTGGCAGGCGTCGTGGTCGGACTTGGCCAGCACCGTGGCGCCCTCCGGGGCGCGCAGCACGCTCTGCAGGTGGGTGGCCTGCGCCGGGAACTGCGCGGGCAGGCCGGCGAACAGCGGGTCGTGTTCCGCCTGCGGGTGCAGCGCGAGCTGGACCGTGCCCATCTCGCGGCCGGCCGGGTGGTAGTCGACCTGGCCGCCGAGCGCATGCGCGATCAGCTGGTGGCCGTAGCAGATCCCGAACAGCGGCAGGCCGTCGTGCGCGGCATCGCGCAGCCACTGCGCGGAGCGCTCGCTCCAGGCATGGCGGTCGGTGACCATCGCGCCCGAGCCGGTGACGATCGCGCCGGCAAAGCCCTCGCGCGCGGGCAGGGTTTCGCCGGCCTCGACGTTCACCACCACCGCGTCGTCGGCTTCGAGTCCGGCGGCGACACGGATCCAGTGCGGGAAGCCGCGGTGGCGGCGCATGGATGCGACCGGCTGGCCGGTCTCCAGGATCAGGAAAGGAGCATTCACGACAGGCGGAAAAACATGGGAAAAAGCGGTGGAAAACCAGTGGCGGCGAGGCTCGTGGCTATACTACCGCGCTTTGCCCCGCGGCCTTTCCGAACCCATGTCACAAGCCAGCGCGCCGCCGCCGTCACCGATCACCTTCCAGCAGCTGATCCAGCGCCTCAACGCCTATTGGGCCGAGCGCGGCTGCGTGCTGATCCAGCCGCTGGACCTGGAAGTGGGCGCCGGCACCTTCCATCCGGCCACGTTCCTGCGCGCGCTCGGTCCGGAGCCGTGGAACGCCGCCTACGTGCAGCCCTGCCGCCGCCCCACCGACGGCCGCTACGGCGAGAACCCCAACCGCCTGCAGCGCTACTACCAGTACCAGGTGGTGATGAAGCCCAGCCCCGACAACATCGTCGAGCTGTACTTCGATTCGCTCAAGGCGCTCGGCGTGGATCCGCTGGTGCACGACCTGCGCCTGGTCGAGGACAACTGGGAATCGCCCACCCTCGGCGCCTGGGGCCTGGGCTGGGAAGTCTGGCTCAACGGCATGGAAGTCACCCAGTTCACCTACTTCCAGCAGGCCGGCGGCCTGGAGTGCCGCCCGGTGCTCGGCGAGATCACCTACGGCCTCGAACGCCTGTGCATGTACCTGCAGAACGTCGACAACGTGTTCGACCTGATCTGGACCCACGGCCCCGACGGCACGCCGGTGACCTACGGCGACGTCTACCACCAGAACGAGGTCGAGCAGAGCACCTACAACTTCGAGCATGCCGACGTCGCCGAACTGTTCCACCGCTTCGACGCCTGCGAGCGGGAAGCACAGAAGCTGATCGAGCTGGGCCTGCCGCTGCCGGCCTACGACCAGGTATGCAAGGCCAGCCATTCGTTCAACCTGCTCGACGCGCGCCGCGCGATCTCGGTGACCGAACGCCAGCGCTACATCCTGCGCGTGCGCAAGATCGCCCAGGGCGTGGCCGAGGCCTATTACCTGCAGCGCGAGAAGCTCGGCTTCCCGGCGTTGCGCAAGGGCGCCGCGGAGACGACCGCGGCATGAATCCGCGGCTGACCCCGGCGCACGCGCTGGATGCGCTCGCGCGCCGCGCGGATGGGCAACGCTGGGTCGGCCTGTTCCGGCACGGTTCGCTCGAGGTCGAGTTCTACCAGCCACGCGGCACCGACCCGCAGGCGCCGCACGCGCGCGACGAGGTCTACGTGGTGGTCGCCGGCCGCGGCGACTTCGTCTGCGGCGGGCAACGGCAGCCGTTTGAAGCGGGCGAGCTGCTGTTCGCGGCCGCCGGCGTCGAACACCGTTTTGAAAATTTCAGCGACGATTTTTCCACCTGGGTGCTGTTCTACGGCCCCCAGGGCGGCGAAGCCGGCGCCACGCACACCGCAACACAGGACCCTGCATGAGCACGCAACTGCCGCTGCTGATCGAACTCGGCACCGAAGAACTTCCGGTCAAGGCCCTGCCGGGCTTGGCGCAGGCGTTTTTCGACGGCGTGCTGGACGGCCTGGCCAGGCGCGGAATCGCCTTCGACCGGGGTGACGCCAAGCCGCTGTACACCCCGCGCCGGATCGCGGTGCGCCTGCCGGGCGTGGCCAAGGAGCAGCCCGAGCAGGCCTCGGAAGTGCTCGGCCCCTATCTCAACATCGCGCTCGACGCCAACGGCGAACCGACCCGGGCACTGCAGGGCTTCGCGCAGAAGGCCGGGGTCGAATGGACCGCGCTGGACAAGACCAGCGACGCCAAGGGCGAGCGCTTCGTGCACCGCGCGGTGAAGCCGGGCGCAGCGACCGCGGCCCTGCTGCCGGAGATCATCAACGAGGCGATCGCGGCGATGCCGATCCCCAAGCCGATGCGCTGGGGCGACCACGACTACGGCTTCGCCCGGCCGATGCACTGGCTGGTGCTGCTGCTGGGCAAGGACGTGGTCGCCGGCGAAGTGCTGGGCATCCGCGCCGACCGCATGAGCCGCGGTCATCGTTTCCTGCACGACAAGCCGGTGTGGATCAACAACGCCGGCGAGTACGTCGAGGCGCTACGCGGCGCCAGGGTGCTGGTCGATCCGGACGAACGCCGCGCGCGCATCGTCAGCGAAGTCGAGCATGCCGCGCAGGCCGGTGGCGGCGCCGCGCGCATCGACGCGGGCATCCTCGAGGAGGTCAACGGCCTCACCGAATGGCCCAAGGCGATCGCCTGCAGCTTCGACCGCGACTTCCTCGCGGTGCCGCAGGAAGCGCTGATCGCGACGATGGAGGCGAACCAGAAGTTCTTCCCGGTCCTCGATGCCAGCGGCAAGCTCAGCGAGCGCTTCATCGGCATCGCCAACATCGAATCCAAGAACGAAGCGGAAGTGCGCAAGGGCTACGAGCGGGTGATCCGCCCGCGCTTCGCCGACGCGCAGTTCTTCTTCACCGAAGACATGAAGCAGGGCCTGGCCGCGATGGCCGAAGGCCTCAAGAGCGTGACCTACCAGGCCAGACTCGGCAGCGTCGCCGACAAGGTCGCGCGCGTGGCGGCGCTGGCCGAAGTGATTGCGCCCCAGGTCGGCGTCGATCCGCAACTCGCACGTCGCGCCGCGGAGCTGTCCAAGGCCGACCTGCAGTCGCGCTTGGTCAACGAGTTCCCGGAACTGCAGGGCGTCGCCGGCCGCTACTACGCCGCGGTGGAGAACCAGCCGCTCGAAGTCGCCCACGCGATCGACGAGGCCTACATGCCGCGCTTCGCCGGCGACGCGATCGCGCCGTCCAAGCTGGGCCAGGTGCTGGCGATCGCCGAACGCCTCGACACGCTGACCGGCGGCTTCGCCGCGGGGCTCAAGCCGACCGGCAACAAGGATGCGTTCGCGCTGCGGCGCAATGCGCTGGGCCTGGCGCGCACGCTGATCGAAGGCGGGCTCGATCTCGACCTCGACGCGCTGCTGGCGAAGGCGCGCGAAACCGTCGGCGCGATCGCGCTGGACAAGGCGGCCCCGGCAACCGCCAACGTCGCGGAGCTGCGCGAGTTCATAATCGACCGCCTGCGTGGTTACTACGCCGACCAGGACGTGCCGGTGCAGCAGTTCGAATCCGTCGCCGCGCTGCGGCCGGCCTCGCTGCTCGACTTCGACCGCCGCCTCAGGGCGATCGCCGAATTCGCCCGGCTCCCCGAAGCCGAGGCGCTGGCCGCGGCCAACAAGCGCATCCGCAACATCCTGAAGAAGGTCGAAGGCGCGCTGCCGACCGCAATCGATCCGGCGCGCTACACCGAAGCGGCCGAGCGTGAGCTGGGCGACGCGGTGGCAGCGGCCATCGCCGACACCGATGCGCAGGTCGAGGCGCGCGATTACGTCGCCGTGCTCGGCCGCCTCGCGCGCCTGCGTCCGCAGGTCGACGCGTTCTTCGACCAGGTGATGGTCAACGTCGACGACCTGGCCGTGCGCAACAACCGCCTCGCCCTGCTCAAGCGCCTCAGCGACCGCCTCGGCAGCGTCGCGGCGATCGAGCACCTGTCGGTCTGAGCAGTGCATGCGGCTGCGGTGGCTGCTGCCGCCGTAGCCGCGCCGCGGCCGGCAGCGCAGCGTGCAGATCCCGGCGGTGCGCGCGCAACGCAAGCGCCAAGCGCACCGGCTTCGTTAATTCCCCTTTGACCCGCCCCCGGTATCCTCGGCCGATGCCCCGCCTCTCCCGACTGCTCACCGCCGGCGCCCTGTCCCTGTTCGTCGCCGGAGCTGCGCAGGCCGCGACGGTCAGCAAGGTCGAGGTGCGCGGGCTCGACGAGACGATGGCGCTGAACGTGCGCGTGTCGCTGTCGCTGGTCGATGCGATCGGCAAGGAGGTCTCCGGCCGCCGCCTCGCCTACCTGCTGCGCGAGGCGGAAAGCGAAACGCGCGAGGCGTTGGAGCCGTTCGGTTACTACTCGCCGCGCATCACCGTCGAGCGCACGCGCGATGGCGTGACCACGGTGGTCGAGAGCGCCACGCCCGGCGCAACCCCGGCCACGGCATCGGCAGCAGGCAGCGCGCCGGCGAACGCCGCGCCCGCCGCCGCTGTATCCGCCGCGGCGGATGCCGATGCCGATGCGCCGACCGCGGCCAGCGAGGCGCCCGCGCCCGGCGAGCGCCGCGCCAACAGCGCGCCGGTCAGCGTGACCATCACCGTCGAACTGGGCGAACCGGTGACCGTGCGCCGCGCCAACATCGCCATCGAGGGCGAGGGCGGCAACGACAAGTACCTGCGCGAGGACCTGGGCAAGTTCGTGCCGCAGCCCGGGGCCGTGTTCGACCATTCGCTGTACGAGGCGAGCAAGGCGCGCATCACCCGGCGCCTGGCCGAACGCGGTTACTTCGACGCCGATTTCGCCTCGCGCCAGGTCGCGGTGACGCGTGCCGAGCACGCGGCCGACATCGACCTGGTGTGGGCCAGCGGCGACCGCTACGACATGGGTCCGATGACGATCGTGCAGGCGCCGCGGCACATCATCCGCGACAGCCTGATCGAGCGGCTGGTGTACTGGGAAGAGGGCAGCTACTACCACCAGGGCAAGCTCGACAAGTTCCGCGAATCGCTGGCGCGGCTGGACTACTTCGCCGGCATCGACATCGAACCGCAGCCGGAGAACGCCGTCGATGGCCGCGTGCCGGTCAAGGTCACGCTGACGCCGGCCAAGCGCAGCATCTACACCGCCGGCCTCAGCTACGGCACCGACAGTGGCGCCGGCGTGCGCCTGGGCCTGGAGCGCCGCTACCTCAACGACCGCGGCCACAAGCTGCTCAGCCAGATCGAATGGGCGGAGAAGCGCAAGACCGCGACGGTGCAGTACCGCATTCCCGCGTTCGCCTGGATCGACGGCTGGTACACGGTCAGCGCGCAGTTCTACGACGAGCAGACCGACTACATCGACACGCACAAGATCGAGCTGGTCGGCAGCCGCAGCGGGCAGGTCAACGAACGCCTCAACGCGGTGGCCTCGCTGCATGCGCTGCGCGAGCGCTGGGCCTACGTGACGCAGGACAACGGCGACGGCGACGTCGCCTACAACTACGCGACCTTCCTGTACCCGTCGCTGCGCGGCGAGTACATCGACGCCGACAACCGACTGTTCCCGCGCGATGCCTTCGGCCTCACCCTGGAACTGCGCGGCGGCCTCAATGGCCTGGGCTCGGATGCGAGCTTCCTGCAGGCGTGGGGCCTGGGACGCTGGTACCGCGGACTGGGCGAGCGCAATCGACTGATCGTGCGTGGCGAGGCCGGCTACACCTTCACCAACGGCCTGGTCGACATGCCGCCGAGCCTGCGCTTCTTCGCCGGCGGCGACCGCAGCATCCGCGGCTACGCCTACCGCGAAGTCGGGCCGACCCTGGTGACCGACAGCGGCAAGAAGTACGCGCTCGGCGCGAAGAACGTGCTCACCGGCTCGGTCGAGTTCGAGCATTACTTCAACGAGACCTGGGGCGCGGCCGGCTTCGTCGATGGCGGCGACGCCTTCGACGACGACCGGCCCGACTTCCACACCGGCGTCGGCATCGGCCTGCGCTGGCGCTCGCCGGTGGGCCCGGTACGCCTGGACATCGCCCACGGCCTGTACCACCCGGATTCGCAGTACGAGATCTACCTCAACATCGGCGCGGACCTGTGATGGCGACGAAGCGGCCGACGATGACGCCGGAAGAACGCGACGCGCACGAAGCGCGCATCGCCGAGTTGCGCGCCAAGCGGCGCGCCCGCCTGCGCTGGCTCGCGATCCGCGGCAGCATCACCGCCGCGGCGCTGACCCTGGGCGCCGCCGCGCTGCTGTACTGGCTGCTCACCACGGTCGGCGGACGCAACGTGCTGCTGGCGCAGATCCAGCAGCGCCTGCCGGCGGAAGCGAGCCTGGCGTGGGCGCGCGCGGAAGGCCCGGCCTCGGGACCGCTGGTGCTGCACGACGTGCGCTTCACCTACCTGCTGGCCGACAAGCACGGCAAGCGCGATCCCGCGCACCCGCGCCGGCTCGAGTTCACCGCGCGGCGGGTGGTGCTCGATCCCGCGTTGCGGCCGCTGCTCGGCCGGCGCCTGCGCCTGGATGCGCTGCAACTGCAGGGCGCGACCCTGGAGATTCCCAGGAGCGACGAACCGTTGGAACTGCCGCGCTGGCCCGAATCGTTGCCGGCGATCCATCCGCCGCTGGCGCTGCAGGCCGACGACGTGCGCGTCGACGGGCTGGTGGTGACGCAGGCGCGGCAACTGCTCGTCGACGTGCGCCGCCTGCGCGCCGGGCTCGATGCGAGCGACGGCCGGTTGCACGTGGAATCGCTCGATGCCGACACCAGCCGCGGCCGCTTCACCCTGCACGGCGACTACGTGCCGCGCGACGACTACCGCATGGACCTGGTCGCCACCGCCGTGCTGCCGGCGCAGGCCGGCACGACGCCGCCGCGACTGGGCCTGGTCGCGCGCGGCGACCTCACGCGCATGGACGTCGGCGTCGCCGGCCGTGCGCCGGGCCCGACGCGGGCGACGCTCACGCTGCACGGCAAGGCGCAGCCGCGCTGGCAGCTGCACGCGCGCTCCGACGCGCTCGACCTGGCCTTGCTGACCGAAGGCAAGCCGTCGGACGTGCCGCTGGCGCTGCGCTTCGACGCGGACGGCGTCGGCGGCGAGATGAACCTGCAGGGTGAGTTCACCCACGGCGACGCGGCGCAGGGCGGCTTCAGCGCCACCGTGCTGCCGTCCAGGCTGCGCATCGAGAACCAGGTCCTCGAAGCCAAACCGCTGTCCCTGCGCCTGTTCGACGGCACCGCGGTGCTGCGCGGCCGCGCCGATTTCAACGACCCGGAACACGCGACGCTGCGCTTCGCGGTGAATGCGCGTGCGCTGAAATGGGGCGGCGCCAGGACGACGGCGACGACCCCCGCGCGGGCCGCACGCGCTACCCCGCTGATCCAGGCCGATGCCGATCTCGGCATCGCCGGCACGCTGCAGGCCTGGGCCGCGATCGGTCGCGCCACGCTTACGCGCGACGGCGAACGCGCGCTGGTGTTCTTCGACGGCCGCGGCAACGACGCGCACATGGCCGTGCGCAACCTGCGCGCGCAGATGCCCAGCGGCGCGTTCGATGCCACCGGCGACGTCGCCTGGAAGCCGACGCTGGGCTGGCACCTCGATGCCACCCTGGACGGCTTCGATCCCGGCTACTTCGCCCCGCGGTGGCCGGGCGCGTTGCGCGGCCGCTTCAGCACCCGCGGCACGACCCGCAACGACGGCGGCCTCGACATCGTGGTCGATGCGCCGCAACTGGGCGGGCGCCTGCGTGGACGCCCGCTCGCCGGGCGCGGCCGCTTCCTGATGCGCGGCGCCGCGACACCGGCCGCGCAGGACAGCTACGAAGGCGACGTCGCGCTCACCTTGGGCGGCAGCCGCATCGAGGCGAAGGGCAAGGTCGCGAACGTGCTCGCCATCGATGCGAAGTTCGCGCCGCTGCAGCTCAACGACCTGCTGCCCGACGGCGCGGGCACGCTGCAGGGCACGCTCACGCTGCGCGGCCCGCGCAACACGCCGGACCTCGATGCCGACCTCGACGGCAGCGGCCTGCGCTATCGCAACTACCGCGCCGACAGCCTCAGCGTGCGCGGGCGCCTGCCCTGGCGCAGCGGCAACGGCGCATTGGCCGTGCGCGCGAACGGCCTCGATCTCGGCACGCCGGTCGAGTCGCTGACCCTGGATGCACGCGGCGCGGTGGAGAACCTGCAACTGCAGGGCGAGGCGCGCGGCGAGATCGGCTCGCTGGCCTTGAGCGGCAACGCCGTCAAGCGTGGCGCCACCTGGCAGGGCGCGCTGGCGTCGCTGCGGCTGGTGCCGGTGAAGGGCGCGCAGTGGCAGTTGCAGCAGGCGGCGCAGTTCCGCTGGGACGGGCGCAGCGGCGCGTTGTCGAACGCCTGCCTCGCCTCCAGCGGCGGCGGCTCGCTGTGCGCGAATGCCGACTGGCCGCGTCGCGGCCTCGACGTGCGCGGCACCGGCTTGCCGCTGACCCTGCTGCTGCCCTACCTGCCCGAACGCAGCGACCGGCGTCCGTGGATCCTGCGCGGCGACGTCGCGCTCAGCGCGCAGCTGCGCCCGCTCGGGGCGGGCTGGCGCGGCACCGCGCACCTGACCTCGCCCAACGGCGGCATGAAGTTCAGCGAGCGCTCGCGCACCGAGATCGTGCGCTACGGCGGCCTCGACCTCACCGCGACCTTCGATCCGCAGCGCCTCAGCGCAGAACTGCACAGCTCGCTCAACGACGACGGCCGCGTCGATGCGCGCATCGCCACCGGTTGGGATGCGTACGCGCCGCTGTCGGGCGAGGTCGGCATCGATACCGACGAACTCACCTGGATGGAGCTGTTCTCGCCCGACATCGTCGAGCCGACCGGAAAGCTCGAAGGCCGTGTCACGCTCGCCGGCACGCGCGCCAAGCCCCTGCTCGGCGGCAACGCGCACCTGACCCGCTTCGCCACCGAGCTGCCCGCGCTCGCCATCCAGCTGCGCGACGGCGACGTGCGCATGGATGCGTTGCCCGACGGCACCGCGCGCATCGCCGGCAGCTTGCGTTCCGGCGACGGCACGCTCAACATCGATGGCACGCTCGGCTGGCAGGGCGACGACACCCCGCTGGTGCTCGCGCTCAAGGGCGACAACGTGCTGCTCTCGGACACGCGCGACCTGCGCGCGGTCGCCAACCCCGACGTGCAGGTGCGCTACGCCGCCAAGCAGCCGCTGCAGGTCACCGGCACGGTCACCGTGCCGTCGGCGCGCATCGACCTGGAACGCCTGGACGAAGGCGTGTCCGCGTCGCCCGACGTGGTCGTGCTCGATCCGGTCGACCCGGAGCAGACCCGCGCCTCGCCGCTCGACATGGACCTCACCATCGCGCTCGGCAACGACGTCAAGCTCGCCGGCTTCGGCCTCGATGGCACGCTCGGCGGCCAGCTGCGCGTGCGCGCGCGACCGGGCCGCGAGATGACCGCGTCGGGCCGCCTCGACGTCGACGGCCGCTACACCGCGTACGGGCAGAAGCTGCAGATCACCCGCGGCGAACTGGTGTGGTCGAACAGTCCCGTCGCCGATCCGATCCTCAACATCCGCGCCGAACGCGAAGTCGGCCAGGTCACCGCCGGCATCGACGTCACCGGCCGCGCCGCCGCGCCGCAGGCGAAGGTGTGGAGCAATCCGGCCAGTTCGCAGTCCGAGGCGCTGTCGTACCTCGCGCTGGGCCGGCCGCTGTCGAGCGCGAGCAACGACGAGAGCCGCCAGCTCAACGCCGCCGGCGCGGCGCTGTCGGCGGGCGGCAGCCTGCTGGCCTCGCAGCTGGGCGCGAAGATCGGCCTCGACGACGCCGGCGTGATGGAGAGCCGCGCGCTCGGCGGCAGCGTGCTCGGCGTCGGCAAGTACCTCTCGCCGCGCCTGTACGTCGGCTACGGCGTGTCGCTGCTCGGCACCGGCCAGGTGCTGACGCTGAAGTACCTGCTGCGCAAGGGCTTCGACATCCAGATCGAATCGAGCACGGTGGAGAACCGCGCGTCGATCAACTGGCGCAAGGAGAAGTAGGCGCGCGGGCGTTGCGGAAGCGGCGCGGCCGTCAGCGCGCGTCGCCGCCCAGGTCGAGCACGACGTTGCCGGCCACGCGCCCGGATTCGACCGCCTCATGCGCCTCGGCCACGCGCTCCAGCGGCAGCCGCAGCGCGATGTTGTGCTGCAGGGCGCCGGCTTCCAGCCACGCGGTGAGCTGGCGTTCGGCGATGCCGCGATCGGCGGGCGACAGGTGGTAGACGATGAAGAAGTTGACGCGCACGTTCTTCAGGATCGCCGGCACGAACGGCACGGCGATCTCCGGCGCGCCGCTGCCGTAGACCACGATGCGGCCTTCCGCTGCGATCAGCGCGAAGTCGAGCGCGGCGTTCGCGGCGAAGTCGACCTCGACGATGCGGTCCACGCCGCGGCCGCCGGCGAGCTCACCCACGCGCGCGGCGACGTCCTCGCGGCGGTAATCGATGGCGACGTCGGCGCCCGCGGCCTGCGCGAGCGCGGCCTTCTCCGCTGAGCTCACCGTGGCGAGCACCTGCGCGGCGCCGAGCAGCTTCGCCATCTGCACCGCGTAATGGCCGACCGCGCCGGCGCCGCCGGCGACGAGCACGCGCCGGCCGGCCACGCCGCCATCGACGGCGAGCGCGTGCAGGGCGGTGAGCGCGGGAATGCCGAGGTTGGCGCCAACCTCGAGTGGCACCCCATCCGGCAGGCGCACCGCCTGCGCCGCGGGCAGCACGATCCACTCGGCGGCGGTTCCGTGCGCGCGGCCCCAGGCGGCGTTCCACAGCCACACCCGCTCGCCGAGCCGTTCCCGCGCCACACCGGCGCCGACGGCATCGATGACGCCGCTGCCGTCGCTGTGCGGGATCACCTCCGCGAACGGCAACTCCCTGCTGCGCGTGCCGGCACGACTCTTCACGTCGGATGGGTTCACGCCCGACCAGGCCAGCCGCACGCGCACTTCGCCGGGGCCGGGGTCCGGGCGCGGGCGGTCGGCGACGGACAGCACGTCGCGGGCCGAGCCGGTGCGGGAATAGAAGGCGGCGCGCATGGCGGAAGTTCCGGCGGGAGGAGCGCGGCAGGGTAGGCCGCCGCGCCACCCGATGGTTCCATCTGCAGCGAACGCTGCGTTGCCGCTGGTCGGACGCTGCGCCGCGAGCGGCGTGCGAGCGCTAGGGCGCGACCACCGCCGCGTGCAGCTGCGGCTTGCCGCCGATCACGTCGGTCCACACCACGACCACGCCGCCGTCGTGCAGCGCCAACTGCGGGAAGCCGGTGCCGCGGCCGCGCCCCTGCAGCCGCGCCACCTCCAGGCGCTGGCGTTGCCGCGACAGATCGGGCGCGTATTCCGCGAGCTGCAGCGATTGGCCATCTGCGTCCTCGCGCAGCCACAGCACCCACGCCGCGTCGGTGGACAGCGCGACATCGACGCGGCCCTGCACCGCTTCGCCGCGATCGAGGGTGACGGGCGCGGCGAAGCGGTCGCCATCGTCTCGCGAATGCGCCAGCTTCACCGCGGGCACGTCGCCGGCGGCGGTGTACCAGGCGGCGAGGACGTCGTGGTCGCGCGCGGCGAGCGCGGGACCATTGACCGGACACGCCGGCATCTTCCAGTCGTCCGCGTGCACGGTGTGCGGCGCGGACCAGGCGCCCTGGTCGAGGCGCGACACGGCGATGTCGCGGATCTCCTCGGGCGTGCGGTCGCGGAAGGCGAGCAGCGGTCCGCGCGCGGTGAGGGCGACGTCGGTCTGGCAGCAGTCGCAGGTCATCGCATCGATGCGGGTTTCGTCGCGGCGCTGCAGGCGCGCATCGAACACCGCGGTGCGCAGGGTCATGGCCCCGCCGTGGCCGCCGTGCATCGCATGCGCGTCCTCGCCGGCCGAGTCGCGGCCGTCGAGCCAGGCCACGCCGAGCGCGTCGTTGGCCGCGGGCCACAGCGACACGAAACCGTGCTCGGCGGCCTTGCCGTCGTCATTGACGCGCACGGGCGCCGACCACGTCTGCCCGCCATCGCCGGAGCGCGTCATCGCCACGTCGTAGGCGTAGGAGTCCTGCGCCGACTTCTGCAGCCAGTGCGCCCACAGCGCGCCATCCGCCGTCACGGCCACGTGCGGCGTATCGGCCCAGTTGACGAACCAGTCCGTGCCGCCGGCGATGGTGCGCGGCGCACTCCAGCTTCCGTTGGCGAGCGTGGCGAAACGCAGCGAATGTCCCGCACCCTGCGGTTCGACCCACGACAGCAGCAGCCCGCCCTGGCCGTCGGCGACCAGGTCCGGTTGCGCGGCGACCGCGGTCGTGGGCAAGGCGATCTCGCGCAGGTGCAGCGGCGGCGATTGGGGCGCAGCGGCGTTGCGGGGCGACGGCGGCGCGGGCGCCGGGCCGCAAGCCGCCAGGGCCAATGACAACGACAGCGCGGTCGGCAGGGTGCGAGTAATGGGCTTCATCCGCGCAGCGTAAGCGAAGCGTCGGCCTGCCGCTGCGGCCGCGCGCTGCGCTGGCGTGTTCGCCGGGGTTACGCGACCTGCGTACGCTTCACGCGGGCCAGGTGCACCAGCAACAGGGAAATGGCGGCCGGGGTCATGCCCGGGATCCGCTGTGCCTGGCCGATCGTCTGCGGCTGCACGCGCTGCAGCTTCTGCGTGACCTCCGCGGACAACCCGCGCACCACGGCATAGTCGAAGCCGGCAGGGATCGCGGTGCCCTCGTGGCGCTGCTGGCGCTCGATCTCCTCGCGCTGGCGGTCGAGGTAGCCGGAATACTTCACGCCGATCTCGACCTGTTCGGCCACCGCCGCGTCGTCGACCGACGGCCCGAGCGAGGCGACCTGCATCAGCTTGGCGTAGTCGAGTTCCGGACGCTTGAGCAGGTCGCGCGCGCTGGTCTCGCGGGTGATGTCGATGCCGAGCGCCGCGTTGATCTCGCTTCCCAGTGCGTTGTTGGGTGCGGCCCAGATCGCGCCCAGGCGCGCGTTCTCGCGTTCGATCGCTTCGCGCTTGGCGGCGAAGGCCGCCCAGCGCGCCTCGTCGACCAGGCCGAGTTCGCGCCCCACCGGCGTCAGGCGCAGGTCGGCGTTGTCCTCGCGCAGCTGCAGGCGGTACTCGGCGCGCGAGGTGAACATGCGGTACGGCTCGGTCGTGCCGTGGGTGATCAGGTCGTCGACCAGCACGCCGAGGTAGGCCTCATCGCGGCGCGGCGACCAGCCCTCGCTACCCTGGGCGAGGCGCGCGGCGTTGACGCCCGCGAGCAGGCCCTGCGCGGCGGCTTCCTCGTAGCCGGTGGTGCCGTTGATCTGCCCGGCGAAGAACAGGCCGGCGATCGCCTTGGTCTCCAGCGTGGTCTTCAGGCCGCGCGGATCGAAGAAGTCGTACTCGATCGCGTAGCCGGCGCGGGTGATGTGCGCGTGCTCGAAGCCGCGGATCGAACGCACCAGCTCCAGCTGTACGTCGAACGGCAGCGAGGTGGAGATGCCGTTGGGATAGATCTCGGTGACGTCGAGGCCTTCGGGCTCGACGAAGATCTGGTGGCTGGACTTCTCGGCGAAGCGCACCACCTTGTCCTCGATCGAGGGGCAGTAGCGCGGGCCGATGCCCTCGATCTGCCCGGTGTACAGCGGCGAGCGGTCGAGCGCCCCGCGGATGATCTCGTGGGTGCGTTCGCTGGTGTGGGTGATCCAGCACGACACCTGGCGGGGATGGTCGGCGGAGCTGCCGGTGAAGGACATTACCGGGCGCGGATCGTCGCCGGGTTGTTCCTCCATCATCGCGTAGTCGAGGGTGCGGCCGTCGATGCGCGGTGGCGTGCCGGTCTTGAGGCGATCGACCACGAACGGGCCTTCGCGCAGCCGCTGCGCGAGCGCGACCGCGGGCGGATCGCCGGCGCGGCCGGCGGCGTAGGTTGTCTGGCCGACATGCACCTTGCCGGCGAGGAAGGTGCCGGCGGTGAGTACCACCGCGGGCGCGTCGAAGCGCAGTCCGGTCTGGGTGAGCACGCCGACGGCCCGCCCGCCCTCGAACACGATGTCGTCGACCGCGGCCTGGAACACGGTGAGGTTCGGCTGGCGCTCGACCGCGCGCCGGATGAAGGCGCGATAGAGCGCGCGGTCGGCCTGGCAGCGCGTCGCGCGCACGGCCGGGCCCTTGCTCGCATTGAGCCGGCGCCACTGGATGCCGGCCGCGTCGGCGGCGCGCGCCATGATGCCGCCGAGCGCGTCGATCTCCTTGACCAGATGGCCCTTGCCAATGCCGCCAATGGCCGGGTTGCAGCTCATCGCCCCGACCGTCTCCACCGAATGCGTCAGCAGCAGCGTGCGCGCACCGGCGCGGGCGGACGCGAGCGCCGCCTCGGTGCCGGCATGGCCGCCGCCGACCACGATCACGTCGTATTGGTAGAAGGACTGGGTCAAGGTCGGAGCCACGTTGCAGGGACGGCAATTTTACTAGAGCAATCAGGTGCTTGCCGGCGCCGGCGGCAGGGAACGCGGGGCGGCCGGAAAGTTGGCACGCATCCTGCTTTACCTACCTTGCACCTTGCGGGGCAGGCGCTAGACGCCGGCTGGTAATGGAACAGGGGCTGGCCAAGCGCTCGCGGGGGAAGCACGGGGGTCGAATGTCGGGGGACGTTCGGCCCCTTTTTTATGCCCGGGCGCCGGAAGTGTGACGACGATCGCACTCCATGCCAGGCAGAGGCCCGGAATCACGGGTCGGCGGATCAGGTTCGCGCGGAAGGAGTGGCCGCCGGCGGGAATGGGAGCCGGCGTCCAACGAAGGCGGAACAGGGGGGATCCGTGATTCTTCGTCGGACGCCGACATCGGCGCTTGCCACCATCGACTGGCCTGCAAGGTCGAAATGCGACGCAGCCGGTCAGTGGTTGCAGCTTGCCGTCACTCCCGGGGCAACGCAAGCGCCGGGCCGCTGCGATCTGTGACGCATTGCCGCTACTGCGAAACGCGCCCGCCTCAGGGCTCCTGGGTCTCGGCGCGCCGCTTCGATTCCTGCGCGCGCTGCATGATCTGCCGCATGCGCGAGCCGTCGTTGCCGCTGTCGCGGCGTGGCGCCGGCTGACGCGACGACGCGTCCGGCGGCGGCGTGCGTGGCGCTCCGAGCTGGTCCGGGGCGAGGCCGTCAGGCCCCTGCGCGCGGCGGCGACGGTCGAGGTCGCGCCAGGCCGGCGTGCCCTGGGTGCCGAGCTGGTCCGGGGCCAGGCCATCGGGTCCGTCCACGCGCCGGCGACGGTTGAGGTCGCGCCAGGGCGGCGGGTTGTCGCGGTGATCGCCGGTGGATGGCGTGCCCGGCCGCGGGCGGTGGTGGTAGTAGGGGTAGTAGTACGGTTGGCGGTAATACGGGTAACCGTAGTACGGGTAGCCGTAATAGCCGTAGCCCGGATAGTAGGGATAGCCGTAGTCGTAGTAGCGGTACTCGACGCTGGGCTGGCCGTAGTAGTAGCCGTCGCGGTACCCGTAGCCGGTGACGCAGCCGCCGAGCAGCCCGACTAGCAGGGCTGGAAGAAGAAGTTTGCGGATCATGTCGGATACCCCCCGGGGTGTGTGCGCCAGCTTCCGGCCGGCGCTTTGAACTCGGGCTTAATTCGCCCGGCTCCACCCGCGAGCTGCGAAACCGTTAAGCACGGCGGGCGCGCTAGCATCAGCGCGATGGATACCGCCCCCGCCCTTGCCGCTCGCGGGCGCGCCGCTGCCGATTCCACCGCAGCGGTCCTGCCCGCATTCGACGACGTGCTCGCCGCCGCCGCGCGCATCGCTCCGCATGCGCACCACACGCCGGTCCTGCGTTCCCGTTCGCTGGATGCACTGGCCGGATGCGAACTGCATCTCAAGGCCGAGCACCTGCAGCGCGCCGGTGCTTTCAAGTTCCGCGGCGCCTGCAATGCAGTGTGGTCGCTGCCGCAAGCAAGTGCCAGCCGCGGCGTGGTCACCCACTCCTCCGGCAACCACGGCGCGGCCCTGGCGCTGGCCGCGCGCACGCGCGGGATCCCTTGCCACGTGGTCGTACCGCACAACGCGGTCGCGGCGAAGGTGGCGGCGATCCGGGCCTACGGGGCCACGCTGCACTACTGCGAGCCGACGATCGCGGCACGCGAAGCGGCGTGCGCGAAGGTCCAGGCCGACACGGGCGCGGAGCTGGTGCATCCGTACACCGATCCGCGCGTGATCGCCGGACAGGGCACGGCCGCGCTGGAACTGCTCGGCCACGACGGCCGCTTCGATGCCCTGGTCACGCCGCTCGGCGGCGGCGGGCTGTTGGGCGGCACCGCGATCACCACCGCGGCGGTCTCGCCGGAAACTCGCGTTTACGGCGCCGAGCCCGCCGGCGCGGCCGATGCGTTCGCATCGCTGCAACGCGGCGAGCGCGTCACCGAACTGGTGCCCGATACCATCTGCGATGGCCTGCGCGGCCTGCTGGGCGCACCGAACTTCGCCCTGCTGCGCATGCACCAGGTCGAGGTCCTGCTCGCCGACGATGCCGCGGTGGTGCGCGCGCTGCAGGTGTTCTGGCAACGGACCAAGCAGATCATCGAGCCTTCGTCGGCGATCGCGCTGGCCGTCGTCCTCGGCAACCGCGAACGCTTCGCCGGGCAACGGGTAGGGGTGATCCTTTCCGGCGGCAACGTCGACCTGGAAGCGCTGTCCGGGCTGTTCGCCCGCGTCTGAAATCACGGATACTCGCGGCGCCGTGGCGCGTGTCGCCAGGCTTTCGCCGTTTCGCATAGCCGTAGCCGTCTTCCTCGCCGGTGGGCCGCATGCCGCATCTGTCCGCACTGCTTCGCAGCAAGTCGTTCTGGATCGCCGCGATTGCGGTCGTGCTCGCGCTGGGCTTCCTCGGCGCGCGCGGAATCTGGGATCCGGACGAGGGGCGCTACACCAACGTCGCGCTGAACATGCTCGACAGCGGCGACTGGTTGAACCCGCGCCGCAGCGATGAGGTCGGCCACTGGACCAAGCCGCCGCTGACCTACTGGGCCATCGCATCGAGCGTCGCCGTGTTCGGCCAGAATGCCTTCGCCGCGCGGCTGCCGTCGGCGCTGGCGTACTTGCTGTGCGTGTGGCTGGCATGGCGCATCGCACGCCGGCTCGCGCCGGGCAGCGAGGCCACGGCGGCGGTCGCGTACGCCACGATGCTGTTCACCGTCGGCGCCGCGCAGATGATCACCACCGACTACGTGCTCGCGGCCTGCACGGGCGTGGCGATGTGGGCGTTCGTCGAGGCGCGCTTCGGCGACGGCGTGCGTACCAGGCGATGGACCGCGTTGATGTGGGGCGGGTTCGCCCTCGCGTTCCTGACCAAGGGGCCGCCCGCCCTGATCCACCTGCTGGCGGCGCTCGTCTTCGACCAGTTGATGCCGCAACGCAAGCGCAGCCGCGTCTTCCAATGGTCGGGCCTGTTGCTGTTCGTGGCCTTGGCCTTGCCCTGGTATCTCGCGGTGATCGTCAACCACCCGGGTTTGTTCCGCTACTTCATCGGCGACGAGGTGGTCAACCGCGTCGCCACCAATGAGTTCGGCCGCAACGGGCAGTGGTATGGCTGGCTGGTCGTGTACGCGCCGACGCTGCTCCTGGGCACGCTGCCGTGGACACCCGCGCTCCTGCGCTGGGCGCGCGGCCTGCCGGCGAGCGTGCGCGAATGGCGCGACGTGGATCATCGCGCGCGCGACGCCGCCGATGTGCTGCTCGCCCTATGGCTGCTGCTGCCGTTGCTGGTGTTCTGCATCGCGCGCTCGCGCCTGCCGCTGTACATCCTGCCGTTGTTCCTGCCGTTGGCGGTGATCGTCGCCAGCCGCCGCCAGCGCGAGCGGCGCGAGCTGCGCTGGGGCTGGCTGGGCGCGTGGCTGCTGGTGCTGCTGGCGCTGAAGTTCGGCGCCTCGTTGTGGCCCACGCACAAGGACGCCTCGGAATGGGCGCGTGCGATCCGTGCGCGTGCGCGCGGTCCGGTGCGCGAGGTGCTGTTCGTCGAGGACATGGCGCGCTACGGGCTGCACTTGCACCTGGACGCGAAGATCGAAAAGCTGTCGCTGGACGCGCGCGCGCAGTCGCAGTTCAACCCCGAGTACGACCAGACGCTCGCACAGGAACTGGCGGAGCACGAGCCCGATGCGGTGTGGATCTGCAAGCAGGATGTGTGGCCGGGCGTGCAGCGGCGCTTCGCAGCCCAGGGCTATCGGGTGGAGGCGCTCGGTTCGCCCTACCAGGGGCGGATCATCTTCCGCGCGACCCAGCGCTGAGGCGTCAGGCGCCGCGGTCGCCGCGCAGTTCCTGGGTCGCCTGCCGGTCACCCGCTGCGGCGCGCGCGGCGACGACGCTGAAGGCGACGATGCCCACGATCACCACCGCCGCGCCCCACAGCGCGCGGCCCTGCGGCCACGCCTCGCCCAGCCACACGGCGCCGATCAGCGTGGCGAACAGGATCTCGGCGCCCTGCATTGCCTCGGCCGCGGCCAGCGCGGTGGGATCGTTGCGGACCATGCCGGTGGCCTGGAAGAACAGCACGGTGGCGATCACGCCCGCGCCCAAGGCCACGCCGGCCGCGAACAGCACCTGGTCCACCGGCGGCGCGCCGCTCCGGACAAAGGCGCCGGCGGCGACGGCCCACCACAACGGCTGGCTGGCCAGGGTCATGCCGAACACGCGCTGGGTGGCGTTGAGTTCGATGCCGGCGCGCTCCAGGTGCAGGAGCAGGCCGCGATTGCCCAGCGGATAGGCGAAGGCGCTGACCGCGACCGCAGCCAGTGCGATCCACGCCCCACGATCGAGCTGGCCGCCGCTGTGCCCGACCTGCATCAGCAGCACGCCGCCGACCACGACCACGCCCGCGGCCAGTGCAGGCAGCGGAATGCGCGCGCGTGCATCGCGCGCGTGCTTGTTTCGATACAGCAACGGCGCGCACAGCATCCCCGCGATCACGGTGAGCTGGAACGTTCCGGCGACCAGCCACGACGGGCCACTCGCGGCCGCGTAGCTGAGCAGCAGGTAGAACAGCACGAAGCCGACGCCGCTCCACAACAGCCAGGGCCCGGGATGCGCGCGGATCGCGCGCCACACCGGCGCCATCCCGCCCTGCCAGGGCATCACCAGCAGCATGATCGGCAGGGTGATCAGGTAGCGCAGCGCGGCGGTCCACACCCAGTAGCCGCCGCCGCTGGCGGCCGCGCGGTTGAGCACGTAGGTGCAGGTGAAGAACAGCGCCGACAACAGCGCGACGGCCACGGCGGCCAAGGCGATGCTGCGCGGCGAGCGCGTCACCCGCGCCTCCGGATCGGAATCCGCGACACCGGCACCGCCACCTCGTCGACGCCGCCGACGCGGATCGGCGTGCCCGGCTGCGGGCCCCAGGCATGCGCGGTGATCACTTCCCAGGTCGCCGGCAGCTTGCCGTCGCGACGCAGCGGTTCGTAACCCTCGGCGGCGCGGGCGAAGCGGGCGCGGCCGGTGAGGCTGCGCCGGCGCGTGTTCAACGCATTGGTCGCGCCGAGCGTGCGCAGCTCGCGCATCAGCTCCGCCAGCGAGTCGTGGCGCAGGCGGAATTCGTCGCGGTCCAGCACCGGATCCTTGAAGCCCGCGGCGATCAGCGCGTCGCCGAACTGCGCGATCGACGCGAACGGACTCACGTGCGGCGCGCTGTCGGCGTGGCCGAAGGCCTCGCGCAGTTCCCACAGCGTGTCGGGCCCGAACGTCGACAGCACCATCAGGCCATCCGGCTTGAGCACGCGCCGGAACCCGGCGAACACTGCGGGCAGGTCCTCGACCCACTGCAGGCACAGGTTGGAAAACAGCACGTCGACGCTGCCGTCGGCGAGCGGCAGCGCGCGCGCGTCGGCGCACAACGGCTGTGGCCGCTGCTTGAACGGGCGCCAGCCACCGGCGTTGCGCTTGCTCTCCTGCAGCATCGGCAGGGCGAGGTCGAGCGCGAGCACCTGCGCCTTCGGCCAACGCTTCTGCATGGCTGCCGTGGCATGGCCGGGGCCGCAGCCGACGTCGAGCACCACCTGCGGCGTACGCGGCGTGCCGCCCTGCGCCTCGCGCTGGGCGCGTTCGTCGAAATAGTCGAGCGATTCGAGCAGGCGCGCGCCGACTTCGCGCTGCAGCGCGGCGGCGTCGTCGTAATGGTGCGCGGCCCGCGAGAAGGCGCGGCGGACCTGGCGGTGGTCGAACAGTTCGCTCATGCGTACGGCTATTGTGGATCGCGTGGGGGGACGACGCTTTGCCGCGGGCGCCGGTTAGGGCAGTTGTTGCAGGAATGCATCGATCTCGTGCGCCACCGCGTCGGCGGCGCCGAGGAACGGCGCGTGCCCCGCATTCGGGATCACCACGCTCCTGGCGTTCGGCGCCAGCGCGGCCGCGGCCGGCATTGCGCCCGCGGGCACCAGGCGGTCGCGGCGGCCGGACAGCCACAGGCTGGGCACGCGCAGCATCGGCAGCTCGTCGCGCAGGTCGAGGCGGTCGAGCAACTGCAGCCCTTCCAGCAGGGTGCGCGCGGCGGGCTCGCCGCGCGCGAACGCCTGCGCGCGTAGGCTGCGCAGTTCGTCCTGCGCATGCGTCGAGCCCAGCGCCTCCAGGGCGAGGAAACCGTCGAGGGTGCCGCGGAAATCCTTGGCAAGGGCGTCGCCGAAGTCGCGGAACAGCTGCGCGCCGACGCCGTGCGACCAGTCCTCGCCGACCACGAAGCGCGGCGAGGAGGCGATCATGACCAGCCCGCGGACCGCATGCGGATGGTCGAGCGCGGCGCGCAGCGCGAACTGGCCGCCCAGCGACCAGCCCAGCCACGCGGCGTCGGGCACGCGCGCGACCAGCTCGCTGGCGAGCGTTTCTGGCACCAGTTCGGTCGCGTCCTCGCGGGCGAAGCCGTGGCCGGGCAGGTCGACCAGGTGCAGCGTGTAGCGATCGGCCAGACGCTCCACCAGCGGCGCGAACAAGCCGCCATGCATGGCCCAGCCATGGATGAGCGCGAGCGCGGGCCCTTGCCCGCGCATTTCGATGTGCATCGGCGCCGTCCTCAGCGCGGGGGCGAGAGCATCTCGGCGACGCGCGCCTCGGCTTCCGCCTTGTCGCGCGCGCGTCCGAGCGCATCCACCAGTCCGTCCACGTCGGCGTGGGTGTGCAGGGCCGAGAGCGTCACGCGCAGGCGCGCGCGGCCTTCCGGCACTGTGGGCGGACGGATCGCCGCGACCCAGTAGCCGCGCTGTTCCAGCGTCGCCGACATCGACAGGGCACGCGTGTCGCTGCCGCACATCACCGGCTGGATCGGCGTATCCGACGGCAGCAGCACCAGGCCGGCCTGGTTCGCGCGCTCCTTGAAGTGCGCGATCAGGTCGTAGAGCTTGCCGCGGCGCCAGTCCTCGCCGCGCGCGAGCTTCACTGCGGCGAGCGTCGCCGCGGCCTGCGCCGGCGGCAGCGCGGTGGTGTAGATGTAGGGGCGCGCGGTCTGCACCAGGTGTTCGATCAGGTCGGCGTCGCCGACCACCGCGGCGCCGTAACCGCCCAGCGCCTTGCCCAGCGTGACCAGTTGCAGCGGCACCTGCTCGACGCTCAGTTGTGCGTCGGCGACGCTGCCGCGGCCATCGGGACCGACCACGCCGACGCCATGCGCGTCGTCGACGTACATCAGCGCCTTCTGCACGCGCGCGGCGAGCGCGAGTTCGCGCAGCGGCGCGACGTCGCCGTCCATGCTGAAGACGCCATCGGTCGCGAGCATCGCGACGCCGTCGGCGGCCTCGCGCATCAGGCGCAGCGCACCGCTGGAATCGCCGTGCGGGTAGCGGCGCAGCTTGCAGCCGGCCAGGCGCGCCGCGTCGATCAGGCTGGCGTGGTTGAGGCGGTCCTGCACGCACACGTCGTCGTCGCCGAGCAGCGACTGCAGCACCGCTAGGTTGGCCATGAAGCCGCTGCCGAACAGCAGCGCGCGCGGCGCGCCCAGCCAGTCGGCCAGCTCCTTCTCCAGCGCCTCGTGCAGGGCGTGGTGGCCGCACACCAAGTGCGAGGCGGTGCCGCCGGCGCCTTCGCGCGACGCCGCATCCTGCAGCGCATTGATCACCGCGAAATGCTGCGACAACCCGAGGTAGTCGTTGCTGCAGAAGTTCAGCAGCTTGCGTGGCGCGCCCTTGGCATCGAGCACCTCCACGCGCGCGCCATCGCGGTGGGTGACCGGGCGCAGCACGCGCAGGCGCGACGCCGCGATGCGTTCGGCACGCGCGGCGGCAATGCGCTCACGCCAGGACGCACGGGCCATCTCAGACCACCGTGCAGGAAATGGGTTCGCGAGCGCTCGGGCTCGATTCGAGAATGTCGGCGTGCACGGTCTCCCCCTGTTCAACGACCGGCATGGGCATGAGGCCCAAGCGGTTGAACAATGCCATATCGCGCTCGGTGTCGGGGTTGCCGGTCGTCAGCAATTTCTCGCCGTAGAAGATGGAGTTCGCGCCGGCGAGGAAGCACAACGCCTGCAATTCATCGGACATCGATTCGCGGCCGGCGGACAGGCGCACCATCGAACGCGGCATGAGAATGCGTGCAACTGCGACGGTGCGCACAAATTCGAACGGGTCGAGCGGCGCGGTGCCGGCCAGCGGCGTGCCTTCGACCTGCACCAGGCGGTTGATCGGCACCGAATCCGGGTGCGCCGGCAGGTTGGCCAGCGTCTGCAGCAGGCCGGCGCGCTGTTCGCGCTGCTCGCCCATGCCGACGATGCCGCCGCAGCAGGTCTTCATGCCGGCGTCGCGCACGTGGCCGAGCGTGTCGAGGCGGTCCTGGTATTCGCGGGTATGGATGATCTCGCCGTAGAACTCCGGCGCGGTGTCGAGGTTGTGGTTGTAGTAGTCCAGGCCGGCCTCGCGCAGCGCGCGGGCCTGGTCGCCCGAGAGCATGCCCAGGGTGGCGCAGGTCTCCAGGCCCAGCGCCTTCACCTGCGAAATCATGTCGGCGACCTTGGGGATGTCGCGATCCTTCGGCGAGCGCCAGGCCGCGCCCATGCAGAAGCGGCTGGCGCCGGCGGCCTTGGCCTGCCGGGCCTTCTCCAGCACCGCGTCGGTCGACATCAGCTTGGTCGCGTCCACGCCGGTGTGGTAGCGCGCCGCCTGCGGGCAGTAGCCGCAGTCCTCGGGGCAGCCGCCGGTCTTGATCGACAGCAGGGTGCTGACCTGGACCTGGGCCGGGTCGAAATGGGCGCGGTGCACGGTCCCGGCGCGATGCAGCAGCTCCGGGAAGGGCAGGTCGAACAGGGCGCGGACTTCCTCGCGGCTCCAGTCGTGGCGGAGGGCGGGCGGATTACTGACGGCGGGCATGGGGGTATTCCGACAGACGTGGGCAGACCGGGCGGGCAGTCTGGAAACCATGACCACCGCTGTCAACCAAACGTACCCGCATCGGGTTGACGGCGACCCGGGGGGCGCCGCGGGCGCCGAGGACCTGCGCCGCCGGCTGTGGCACTGGCTGCGCATCGACGCCGCGCGCCTGCTCTGGCCCAGCCGCTGCCAGGTTTGCGACGCGCCGGGGCTGGACGGACTGGACCTGTGCCTGGCCTGCCTGGGCGAGCTGCCGTGGAACCACTGCGCCTGTCCGCGCTGCGCCCTGCCGTTGCCGGCCGCGGACACCTGCGGCGATTGCCTCCGCCGCGCGGCCGCCCTGTCCGGGCGGGGGCGGCGCCCGACGCTCGACGCGGTGCACGCCGGGTTTGTCTACGCCGCCCCGATCGACCGGCTGCTGCCGCGGTTCAAGTTCCATCGCGACCTCGCGGCCGGCGCGCTGCTGTCGCAGCTGCTGGCCGAGGCGGCGCCCGCCTGGCCGCGGCCCGACGCCCTGGTGCCCGTGCCGCTGCACCGCGCCCGCCTGCGCCGTCGCGGATACGACCAGGCCTTGGAACTCGCCCGCCCGTTGGCCCGGGCACTGGACCTGCCGCTGCGCGACGGCTTGCTGCAACGCGTGCGCGCAACCGCGCCGCAGTCCGAGCTCGATGCGGCGGGGCGCCGGCGCAATCTCCACGGGGCGTTCGCGGTGCGGGCCGGCGCCGCCTTACCCGCGCATGTGGCGCTGGTCGACGACGTCATGACCACCGGCGCCACGCTGCACGCGGCGGCGCAGGCGCTGCGGCGCGCCGGGGTCCAGCGCGTGGACGCGTGGGTGTGTGCACGGGTGCCGTAACCACCGCAGGTGATCGTTCCGGCGGGCTTGGTAATGGCGACGTTGGCCGCGGTGCCGGAACCAGGAGATGGCGCGCCCGGAGGGATTCGAACCCCCGACCAATGGCTTCGGAAGCCACTACTCTATCCGGCTGAGCTACGGGCGCCTGGTGGAAAACCGCGCGATGGCAGCCATCGCGGGACCGGCATTCTAGCAGCGACCGCGGCGCCTGCGGCCGTTGCCGCTAGACCGCCGTGCGCAGGGGATCGACGGGCGCGTCCTGCTGCAGCCAGCGCGCGAAGTCCTCCAGCGCCATCGCCTTGGCGAACAGGTGGCCCTGGACCACGTCGCAGTTGCGCAGGCGCAGGGCCTCCAGCGTTTCCTCGTCCTCGACGCCTTCGGCGACCACGTGCAGGCCGAAACGGTGCGCCAGGTCGATGATCAGCGCGGTGATGTCGGCGCAGGTGGCGTCGATCAGCAAGCCGGCGACGAAGGATTTGTCGATCTTGAGTTCGTCCGCCGGAATGTCCTTGAAGTAGGCCAGGCACGAATAGCCGGTGCCGAAGTCATCGATCGAGATCTTCACCCCCAAGTCGCGGATGCGCGAGAGGATGCGGAAGCTGTGGCGCGGGTTCACCACCAGCGAACGCTCGGTGATCTCCAGCACCAGCTGCACGTCGGGCGTGGCCCACAGGTTCAGCGCGTTCTCGACCAGGTCGGGCAGGTCGTCGTGGGCCACCAGTTCGGGCGGCACGTTCACGGCGATGCCGAACGGGACGTGCGGGTGCTTCCACTCGCCGGCATGGCGCAGCGCCGAGTTCAGCGCCCAGATCGTCATGTTCTTGATCTGCCCGGTCTGTTCGGCGATCGGGATGAACTGCGCCGGCGAGATCAGTCCGCGCGAGCGGTGCTGCCAGCGCATCAGTGCCTCGGCGCCGATCGGCGTCAGGTCGGACAGGCGCAGCTTGGGCTGGTACATCAGGAAGGTTTCGCCGCGCTGGACCGCGCCGTCGAGCTCGATCTCCAGGTCCCAGAATTCCGACAGGCCCGCGTCGTCGCTGCCGTCGGGCGGGAACAGCCAGCGCTGTCCGGTCGCACGCGCGAGTTCGAGGCTCTTCTCGGCCTGGCACAGCAGGAACTCGGCCTGCGTCGCATGCAGCGGGCACAGCGCCACGCCCACGGTCGCGGTCATGCGCACGCGCCCGGTGCCGCCGTCGAACGGCACCTCGAGCAGGCGGAAGAGCTTCTGCACCGCCAGTTCGGCGTGGCCTGCGTTCATCACCCCGGGGAGGATCACCGCGAAGCGGTTGTCGCCGATGCGGGCCGCGTAGTCCTGGGCGCGGATCATGCCGCGCAACTGCTGCGCGACGTGCTGCAGGGCGCGGTCGCCGAAGTCGTAGCCGTGGGTCGCGTTGAGGCGGGCAAACCCGTCGATGTCGACGACGATCAGCGCGAGGTTGGTCTTGCGGTCATTGGCCAGCCCGACGTGGCGCCGCAGCAGGGCGAGGAAGCTGCGACGGTTGAGCAGGCCGGTGAGTTCGTCCTCGATGCTGGCCATGGCCCGTCCCGCCCGGTCAGTGCAGGAACAGCTCGACCGGGTCGATGCCGTAGGCGCCGGTCGGCAGGCCGCTCTTCACGCTCAGTGGCTGCCCCTGGTCGTCGCGCTCGACCTCGCCCAGGTCGAGGACGCGGAACTGCTGCAGCGGGGTCTTGTCGGCGTCGAGCAGGAGCATCACCCGCGGACGCAGGCGCTTGAGGCTGTGCACGTCGGTGACCACCGCGACCTGGCCGTTGGAGAGCTCCACCAGCGATCCGGTGGGATAGATGCCGCAGTTCTGGATGAACTGCTCGACCAGTTCGGCCTGGAACAGCTTGCCACGCTGCTGGTACAGCTCGTTCACCGCCAGGTGCGGCGACCGGCTCGTCGCATACGGCCGCGGGCTGGTCATGGCGTCGTAGCTGTCGACGATGCCCATGATCCGGCCGAAGATCGGAATCTCGCCGCCCTCCAGCTTCCACGGGTAGCCGCTGCCGTCATGGCGCTCGTGGTGGGTGGCGACGATCTCGCGGATCTTCGGCGACAGCCCGGCCGTCGCATCGAGGATTTCCAGGCCGTGCTGCACGTGCAGGCGCAACTGCTCGCGCTCGGCATGCATGAGGGGCGTCTGCTTGTGCAGCAGTTCCTGCGGCACGCGCGTCTTGCCCACGTCGCAGAGCAGGCCCGCGAGCGCAAGCAGTTGCAGTTCGGCGCGCTCCAGGCCGAGGTGGCGACCGAAGCTCGCCGACAGCACCGCGCAGCCCATCGCGTGCTGGTAGGCGTAGGCGTCGCGCCGCTTCATCTCCTTGAGCCAGACGAACGCGGTCGGATTGCGCAGGATCGAATCGATCATCGCGTCGACGCCGTCCTTCAGCCGCTCCAGGTCGAGGCGCTTGCCGCTCTGCAGGTCGACCATCACTTCTTCGATCGAGGCGGCCAGCGTCGCGTGCACGGCTTCGGCCTGGCGCAGCTCGGCCTGCACGTCGAGTTGCGGTTGCCACTGCGTCTTGCGCAAGGCCTCGACTTCCGCGGCGGCGCGGCTCTGGCGCACGGACGCGGGCTCGTCGAAGGCGATGAAGCGCGGGTTCGGCGACGTGCCCAGCAGGACGTCGACCCAGACGTGGTTGCAGATGCGTTGCAGCATCGCGATCTCGTCGTCGGACGTGATCTTGATGCCCTGCATCAGGAAGGCGGTCTCGAGCCACGGCCGGTCGAGCCGGCTGACGTACATGCCCAACGTCAGTCCCTGCACGGTGATCCTGACTTCCCTGGACTGGATATCCATTAGATCCCCCGGATCCTGCGGCTAGCCTACCGCCGCAGCCGCTGCAGGCATAGTGCGGCGACGGGCCGCCGGTCCGGAATTCCGCGGCAATCGGCGACAATGCGGCGGCGCCGCGGTCTGCACGGCGCGCGTGTCTTCTTCCTGAGTAGCGAACCGATGGGTTACGAGCGCGACTACGCCCCGATTCCACCGCCCGTTCCGCGCTGGCGCGAGCGGCTGCACCAGTACTGGCTGCTGGTCCGCGGCGACCGCCCGATCGGCTGGCTGCTGCTGTTGTGGCCGACCTGGTGGGGCCTGTGGCTCGCCGCCAAGGGCGTGCCGCCGTGGTGGACGCTGCTGGTGTTCACTGCCGGCGTGTGGCTGACGCGCGCAGCCGGTTGCGTCATCAACGACTATGCCGATCGCTGGCTCGACCCGCACGTGGAGCGCACCAGGCAGCGCCCGCTGGCGACCGGTGCGGTGGGTGGGCGCGAGGCGCTGGCGGTGTTCGCGGTACTGATGCTGGTGGCGTTCGCGCTGGTGCTGACGATGAACCGGCTGACGATCTACCTGAGCGTGGTCGGCGTGGCGCTCGCGGCGAGCTATCCCTACCTCAAGCGTTACACCTACCTGCCGCAGGTGTATCTGGGCATGGCGTTCGGCTGGGGCATCCCGATGGCCTTCGCCGCGATCCAGGGCGAGGTGCCGGCGCTCGCGTGGCTGCTCTACGTCGCCAACATCCTGTGGTCGACCGCGTACGACACCTGGTATGCGATGGTCGATCGCGACGACGACCTGCGCATGGGCAGCAAGTCGACCGCCATCCTGTTCGGCGACATGGACCTGGTCGCGCAGGGCGTGCTGTACGCGCTGTTCCTGTATGCGCTGTTCCTGGTCGGGCGGCGCGCGGAACTCGGGCATTACTACTGGTACGCCGTGGCCCTGGCCGCGCTGCTGATCGCCTACCAGTTCGTCATCGCGCGGCACCGCGAGCGCGACGCCTGCTTCCGCGCGTTCCTGCACAACCACTGGGTAGGGCTGGTGGTGTTCGCCGGGTTCGCGCTGGACCTGGGCCTGCATGGCGCGCGTTGAATTCGCCTAGACTCGACCGGCCCGATGGGGATCGGGTCCAATCATGGTCAAGCCAGGGGGTAATGCATGAAGTCGTGGGGCAAGTGGTTCTTCATCTTTGGCGCGGGTTCGTTCCTGTTGAACCTGCTGGGGCTCGAATTCATCGTTATGAGCTGGGTCGATAACTGGGGTCCTACCGTCGGCATTGCCATCCGCGTGGGCCTGATGGTGGTCGGCGCCGGCATGTGGCTGGTGGGCCGCAAGCAGGAGGCGGCGCAGGCCGCGGCCTGACCGTCGCGACGACGCCCGCAACGGCCCGCCATGCGCGGGCCGTTGCCGTTTCCGGCGCCGGATTCGCGTGGACAATGCACGTCCGGACCACGACAGGAACACCGCGATGACCAAGCCCCGCGAGCACCGGACCGGCGAACATTGGATGGCGCGCGTGGCGCTGCGTTGCGCGGGCTTCGCCGAACGCTGGTTTCCCGATGCCTGGGTCTTCGCCGTGCTCGGCGTGCTGATCGTCGCCCTCGCCGCGATTGCGTGCGGCGCCAGCACGCACGCCACGGCGCAGGCGTTCGGCAAGGGCTACTGGAGCCTGATCCCCTTCACCATGCAGATGGTGTTCGTGGTGATCGGCGGCTACGTCGTTGCCACCGCGCCGGTGGTCGCGCGGGTGATCGAGCGCCTCGCGCGCTGGCCGCGCAGCGGGCGCGGCGCGGTGGCGTTCGTCGCCACGGTGAGCATGCTCAGCTCACTGTTGAGCTGGGGCTTTTCGCTGGTCTTCGCCGGCCTGCTGGTGCGCGCGCTGGCGCGCCGCACGGAGCTGCGCATGGATTACCGCGCCGCCGGCGCTGCCGCCTATCTCGGTCTTGGCGCGGTCTGGGCAATGGGCCTGAGTTCGTCCGCGGCGCAGCTGCAGGCCAATCCCGCCAGCATGCCGCCGGGCCTGGTCGAGATCACCGGGGTGCTGCCATTCGCGCAGACCATCCTGCTGTGGCAGTCGCTGGTGCTGACCGCGGTCCTCATCGCGGTGTCGGTGCTGGTCGCGTATGCGACCGCGCCGGGCGAGGCGGCGGCGCGCGGGGCCGATCCGGCCGCCCTCGCCGAGGCGCCGGCCCTGCCGCAGCGCACGCGCCCGGGCGAATGGCTGGAGCACAGCCCGCTGCTGACCATCCTGCTGTCGCTGCTGGCGTTCGGCTGGCTGGCCAGCGAGTTCGCGGGCAAGCCGTTCGCCAACGCGATCGCCGACCTCAACACCTACAACCTGCTGTTCCTCTCGCTCGGCCTGCTGCTGCACTGGCGGCCGCGCGGCTTCCTCGACGCCGTGGCCAAGGCGGTGCCGGGCACCGCCGGCGTGCTGCTGCAATTCCCGCTGTACGGCGGCATCGCGATGCTGCTCACCGGCGTTCCGGGCGCAGGCGGGGAAACCCTCGCGCACCGGCTGTCGGAACTGTTCGTGCAGGTGGCCTCGCGCGACAGCTTCGCCCTGGTGATGGGTGCGTATTCGGCCGCGCTTGGGTTCTTCGTGCCGTCCGGTGGCGGCAAGTGGATCATCGAGGCGCCTTATGTGATGCAGGCGGCGAACGAACTGCGCGTGCATCTGGGCTGGGCGGTCCAGGTCTACAACGCCGCCGAGGCGCTGCCCAACCTGGTCAATCCGTTCTGGATGCTGCCGCTGCTGGGCGTGCTCGGCTTGAAGGCGCGCGACATCGTCGGCTTCACCTTCATGCAGCTGCTGGTGCACGTGCCGCTGGTGCTGGGTCTGTTGTGGCTGCTGGGGATGACGCTGGAGTACCGCGCGCCGGTGATGCCATAACCGGGCGCCAGGCCTCCTCGCTCACCGCCCATCGCCGCCGGCGCGGCGCGGATGGGTCGTCAGCGGGTGGCGCCGCGCGCCGGCGCGACCCAAGCCGCGGCCAGGATGCCGATCTCGTAGAGCAGGCACATCGGGATCGCCAGCATCAGCTGCGACACCACGTCCGGCGGGGTGATGATCGCCGCGATCACGAATACGCCGACGACGGCATAGCCGCGCGATTCGCGCAGCTGCTGCGGCGTGACCCAGCCCAGCAGCGCCAGGATCACCAGTGCGACCGGCAACTCGAAGCTCGCGCCGAACGCCAGGAAGATCACCAGCACGAAGTCCAGGTACGCCTGGATGTCGGTCATCATCGCCACGCCGTCGGGCGTGACCTTGGTGAGGAAGCCGAACACGGCCGGCAGCACCAGGAAGTAGGCGAACGCGCAGCCGGCATAGAACAGCGAGACCGCGGACACCAGCAGCGGCACCGCGAGTTTCTTCTCGCGCTGGTACAGGCCCGGCGCGACGAAGGCCCAGGCCTGGTACAGCAGCCACGGCACCGAGACGAAAAGCGCGGCGAAGAACGCCAGCTTCACCGGCGCGAAGAAAGGCGAGGCGACACCGGTGGCGATGAGTTGTCCGCCTGCCGGCAGCTTGGCGAGCAGCGGCTTGGCCAGCCAGGCGTAGAGCTTGTTGGCGAAGGGAAGGAAGGCGACGAACACCACCATCAGCCCGGTCACCGCGCGCAGCAGGCGCGCGCGCAGTTCGATCAGGTGGTCGATGAGGCGGCTTTCGGCCTGGGCGCCGGTGTCAGCGTCGTGCATCGGGCGCGGACTCGGCGGGGTGGTCGTCTGGCTGGTCGTCCAGCGGCAGTTCGGGCTGCTCCAGCGCATCGCTCACCGAGCTTAGCGGGCGCTCGAGGTCGTCGTCGCCATGGTCGGCGGGTTGCGCGTCGCCGTGGCCGGGCTGCAGCGCGTTGCGCACGTCGCTGCGCGCCGCGTCGAACTGCCGCTGCAGCGCCGCGCCGCCCTGCGCCAGCGAGTCGCGCGCTTCCATGAGGTCGGCGCGCGTCTGCTGGAGGCTGCGCTTGAGTTCCTCGTCGGCGAGTTCGTTCTCGAGTTCGGCCTTGACCGAATACCACTGCGCGCGCGCGCGCCGCACCCACAAGCCGGCGAAACGCGCAGCCTTGGGCAGGCGCTCGGGGCCCAGCACGAGCAGGGCCACGATCGCGATCAGGAAGATCTCGCCGAATCCGACATCGAACATGCATTCAACCCGCCATCACGGCGGTCCGGAATCAGCGCGGGGTGCGCTCGTTATCGGTGCTGCTGTCGTTGCGCTGCGTCGCATTGGTGCTGTCGCGACGCGATTCGTCCGGCAGCTGCGCGGACGGCTTCTTGTCGTCGTCGTCCTGCATGCCTTTCTTGAAGCCCTTCACGGCTTCACCCAGGTCCTTGCCGACGTTGCCAAGACGCTTGGTGCCGAACACCAGCACCACGATCACCAGCACGATCAGCCAGTGCCAAATGCTCAAACCGCCCATTGAAATGCCCTGTGGAGTGGGCGCTCAGGATACCGCAGGCCTCGTGATCGCAGTGGAAGCCGGTCACGAGGCGAAGACTCGCGGGCAGTGGCGAGGCCGGTTCAGCGGCCGGGTGTGCGCGCCGGCGCCGGTTCCGGCGGCAATGCCTCGGTGCGCACCGCATCGGCCGACACGTCCTCGAACGGGGCGGGCTTGGCTTCCGCGGGCTGCGCCGGCTGCGGCGCCGCCGGTGCCATCGTGGTCGCCGCCGCGGGCGTGGCCGCCAATGTGGGGGCGCGACCGCCGCGGCGTTCGCGCGCCAACGTGCTGGCTTCCTCCAGCGCATCGCGGAAGTCGACGACCTTGTCGCCCGGCTGCGCGCGCGTGCGTCCTTCGAAGATCATGCGTGGCGTGGTGCCCTCGCCGTACGCCAGCTGGTTGGCGGCGTCGTCGATCGACAGCACCGCGCCATCCAGGGCGATGCCGGCGAACAGGCCGCGCGCCCGCGACCACGACCAGATCTCGGCTTTCAGCTGGCCATCGGTGGCGGTGGCGGCATTGCGCCCGACCGGGCCGGCCGCGACGCCCGCGTCGGCGCCGAGCGTGACCTTGCCATTGACGATCGAATCCAGTCCGCGTTCGCCCCGGAACACCAGCACGATGTCGGACGATTGCACGCCGGCCTGGAATCCGATGCTGCCGCCGGTGAGCTTGACGAAGCTCGGGTTCGACCAGCTGCCGTCGGGGTTCTTCACCGAGACCAGGCCGTGGCCGCGGCGGCCGCCGAGCAGCAGCCCGACCTTGAGCGTGTCGGGCACGACCACGATCGCCTTCGCCTCGTCGAACAGCTTGTCCGGGATCGCCGATTCGGGGATGCGCTGCACGTCGCTGAGCACGCGCACCGCGTCACGGGCGCGCTGGTCCTCCTCGGGTCCAGCCATCGCATTGCCGGCGAACGCCAGCGACAGGGCAAGCGACAGGGGGACGAACGACAGCTTCGAGAGGATGGCGCGCGACATGGCGGCTCCGGCGGCGGGGGATGCCCGGAGGGTAATGACGGCGCAATGAACGCCGTCGATACGAAGCCGCGCGCCGGGGCCGCGCGATCGCAGCGGATCGTGCAGCGGGTGACGCCGGGGCGGGGCGACTGTCATCCTATGCCGATGATCACGCCCCCCTCGACGGCAGGCGCTTCCACCGGCAACCCTGCCCATTCGCCGGTCGATGCCGGTACCGCGCTGGTACTGGTGAATCTCGGCACGCCCGATGCGCCCACGCCCGGCGCGGTGCGCCGCTACCTGGGCGAATTCCTCTCCGATCGCCGCGTCGTCGACCTGCCGCGCTGGCTGTGGTGGCCGGTGCTCAACCTGCTGATCCTGCCGTTGCGTTCGCGCCGGGTCGCGCACAAGTACGCGAGCATCTGGATGGAGGGCGGCTCGCCGCTGGCCGCGTACACGCGCGGGCTGGCGCAGGCGGTGCAGCGCGACTGCCCGCAATGGCGCGTGCTGCCGGCAATGCGCTACGGCGCGCCGGCGCTCGCCGACGCCTTGCGGCAACTGCGCGCCGACGGCGTCGAGCGCGTCGTGGTGCTGCCGCTGTATCCGCAGTACTCGACCACCACCACCGCGTCCGTGCGCGACGTGGTCGAGGCCGCCGGCTTCGCGATCCAGGACCGCGGCTTCGTCGAGGCCGCAAAGACCGGCGCGCCGACGCTCGCGGGCGCGCCCCTGGCGCACTTCGTCGGCGATTACCACCTCGACCCGGGCTGGATCGGCGCGATCGCCGAGTCGATCCGCGCGCATCGCGCGCAGCATGGCAACGCCGCGCACCTGCTGTTCTCCTTCCACGGCCTGCCGCAGCGCCTGGCCGACAACGGCGATCCCTACCCGCGCCAGTGCGAGGCCGGCGCGCGCGCGATCGCCGCGGCCCTGGGCCTGCGCGACGAGTCGTGGACGCTGACCTACCAGTCGCGCTTCGGCCGCGAGAAGTGGCTGGAGCCGGCGACCGCCGATACCTTGAAGGCACTGGCCGAACGCGGCATCCGCAGTGTCGACGTGGTCGCGCCCGGATTCGCCGTCGATTGCCTGGAAACACTGGAGGAAGTGGCGCAGATGCTGCGCGAGGACTTCCACGCGCGCGGCGGCGAACTGCGTTACATCCCGTGCCTCAACGACAGCCCCGCGCACGCGCGCGTGCTGGCCGCGATCGCGCGCGAGGCGGCCGGCGCCGGCACGGCCCCGCGAGCATGAGCGCGATGCGGCCGTTCGCGCTGGAGACGGCGTTCGGCACGCTGGCCGGATTGCGCTCGGGCCGCGCCGGTGCGCCGCGCGTGCTCGCGCTGCATGGCTGGCTCGACAACGCCGCCAGCTTCGTGCCGCTGTCCGCGCACCTCGACGACGTCGACCTGGTCGCGCTGGATATGCCCGGCCATGGTGCCAGCGCGCACCTGCCGGCCGCCGCCGATTACCTGCTGATCGCCTTCCTGCGTGCGGCCTTCGCCGCGGCTGAGGCGCTCGGCTGGGAGCGTTTCGCCCTGCTCGGGCATTCACTCGGCGGCGTGATCGCCAGCCTGATGGCCTCGGCGCAGCCGCAGCGGATCGAGCGCCTGCTGACCATCGAGGCGCTGGGTGCGCTCACCGAGGCGGAGGAGCGCACCGCGCAGCGCCTGCGCGACGCGATGGCCGCGTATGCGGCCCGATCCGGCAAGCAGCTGCGCGTGTTTCCCGATGTCGCCACCGCGGTGCGGGCGCGCCTGCAGGCCGGCACCGGCGATCTCGGCGAGGCGGCGGCGACGCTGCTGGTCGAGCGCGGGCTGCGTCCCGTCGATGGCGGCTTCGTCTGGCGCAGCGACCCGCGCCTGACCATGCCGACGGCGGTGCGCATGAGCGAGGCGCAGAGCCGCAACCTCGTCGCCCACATCGAGTGCCCGGCGCGGGTGATCTACGCCGAACCCGCGCAGAGCTATTTCCCCGAGGAAGTGCGGCGCGAACGCGCGCGCCTGCTGCGCCGGGGCGACCTGGTCGTGATGCGCGGCAGCCACCACCTGCACATGGACGATGCCGCCGGCGTCGCCGCCGCGATCGGCGATTTCTTCAGCGCGGGCTGACCGCGCCGCGCGTCACTGCTGGGTGGCGAGCTGGTAGCCCACCTGCACGCCGCGCTTCTGGTCGGCGGACAGGGTCAACGTCGCGTGGCGCTTGTCCTTCTCGTACATCACCACCTTCGCCTCCGGCCCCTGCATCATGGTCATCGACGCCTTCCAGCCCTGCGCCTGCATCTGCCGCTCGGCCTCGGCGGCGATCGCATCGAGCTCGCCGGGCGCCAGCAGGTGGACGACCATCGCGTTGGGCATCTCCATCGCTGCTTCCACCGAATATTTCCCGGGCACATAGACGTCCTTGGGGAAGCCCGCCGGCAGCGCGGTGCCGCCGCCGGTATTGATCTTCATCTCGCCTTCGTCGGTGTGGATGGTCATCTGGCCCTTGTCGGCGTCGACGTCGGCCTTGTGCCCGGTGCGCGCTTCGATCGCGCGCTCGGCCATGCGTTCGCCGGGCGACTTGCCGCAGGCGCCCACGCACAGCACGGCGCCGCACAGGACCAGCAGGGGAAGTGCGTACGTGCGCATGGTCGGCTCCCGGATCCGCCGCGGGTGCGGCTACGGCAGGAACAACGGCGGCGCCGCGCTCAGGCGGCCAGCAGTGCGCGCATGGCCGCCTTCAGCCGGCGGCCTTCGGCGTGGAAGTAATCGCGCTCGTCGCGCCACGCCGGGAAGCGCAGCTCGACCTCGCGCCAGAACGCGCGCGAATGGTCGGCGCGGATCAGGTGGCAGAGCTCGTGCACCAGCACGTACTCGAACGCGCTCGGCCGCGCCAGCACCAGCGCGAGGTCCAGCGCGACCACGCCGTTCGGGGCCAGCGAGCCCCACTGCGAGCTCATCACCTTGAGCGCGATGCGCGAGGGCGGCCGCGGCAGCGTCGGCAACAGGGGCGGCAGCCAGCGGCCGATGTCGGTGCGCGCCTGCGCTTCGTAGAAGTCGCGCAGGGCGCGGCGCAGCGAGGCGACGCGCACGTTTGCGGGCACGGTGGCCTGCAGCGTGTCGTCGTCCATGGCCAGGCGCAGGGCGCGGCCTTCGTGCCAACGCACCGGCAGGTCGCCGCCGCGCAGCGGGATGGATGCGGTGACATGCGGCTGCAGCGCCGGGGCATCGCTGCCGTTGTGCGCGAGCTGCGCCATCAGCCAGTCGCCGTGTTCGAGCACGAAGCGCTCGCCGGCGACCTCGCTCGCGCGCAGCGGCAGGGTCAGGCGCGCGCCGCGTTCGCTGACGCTGAGCTTGATCCGCTGCGCGCGCGGATCGCGCACGCGCAGCACCGCGACGGTCTCGCCGTTGCCGAGGGTGAAGCTGAGCGTTTCGCGGGCCGCGCGCTCGGGCACGCGCGGCTTGCCCGCCAGCAGCCGGAGGGGATTCATGCGTGCACGCTCGCCATGCGCGACAGGATATCGCGATGCCGGCGTGGCGCCGGCGCGCATTCAGGTGTGATCGATTTCATCGGGGACCGAAGCGGGGCGACGCGGCGCGTGTTGCGCCGCGTTCTCCGGGAGATGGGTCGCAGGCCGCGCGCAGCGCGGTCCCGGCAGCAGTCGTCAGGCTTCGGCCTTGGACAGTTTCAGCGCCTTTTCGAGCACCGCGAACAGGCGTCTGGCCTCGCCGCTCATAAGCGCGAAGCGCGCATCGAGTTCGGCGCGCAGGTCTTCGCGTTCGGTGGATTCGAGCTGGTCGACGGCGCCGTCGAGCAGCTTGAACTTGCGCACCACCAGGTCCTCGCCGAGCACGAACGAGACGTGGTCGTCGAGCGTCAGCGCCAGCCGCGTGACCTGCTTGCCGGCTTCCAGGTGCTTGCCGATCTCGTCGCCCTGCAGCTCCTGGCGCTGGCACTTGACCACCGCGCCCTGGTCGACCGGATCGCGCAGTTCGCACTCGTCGCCGAGCGAGAGGCCATCGGGCAGCGGTTCGCCCGCGATCCAGCCGGTGAGCACGCTGCGTGGCGCGACTTCCGCATTCAGCGGCAGCGCCGGGAAGCTGCCCAGCGCGCGGCGGATCTCGCTGACCACGTTCTCGCCGCTCTTGCGGCTGGAAGTGTCGACCACGACGATGCCGTGCTCGAGATCGAGCAGGGCATCGGTGCGGCTGGGCTTCACGAACGCGCGCGGCAGCAGGTCGGTGATCAGCTCGTCCTTGATCCGCTTGCGCGTGCGCCCACCGGGCTTGCGGCCTTCCTTCTGCTCGATCTCCTCGAGCTTCTTCGCCAGCATGTCGTTGACCACGCTGCCGGGCAGCAGGCGGTCCTCGCCGCCCACGGTCAGCCAGATCGCATCGCGCTGGCGCGCGGCGAGCAGGTCGCTGTCGCGGCCATACGGCGAGATGAAGCCGCGGCTGGAGAGTTCGAGCGGGCCGACCGGCTTGAGCTGGCACTCGTCGAGGCCGGTATCGAGGTCGTCGAGCTTGGTGGTGGTGGGGAAGCGGAACAGCGTGAGGTTGCGAAAGAACATTCGGTAACCGATATGGGTTGGCATCCGGAGCGTGCGCTCCGCGTTCTGGCTTCCATGCCGCGATTGCCCGGCGATGCCGGGCCCCTGTTGGAATTGCAGCGGCCTTCGCGCGGAAGGCGGGCGGCGATTATGGGCGACTTAGCCCTCGCCGTCGCCCTGCGCGTGCGGATCGCCGGCCAGCCAGGCGTGCGCGTCGGGCAGCGGCGCGTCGCCGTGGCGGCCCAGGGCGAGGAAATCGAACAGCTTCGGGTCGCTCAGCTGCGACGGACGGATGTCGCCCAGCGCCCGCGCGATGGTCTCGATGCGGCCGGGGCTGTCCTTCTCCCATGCATCCATCATCTTCTTGACCTGCTTGCGCTGCAGGTTCTCCTGCGAGCCGCACAGGTTGCACGGGATGATCGGGAACTGCTTCGCCTCGGCGTAGGCCGCGATGTCGTCCTCGCGCACGTAGGCGAGCGGGCGGATCACCACGTGCTGGCCGTCGTCGCTGAGCAGCTTGGGCGGCATGCCGCCGAGCTTGGCGTGGAAGAACAGGTTGAGGAAGAACGTCGCGACCAGGTCGTCGCGATGGTGGCCGAGCGCGATCTTGGTGAAGCCCTGTTCCTGCGCGTACGCGTACAGCGCGCCGCGGCGCATGCGCGAGCACAGCGAGCACAGGGTCTTGCCCTCGGGCACCACGCGCTTGACCACCGAGTAGGTGTCCTGCTCGAGGATCTTGTATGCCACGCCGAGCGATTCGAGGTACGCGGGCAGCACGTGCGCGGGAAAATCCGGCTGCTTCTGGTCGAGGTTGACCGCGACCAGTTCGAACTTCACCGGCGCCTTCTGCTGCAATTGCAGCAGGATGTCGAGCATCGTGTAGCTGTCCTTGCCGCCGGACAGGCACACCATCACCTTGTCGCCGTCCTCGATCATGCCGAAGTCGGCGATGGCGCGGCCGACCTGGTGGCGCAGGCGCTTGGCCAGCTTGTTGGACTCGTGCGCGCGCTTGTCCGTGCGGCCAAGCGCGCGCGGCAGGGGTTCGGCGAGGGGCAGGACGATGCTCACGGTGGTGCGTGCGGCGGGAAGCGGATGGCCCATTGTAAACGGCCGCGCGTGCACGCTTTCCGTAGTGGATGACGGGCCCGGCATCGCCGCGCTCGATGCCGGCGGCGCCTGCCAGCTGTCATGGGCAAGTCGCCGGGGCAGGCGTAAGCTGGCCGCATGATCGAACTCGACGATCCGGCCAGCATTGCCCGCAAGCTCTCCGAGCTCAAGCTCGAGCACCGTGACCTGGACCTCGCGATCGAGCGCCTGGCGGGTGATGCCAGCGCCGACGAGCTCACGGTCAAGCGCCTGAAGAAGCGCAAGCTCTGGCTCAAGGACTGCATCGCCAAGCTCGAGAGCGCGCTGATTCCCGACGAGCCGGCCTGACCGGCGAAAAGCAGAAGGCGGACCGTGGTCCGCCTTGCTTGTTTCCAGCCCCGCAAACCGCCCCCGCTCAGCGCGCCGGCGGCTCCGCCTTGGCGGTTTCCGGACTGATCTTCTCGATCGTGTGCCGCAGTTCGCGGCCGAGGATGACCTTGGCGTCCTTGGCCCAGGTCGTCAGGCGCTGGTCGAAGGTCAGCTTGCCGTTCTCGTCCGGCCACACCAGCTTCAACTCGCGCAGCTTGAGGATGAAACCACGGAACAGCGACTTGTCGAAGAACTCCGGCGCCGCCGGCGCGTACAGCAGCGACAACCGCTGCGCCGCGAGGTGGCACAGGCTTTCCAGTTCGCCCGACGACAGCGTGCCGGCACCGTTCTTGGCCAGCACCGAGATGGCGATGTAGTAGCGCTCGAAGGCCTGCTGCAGCGAATGCCCGATCGCGCGCAGGCGGAACACCTCGTCGCTCTGCCCGGCGTTGCGGGCGAGGATGCCGCCGTCCTCCTCGCTCACGCGTTCGAGCAGCCCTTCGCCGACGAACAGGTCGACGGTGCGGGCCAGGCGCTCGCCGAACTCGTCCTCGCTCCACGGCAGGAACAGTTCGGCCTGCAGGAACGGATACACATTGCGGCCCAGTTCCTGCACCCGCGTCAGGCTCATGCGGCGGTTGTGCTGGAAGCAGCAGGCGATCCACGCCGCGGCGGTGAACAGGTGCAGCACGTTGTTGCGGAAGTAGCTGAGCAGCACCGCCTTCTCGTCGTCGACGCCGAGTACGTCGCCGAGCGGATGCTTGGTGCGCTCCAGGACGTTGATTTCCTCGCCGTGGGCGATGATCTGCTCGGGCATGTGCGGCGTGACGGTGACGCGGTCCGAGTACGGCAGGTCCGCGAGCAGCTTCTGCGACAGCGCGATCTGGGTGCGCAGGTCGGCTTCGCCCATCGCGTGCTTGGGCGTGGACAGCAGCGCCAGCGCCAGCAGGTTGATCGGATTGACGTCCGCGGCACGGTTGATGTTGATGTTGATGCGATCGGCGAGGGTGTCGACCGTGTCGGCCAGCCACTTTGGCTTCTCGTCTTCCGGCACCGGCTTGCCGTCCCATTCGGGCGCATGTTCGGCCAGCACGTCGCCGAGCATGATCGGCTCGCCGAAGTTCACCACCACCTGGCCGTAGTTGCTGCGCAGCACCTTGGGGATGCCGGTGAGCAGCTGCCAGATCGATTCCTTTTCCTTCGGCTTGCCGGTCAGTTCATCGAGGTAGCTGTTGCCCTCCATCAGCTTCTCGTAGCCGATGTACACCGGCTGGAACAGCACCGGGCGCGTGGGCTGGCGCAGGAAGCCGCGCACGGTCATCGAGATCATGCCGCCCTTGGGCTGCAGCAGGCGGCCCGTGCGGGATCGCCCGCCTTCGGTGAAGTACTCGATCGAGTAGCCGCCGGCGACCAGCTGCGCGACGTATTCGCTGAGCACCGCCGAATACAGCACGCTGCCGCGGATGCTGCGGCGGATGAAGAACGCGCCGCCCTTGCGCAGGATCGTGCCGATCACCGGCAGGTTGAGGTTGATGCCGGCGACGATGTGCGGCGGCACCACGCCCTTGGTGTAGAGCAGGTAGCTCAGCAGCAGGTAGTCCATGTGGCTGCGGTGCGACGGCACGTACACCACTTCATGCCCGGGCGCGGCCTGCTTGAGCTTGTCCAGGTGGTGCACCAGCACGCCACGGTAGATGCGGTTCCACACCGTGGTCAGCAGGAAACTGGCCGAACGCACCACCGGATGCGAATAGTCGGCGGCGATCTCGTAGGCGTAGCCGTGCGCCTTCTTCCAGGCGTCCGTGAGCGAGGTCTTGTCGCGCGCGGCCTGGTTGGCGATGGCCTCCTTGACCGTGTCGGCGGCCAGCACCTGGTCGATCAGCAGGCGGCGGGTGGACAGGTCGGGGCCGATCACCGCCGCGCGCAGGCGGTGGAAGTGCGTGCGCAGCACCCGCGAGAGTTTGCGCACGGTGCGCTCGGGCGGCAGGCCCTCGTCGAGCACGCCGCGCAGCGACACCGGCGGCGCGAACTGCACCAGGGTGTCGCGGCCGTTGAGCGCGATCGCGAGCAGGCGGCGGAAGCGGCCGACCAGGGTCCAGTTCTCCGAGAACAGCACCGAGAACCAGCCGCTGCTCTTGTCGGGCGAGCGGCCGACGAAGATCGACACCGGCACCAGCTGCACGTCGAGCTCGGGCTGGGCGCGATGCGCCTCGAGCAGGCGCGCCAGCGATCCCGAGTGGGTCTTGGCCGACGGCGGCGTGGCCGATTGCGTGCCGGTGATGGTGCCGGTGATGGTGTCGGCGAGCGGCGCCAGGGTGCTGACGTTGCGCCGGGACAGCGCCAAGTAGGCGCGCTTGCGGCCGAGCGGATCGCCGGGCAGCGGCTTCAGCGGCGTCGGCAGGCCGGCCTGGCGGCAGGCGCGCTCGAGGATCAAGGCGTTGGAGAGGCCGTAGTCCTCGAGCACGTAGCAGACCGGGCGACCGTCCAGCATGGCCAGGTGCTCGGCGGCGGTCTCCGGTTCGATCTTCAGTTCCACCCAGGGCTCCATGACCGAACCCAGCAACCGCGCCCACAGCGGCCGGCGCGCCGCGGGGTGCGGGCGTGGCTCGGCGGATCCCGCGGGCGCGGGCACGCCCAGCTCGGGTTGGCTCGGGCCGGGTTCACGGGCGGCCGCGTCGGCCGTGGCGTCGGCGGCGGCCGGATCCGGCGCCCCGGGCGCGGATTCCGTGGCGGCCGGCGGCGGCGCCGGAGCGTCGGACGCGGGCGCCTGCGGACGCGTCGGTTCGTCGTCCGGGAAAAGGGAGGTCTGGTTCGGCATTGGCGGGATTATGCCGGGCTCGCGGTAAATCCCGGATACGACGGGCCCGGCGCGCCCCGGCGGCGGGGGAGGATGGGGTGTGGACTTTGTGCAAAACGGGCGCCCGGAGGCAGCTGAATCAGCGGGCGCCCGCATCCGCTTCGGCCTGCGCCCGCCGCAGCAGGTCGCTCAGGTACCAGCGGCCCTCGTGGCGCTCGAGCAGGACGAAGGCGTCGATAGGCTGACCGGCGAGCGTGTACTGCAGGCGGACCTTGGCCTGGTCGCCGGTCTGCTCGGCAAGCGAGATCCGCATGCCGGCCAGGGCGGCGTCGAAGTCGAGTCCGTACGAGGCCAGGGCGCGCTCGAGGCGGACGAAGAACGGGCCGAGGCGCTGCAGGCTGTGCTCCATCCCGGCCCGGCGCAGGCCGTCGGGACCGCCGAGCCCGGTGGTCCGCGCCGCCAGGGTGATCTGGGGGACGACCCGGCGGGCGTGGGCGAGGTCGCTGAGCGGGGCGCGCTGGCCCCAGGCGGCGAGGGCCGCGACGAGCTGGCGGTAGTGGTCGCGCTCGGTGTCGCTGTAGGCCGACTCGTTCGCCACGTATTGGGTGGTGAAGAGGCCCAGCGTGGTTGCGGCCGTGCGGATCTCGGCGTCCGCCCCGGCGAACTGGCGGCGGTACGCGGCGAGCAGGGTCTGTTCCGAGCGCGGCTCCGACAGTGCGCCCAGGAAACCCTGGAACTTCTGGTCGAGCGGCAGTTCGGTCAGGGGCCACAGCGTGCGGCCCTCCGCCCAGGCGGTCTCCAGCCGGGCGTGCAGCGGTGCGGGGACGGCGTGGCGGGCGTAGGCGGCGAGATCGTCGCGGCGCAGGTCATCGACCAGTTGCTGGACCGCCGCGCCCGGGGACCCGACGGCATTGTCGGGCGAGGGTTCGCGGTTGCAGGCGGCGAGGGCCAGCAACAACAGGAGGGCGATGACGGTTCGGATCCAGGACATGGGGCGGACGTCGTCGCCAATGCAGGGGTGCATCTTGGCAACCGGTCCCGGGGCGGACAAGCCAAGGCGGTCGCGGAACCGCATTCGACTGAACAGAGCCGGGTCGCCGCGACCGGTCAACTAGTGACGCGCACCGGCGATCCGGGCCGTGACGCGGTCCCGGGCCCCGCTCACGTTCGTGTAGGCCGCGTCAAAGCTGGAGGCAAAGTTGGCACACTTCATGCTAAGTTCTGCGACCGGAATCACACTCTCGCAAAGGACGGCCACACACTTATGTCGTTGAGATATCTGAATGAACGTCCTGAAAGTTTCTTTGCTTGCCCTTGCTGTTGCCGCCACCGCTTCGCCCTTCGCCGCTGACGCGGCCAACACCACCGCCAACTTCGGCGTGCAGCTGACCGTGCAGAACGCCTGCACCATCAGCGCCGGCAATACCGCCTCCGACATCGACTTTGGCACCGTCACCGGCAACATCACCGCCGACCGCGACGCCAGCACCGACCTCACGGTGAACTGCAACAACGGCGCGCTGTACCACGTCGGGCTCAACAACGGCCTCAATGCCTCGGGCTCGCAGCGCCGCCTGGCGAATGCTGCCACCGGTCAATTCGTCAACTACGAGCTGTACACCACTGCGGCCCGTAACAGTCGCTGGGGCGTGACGGCCGCAGGCGGTAACGCTACGGACGTCGACGGCACGGGCAGCAACGCCGATCAGACCTGGACCGTGTACGGCCGCGTGCCGGGCACCCCGACCCAGTCCGTCGGCGCCGGCGTCTACAACGACACGATCACCGCCACGATCGAATTCTGATCATGTACCGGGCAGTTCCCGCCGCGCTCCTGGGCGCGGCGTTGGCTTCGTTCGTCCCCGCGTCCTGGGCGCGGGGGCAGTTGCAGGTGGCGCCGACCCTGGTCGAGCTGCCGGCTGGCGCCAGCGCCGGCCGCCTGACCCTGGCCAACACCGGCGACACGCCGGTGGCGGCGCAGGTGCGGGTCTTCGCCTGGAAGCAGGCGGAGGGCGAGGACCGGCTGGGCGCCACCCAGGACGTCGCCATCAGTCCCGCGATCGTGCGCATCGCCCCCGGCGCCAGCCAGGTGATCCGCGTGGTGCGGGCGGGAGCGGCGCCCGTGTCCACCGACGCGACCTATCGCGTCGTCGTGGACGAATTGCCGTCGGCCGACGAACCCGCGCAGGCCGGCGTGCAGCTGCGCCTGCGCTTCGTCGTGCCGGTGTACCTGCGCGCCGCCAAGGCCACCGCGCCGGCGCTGCGCTGCCAGCTGCAGTCGATTCAACTCAGTTGCGCCAACGCGGGCGGCCAGACCGCGCAGCTCGGCGCGACGCGGCTGCTCGACGCGCGCGGACAGGCGGTGGCGCTTACGCCGGGCCTGTTCGGCTACGTGCTGCCGGGCAGCGAGCGGCGCTGGTCGCTCGATGCCGCCGCGCTCGCCAGGCTCAACGGCGGCCTGCAACTGGAAACGCGCCTGAACGGCCAGCCGTTCTCGGTGCCTGTCAGCCGTGCGCCTTAAGTCGCTGGCCCTCGCCGTCGGCACCGCCCTGGCGGGTTTCGCCGCGACGGCGAGCGCCGGTACCGGCACCGATGCCGGTTCGTTTTCGCTCGGCGAGCTCGACCTGCCGAGCCTGGGTGGCGTGTCCACGCCGATGGCCGCGGCCCAGGGCGCGCAGATGCTTTATCTCGAGGCCTACCGCGGCGACCGCGCGCTGGGCCAGCTCGCGCGCGTGCAGCTGCGCGACGGCCGCCTGTTCGCCCGGCCCGACGACCTGCGCCAGCTCGGGGTGGTGATCGATCCGGCCCTGCGCACCGACGACACCGGCCTGCTCGCGCTGGATGAGGTGCCCGGCCTGGCCTATCGCTACGACGTCGAAGGCCAGCGTCTGGTCCTGCAGGTCGCCCCCGCCCTGCGTCCCAGCCAGTCGCTCGGCTACCGCATGCCGGAGGCCGTCGCCGCCACGCGCAGCGCCGGCTTCCTCCTCAACTACGACGCCTATGGCCGCAGCGCCGGCGACCAGGACACCCTGTCGCTGGCGACGACCATGCGGGCGTTCGGGCGCTTGGGTGCGCTCGAAAACAGTTTCCTAAGCCGCGCCGGCGACAACGCCGACGCGTACCAGCGCCTCGACACGCGCTGGACCCTCAGCGACTCCACGCACATGACGACCTGGACCGCCGGCGACTTCATCGGCGGCGGCCTGGCCTGGACGCGGCCGGTGCGCCTGGGCGGCCTGCAGTTGCGGCGCAACTTCGGCGTGCGGCCGGACCTGATCACCTTCCCGGTGCCGCGCTTCACCGGGCAGGCGACCGTCCCCTCGTCGGTCGAACTGCTGGTCGACAACGTCAGGCAGTTCGGCACCGACGTCGACGACGGTCCGTTCGTGCTCGACAGCTTTCCGCGCCTGACGGGCGCGGGCGAGGCGACCCTGGTCGTGCGCGACGCGCTCGGCCGCACCACCCAGACCAGCGTGCCGATCTACGTCGACTACCAGCGCCTCGCGCCGGGGCTGAGCGACTTCAGCCTGGAGGCGGGGCGCCAGCGCCTGGGCTACGCCACCGCCGACGACCGCTACGGCGACGACTTCGTCGCCAGCGGCAGCTACCGCCGGGGCCTGTCGATGGCCGTGACCGGCGAAGCGCATGCCGAGTACGCACCGGGCCTGCGCCTGGCCGGGGCGGGCTTGGTGTGGGCGCCGGCCGGCCACCTTGGCGTGGTGACCGCGTCGCTCGCGCGCAGCGAGGGCGACAGCCGCGGCGAACAGCGCGGCGCGGGCTATCAGTGGATGAACCCGCATTTCGGGTTCGACCTCAAGGCGCAGCGCCGCACGCGCGGTTTCCGCGACCTGGGCGACGTCGCCGACGGTGGCACCGTGCCGACGTCCTTGCGCGAGCAGGACCAGGCGTCGGCCTGGTGGGCGACCGCGCACGGCAGCCTCGCGGGTTCGTGGGTGCGCTGGCGCAACCACGCCGGCGATGCCGACAGCATCCGCACGCTGACCTGGTCGCAGGTGATCGGTGGCCGCCTCAACGCCAGCCTCGGCGTGTTCGCCAGCGACAATTCCGGGCACGGCTTCAACCTCAATTTCAACCTGCCGCTCGACCACCTGCGCGACGCGTCGCTGTCGCTGAGCCACAGCCACGACCGCACCGATGTCGTGGCCGCCGTGCGCCAGTCGCCCGGCTACGACGGCGGCTGGGGCTGGGAGCTGCAGGGCGGCGATCGCGACGGCCGCTACGGCCTGGCCGCGACGACCGCGCGCGGCCGCTACGGCGAGGCCACCGTCGGTGCCGACCACCAGCATGGGGAGACCGGCTACTTCGGCCAGGCCAACGGCAGCCTGGTGTGGATGGGCGGCACCGCCTTCGCCAGCCGGCGCATCGGCGACTCGTTCGCGGTGGTGAGCACGCAGGGCGTGGCCGGCGTGCCGGTGCTGTACGAGAACCGCGTGTTCGGCAAGACCAACGATCGTGGCTTCGTGCTGTTGCCCGACCTGCGCGGCTGGCAGCGCAACCGCGTCGCCATGGATCCTGATGCCTTGGGCGTCGATTACCGCATCCCGCCGCTGGAGCAGCTGGTCACCCCGGCCGATCACGGCGGCGTGCTCGTGCGCTTCGACGTCGCCCGCGTGCATCCGGCGATGCTGACGCTGTTGGCGCCGTCCGGCGCGCCGCTGCCGGCCGGCAGCGAGGGACGCATCGTTGGCAGCGACGCCACCTTCCTGGTCGGCCTCGACGGCGAGGCCTACCTCGACGACGCGCCCGCGGGCGGCACGCTGGAGGTCGACGTCGCCGGCACCCCGTGCCGCTACGCATTGCCCGGCTTGCTTCCTGCCGGCAGCGGCATCGTGCAGCTGGGAGCGCTGCGTTGCGGGGGTCCGCTATGAGCGTGCGCGTGTTCCTCGTCCTCGTTGCCCTTGCCCTGCTGTGGCCAGCAACGGCGCGCGCCGCGGAGTCCTGCACGACCTCGGTGCAGCCGCTGGCATTCGGCACGATTGGCACGCCGACCGCGCAGCGCGACACGACCGCGAACATCACGGTCACCTGCCTGGGAACGCCCGGAACCCCGGTGCGCGCCTGCCTCGCCGTCGGGGCCGGCGCGGCGCCCAGCAGCGTCCTCGATCGCAGGATGTTCAACGGCGCCGCGTCCGTGGCGTACCAGATCACCTCGCTGGGCGGCGCACTCTGGGGCGACTACACCTCCGCCCCGGGACAGGAGGTCAGCGTGCCCATCGCCAGCAACGGCAGCGGCAGCGCGGTGGTGACGATGTACGGCCGGATCGCCGCGGGCCAGAACGTCACCGCCGCGACCTACACGGCCTCGGTCCAGGTGCAGACACGCATTCCCAGCGGTGGCTCGCCGTGCGGCAACGGCACCGGCAATGCCCAGCCGGCGACGTCGTTCAACGTGAGCGCCGACCTCAGGGGCACCTGCACCATCACCGCTTCGCCGATCAACTTCGGCACCGTCGCCAACCTGCTGACGGCGCAGAGCGCCAGCGGCTCGCTGGCGGTGGCCTGCACGATCGCCATGCCCTACAGCATCGCGCTCAACGCCGGCTCGACCACGGGCAACACCATCGCCGCGCGCAAGCTGAGCCTGGGCGGCAGCGGACCGGGCATCGTGTCTTACCAGCTCTACCAGGACGGCGGCTTCAGCACGCTCTGGGGCGACGGCACCACCGGCGCGACCTACCCCGGCACCGGGACCGGCACCCTGCAGAACATCCCGGTGCATGCCCGCGTGCCCGCACAGCCCACGCCGGCGTCGGGCACCTACCGCGACACCGTGACGGCGACGATCACCTACTGATCCCGCGCCGTCGGTCGCCGATGGCCCAAAAAGAAAGGGAGGCCTGTGGGGGCCTCCCGCAATCCGGCGCGAGCCGGAGGACATGGTTGTGGCGCGATTCCGGCAAGGCCGGACGCCGGCAGGTTAATCGCCTTGCCAACTTTAGGCAATACTTCGCCACATCTCCGTAACATATTGATTTACAGCGACTGTGAGCTGGGGGACGGCGGCCGACATGCGGTCGTCCCACCCCAAGGCGACGGCGTATAAGTGGCGCGCGGCGTGGCCTTGGCCCTGCCGCGGCATCGCGAGTGGACACCGACGCCGGCCTCCGGCTGCGCCCGCGGAGGCGTGTCGCCATGGGGAACTCGCGCCACCTCGAGGGCGCCCGTGCAACGAGGAGACCACCATGGCACTCAGGATTGGCGATACCGCCCCCGATTTCACCGCCGAGACCACCGAAGGCCGCGTGGCCTTCCACAACTGGCTGGGCGACTCGTGGGGCGTGCTGTTCTCGCATCCCAAGGATTTCACCCCCGTGTGCACCACCGAGCTGGGCTGCATGGCCCGGCTCAAGCCCGAGTTCGACAAGCGCAACGTCAAGGTCATCGGCCTGAGCGTGGATTCCGTCGACGACCACAAGCGCTGGGCCGATGACATCCGGGAGACGCAGGGCGCCGCGCCCAACTACCCGGTGATCGGCGACAGCGACCTCGCGGTATCGATGCTCTACGACATGCTGCCGGCGGAAACCCAGGGCACGGCCTCGGCACGCACGCCGGCGGACAACCAGACCGTGCGTACGGTGTTCGTGATCGGACCGGACAAGAAGATCAAGCTGGAGCTGGCCTACCCGATGACCACCGGCCGCAACTTCGACGAAGTCCTGCGCGTGATCGACTCGATGCAGCTCACCTCGCAGTACAAGGTCGCCACGCCGGTGAACTGGAAGCCGGGCGAGGACGTGATCATCGCGGCGTCGGTGTCCGACGACGATGCGAAGCAGTTGTTCCCCGACGGCTGGACGGCGTCGAAGCCGTACATCCGCATGGTCCACCAGCCCGGCGCATGACGCGCGGAACGAAGACGGCGGGCTGCGCGTGGCCGCGGCCCGCCGGCACGCGGCATCAGTCGCGCGCGTCGTCCAGCGCGGCTTGCTTGGCGGCGCGGCGCGCGCCCTCGGGCTGGCGCCAGTTGTTGTCGAAGAGCGCCGGCTCCCAGCTGCCGTAGAGCGGGTTGGGCAGGGCCCACCAGCGCTCGCCGATCCACGCCTGGTACGGCGCGATCGCGGCGCGGCGGCCGTCGCGGGTGTTCGCGGTGATCGCGACGAAGTCGCCGACCTGGTCGCCGAACTGCATCAGCACTCGGTACCTGCGCGCGACAAGCTGGCGGCGGCAAGCCTTCTCCGAGCCCTCCTGCTCGCAGCCGTCGACCACCGTGCCCAGGCCGAGGAACTGCGCGTCGTCGGCTACGGGGAAGCCCGCGGCGCGCAGGTTGGCCAGCGTGGCCTCCGCGAGGCTGGCATCGCGGTTGCTGATGTAGAAGACGGTGACGCCCTTCTTCGCGGCGGCGCCGAGGAATTCGACCGCGCCCGGCAACGGCTTGGCCTTGCGCTCGTTCACCCATTCGCCCCATGCGGCCTCGTTGAAGCCGCGGTGCTCGCGGATCTGCCGCACCGAGCTGGGCGAGTTGTCGAGCACGGTCTCGTCGATGTCGACGATGATCGCTGGCGGCAGGCGGGTGAAGTCGTTGCTGCGCTCTTCCCGCGGCAGCGCGTCCCAGTGCCTGTCGCGCAACGCGGCATCCAGGCGCTGGCCGGCGGCGCGATAGAGCGCCGTGTACACCAGGTCGCGCTCGACCGAGGTCTGGAACCAGGTCGTCGCATTGAGGCTGTCGTCGGCGGCGGGATACGCGGGAGCCGGTGCAGTTGCGGCGGGCGCCGGCGCCGGAGCGGGTGCCGTGGAGAGGCTGGCGCAGCCGCCCAACAAGGCGAAACCGATCAGCAAGGGTAAGGCGAACTGGCGCATGGAAGCGTTCCTCGTGGGATCGCGCGAGTTTAGCCGACGACGCTGAGGCGCCTGCCAGCGCGAGTGGTCCCGAACCCGAAGCGCGCATTCGCGCCGGCGTGCCGGTAGCGCGTATCCACGCCGACGTGCGACGTCTCCATGGGGTTGGAGTAGCCCTCGCCGATCTCCTCGACCTTGCCGGTGCCGACTTCGAAGCCGACCTGCGTTACCGGACCAGCCTGCCAGCGATAACCCGCGCTGATCGCATGGGTGGCGGCCTGCTAGTCGGCGAATTCGCTGTCGTCGTAGCTGGCGCGACCGGCCTTGCCGGCGACGAAGAAATTGCCCTGCGCGTGCACTGCCGGTGCGGCAATGCTGCATGCGATGGCCAATGCCATGCATCCGTACTTGATCACATTGTCCCCTGGTGCATCGATGACGCCCCGCGCAGAAATCGCCCGCGGCTGGTTCTTGCGGCCGGGTACTTTGCCCGGGCGCCTGCCGGCAACGCAGTGCCTCGGTGCGGGCTGCCCGCGATGACCTCAGCCGTTCTCCAGCAGTGCCTTGATCGCGGCGAAGCCCGCGCTGGCGCGCTCCTGCTTGCGCGCCGCATCGGCGACCGGATCGGCGCCGTCGCGCTGCAGCTCGGCGGCCGGCAGTTCATCGAGGAAGCGGCTGGGTTTGAGCCGCAGCTTGTCGCCCCAGCGCGAGGCCTCGCGCGAGTGCGACAGCCACAGCTGTTCCTTCGCGCGGGTGATGCCCACGTAGAGCAGGCGGCGCTCCTCGTCGAGGCTGCCTTCCTCCAGCGCCATCTCGTGCGGCAGCGTGCCGTCCTCGCAGCCGACGATGAAGACGTAGCGGAACTCCAGGCCCTTGGCACCGTGCATCGACATCAGCCGCACCTGGTTGCCGGCATCGCCCTTGTCGGCGTGCGACAGCAGGGCGAGCTGCGCGGCCAGTTCGCCCGGACCGGACCCCTTGCCGCCGTCGAACCAGCCCGCGAGCTCCTCCAGGTTTTCCTTGCGGCGCTGGAAGCTGGCTTCGTCCTTGCACTGCGCGCGGATCGCCGCGAGCATCCCCGATTTCTCGCCGAGTAGGCGCACCAGTTCGGCGGGGCTGAGTCGGGTCGAGTCGCTGCGCAGCGCGCGCACGATGCCCATGAAGCCGTCCAGCGCGTTGGCCGCGCGCGGCGGCAACTGCTTCAACGCACCGACCGACTCGGCCGCGCGCGACATCGGCAGGTGCTGGCCGTGCGCGAGTTCCGCGAGCCGGGAGAGCGTGGTCGCGCCGACCTCGCGCTTGGGCGATTGCACCGCGCGCAGGAACGCCGCGTCATCGTCCGGATTGGCGATCAGGCGCAGCCAGGCCAGCGTGTCCTTCACCTCCTGCCGTTCCAGGAACGCGGTGCCGCCTGACAGGTGGTACGGAATGCGCAGCAGCTGCAGCGCCTTTTCCAGCGGCCGCGACTGGTGGTTGCCGCGGAACAGGATGCAGAAGTCGCTCCACGGCGCGGCGTTCTTCTGCGCGAGGAAGTGGATCTCGCTGGCGACCTTTTCCGCCTCGTGCGCGTTGTCGCGGCACTCCCACACCCGGATGCGCTCGCCGTCGGGCTGGTCGCTCCACAGCGTCTTGGGATGCTCGTGGAAGTTGTGCGCGATCAGCGCATTGGCGGCGCGCAGCACGCGGTTGGAGCAGCGGTAGTTCTGCTCCAGCTTGATGATCTCCAGCGCCGGATAGTCCTTGCCCAGCTGCAGCAGGTTGTCGGGATTGGCGCCGCGCCAGGCGTAGATCGACTGGTCGTCGTCGCCCACGCAGGTGAACAGTCCGGTCGGCCCGGCCAGCGCCTTGAGCAGGCGGTACTGCGCGTCGTTGGTGTCCTGGCATTCGTCGACCAGCAGGTAGCCGATGCGTTCGCGCCACGCCAGGCGCAGTTCTTCCTCGGCTTCGAGCAGCTGCACCGGCAGGCGGATCAGGTCGTCGAAGTCGACCGCGTTGAACGTGCCCAGGCGCTGCTGGTACTTGCCGTACAGGATCGCGGCGTCCATCTCGCGCGGGCTCTGCGCGAGCGCGAGCGCTTCCTCGGGAGACAGGCCGGCATTCTTGGCGCGCGAGATCAGGTTGCGCGCATTGTCGAGCACGTCGGGCTTGCTGCCCGGCGGCAGCAGGTCCTTCAGCTGCGCGGCGGTGTCGTCGCTGTCGAACACCGAGAAGCCGCGGCGCAGGCCGGCCTTGGCGTGCTCGATCTGCAGGAACTTCAGGCCCAGCGCGTGGAAGGTGCAGATCGTCAGCCCTTCGGCCGCGTCGCCCTTGATCCGCTTGGCGAGGCGCTCCTTCATCTCCTTCGCCGCCTTGTTGGTGAAGGTGATCGCGGCGATCCGGCGCGCGGGCATGCGGCCCGAGGCAATCAGGTGCGCGATCTTCTCGATGATGACGCGCGTCTTGCCGCTGCCGGCGCCGGCGAGCACGAGCAGGGGGCCGTCGGTATGGAGCACGGCGGCGCGCTGGGGAGGATTCAGGCCGAGCATTGCGGGGTACACGCGAGGAGGCGCGCAGCTTACTGCCTCCGGCGACCCGGCGGCCAAGACGCAATGCCGGAAACGCCTGTCAAGTCCCGCGAGGCCGCCGATCCCGCCGCAACGGCCGCGCGCACGCGCGGCCCGCGGCCGGTCCGGATGCGGCGGCGCGCGCGGATTCCCTAAAATGCGCGCATGGCCAAGCTCTACTTCTACTACTCGGCGATGAACGCCGGTAAGACCACCACCCTGCTGCAGTCGGCGCACAACTACCGCGAACGCGGCATGCGCGTGCTGATCCTCACGCCGCGCCTGGACGACCGCGCCGGCAGCGGCACGGTGGCCTCGCGCATCGGCCTGAAAGCCGTCGGGCGCGCGTTCGAACGCGGCGACGACCTCGACCAGATCATCCGCGAGGATGTCGCCACGCACGGCAGGCTCGATTGCGTGCTGGTCGACGAGGCGCAGTTCCTGGCCAAGGCGCAGGTGTGGCAACTCAGCGAAGTGGTCGATGCGTTGCGCGTGCCGGTGCTGTGTTACGGGCTGCGCACGGATTTCCGCGGCGAGCTGTTCGAGGGCAGCCAGTACCTGCTGGCCTGGGCCGACGAACTGAACGAGATCAAGACGATCTGCCACAGCGGCAAGAAGGCGACGATGACCGTGCGCGTCGACGAGGCCGGGCGCGCGGTGCAGCAGGGCCCCCAGGTCGAGATCGGCGGCAACGAACGCTACGTCTCGGTGTCGCGTGCCGAGTTCAAGAAGGTCATGCGCGGCGAGAGCGCGGTCGAGGGCCTGCCCGAGCCGCAGCAGCCGCCGCTGCTGTAGCGTCCAGTCAGCGGCAGGTTTCGCGGATCGCCCGTACCTCGCGCAGCACCGCGCCGCCTTCGGCCAGCGCGGCCTGCATCTCCTGCGCCAGCGCGTCGAGTTCGGCGTGGGCCAGCCCCGGATCGCCGCCGCAGCGCGTTTCGGCGAGGTAGGCGCGGGCGAGCCAGCGGGTCTTGTTGCGCTCGCTGTCGCCCGCCGGCAGTTCGGCGATCTCGGCCATGCGGCGTGCGGCCGCGGCGTTGCCGGAGGCGGCGAGCACCCGGGCCTGGGCCAGTTCGGCGCGCAGGGTGTGGGAATGGTCGGCCCCGTAGCCGATGCGCGTGAGCGCCACCGCGCTCTGCAACGCCCGTTGCGCGCGCGCCGTGTCGCCCATCGCCGCGGCCACGGTCCCGATCATGCGGTCGGTGTCGCCGATGAGTTCGTGCTGCGCGCCGAACAGCTCCACCCGCAGGCGCCGCGATTCGGCCAGCAGCGGCATGGCATCGGCATCGAAGCCGGCGTCGTGGAGCACCAGGGCCTGGTTGAACAGGCCCGCGGCGAGCAACGCCTTGTTCGTGCCCCTGCGCCAGATCGCGACCGCATGCGCGAGCGCCGGCAACGCCGCATCGAAATCGCCGCGCTCCCAGGCGGTGACGCCGAGGCTGTTGTAGTTGCGGGCGACGTCGGGATGCCCCGGGCCGAGGCGACTGACGAGCCAGGCCTGGGCGGCGGTGAATTCACGCTGGGCCTGGGCGTAGCGGCCCTGGTCGACATGCAGCGCGGCCAGCTGGCGCCGCGCATCGATGCCCGCGCGGCTGTCGCTGCCATGCAGTTGCAGGGCAAGGTCGAGGGCCGCCTGGCACTGGGTCTCCGCGGCACCCGCGCGCCCCTGCGCACGCAGCAGCGCGCACCGCTGGCGCAGGATGTCCGCCGCGAGCGGGTGGCGGGCGCTGACATGGGCCTGCAGGTGGCGCATGGCGTCGTCGTAGCCGCGCATGGCGGCGGCGGTGTCGCCGGCGTCGCCCTGCAAGGCCGCCAGGTCGATCAGGTTCTCGACGATGCCAACGTCGTCCGACGGTGCTTCGCGTCGCATCGCCAGCGAGCGTTCGTACATCTGGCGCGCGCCCTGGCGTTCGCCAACGGCGCGGCGGCAGCGCCCGAGCTGCGAATAGAACTGGCTGCTCTGCGGCGGCAGCTGTGCCTGCTCGCTGCGGGCGAGGTCGAGGAATGGCTGCATCAGCGCGATGCACTGCTCCGCATTGTCCTGCAGGGCCAGCAGTTGTCCGCGCAGCGTCAGCGATTCCAGTTGCAGGCTGTCGGGAATGTCGCGGGCGTTGTCGACGATCGCCGCCTGCCGGCGCAGCAGTCCGGCGGCCTCCGCGTAGTCGCCCAGGCCCAGGCGCAGGCGCGCCAGCAGGCCCAGCAGTTCCGCGCGCGTGCGCGGTTGCCGGCTCGGCTCGGCGCTGTCGCGTGCCTCGGCGGCCGCGAGCAGCCGGCGCAGGTCCATTGCCTGGCCGGGCGCGCCGTCCGCCTGTTCGAACAGCCCCACCATGAAATCCTGCATCGCCTGCGCGCGCGCGGCTTCGGCCAGGGCCTGCCGCGCCTGCCAGGCAACGAGCGCGATCGACATCGCCAGCACCACGGTGACCATGGTCGCCGAAGCGATCGTCCAGCGATGGCGCGCGAAATACTTGCGCATGCGGTAGCCGACGCCCTGCGCGCGCGCGAGCACCGGCCGGCCCTCGTCGTAGCGGCGCAGGTCGAGCGCGAGCGCTTCCACGGAGGGATAACGCTGCTCGGGCTGCTTCGCCAGCGCCTTGAGCACGATGTTGTCGAGGTCGCCCGCGAGCACGCGCGCGCGCCGCCGCAGCTCGCCGGCCTGGCCCTGTTCGTCGGCGGTATCGCTTTCGATCCGGCGCAGGATCTTCTGCGAGGGCTTGAGCGGATCGTTGAACAGGATCGCGTCTTCCCAGGCCGCATCGCTGTCGCGCTTGAGCTTGTACGGCTTGCGGTCGGTGAGCAGCTCGTACAGCACCACGCCCAGCGAATACACGTCGGTCATCGTCGTGACCGGCTCGCCGCGGATCTGCTCCGGCGCGGCGTAGTGCAGGGTGAACGCGCGCATGCCGGTGCGCGTCTGTTCGATCACCGGCACCTCGCTGTCGAGCAGCTTGGCGATGCCGAAGTCGAGCAGCCGGACTTCGCCGGCGGGCGTCACCAGGATGTTCGAGGGCTTGAGGTCGCGGTGCACGATCAGGTTGGCGTGCGCGTGGCTGACCGCGTCGCATACCTGCTGGAACATCCGCAGCCGCTGGGCGATGGGCGTGTCCAGCGCGCGGCAGTAGTCGGTGATCGGTTCGCCGTCGACGTATTCCAGCGCGAGGTACGGCACGCCCTCGGTGGTGACGCCGGCATCGAGCAGGCGCGCGATGTGCGGATGCGCCAGGCGCGCGAGGATCTGCCGTTCGCGGGTGAAGCGCAGCCGCAGGTTGGTGTCGGTGAGGCCGGGCCGCAGCAGCTTCAGGGCGACGCGGCGCTGGTACAGGCCGTCGGCGCGCGAGGCCAGCCAGACCTGGCCCATGCCGCCCTCGCCGAGCAGGCGGTCGAGCCGGTACGGCCCGACCACCGTTCCGGGCTGCGCGCCCATGCGCGAGGGCGTCATGGGTTCGGCGAGGAAGTCGGAACGCTCGTCCTCCAGCGCGATCAGCTGCTCGAGTTCGTCCGTGAGCTGGGCATCCTCGTCGCGCATCTCGCGCAGGCGCTCCGCGCGCGCTTCCGGCGGCAGCTCGAACAGCGAGTCGAGCAGGGGAGAAAGGCGTTGCCAGCGCTCGGGGTCCATCGGTGTTCCTGTGCTCCCCCGCGGATGTTCGTCGCCGCTGCCGGCGACGGCGTGACTCAGGAATCCTTCAACGACGCCAGCAGGAACATGCGCGCCTTCTGCCAGTCGCGGCGGATGCTGCGCTCCGAGCGTTCGAGCAGGGCGGCGATCTCCAGTTCCGACAGGCCGGCGAAGTAGCGCAGTTCCACCACCTGCGCGAGCTTCTGGTCGACTGCGGCGAGCTTGGTCAGGGCGACGTCGAGCCCGAGCGTCTCCTCGTCCAGGCGCAGGCCGCCCTCGACGTCCTCGGGCAGGTCGGTGACGCGATGCAGGTCGCCGCCGCGCTTCTGCGCCAGGCGCTGGCGCGCGTAGTCCACGACCACGCTGCGCATCGCGGAGGCCGCATAGGCGAAGAAGTGGGCGCGGTCGTCGAAGTGGGCCTCGCGCCGGCCGATCAGTTTCAGGTAGGCCTCGTGGACCAGGGCGGTGGCGTCGAGCGTCTGCCCATGCTGGCCGGCGAGCTGGCGCCGCGCCATGGAGTGCAGTTCGCTGTAGAGGCGGGCGAGCACGTTGTCGAGCGCGCCGCGGTCTCCGCCACGGGCCGCATCCAGCAGCAAGGTGATGTCCGCGCTATCCGCCATTTGTTACCCAACCCCCGGAGATGGGCCGAATATAAACCCATTCCCTGCAGGGCGGCGTGGGCCCCCGGGAGCCCGCGCAATGCGCGCAGCGCCGCCCGGCGCTCCCGTTGCGCAGGCGGAAGGCCGGCAGACGCCTACTTCTGGCAGTGGCCGCACCACACCGTCGTGCGCTGGCCGATCGCGGCCTGTTTCAGCGGGCGTCCGCAGCGCGGGCAGGGCTCGCCGCCGCGGCCGTAGGCGGCCAGCTCGAGCTCGAAGTAGCCCGGTTCGCCGTCGGGGCTGATGAAGTCGCGCAGGGTGGTGCCCCCCCGCTCGATCGCGTACGCGAGGATGCGCTGCACCGCGGCCGCGAGCAGCGCGTAGCGCTCCCGCGAGACCTTCCCGGCCGCCCGCAGCGGGGAAATGCCGGCCTCGAACAGGGCTTCGGCGGCGTAGATGTTGCCGACCCCGACCACGACCCGCTGGTCCATCAGGAAGCTCTTCACCGGCGCCTTGCGGCCGCGGCTCAGGGCGAACAGGTAGTCGCCGTCGAACGCGTCCGACAGCGGCTCGGGGCCGAGCTCGCGGAGCAGCTCGTGGGTCTCGCCCGGGGGCTGCCACAGCAGGCAGCCGAAGCGGCGCGGGTCGGTGAAGCGCAGTACGCGCCGCGAATCCAGGGCGAAGTCGACATGGTCGTGCGCCTTCACCGGCGTCGCCGCCGGCAACACCCGCAGGCTGCCGGACATGCCCAGGTGCAGCAGGGCGCTGCCGGCCTGGGTATCGAGCAGCAGGTACTTGGCGCGGCGGCGCACCGCGGCGATGCGCTGGCCCGGCAGCAGGTCGCGGACCTCGCGCGGGATCGGCCAGCGCAGGTCCGGCCGGCGCAGGGTGACGGCGGTGATGGTGCGGCCTTCCAGATGGGGCGCGAGGCCGCGCCGGGTCGTTTCGACTTCGGGGAGTTCAGGCATTCAGGACCTCGCCATGTGCGCATCCCGCGGCCGCCCGCGGCGCGGCATTCCGCCTAGCTTACGGAGCGGTCGATCGGAGCGGCCATTCAGCTTTTCTCCCTTGCTGAACCTCGTCACGGCCCCCATCAAAAAGGTGGTTCCATACAGGGGCGAACGTCCGGACGGGGTGGCAAACTGCCCTGCGGGACGCGTCCTTCCACCCACCCTCTTCGCCCCGGGCGAAGGGCGGACGCCCCCCGCTCCGGAGTTTCCATGTCCGCATTGCTCGATTTCCTCGCCGGTGGCCTGCTGCAGGCCGGCTGGGGAACCCTCGCGATCTATTTCCTGGTCGCCACCCAGCTGACCATCTTCTCGGTGACGCTGTACCTGCATCGTTCGCAGGCGCATCGCGCGGTGGACTTCCATCCGGTGCTCGCGCACTTCTTCCGCTTCTGGACCTGGCTGTCGACCTCGATGGTCACCAAGGAGTGGGCCGCGATCCACCGCAAGCACCACGCCAAGTGCGAGACCGAGGAAGATCCGCACAGCCCGCAGATCAAGGGCATCAAGACCGTGTTCTGGCGCGGCGTCGAGCTCTACAAGGAAGCGCGCGCCGACCGCGAGTCGATCGAGAAGTACGGCAAGGGCTGCCCGGACGACTGGATCGAGCGCCACCTCTACACCCCGCACGCGACGATGGGGCCGACGCTGCTGCTGCTGATCCAGTTCGCGCTGTTCGGTTTCGTCGGCGTCGCGCTGTGGGCGATCCAGATGGCGTGGATTCCGTTCTGGGCCGCGGGCGTGGTCAACGGCCTCGGTCACTGGTGGGGCTATCGCAACTTCGAAACCAGCGACACCGCGACGAACCTCTCGCCCTGGGGCCTGTGGATCGGCGGCGAGGAACTGCACAACAACCACCATGCTTTCCCGTCGTCGGCGAAGTTCGCGCTGCGCAAGTTCGAAGTCGACATCGGCTGGGTCGCGATCCGCGCGTTCGAGAAGATCGGCCTGGCCAAGGTGCTGCGCGTGGCGCCCACGCTCGACGTGCGCCCGAACATCGCCATGCCCGACGGCGAGACCATGAAGGCGCTGCTGGCGATCCGCTTCCAGGCCATGACCGACTACTACCGCAACGTCACCCTGCCGGCGCTGCGCGAGGCCAAGCTCAAGCTGCCGCGCAAGCTGCGCCAGGGCTTGGCCGATGGCGGCCGCTGGCTCGACGACGACAAGCGCGCCCGCCTGCAGGCCTGGGTGGCCGAGCGTCCGCGGATCGCGCAACTCGCCGAATTCCGTGCGCGGCTGTCGCAGGTGCTGGACGAACGTTCGCACGACGCCCAGGCCACGCTGGCCAAGCTGCAGGCGTGGTGCGCGGAAGCGGAGGCTTCGGGCAATGCTGCGTTGCAGGCGTTCTCGCTGCGCCTGAAGGGCTACGCGCTGGCGCCGGCGCGCATCGGCGCCTGATGGGCGCGCGCACGCCACGTCTGCCAGGCGAAGGGGCGGCAACGCCCCTTCGTCGTTTGCCGGCGCGGGCCCGCCAGCGCAGCGCGCGCGTCATGGCGTCGCTCCATTGCGCGCTCGCGGCGACGGCGCTGTGGCCGCTGCTGGCCGGTGCGCAGGTCCCTGCCGCGAACGATTACCTCGCGCGCATGGACGACGATCGCGATGGCCGCGTGTCGCTGGCCGAATACCAGGCCTGGATGGGCTATGGGTTCGAGCGCATGGACCTCAACGGCGATGGCCTGCTGACGGCCGACGAACTGCCCGGCGGCAAGGGCCGCACCGTCAGCCTGCTCGAGCATCGCGCATCGCTGGCCGCGATGTTCGTCCGCCAGGATGTCGACCGCGATGGCTTCCTCGACGCACAGGAACTCGCCGCGCCGCCGCGCTGAGCGCGGGCGTGAGGGCAATCTTCCGGCGCGCTCACTAGAATGCGCGCATGACCATCCTCGTGACCGGCGCGGCCGGCTTCATCGGCGCCCACGTGTGCCGTGCGCTCTTGGATCGCGGCGACGCCGTGGTCGGACTCGACAACTACAACGACTACTACGATCCGCAGATCAAGCGCGATCGCGTCGCGGCGTTGTGCCCGGACGCCGACATCCGCGTGCTCGACCTGGTCGACCGCGACGGCCTGGCGGCGCTGTTCGACGAAGTGCCGCCCACCCGGGTGGTGCACCTGGCCGCGCAGGCCGGCGTGCGCTATTCGCTGACCCACCCGCATGCCTACGTCGACAGCAACCTGGTCGGATTCGTCAACCTGCTGGAGCTGTGCCGCCATCGCGGGGTGCAGCACCTGGCGTATGCGAGTTCCTCGTCCGTGTACGGCGACTCGGCCACGCCGCCGTTCTCCGAGGACCAGCGCATCGACCAGCCGCGCTCGCTGTATGCGGCCACCAAGGCCGCCAACGAGCTGATGGCGCACACCTACGCGCACCTGTACGGATTGCACGCGACCGGCTTGCGCTTCTTCACCGTGTACGGACCGTGGGGACGCCCGGACATGGCGCCGCTGCTGTTCTCGCGCGCGGTTCTGGCGGGCCGGCCCATCGACGTGTTCAACCACGGCAGGATGCGCCGCGACTTCACCTTCATCGCCGACATCGTCGCCGGCGTGCTGGGCGCGCTCGACCATCCGCCGAGCGACGAGCCGCCGCACCGGGTATTCAACCTGGGCAACCACACGCCGGTGGAACTGGAGCGCTTCATCGCCGTGATCGAGCAGGCCGCCGGCCGGCCGGCGCAGAAGGTGTACCGGCCGATGCAGCCCGGCGACATGCTCGAAACCATGGCCGACACCGCGCGTGCCAAGGCGGCATTCGGCTTCGAACCGGCGACCGCGATCGAGGCCGGACTGCCGCAGGTCGTGGCCTGGTGCCGCGACTACTTCGGCGACCGGGCCTGAACAGGCGCAATAACGGGACTGACGTCGCAACTTCGGGCGGGTAGGATGCACGCCCAACGTCCGCCCATTCAGCCGCCGCCCGCGGCGCGCGGCCTGAAGATGCCGAAATGACCGCACTCCCCGAGATCTCCGTCGTCGTGCCCGTGTTCAACGAGCGGGACAACGTGCCGCCGCTGGTCCACGAGATCGTGGCCGCATTGCGCGGCGTGGTTCCGTTCGAGATCGTCTATGTCGACGACCACTCGCGCGACGACACCCTGTCGGTGCTGCGCGGCCTTAAGGCTGAGGTGCCGGAGCTGCGCGTGCTCAGCCATGCCAGCCAGAGCGGCCAGAGCACCGCGATCCGCACCGGCGTGAAGGCCGCGCGTGGGGCATGGATCGCCACCCTGGACGGCGACGGCCAGAACGATCCGGCCGACATCCCCAAGCTGATCGCCAAGCGCGGCGGCGATCCCGGCGAGGTGAAGCTGTTCGCCGGCTGGCGCGTCAACCGCCAGGACACCGGCAGCAAGCGCTGGGCGAGCAAGTGGGCCAATGCGATCCGCGCGCGCATGCTGCGCGACGACACGCCCGACACCGGTTGCGGCATCAAGCTGTTCGAGCGCGCCGCCTTCCTCGACCTGCCGTACTTCGACCACATGCACCGCTACCTGCCGGCGCTGATGCAGCGCGCGGGCTGGAAGACGGTCAGCGTGCCGGTGAACCACCGCGCCCGCACCACCGGCGTGTCCAAGTACAACAACCTCAACCGCGCCCTGGTCGGCATCCGCGACCTGCGTGGCGTGGCCTGGCTGATCACGCGCAGCAAGCGCACCGCGGTCGAGGAACTCTGATGCTGATGGTCGCCACCGCCGCCGCCAGCGCGGACGTGATGAACTCCCCGATCGCGTGGCTGACGTGGACCGGGCTGCACATGTCGCCGTGGAAGCTGATCGGCCTGACCGGCGCGCTCATGTTCGGCGGGCGCTGGGTGGTGCAGTTCGTCGCCAGCAAGCGCTACGGCAAGCCGGTGATCCCGCGGCTGTTCTGGTACATGAGCATCCTGGGCAGCGTGATGACCCTGGCCTACTTCACGTTCGGCAAGAACGACTCGGTCGGCATCCTGCAGAACCTGTTTCCGACCTTCACCGCCTGCTACAGCCTCTGGCTCGACATCCGCCACCGCGGCTGGCAGCGGGACAAGGCGACGCACTGACCCCCTTGCCGGCCACGGGCGGAAGCGCGGCGGTCCCAGGGGGCGAGTCGGCCGGGCCGGGCGGCCCGCGGGCCTGTGGATAAGCCTTGTCCGGGCCGCGCTTCGCAGGCATAATGCGCGGCTCGCTGCGTCCGGTCGGCCTCCTGGCCTCGACCGGGCGGGACCCGGAACCACGATTCCGGCCCGCCGCCGGCAGCTAGGACTTCCGACCCGCATCGTGTGCCGCCGCAATCCACCGCGGGCGGAGGGGCCGCCGCCTCCCTGGCCAAGGGAAGCATCAAATACCTCTCGAGGTGCGTATGTCCCGCGTATGCCAAGTTACCGGCAAGCGCGTGCAAGTCGGCAACAACGTCTCGCACGCCAACAACAAGACCCGCCGCCGTTTCCTCCCGAACCTGCATGAACGCCGGTTCTGGGTCGCCAGCGAAAACCGCTGGGTGAAGCTGCGTCTTTCCACGGCTGCCCTGCGCACCATCGACAAGAACGGCATCGACGCCGTCCTGGCCGACCTGCGCAAGCGCGGCGAGAAGATCTAAGGAGGATCTGAATCATGGCTTCCAAGCGCGACAAGATCCGCCTGATCTCCTCGGCCAACACCGGCCACTTCTACACCACGGACAAGAACAAGAAGAACACGCCGAACAAGATGGAGGTCAAGAAGTACGACCCCGTCGTTCGCAAGCATGTGATCTACAAGGAAGGCAAGATCAAGTAAGTCTTCCAGCCGGTTGCTGACCGGCTTGTTCGAGCAACACCGAAGCCCGCCGCAAGGCGGGCTTCTTTTTTGCGCGCCCGAAACACAGCGAGGAGAACGCCATGAACATCCGGATGCCCAATCGCGTCGCCCACACCTACGTGCAGCGCCTCGTCGCCGCGCCTGAGCGGGTGTTCCCGTTGCTGTGCCCGGTGCGCGAAGCCGACTGGATCGAAGGCTGGAATCCATTGCTGGTCGTGAGCGGGTCGGGCGTGGCCGAAACCGACTGCGTCTTCACCACCGCGGCCGAACCCACCGACGCAATCTGGTACATGACCCGGCATGAGCCGGATGCCGGCTTCGTCGAGATGCTGAAGATCACGCCCGGCGTGACCGCCTGCCGCCTGCGCATCCTGTTGCAGGCCACCGACGCCGGTTGCGACGCCGCCGTGACCTACATGCACACGAGCCTGGGGCCGGCCGGCGATGCGTTCGTCGCGGACTTCACCGCCGCGTGCTACGAGGCCTTCATGCGCGACTGGGAGGCGCGGCTCAACCACTACCTGGTGCACGGCACTGCGCTCGCCGGTGCGCGCGACTGACGTCCGCACGAACAGCAAGCCCCGGCGCACCGGGGCTTGCTGCTACTGGGCAACGGCATCGCGTCAGAACGCGATGCTCCAGCTGTCGATCCTGCCGGTATCGCCGCTGGCGTTGTCGTTTACGCGCAATTTCCAGGCGCCGTTCATGGCTTCGCTGGACAGGTTCAGCGTCACCGTGCGGTTGATGTTGTCGGCGCTGCCGCCGCTGCGGTTGTGGATGTTGTAGAGCGTGCCGTCGGGCGCGACCAGGTCCACCTTCAGGTCGCCGATGTAGGTATGCACGATCGCGACCGTCACCTGAGCGTCCGCCGGCGCGTTGCCGCTGCGGCCGGAGACGGTGATCGGAGAATCCACCGTGGCGTTGTCGCTGATCGCGTAGTCGGCGGCGTTGCTGTAGCTCGTGCGCGGGCCGCTGATCGTGTAGCTGCCGGTGAGGCTCGTCCCGGAGAACGCCGAATAACCCTTCACCAGCACGTGCCAGGTGCCCGGCGTCGCCGCCGGCAGGCTGCAGGTTTCCGCGGTGGTGCTGCCTTCGGACTTGCAGTCGTAGCTGGTGGGGGTCGGCGCGGCGCCGTACTTCACGTACAGGTCCGCGTCGCCGCTACCGCCGGAGGTGACGAACTTCAGGTTGATCGAGTCGCTGGGCACCTGCAGCGTCCAGCGCTGCTCGCTGCCGGCGGCGCCGCCGATGCCGGTCACGGGCACCCCGTTCTGCAGCATCGACCCACCGCCACCGACGGTCACCGCCTGCGACTTGCTGCTGCTCGCGCCGCCGTTGTCGGTGACGGTCAGGGTGACCGTGTAGCTGCCGGATGCGCTGTAGGTCTTGCTGGGGTTGGTCGCGGTGGAGGTCGTGCCGTCGCCGAAGTTCCAGCTGCGCGAAGCGATGCTGCCGTCGCTGTCGCTGGATGCATCGGTGAAGCTGGCCGTCAGCCCGCTCACGCTGCTGCTGAAATTGGCCACCGGCGGGGCGTTGCGGGTGCCGCCCGCGGTCTTGGCGAGTTCGCCGAGGAAGGCGAGGCCGAGCCTGGCGAAGTGCGCCGACGGTGCGGCGCTGTCGCCCATCGCCGCCAGCGTGTCGCCAGTGCCGTGGATGTTGGGGTTGTAGCCACCGCTGGACGTGCCGCCCTCGAACATGATCGCGGCCGGGTAGCCGGCGCTGGTCCACGAGGCATGGTCGGAGCAGCCGTAGCCGCAGGTGTAGGTGCCGCGCTGGATGCCGAGCGGCGCGAGGTAGGTGTCGAACAGGTCGGCGAGGAACTGCTTCATGTCGGCGTTCGAGTAGTCGCTGACGATGCGCATCTCGGTGCTGCCGGTCTGGTAGTTGGTCATGTCCAGCTGCAGCACGCCGACGACGTTCTTGCCCGCGCTGGCGAACGACTGGGCGATCGCGTTGGAGCCGCGCAGGCCGACTTCCTCGGCGGCGTAACCCATGAATTTCACCGTGCGCCTGGGCCGCCAGCCATTGGCGAGCGCAACGCGCAGGACTTCGGTGAGCGTGGCGATGCCCGAGGCATCGTCGTCCGCGCCCGGCGCCACCTGGGTGGTGCTGCCGCCGGCGCTGGAGTTGATCGAATCCAGGTGCGCACCGAGCACCACGATCTCGTTGGGCAGTTCCGCGCCCTGGATGGTGAGGATCACCGACGGTTGCGTGGAGCAGTTGCTGCAGGCGAACAGCTCGCTGCTGACATCGCCGCGGCCGCTGGCGAGCGTGTCCCAGGTCGACTTGATCCATTCCGCCGAGGTCTTGCCGGTCGGCGCGGTGTAGTAGCGGTTGCCGTAGGCCGACAGCGTGGCGATGGTCGACCTGATGCGTGCGGCGTCGACGTTGCCCAGCCACGGATTCACTGTGGCGCCGTTGTCGATCGGTGCGGCCAGCAGCGCGCCGGCGAGCGTGTTGCGCCTGGCGGCCAGGGCGCTGCGGTCGTTGCGGATGAACTCTTCCGCCTCGGCCAGGCTGTCGAAGGCGAAGAAGCCGCCGCAGCGGTTTTCCTTCTCGTGCACGTGGCGGGCGAGGTCGCCGACCTGGTGGGCGCGCAGCCTGGCGATCACCAGCTCGTGGCCCTGGCTATCGCGGCGGGCCAGGCCTTGGCTGGCCAGTTCCTGCAGGCCGGCGAGATAGGTGGCGCGCGATGCGACGACGTAGACCGGTGCGAGCGCATCCTCGCTGCGCGCGGGCGCGCCGCTGAAGGTCTGTGCGCGGAGCGCAGGGGCGAAGCAGACGGCGGCAAGCAGCGCCATGGCAAGCATGGCAACGCGCGCGGCATTGGGCGGAACGGCGATCGGCGCGGTCAGCGCGGAGCGAAAATTCATCGGACTCTCCCTGTGATGATCATCGGCGCGTCCTGCATGGGTGCCGGCGCGGCCCAGCCGATGGATGGTGGATGCGATGCCGGCGGGCATGGCGCCCGCCGGCATCGGTCAACGCGTTCGTCATCGATGGCCCGGGGCGCCAGGCGCCCCGGGCCACGCGGCATCAGAACGTGACGCTCCAGCTGTTGATGTAGCCGGTATCGATCGAGGCGTTGTCGATCACGCGCAGCTTCCAGGTGCCGTTCAGCGCTTCGGTCGAGACATCCTTGGTGTAGGTCTCGACGATGTTGTCGGCGCTGCCGCCGGTGTTGCTGCGCAGGTTGTACACCGAACCGTCCGGCGCGATCAGGTCGACCTTCAGGTCGCCCGAGTACGTGTGGACGATGTTGACCGAGATCGACGCGTTGGTCGGACCGTTGCCGGTGCGGCCGGACACGGTGATCGGGCTGGTGATGCCCGTCGCGTTGTTGTCCGGGATGTTGTAGTCGGCCGTGTTGGAGTACGTCTGCGTGCCGCCGCCACCGCCGCCACCGGTGGTGTAGTCGCCGACCAGGCTCACGCCCGAGAAGGTCGAGTAGGCCTTCAGGTTGACGTAGTAGGTACCCGCCGACGGCGCCGCGAAGGTGCACGACTCGGCATTGCCCGACTTGTACGGACGGCAGTCATACACGGTGTCGGTCGGCGCGCTGCCGAACTTCACGTACATGTCCGCATCACCGGTGCCGCCGGAGGTGGTGAAGGTCAGGTTGGTCGCGCCGGCCGGCACGTCCAGCTTGTACTTCACGTAGCCGCCGGTGCTGGCGCCGATGCCGGTCACGGCCACGCCCTTGGTCAGGGCCGTGGTGGTGCCGCCGCCGCCGCCGCCGCCCGCGCAGCTGACGCCGACCGTGGTGAACGCCGCGGTGACGTCGGCCTTGGCCAGGCCCACGTCGGTCGCCGCCGTTTCCACGCCGCACGCGGCGCTGTTGTAGGTGGAGCTGGCCGTCCAGTACAGCGCATTGGCGCGGGCGAACACCTTGAACGCCTTCGGCACGTCCCAGCCCGCCGTCTTGGCCAGGTTGCAGAACGCCTTGTTGTACACGCCCGAGGAGTAGTGCACGTCCAGGCCCGAGGTGTAGTTGGCGGCGTTGTCGATCGAGCGGCCGTCCTGGGTCGGGTTGCACATGTAGCGCAGCGCGCCGGTCGACTTGAAGATCTCCTGGCCGACGAGGAAGTCGGACGCGCCCTTCCAGTAGAACTCGGTCGCTTCGCCGCCCATGTCTGAGAAGGCTTCGTTGATGCCGCCGGACTGGCCCGAGTAGGTCAGGTTGGAGTGCTGCTCGGTGAAGCCGTGCGAGACCTCGTGGCCGGCCACGTCGGCGCTGACCAGCGGGTAGAACGTGCTGGCGCCGTCGCCGAAGCTCATCGTCGAGCCGTCCCAGAACGCGTTCTCGTAGCTCGAGCTGTAGTGCACGCGCATGACCAGCTGGAAGCTCAGCGCGTTGTAGCCGGTGTAGGCCGGGTACATGCTGGTGATCACGCCGCCGAAGTAGTGGGCGTCGTTGATCGGCGAGTAGCTGCCGTTGATGGTCTTGTAGGTGTTGCGCGGGCAGGTGTACGAGTACGCCGTGGTGCCGGTGGTGCCGCCGTTGAGGTTCACCGACTTCACGTTGGCGTTGTTCATCGTGCAGGTGCTGCCGCTCTGCGCGACGTCGAGGAAGCCGTAGCGGCCGCCCGAACCCCACTCGTACTGGCCGGTCTTGGCGTTGCCGCCGGGGCCGGTGCCGACGAGGGCGTGGGTCAGGCCCTCCCACTGCTTGAGCACGCGGCCGTTGTTGGCGTCGACGATCACGAACGGACGCGTCGGCGCGCCGCCCTGGGCGCTGTCGGCGAAGTAGGAGACGACGTAGACCAGGTGCGCGCGGTCGTTGTCGTCGACCCAGATCATCAGGTCGCTCTTCTCGTTCTCGGTGCGCTTGGCGACCAGGCTGCTGCCGAGGCCGGCCTGCTTGCCGATCGCGAGCGCGCGGCTCTTGTCGAGCTTGGCGGCGGCGGCCGGCAGTTCGCGCGCCAGGCCGTCGATGCGGCGGCCGAACATGGTGCGCAGGTTGCCGTTGCGGTCCTCGGCGACGACGACGTCCTCGCCGAACACCGGGATGCCGCGGAAGGTCTGCTGGTAGCGGCGCACGGTGCCGTTGCTGGTGTCGGTGCTCATCAGCCTGAGGCCGGAGTCGGCCTCCAGGCCGAGCATCTCGGCGTGGCGGTCGGCGGCGCTGGCGGCGATGCCGGCGCGCGCGGTGGCGGCCTTGTACTGCGCTTCGATCCGCTTGGCATCCTGCTGGTGCAGGTCCACGCGCGAGGCCGCCATGGCGGGGGCGCACGCGATCGCGAACGCCAGCGGCGACAGGGCGAGAAGATTCAACTTGCTCAGTTCCACAACTCTCTCCTTGGTAGATGGGATGTCGATACCGACTGCCGGCACGCGACGGCGTCTTCCTGGACGCGGGCAGTGCGTGCCTCGCGGCGGGGGGCATCGGATTGGGTGGGACACCGGACGAGTCGGACTGCCACATGGACGGCGGAACAGGGGAAGCCGTCGCCATAAGGAACTGCAGGCACTGCAAACCGTGAGCGCTGCCGGCGGCACTCGACGGACGATCCGCCCGCACTGGCGGGCGTAGCGATTCGTCAGGACGTGTGCGGCGCGGCGGGAGGCGTGCGTGGCACGCAGGCAGGGCGCGGGGCGGGCGGGGCGATTACGGGCGGCATGGGAACTCCGGGGGGACATGCGTTCGGCAACAGGTGCCGTCACCCGGACGGGAGCGTGGGCCGTGGTCGCGACGCAGGCAGCGTGCGTACGGACATCCCTGTGCTTCCGCGTCGTGCCGTTCGCCCGGATGCGGAGTGCGCTGGACAGCACGCCCTCCGGCCATCGCCCCTTGCGGTCCGACGGCAGCGATACGGTGGTGACGACGAGTGGTCGACCGGCCCGGGTCTCCACTCCTGCCGCGGCCCATGCGGCGCGCGCATCCTGCACATCGCATCCGGGGCGTGCACGCCGCGCCGCAGCAATGCGCCGGCGTGTGCACCGCCAGCCGCGGATTCGCCGCTTGCGGAAGGCTCGACTCGCGTCGACAGCGGTCCCGCAGGCCGGCCTACGACTTTGTTGCGCAGGCCGATCGCGCCTGGTGCCGGGCCGTACACTCGCAGCGAAGGCGCGCGGCTGCGCCGCAGGTGAATTCCGCGTGATTCCGGGCTGGGTATTGCTGCTGGTGTCGCTGGGCTACGTCGGCCTGCTGTTCGCCGTCGCCTACCTCGGCGACCAGCGCGAGCCGGGCACGAAGGCGCAGCAGCACTGGCTGCGCCCGCTGGTCTACGCGCTGGCGCTGGCCGTGTACTGCTCCTCGTGGACCTTCTACGGCGCGGTCGGCACCGCGGCGCGCACCGGACTGGGCTTCCTGCCGATCTACCTCGGGCCGCTGCTGATGCTGCTGTTCGGCTGGCGCATCCTCGAGCGGCTGGTGCTGATCTCGGGCGAGCACCGGATCGTGTCGATCGCCGACTTCCTCTCCTCGCGTTACGGGCGCGCGCCGGGCCTGGCGGCGCTGGTTGCCGCGGTCGCGCTGGTCGCGGCGGTGCCGTACGTGGCCTTGCAGTTCAAGGCGGTGGCGCTGAGCGTGTCGGTGCTCGCGCCCGGCAGCGAGAAGGCGTTGCCCGGCGATCCGGCGCTGTACGTGGCGCTGCTGCTGGCGGTGTTCGCGATCCTGTTCGGCACGCGCCAGATCGATGCGACCGAACACCACCGCGGCATGGTGCTCGCGGTGGCGCTGGAATCGCTGGTCAAGCTGCTCGCGTTCGTCGCCATCGGCGCGTTCGCGATGCTGCACCTGCCCGGCAGCGGCGGCACGCTCGACCGCGCGGTGCAGGCCTCGCACACGGTGTTCGCGCAGGGCATGCCGGCGGGCTTCGTCGCGCAGACGCTGCTCGCCTTCGCCGCGATCGTGTGCCTGCCGCGGCAGTTCCATGTCGCCGTGGTCGAATGCCAGGACCCCGCCGACGTGCGCCCGGCGCGCTGGCTGTTCGGCGCCTACCTGGTGGTCTTCAGCCTGCTGGTGGTGCCGATCACGCTCGCCGGCCAGTCTTTGCTGGCGGGCACGGCGGCCTCGCCCGACACCTACGTGCTCGCGCTGCCGCTCGCGCTGGGCCACGACGAACTCGCGCTGATGGCCTACGTCGGCGGTTTCTCCGCCGCGACCGGCATGGTGATCGTGGCGAGCGTGGCCTTGTCGACGATGGTGAGCAACGACCTGGTCATGCCGCTGCTGCTGCGCAGCGGCGCGCTGCGCGAAGGCGCGAGCATCGACCGGCAGGTGCTGTGGGTGCGGCGGGTGACGATCGTGCTGCTCGCGCTGCTGGCCTACGCCTACCACCGCGGTTCGGCCGGCGAATCCCTGGCCCAGCACGGCCTGCTCGCTTTCGCCGCGGTCGCGCAGTTCGCGCCGGCGCTGATCGGCGGCCTGTACTGGCGTGGCGCCAGCCGTGCCGGCGCGTTCACCGGGCTGCTGGTGGGCGCGATGTTGTGGGGCTACACGCTGCTGTTGCCGGCGCTCGCGCGCGCCGGCTGGCTCGACCCGGGCTGGATCGCCAGCGGCCCGTTCGGCATCGGCTGGCTGCGGCCGGAGCAACTGCTCGGCCTGCGCGGCTGGGATGCGCTCACCCACGGCGTGGTGTGGTCGCTGCTGGGCAATGTCGGCAGCTTCGTGTTCGTGTCGGCGTGGAAGCGGCCGCGCCTGCAGGACCAGTTGCTCGCGACCTCGTACCTGGATCCGTACGCGCAGCGTTCCGCGCTCGGTCCCGGCGGTTGGGCCGGCGGCGTGCGCGGCGGCGAACTGCTGGCACTGGCCGAGCGCATCGTCGGCGAGCGCCACGCCCGCCGCGCCTTCGAGGACTACGCGCAGGCGCGCGGCCGCGCGTGGCACCCCGAGCAGCCCGCCGACCGCGCACTCGCGCAGTTCACCGAACGCCTGCTGGCCTCCGCGATCGGCGCGGCCTCGGCGCGCCTCACGCTGACCACCGCGCTGCGCGGCTCGGGCATGGAGCTGGGCGAAGTCGTCTCGCTGCTCGACGAGGCCAGCCAGGAACTGCGCTTCAACCGCCAGGTGCTGTCGACGACGCTGGAGAACATCAGCCAGGGCGTCAGCGTGGTCGACGCGGAAATGCGCCTGGTGGCGTGGAATGGCCGCTACCAGGAACTGTTCGGCTATCCCGACGGCATGCTGTACGTGGGACGTCCGGTCAGCGACCTGATCCGCTGGAATGCGCGCCGCGGCGAGATGGGCAGTGGGCCGCTGTCGCCGGCCGGCGTCGAGGAGCAGGTGCGCCGCCGCCTCGCGCACCTGCGCGCCGGCACGCCGCACCTGTTCGAGCGCGTGCGCGCCAGCGGCCAGGTGATCGAGATGCGCGGCCAGCCGCTGCCCGGCGGCGGCTACGTCACCAGCTACAGCGACGTCACCGACTACAAGCGCGCCGAGGCCGCGCTGCGCGAGATCAACGAGACCCTGGAGCAGCGCGTCGAGCAGCGCACGCGCGAGGCCGAGGCCGCGCAGCAGTCGAAGACGCGCTTCCTCGCCGCGGTCAGCCACGACGTGCTGCAGCCGCTCAACGCGGCGCGCCTGTTCGCCTCGGCGCTGCGCGAAGGCAGTGTCAGCGGCGAGCAGTCGCACCTGGCCGAGCGTGTCGACGCCTCGCTGCGCGCGGCCGAGGAACTGCTCGACGGCCTGCTCGACATCTCGCGCCTGGAAGCCGGTGCGCTGCAGCCCGAGCGCAGCGACTTCGACGCCGGCGAACTGCTGCGCGAACTGGCGGCGCAGTACGCGCCGATGGCGGCCGAACGCGGCCTGCAGCTGCGCGTGCGCTTGGCCGCGGCCGCGATGCCCGTGCACAGCGACCGCCGCCTGTTGCGGCGCGCGCTGCAGAACTTCCTCGCCAATGCGCTGCGCTACACCCGCGCGGGCGGCGTGCTGATGACCGCGCGCGTGCAACGCGGCAGCGTCGCGCTGCAGGTCTGGGACACCGGCCCCGGCATCTCCGAGCACCACCTCGACCAGATCTTCGAGGAGTTCCGCCGCTTCGAGCAGCCCGGCAGCACGGGCGAACGCGGCCTCGGCCTGGGCCTGTCGATCTGCCAGCGGATCGCGCGCACGCTCGGGCATCCGCTCGCGGTGCGTTCGCGCGTGGGCCACGGCAGCATGTTCGCGATCGTGGTGCCGTTCGGCCGCGCGCGTTTCGTGCCGCGCGATGAAATGCGCGCCGAAGTGCCGGCGGATTCGCTGGCCGGGTTGCGCGTGCTGTGCGTCGACAACGACCGCGAGATCCTCGATGGCATGCGCGCGCTGCTGGGACGCTGGCAGGTGCAGGCCACGACCGCGGCCGACGTCGAGGACGCGCTGGCCCGGCTCGCGGCGGAGCCGCCCGACGTACTGCTGGTCGACTACCACCTGCACGACCGCCTCGATGGCCTCGGCCTGATCGAGGCGTTGCGGGCGCGCGCCGGGCGCGAGTTGCCCGCGGCGCTGGTCACCGGCGACGGCAGCGACGCGGTCAAGCACGCCGCGCGCGAGCGCCGCTGCGTGGTGCTGACCAAGCCGGTGAAGCCGGCCTCGCTGCGCGCCTTCCTGGCCTCCTCGCGCAGCGCGACCGCGGCCTGAGCGCAGCGCCGCCTTATCCGGCGTGCTTGCGGATGAAGGCCGCGTACGTATCCATCCACCCCTGCAGGAACTCGCGGCTGCCGGCGCCGATATTGCCGTCGGCGTCGAACAGGCCGTCCTTGGCGTGGATGAAGGCCTCCGGCTGGCCCAGCGTGGCGACGTCGAGGTAGGCCAGCACGTTGCGCAGGTGCTGCTGCGCCACCGCAGTGCCGATCGAACCGACCGAGGCCCCGATCACGCCTGCCGGCTTGCCGGCGAACGCACTCTGTCCGTACGGACGCGAGGCGTGGTCGATCGCGTTCTTGAGCACGCCGGGAATCGAGCGGTTGTACTCGGGAGTGACGAACAGCAGGCCGCTGGCGGCCTTGATCTCGCCCTTCAGGCGCAGCACCGGTTCGGCCTGGCGTGCGTCGTCGTCCTGGTTGTACAGCGGCAGGTCGTCGATGCGCAGCTGGGTGAAGGCGAACTCGGATGGCGCCAGCCGGGCCAGGGCATCGGCGAGCTTCCGGTTGAAGGACTCGCGGCGCAGGCTGCCGACGAGGACGGCGATCGTGAACTTGCTCATGCGGGACTCCGGGGCGGACGTCGGGCGAGCGTGCGCCCGCGGGCGTTAAGGCCGCGCCGCGCTGCTGCCGCCGCAAATGAAAACGGCGAAGCCCAGGGGCTTCGCCGTCGTCGTGCCAGTGGCCGCGGATGCGGGCCTACGCGTGCACCTGCTGCGCGCGCACCAGCACCGGCCGCTCCTCGTGCGAGCACACGCGATCGCGGCCACCCGCCTTGGCGCGGTACATCGCGCGGTCGGCGTGCATGAACAGGTTCTCGAACGCATGGCTGCACAACTTGGTCGTCGCGCAGCCGAAGCTCGCGGTGATCGGCTGCTCGTGGTCGATCGACGAGGTGTCGATCGCCGCCAGGGTTTCGCGGCACTGCTGGGCGATGCGTTCGGCGGCGTGCTGGTCGCCGCCGCAGGTGAGGATGGCGAACTCCTCGCCGCCGAGGCGGCCGAACAGGTCACCCTCGCGGCAGGCGGCACGGCACGCGGCCGCCACCTGCTTGAGCACCCAGTCGCCGGTGGCGTGGCCGTGGCGGTCGTTGATGTGCTTGAAGTTGTCGAGGTCGAGCAGCACCAGCGCCGCTTCCTTGCCCTGCGCCTTGCAGCGCGCCAGGTGCGCTTCGGCCTGCTCGCGGAAGTGGCCGCGGTTGCTCACGCCGGTCAGGCTGTCCACCTGCGCCTGCCGGCGGAACATCACCTGCACGCGCTTGATCTTGTAGGCCCAGTAGGCGCCGACGCCGAGCACCATCAGCAGCATCGCCACCAGTAGCTGGTTGTTCTGCGCGGACTTCTTCGACAGGTCCTGCTGCAGCCGCAGCACGTCGTTCTGCCGCTGCAGCAGCTCGATCGACTGGTTCTTCTGCTGCAGTTCGTTGCGGCTGAGCTGGAATGCGAATTCGCGCGCCTTGATCTCGTCCAGGCGTGCCTTGTCGGACTCGGCGTAGCGGCGATAGTAGTCCAGCGCGGCCGCGAGGTCGTTGCGGCGCAACGCCACTTCGTAGAGAACCTTGTTGGCGGTCACCTGCGGCAGCGAGTACGAACCGTTCCCGCTGCCGGTGAGCGCTGCGCGCGCGTGTTTTTCCGCGCCGGCCGGGTCGCCTAGGATCAGGCGATATTCGGCGAGCAGTCCATGGACCTCGCCGATCAGGCGCGGATATCCGGTTGCCTCTACCGCAGGCAGATGGGCTTCCAGTAGTTCGGCGGCCCGCGCGACCTGGCCCCGTGCCGCCCAGCGACGTGCAAGGTATCCGCGCAGCGAGTTCGACGGGATCGGCTCCTTCTGCCTTTCGCAGTCGGCGATTGCTTCGTCGATCTCGCTTTCGCTCAGTTCGGAGCCGAGGCCATAAAGCGCTTCAAAGCGAACCTGCTTGGCGAGGCACCGGTTCCTGGGTGCAGGGTTCTGCGCCAGCAGCCGCTCCGCGTAATTCTGGCCAAGCGCGTATTGCCCGTGCTGGTTGTAAAGCACGGCAGCAACCCCGAGCCCGGTTTGCCGTAGCTGCGAGTCCTGCACGCGATCCGACAACTCGAGAGCGGTCTCCAGGCTGCGTAATCCCAACGAGAAGTCCCGGGTGATCGCGGTCGTGTTTGCAATCAGCAGGTTGGCCCTGAACCTGATCGCCACATCACTGGCTTCGTTGCGTACTTCGATGGCCTGTTGGACCGCCTGGTCGTAGCGGCCCTTCATGATCGACTGATAGGACTTGAGCAATCGGAACTGCCACTGCTGCGCCCTGGTGGCGCCGGCACCCTGTCTTTCGATCTGCGTCAGTGCGGCGGCAAACGCCTTCGGGTCCGTGCTGCGCGTTGCTTCAGCCTGGGCGAGCAGGCTGCGGATGTCACCGGCATGCGCGAGTGGCAGCGATGCCAGGAGGCACAGGCTGGTCAACGAAACTGCTCTAAACATCCTGATCATGACCGCTTTCCTTTGCTGGACGGTCGGGCCTGCGGCCCGACCGGTGGCCCAATGAAATGTCCCAGCCGCGATCAGGCGGCCCTGGACGCAGACTCCTGGTCGGGAGTCTCCTCGTCTTCGCGCTGCGGTTCGTCTTCCTTCGGTTCCTCGTTGTCGGCCGGGAACACCATGCAGAACATGGTGTCGCGCGCATCGAGCAGCCGGCCGAGGGCGGCGACGTCCCGCTGCAGCAGCGCCTGCCGGACGGCGGGATCGAGGTTCGCCGCCGAGACGGCCGCAATGAACTCTGCAGGCGACAGCGCCTTAGGGTTGCGGGCCAAGGCTTCCAGGAACTGCACGACGTTGGACATTTTCGACTCCTTGTTACTCGGGGATTGGCTGCAGCGGGTAGTGCTGTGGGTACGGCTCAAACGGATTCGCCATGGAGCGCTTCGGCGCGCTCGACCGCCTCGATCCGCGCCAGCATCGCCTCGTCGCGCTGCAGGGGTTCGCACGGAGGCACCACGAGCGTGGAGTGCATGTGCAGCGGGGTATCGGGCAGGGCGTGCAGCGGAACCGTTTCCATGCGCGGTTGGGTGATCGGCAGCGTGGCGGCTTCGTACACGGTGACCGGGTGGTCGAGCGGGTAGTCCTCACGCAGGCGTTCGACCAGCAGGCGGCGGTATTCGGGGCCGGTGGCGAAGCGGCGGTAAGTGCGGTCGCCGGCGATGCCAACCTGCCACAGGATCAGGTAGGCCGATGGATCGAGCCGGCGGCGGTAGAACATGAACTGGCTCGCCTCGTAATGCTGGCAGCCCAGGCGCCCCGGATCGATGCCCAGATCGGCGTACAGGCAGTCCTCGGCGGAGACGCCCGGCTCCATGTGCGCGTCGAAGCCCTCGCTGCGCGCCTGCGCGATCGCGTCGTGCGGCGCCTTGGCGAACACGCCGGGATGGCCGTAGAAGGCGCCGCATACGGTTTTGCCGGCGCGGACTTCCACGAGCATCGACTCGACCATGTCGCGGTAGGTCTGGTGGCGCGGCTTGCCCTCGGCGTAGAGCGGCTGCAGGCTGCGCACGTCCGGGTGCATCTGCTGCAGCCACAACTCGACCACCGGATCGGACACGGCGACGAACACCACATCGGACTGCTCGATGTGGCTGCGCGCACGCGGGCCGATGTGGGCCCCCAGCAGCATCCCCAGGCCGACGCAGACCAGGCGGCCCGGCTTTTCCCCAGCAGGCGTGTCCACGCGCTGCTCTCCCCAAGAAACGAGCTTTGGACGATACCCGTCCCGCCTGATTTTGCAAACTCGGTCGCACTTCGCGCGGGCGTTGCGGGCGGCCATCCGGGGCCCGAATGCCAAAGCCATGGCGAGATCGATTGGCGCGGACGAGGCTTCGCGGGCCGGGCTACGCCGAAGGCCACCCGGTGTCGCGCCCTCGTGGCGCGATGGGTATCGCTGCGCTCAACCCATCCTACGGGGCGCAATCCATCCTGCGGCGCTGCCAGGCCGCGCGCGGCAGTTCCCAGCGGCACTGGGTCGGGGCGGTGGCGCGTTCGGGCGTGCGCACGAAGCCGAAGCGGTCGAGCAGCCGGTCGATGATCAGCGCATGGTCGTCGTCGGGCCGTTCCGCGTAGACGAGCGCCAGGCCCATGCCGAGGAAGGCATGCTCGAGCAGCGGCGCGAACGCCTCGCTGGAGATGCCACGGCTCCACCAGCCGCCGCGCAGCATCACCCCGAGTTCGGCGCCGCTGCCGGCGCGCAGCAGCGCCGCCATGCCGATCGCCTGCGCGGAGGCCTTGTCGTCGATCGCCCAGAAGCGGTGGCCCGGCACGGCCTTGGCGTTGTGGGCGCACGCGCGCCGGAAGCTCTGCGCCGCCGCCTCGGCCGTCAGCGGCGGGCGGATGCGGCGCATCACGTCGGGGTCGGTGTAGAGGTGGCAGAACATCGCGTGATCGCGCGCCTCCAGCGGGCGCAGGCGCAGGCGCGCCGAGTCGAGGACCGCGGCGTCGGCGGCGACGCTCAACTCGACCATTTCGCGTCGGCGCCGCGCGCCTTGGCCACGTACACGCAGCCGCCGTTCGCGGCGCTGCGGTCGAACACGCAGTAGCGCTCCGCCATCAGCGGCAGCCCGAGGATCGTCTGGTTGGGCCAGTGCGGCAGCTGGTTCATCAGCAGGCAGTACGCCTGACCGGCCGCCATCGCGTTGCGCGGCCAGTAGTGCTCCTGCGTGCAGGTGAGGCGGGTCTCGCTGCCATCGGGTGCGCGCAGGTACAGGTGCAGCTCGGGCCACTCGAGTGCGTCCACGTCGGCATTGGCGATGCCCTGCTGGTGCTGGGCGAAGGCCTGCTGGAAGCGCTCGACCACGGCGGGCAGGCGCGCGTCGTGCCGGGCGAAAGCTTCCAATACCGCGCGGTAGAGCGTCGCCTCCAGGATCAGGAAGCTGCAGCCGCTGTCGAGGACCGCGTTGCTCGCGGCGCGGTGCTCGTACCTGCGCTCCAGCGGCGGCGCCGCGATGCGCGGACCGTCGCCGACCTGCACCGCGATCAGCTCGACGTTGTAGTACAGGTCGTGGACCAGCTGGATCGCGCTGAACTCGCCTTCGTGCAGGCGGTGCTGGAGGTCCGCGTCATCGCGCGCGCCGCCGCCGAGCACGAGCACGCCCTGGTTGAGCGGATCCAGCTGCAGCAGCGTCGGGTCCGCGCTGGCGTCCTCCACGTGCACCAGCGGGCGCCGCACCAGCAATGCGAAGCGGTTGTCGATGCGGCCGGCCTCGGCCAGCGCGGTGAACAAGGGCGTGACGGTGACGCGCGGCTGCTGGTCGAGCAGGGCGTCGAAGTCGGCGAGGTTCTCGTCCTCCTTGTCGAACGGCCACGGCCAGGTCACGGCCGGCGCGACGCCCCGCTCGCTGAGGTAGGCGCTGACGTCGTGCGCGGCATTGAGGCCGCTGTAGGCCAGGCCGAACAGGCCGTCGGCGCCGTGCAGGTCCTGCGCCGCCGCCTGCACCAGCGAGAACTGCGCATCGTCCAGGCGCACCGAGGGTGCGTCGCCGCGCACGGCCAGGGCCCCGAAATGCACCTCGGCCCTGAGCACGGGACCGGCCCAGCGGCCGATCCCGTAGCTCACTTCCTGCGCCCAAGAGGTGGGCGCATGGCTCGGGTCCTGGGCCGGGTCGTACGCGTGCGACAACACGGCGAGCGTGCTGCTGCCGGTATCGAGGACGAAGTTGCCGGATTGCCGGCCGCGGCCGATGCCGAGGCGGACGGTGTAGGCGCCCTTGGCGTGGGCGAGGGTGATGGGCAGATGGAGGGCGCGGGTCATGCGCGGATTGGAGCAGATTGCGCCGCGATCGGGTGCAGCGACGGCACGCCCAACGCGCCGGAACTGCCTGTGCCGCGGGTCAGGGAGCCGGTCGCGCCGCTCGCCGGCGGCGCAATCAGTCCGTCTCTTCCGGCGGCGCCACCACCGCTCCCGGATCCAGCGCCAGCCGGCCCGCGATCAGCACCGCCTGGGTACGGTTGCTCGCGCCGAGCTTGCGCAGGATCGCGGTCATGTGCGCCTTGATCGTCGCCTCGGACACGCCCAGGTCGTAGGCGATCTGCTTGTTGAGCAGGCCCGCGCCCAGCATCTGCAGCACGCGGAACTGCTGCGGGGTGAGGTCGCGCAGGCGCTGCGCCGCGGCGTGCTCGTCGGGCGCGATCGCGGGCCCGTCGAGCGCGGACGCGGGCGCCCAGCGATCGCCGGCAAGCACGGCGGCAATCGCTTCGCCCAGGGTCTTGGCGTCGGCCGATTTCGGGATGAAGCCGACCGCGCCATGATCGAGCGCGCGCCGCATCACCGCCGGCTCCTCGCGCGCCGACACCACGACGATCGGCAGCTGCGGATGCAGCGCGCGCAGATGCACCAGCGCGGAGAAGCCCTGCGCACCGGGCATGGTGAGGTCGAGCAGCAGCAGGTCGGCGTCCGGCTCGCTCTCGACCAGCTGGTACAGCGCGTCGACGCTGTCGGCCTCGCGCAGCTGCGCGTCCGGCAACACCCGCGCCACCGCGCCGCGCAGGGCCTCGCGGAACAGCGGGTGGTCGTCGGCGATCAGCAGCGTCGGCATCGCGACGCTCAGGGCACGCGCCGCTGCTGCACCAGCGATTCCACCACCGACGGATCGGCCAGGGTCGAGGTGTCGCCGAGCTGGTCCGGCGCATTCTCGGCGATCTTGCGCAGGATGCGGCGCATGATCTTGCCGCTGCGCGTCTTCGGCAGGCCCGGCGCCCACTGCAAGTGGTCGGGCGAGGCGATCGGCCCGATCTCGCGGCGCACGTGCGCGACCAGTTCCATGCGCAGGTCCTCGGTCTCGATCTCGCCGACGATCAGGGTGACGTACGCATAGATGCCCTGGCCCTTGATGTCGTGCGGGAAGCCGACCACCGCGGCCTCGGCCACCTTCGGATGCGAGACCAGCGCGCTCTCCACCTCCGCGGTGCCGATGCGGTGGCCGCTGACGTTGATCACGTCGTCGACGCGGCCGGTGATCCAGTAGTAGCCGTCGGCGTCGCGGCGGCAGCCGTCGCCGGTGAAGTACATGCCCGGGTAGGTCTTGAAGTAGGTCTCGATGAAGCGCGGGTGGTCGCCGTACACGGTGCGCATCTGCCCGGGCCAGGAATCCAGCAGCACCAGGTTGCCCTCGGCCTCGCCCTCGAGCAGGTGGCCGTTGGCATCGACCAGCGCCGGCTGCACGCCGAAGAACGGCTTGGTGGCCGAACCGGGCTTGAGGTCGGTCGCCCCCGGCAGCGGCGAGATCAGGATGCCGCCGGTCTCGGTCTGCCACCACGTGTCGACGACCGGACAGCGGGCGTCGCCCACCGTCTCGTAGTACCAGCGCCAGGCTTCGGGATTGATCGGCTCGCCCACGGTGCCGAGCAGGCGCAGCGAGGCGCGCGAGGTCTTCTTCACCGGCGCGTCGCCCTCGCGCATGAGCGCGCGGATCGCGGTGGGCGCGGTGTAGAAGATCGTCACCTGGTGCTTGTCGATCACCTCCCAGAAGCGCGACGAACTCGGGTAGTTCGGCACGCCCTCGAACACCAGCGCAGTCGCGCCGTTGGCGAGCGGGCCGTACACGATGTAGCTGTGGCCGGTGACCCAGCCGACGTCGGCGGTGCACCAGTAGACGTCGTCCTCGCGCAGGTCGAACACGGCCTCGTGGGTGTAGCTCGCGTACGCCAGGTAGCCGCCGGTGGTGTGCAGCACGCCTTTGGGCTTGCCGGTGGAACCGGACGTGTAGAGGATGAACAACGGGTCTTCCGCGTTCATGCGTTCGGGCTCGCACTGCGCCGGCTGGCCTTCGACCACCGCGTCGTACCAGCGGTCGCGAGGCATCTGCATGGCCACCGCGGCGCCGGTGTGGCGCACGACCAGCACGGTTTCCACCGAGTTGGTGCCGTGCAGCTTCAGGGCCGCATCGACGTTGGCCTTGAGCGGGATCTTCTTGCCCCCGCGCAGGCCCTCGTCGGCGGTGATGATCAGCCTGGACTGGCAGTCGTGCACGCGGTCGGCGATCGATTGCGGCGCGAAGCCACCGAACACCACCGAGTGGATCGCGCCGATGCGCGCGCACGCGAGCATCGCGACCACCGCTTCGGGAATCATCGGCAGATAGATGGTGACGCGGTCGCCCTTCTTCACCCCGAGCGCGCGCAGCGCATTGGCGAGCCGGCATACGCGCGCGTGCAGCTCGCGGTAGCTGATGCGCTGCGCCGGCTGGGCCGGGTCATCGGGTTCGAAGATCAGCGCGGTCTTGTCGCCGCGCGTGGCGAGGTGGCGATCCAGGCAGTTGACGCTGGCGTTGAGTTCGCCGTCGGCGTACCAGCGGATGTGGAAGTCCTCGAGCTTGAAGCTGACGTCCTTGATCCGCGTCGGCGCCTTGATCCAGTCCAGGCGCTTGGCGACGTCCGCCCAGAACGCGTCCGGCTCGCGCACGGACCGGGCGTAGAGGCGCTCGTAGTCGTCGCGCTTCAGGCGCGCGGTCGCGGCGAAGCCGGAGGGCACGGGATACAGGTCAGGTTGCGACATGGCGCGCTCGGGTGGGGCGGGGATGAGTCCAGTGTGCCGCATGCGCGCGGGGGCGGGTAAAGCCGCCGTTACGAGCGCCGTTAGACCTTGGTCGAAGGCCGGCCGCATTTGCGCCGCGCTACGACCAAAGGCGAATAGGCGGCGGCCGACACCCGCGCGCAGGCTGCGGCCAACGTGCACTCCGCACGTGGTCCGGGAGGGGTCATGTCCACAGGTCTCGCAAGGCGTCATCGTCGGCCCCTCGCGGCCGCGGTGCTGCTCGCACTACTGGCGCCGGGTGTCGCCTTCGCCGACGCGGCGAAGGAGCAGGAACTCGAGGCGCGCGTCGCCCAGCTCGAACAGCTGGTGCAGCAACTGGTCGCGCAGCAACAGCAGTCGCAGCAACAGCCCACCCAGGTGCAGGCGGCGCAGGCCGCCGCGCCCGCCGCGGTCGCCGACGCCAAGCCCAGGATCCAGTCGACGCCGATCAACCCCGGCGCCAATCCGGGCACGCGCTTCTCCTACGGCGGCTTCATCAAGATGGACGCGATGATGACCGACACCACCGGCGGCGAAATCCCCGATGGCAGCGTCGGACGCATGTTCTACGTGCCCTCCGCGATCCCGGTCGGCGGCGCGAACGAAGGCACCGACACCGACTTTGGCGCGCAGTTCTCGCGCTTCTGGTTCGCCGCCGATACCGACGTCGACGAGCACAAGGTCAAGGCCTACCTCGAGTTCGACCTGTTCGGCGGCGGCAACAGCGCCTTCCTCGGCAACGAGGTCGCGACCAACACCTACGGCCTGACCGTGCGCCATGCCTACGTCAGCTTCGACAAGTGGCTGGCCGGCCAGACCTGGTCGAACTTCCAGGACACCGCGGCGCTGCCGGACACCGTCGACTTCATCGGCCCGACCGAGGGCACGGTGTTCGTGCGCCAGGCGCAGATCCGCTACACCAGCGGGCCGTGGTCGTTCTCGCTCGAGAACCCGGAAACCACGGTGACCCCGTTCCTCAACGCCGGCGCGCGCATCAGCAGCGACGACAACAGCGCCCCCGACCTCACCGCGCGCTGGCTGAAGAAGGGCGACTGGGGCCACTTCACCGTCGCCGCCCTGCTGCGCCAGTTCAAGTACGAGAACCCGGCGACCGGGATCGACGACAGCGGCACCGGCGGCGCGCTCAGCGTGTCGGGCAAGTTCAACCTCGGCAAGAACGATGACATCCGCTACATGGTCAGCGGCGGCACCGGCATCGGCCGCTACCTCGGCCTGGCCATCGCCAGCGACACGGTGCTCGATGCCTCCGGCAACCTCGAGGCCATCGACGGCTACGGCGCGTTCGCCGCCTGGCGCCACGCGTTCTCGCCAAAGCTGCGCGGCAACCTGTTCTACTCGATGGCCCACTTCGACAACGACGCGGCGCTCACCGGTTTCAACGTCACCGAGCGCGCGCAGTCCTGGCACGCGAACCTGATCTATTCTCCGTTCCCCAAGCTCGATGTCGGTGCCGAGCTGATCTGGGGCCAGCGTTCACTCGAAGGTGAGGCCGACGGCGACCTGCGCCGCCTGCACACCCACGTCAAGTACAGCTTCTGAGGATGCGCGCATGAATACTGTTTCCGCAGCGGCCGGCCACAAGTTCGAGGACGGCCTCACCCAGGGCCACAAGAAGGTCATCTTCGCGTCGAGCCTGGGCACCGTGTTCGAGTGGTACGACTTCTACCTGTACGGGTCGCTCGCCGCGATCATCGCCAAGCAGTTCTTCAGCGGCCTCAACGAGACCAGCGCCTTCATCTTCGCCCTGCTCGCCTTCGCCGCCGGCTTCGCGGTGCGGCCGTTCGGCGCGCTGGTGTTCGGGCGCCTCGGCGACCTGGTCGGGCGCAAGTACACCTTCCTCGTCACCATCGTGATCATGGGTGCCTCGACCTTCCTGGTCGGCCTGCTGCCGAGTTACGGCAGCATCGGCGTGGCCGCGCCGGTCATCCTGATCGCCTTGCGCCTGCTGCAGGGCCTCGCGCTCGGTGGCGAGTACGGCGGCGCCGCGACCTACGTCGCCGAGCACGCGCCGCACGGCAAGCGCGGCCTGTACACCAGCTTCATCCAGACCACCGCGACGCTGGGCCTGTTCCTGTCGCTGCTGGTGATCCTGGGCGTGCGCAGCTACGTCGGCACCGAGGCGTTCGAGGCCACGTACTGGCGCGTGCCGTTCCTGCTGTCGATCGTGCTGCTGGGCGTATCGGTGTGGATCCGCATGCAGCTGAGCGAATCGCCGCTGTTCCAGCAGATGAAGAACGAAGGCACGCTGTCCAAGGCGCCGATCACCGAGAGCTTCTTCTCCAGGAACGGCAAGATCGTGCTGCTTGCGCTGCTGGGCGCGACCGCCGGCCAGGCGGTTGTCTGGTACTGCGGCCAGTTCTACGCGCTGTACTTCCTCACCCAGTCCCTGAAGGTCGACGCGACCACCGCCAACCTGCTGATCGCCGGCGCGCTCGCCGTCGGTACGCCGTTCTTCGTCCTGTTCGGTTGGCTCTCCGACAAGATCGGACGCAAGAAGATCGTCATGGCCGGCTGCCTGATCGCCGCGCTCACCTACTTCCCGCTGTTCAAGGCGATCACCCATTACGCCAATCCGGCGGTGGAGGAGGCGCGCAGCAGCAACCCGGCCGTGGTGCACGCCGATCCGGGCACCTGCTCGTTCCAGTTCGATCCAGTCGGCAAGAAGGTCTTCAGCAACTCCTGCGACATCGCCACCGCGGCGCTGGCCAAGGCCGGCGTGCCGTACACGATCGAGGCGGCGCCCACCGGCACGGTCGCGCGGGTGTCGATCGGCGGCACAGACGTGCCCGGTTACGAAGGCGCCGGCCTCAGCAAGGAAGACGGCAAGGCCCACGGCGACGCCTTCGGCGCCGCCCTCAAGTCGGCGCTGGGCACCGCCGGCTATCCGGAAAAGGCCGACCCGGCGCGCATCAACAAGCCGATGCTGCTGGTGCTGCTGTCGATCCTGGTGATCTACGTGACCATGGTCTACGGCCCGATCGCGGCGTGGCTGGTCGAGCTGTTCCCCACGCGCATCCGCTACACCTCGATGTCGCTGCCGTACCACATCGGCAACGGCTGGTTCGGCGGCTTCCTGCCGACCATCTCGTTCGCGCTGGTCGCGGCCAGCGGCAACATGTACCAGGGCCTGTGGTATCCGATCGTGGTGGCGGTGATGACCTTCGTGATCGGCTCGCTGTTCCTGCGCGAGACCAAGGACGTGGATATCCGCCAGTAACGCCCTCCCCGCGTCGTGGTGTGCGGCAAGCAACGCCGGCCTTCGGGCCGGCGTTGTGCGTTTCAGGCGCCTTGCTTCACGCGTCGGCTGCGTCGATGAAGCGCAGGCCGACGCCGGGCTCGGTCGCGATCCAGCGCGGCGCCGCCGCATCGTCGCCGAGCTTCTGCCGCAGCTTGGCGACCAGGATGCGCAGGTAGTGGGTGTCGTCTTGGTGGGTCGGGCCCCACACCTCGCGCAGCAGTTGCGGCTGGGTGACGACGCGGCCGGCATGGCGCACCAGCAAGGCCAGCAACGCGTACTCCTTGCGTGACAGCGTGAGCGGCTCGCCGCGCAGGTGGACCTCGCGCCGGGCCAGGTCGACGTGCAGCACGCCGTCGTCGTACACCGGCGGCGTGCCGGCCGGCTGCGCATGGCTGCGCAGCAGCGCCCGCACCCGAGCCATCAGTTCCTGTACGCCGAAGGGCTTGGTGACGTAGTCGTTGGCGCCGGCATCGAGCGCGGCGACTTTCTCCGCCTCGCCGGCGCGCACGGTCAGCACGATCACCGGCACCTGCGACCACTGCCGCAACGCCTGCAGAACGGCGTGCCCATCCAGGTCCGGCAGGCCGAGGTCGAGGATCACCAGGTCCGCGCCGTGCGTGGCCAGCGCCTCGAGACCGGCCTGCCCCGTCTCCGCCTGCAACACCGCATAGCCCTGCGAACGCAGGCTGATGTCGAGGAAGCGACGGATCTGCGGCTCGTCGTCGATCACCAGCAGCCGGGCGGCCGACGACGCGGTATGCGGTGGGTCGATCGGCGGCGTCATGGTTGCGCGGACGCCGGCTCGATCAGGGGCAGGGTGATGCGCAGGATCGTGCCGCCGCCGGGGTTCGGCAGCGCTTCGACGTCGCCGCCGTGCGCGCCGATCATGCCGCGGCAGATCGCCAGGCCCAGGCCGGTGCCACCGCGATCGCGGTCGCCGCGGCTGACGGTGTGGAACATGTCGAAGATGCGGCGACGTTCGTCGTCGGGAATGCCCGGGCCGCGATCGCGGACCTCGATTCGAAGCTGCGCGTCCGCGAGGCGGCGCGCATCGATCACGATCGCCTCGCCCGGCGGGGAGAAACGCGCGGCGTTTTCCAGCACGTTGAACAGCGCCTGTTCGACCAGCGCCGGATGCACCCAGATCAGGCCGGCGTCGCCGGCTACGTTCGTCTCGAAACGCGCGTCAGGCTGATAGCGCTGCAGGCGGCCGATGGCCGAGCCGATCAGTTCGTCGACGCCGATCCAGTCGCGGTTGAGCGCGAGTTCGCCGTGGCCGAGCCGGGTCATGTCGAGCAGGTTCTGGATGTAGCGGTCCAGGCGCTCGCCTTCCTCGCGGATGGTGCTGAGAAGTTCGCGGCGATCGGGGGCGGCCATGGCATCGCCGTAGCTGTCGAGGCTGTCGGCCGCGCCGATGATCGCGGCCAACGGCGTGCGCAGGTCGTGCGACACCGAGGACAGCAACGCCGAGCGCAGGCGTTCGGTTTCGCTGGTCACGCGCTCGGCCTGCAGCTGGGTGGCGAGGCGCACGCGTTGCAGCGCCTGGGCGATGCCGTCCGCCAGCGAGCGGGCCAGTTGCTGCTGGGTCTCGTCGAGCCGCGGCGCATGCGTGGCGCGCTTGAGTCCGATCGTGCCGAGGGCGCCGTGCGGCGACTGCAGCGGCAGGAACAACCAGCCGTGTTCCTCCACGGCTTCGCGCGCCGGGCCGGCGGCATGCGCGGGTTGCTCCAGGCGCAGCCAGACGTCGGCTTCCAGGCCCTGGCGGAAGATCGCGTGCGCGGCCGCGATCACGTCGGCCTCGTCCGCCGCGACCGCGAGGCGCTGCGCCAGTTCCTCCCGCGCCTGCGCATGCCGGTTGGCGATCCGCAGCGCCTGCACCTGCATCGCCAGCGTCGCGGCCATGCGTCCGGCCAGCAGCGCGGCGGCGAGGAACAGCGCCACCGTGACCACGCCCTGCCACGCGCCGATATACAGGGTGTAGCGCGGCGCGATGAAGAAGAAGTTGTAGGCGAGGAAGCACAGCACCGCGGTGAGGACGGCCGGGCCGGTATGCGTGCGCGACGCGACCGCGATCACCGCGAGCATGAACACCAGCGAGAGGTCGCCCGGGCCGATCCAGCGCTCGGCGAGTGCGGCGACGACCACCGCAACCGCGGCGCCGGCAACCGCGAGCGCATACCCACCGACGGGGCGGTGGGCGCCGGTCGCGGGATCGGGAGGCGCAGTCATCGGCATGGCCGGCATTGTGCCCGCAATCGCCGCGCGCCTAGTCGCCGCGCAGGCCCGGGAGCGCGGAATTTACGCGGAATTTACGCCGCAACGGCCGGCAACGCCTTCCGCCTTTACGCGCCGCGGGCGAACACTGCCGCCCTGCAAAACGTCACCCGCTGCTGGCGTCGAGACATCCCGTGAACACCGCGACCACGCATTCGACCTTCCATGCCGGCGGCAATCACGATGACAGCCACGGCCAGGCCAGCTTCCGCCGCATGATGCTGGGGGCGATCGGCGTGGTCTTCGGCGACATCGGCACCAGTCCGCTGTACACGATCAAGGAAGCCTTCACTCCGCACTACGGCCTGGCCGCCGATGCGCCGACGGTGCTCGGCATCCTCTCGCTGGTGTTCTGGTCGCTGATGATCGTGATCACGGCCAAGTACGTCGCCGTGATCATGCGCGCCGACAATGAAGGCGAGGGCGGCATCATGGCGCTGACCGCACTGGCGCAGCGTACGCTGCCGCCGACATCCAAGGCGGCGTACGTGATCGGCATCCTGGGCGTGTTCGGCGCGGCGCTGTTCTTCGGCGACGGCGTGCTGACGCCGGCGATCTCGGTGCTGTCGGCGGTGGAGGGCCTGCAGGTGGCGGCGCCGGCGCTGCAGAGCTGGGTCCTGCCGATCACGATCGCCGTGCTGGTGCTGCTGTTCGCCACGCAACGGTTCGGCACCGACCTGGTCGGCAAGGCCTTCGGGCCGGTGATCGTGGTGTGGTTCCTCGCCCTCGCCGCGATCGGCGTGCACAACATCAGCGCGCATCCGGGCGTGCTGCAGGCGCTCAATCCATGGTGGGGGCTGCGCTTCTTCATCGACCACGGCTGGCATGGCCTCTTCATCCTCGGCGCGGTGGTGCTCGCGGTCACCGGCGGCGAGGCGCTGTATGCGGACATGGGCCACTTCGGCCGTCGCCCGATCCAGTACGCGTGGAATTTCATCGTGCTGCCGGCGCTGACCCTCAACTACCTCGGCCAGGGCGCATTGCTGCTGGCGAATCCGCACGCGGTGGCGAATCCGTTCTACCTCGGCGTGCCGGCCTGGGCGCTGTATCCGATGGTGGCGTTGGCCACTGCGGCGACGGTCATCGCCTCGCAGGCGGTGATCAGCGGCGCGTATTCGGCCACGCGCCAGGCGATCCAGCTCGGCTACCTGCCGCGCCTGGCGATCCGCCACACCTCGCACCAGGCGATGGGGCAGGTCTACGTGCCGTCGATCAACTGGCTGCTGATGCTGGCGGTGATCGCCACCGTGCTCGGCTTCGGCAGCTCCACCGCGCTGGCGACGGCCTACGGCGTGTCGGTGACCGGCACCATGCTGATCACCAGCATCATCCTGATCGTGGCGATGCGCGCGCGCGCGGCGCTGCCGCCGTGGCTGTTCTGGCCGCTGGCCGCGCTGTTCGTGCTGGTGGACGTGGCGTTCCTCGCCGCCAACCTGGCCAAGTTCATGGACGGCGCGTGGTTCCCGATCGCGCTCGGCGTGCTGGTGTTCGCCGTGCTGCGCACCTGGGGTCGCGGCCGCCAGCTGCTGCAGCAGGAGATCCTCAAGGACGGCATCCGCCTCGACACCTTCCTGCCCGGACTGATGCTGGCGCCGCCGGCGCGCGTGCCGGGCACCGCCGTGTTCCTCACCGCGCAGCAGGGCATCGTGCCCAAGGCGCTGCTGCACAACCTCAAGCACAACAAGGTCCTGCACGAACGCAACGTGCTGCTGACGGTCGAGACGCGCGCCGTGCCGCACGTCACGGCCGCCGAGCGCCTGCGCATCGAGACCATCGGCGACGACTTCTACCGCGCCACCGTCCGCTACGGCTTCATGGAAATCCCGGACGTGCCGCTGGCGCTGATGCGGTGCAGCGATCATGGCGGGCTGGTCTTCGACCCCATGGAGACGACCTACTTCGCCAGCCGCGAGAGCATCGTCGCGCGCCCGCGGCGCGGCATGCCGATCTGGCGCGATGGCCTGTTCGCCTTCCTGCACCGCAATGCCGCGCCGGCCACGGACTTCTTCCGCATTCCGACCACGCGCCTGGTCGAACTTGGCGCGCCGGTGGAAATCTGAACGAGACAGCCCCGCGCCGTGCCTTCCTGCACATGCACGCGCGCGGCATCCGGGCACCATCGCCGCTTCACCGGCGATCCAGAGAAACCCATGCACCTCAACCGCAACCTGCTGTTCCTCGCCCTGGCCTGCAGCCTCGCCGCGTGCAAGCCGTCCGGCGAAGCCACCACCGCCCCGGCGACGCCCACGCAAGCCGCCGCGACCGCGCCGACGCTCGGCGTCGACCTGGCCGGCATCGACAAGAACGTGAAGCCGGGCGACGACTTCGACGCCTACGCCAACGGCGCCTGGCGCAACAGTGCGCAGATTCCCGACGACCGCTCCAGCATCGGCACCGGCTTTGAAGTGCAGAAGAAGGCCGAGCAGCGCAACGCCGACCTGATCAAGGGCCTGGCCGCCAGCAATCCCGCCGCGGGTAGCGATGCGCGCCGGATCGCCGACTACTACGCGGCCTACATGGACGAAGCCGGAATCGAGGCGCGCGGCCTGGAACCGCTGAAGCCCGAGCTGGCGAAGATCGATGCGATCGCGTCCAAGGCCGACCTCGCGCGTGTGCTCGGCGCTGGGCTGCGCGCCGACGTGGATCCGCTCAACGCCACCAACTACCACACCGACAACCTGTTCGGCCTGTTCGTCGCGCAGGGCCTGCAGGATCCCGAGCACAACGTCGCCACGCTGATGCAGGGCGGCCTCGTCATGCCCGACCGCGAGTACTACCTCTCGGGCGACAAGGAGATGGTGGAGACGCGCGCGAAGTACCTCGAGTACGTGACCGCGCTGTTCAAGCTGTCCGGCGCGGCGGACGCCGAGGCCAAGGCCAAGGCCGTGGTCGCGCTGGAAAGCAAGATCGCCAAGGCGCACGCCTCGATCGTCGACACCCAGGACGTGCACAAGGCCAACAACCCGTGGGCCACGGCGGACTTCGCCAGGAAGGCGCCGGGCCTGGACTGGAACGAATACTTCAACGCCGCGGGCCTGTCCTCGCAGAAGACCATCGTCGCGTGGCAGCCGGCCGCGATCACGCAGCTGTCCGCGCTGGTGGGCAGCGAACCGCTGCAGACCTGGAAGGACTACCTCGCCTTCCACGCGTTGAGCCACAACGCCGACCTGCTGCCCAAGGCCTACGCCGACCTGCGCTTCGGCTTCTTCGGCACCACCCTGCAAGGCACGCCCAAGCAGAAGGACCGCTGGAAGCGCGCGCTGGACTCCACCAACAACGCGCTCGGCGACGCCGTGGGCAAGCTGTACGTCGAGAAGTACTTCCCGGCCTCGTCCAAGGCGCAGGTCGAGGAGATGGTGAAGAACATCCTCGCCGCCTTCGCCGAGCGCGTGGACACGCTGGAATGGATGACCCCGGAGACCAAGGCGAAGGCCAAGGCCAAGGCGCAGACGATGCGCGTCAGCGTCGGCTACCCGGAGACCTGGCGCGACTACGCCGCGCTGGAGATCCGCGCCGACGATCCGCTCGGCAACCGCCTGCGCGCGGAAGCGCAGGAGTACAAGCACCAGGTCGCCAAGCTGGGCCAGCCGGTCGATCGTGGCGAGTGGTGGATGACGCCGCAGACGGTCAACGCGGTGAACCTCCCGCTGCAGAACGCGATGAATTTCCCCGCCGCGATCCTGGAAGCGCCGTACTTCGATCCCAAGGCCGATGCCGCCGCCAACTACGGTTCGATCGGCGCGATCATCGGCCACGAGGTCAGCCATGGCTTCGACGACACCGGCGCGGAGTTCGACGCGCAGGGCCGCCTGGCCAACTGGTGGACGCCGGAAGACGCCAAGCACTTCAAGGATGCGACCGCGAAGCTGGCCGCGCAGTACAGCGCGTACGAGCCGCTGCCGGGCCTGCACATCAATGGCGAGCAGACGCTGGGCGAGAACATCGCCGACGTCTCCGGCCTGACGATCTCGTACCTGGCCTACAGGAAGTCGCTGGGCGGCAAGGAAGCGCCGGTGATCGACGGACTGACCGGCGACCAGCGCTTCTTCCTCGCCTACGCGCAGTCGTGGCGCTCGAAGATGCGCGATGCCGCGCTGCGCCAGCGCGTGCTCACCGACGGCCATTCGCCGGGCCGCTGGCGCGCGCAGACCGTGCGCAACATCGACGCGTGGTACGACGCGTGGGGCGCGAAGGCCGGCGAGCAGCTGTACCTGGCGCCCGCGGACCGGGTGAAGATCTGGTAACCCGAGCCGTCGCCTGGCTCACGGAAACGGCCGCAATCGCGGCCGTTTCCGTGTAGGCGTACCGCCGTGCACACGGCGGCGCACGTGCCGAACGCCACTACGTGCGTCGCAACCTGCGCGGTGAGCTGAACTGTTTGGGTTTGCGGTGCCCGTTCATTTGCCTCGCGGTCTTTCGCCGCGTACTGATGCTGTCCCTCCGCAATTTTGACGGGATGAACGATGCACGAGCCGACCATGAGCCCCGACGAGGCGCTGCTGCGGGCGGTTCTGGAAGTCGCCCGTGACAAGCGCTTCCAGCGCCGCTGGGACGAGATCGAGCCGGCGCTCGCTGCCGCCTGGGAACGCATGCGCAGTCCGGCCTGTCCGCGCTGGTGCGACATGGCCGCGCGCGTGCGCCAGGTGTGCGAGGCGGAGTGCGCGCTCGACGGGTAGCGCGACGGTCTGCGAGCGCGCCGCTTGCCGCGCTTCAGCTATCCCACTGCAGCGGGCCGACGCGATCCTGTACGTCCATGGTCCAGTCGTTGCTGCGGGTGACCATGTCGCGGATCGAATAGCCGGCCGGACCGCTGAAGGTATTGAGCCGCCGCGAGATCAGGGCGCCGGGCAGGCCCACTTCATCCGGGGCGCGGAGTTCACTGAAAATGCCGATCGCATCGATCGGCCGCGCGTCGGCCGCTTTCGGCGTGAGTTTTACGCTGTAGCGGACGGTGCAGTGGGGCATGGGCCGGAATACTGCTCCCAAACCGCACGCGCGCAACGCGCTGAACGGGGACATCCCCTGACCGGGTGAGCGCCGGGCAATCAGGCTCCGGCCGAGCGCGCCGAGACGATCTCGCGCCGCGGCGGCGCACCGAACAGGCGCCGGTATTCGCGGCTGAACTGCGATGGGCTTTCGTAGCCCACGCGATGCCCGGCCGCGGCCGCCTCCAGGCCTTCGCTCAGCATCAGCCGCCGCGCTTCCTGCAACCGCAGCTGCTTCTGGAACTGCAGCGGCGACATCGACGTCACCGCCTTGAAGCGCTGGTGCAGCGACGACGGGCTCATGTGCGCGGCGGCGGCCAGGTCCTCGATGCGCAGCGCCTGCGCGTAGTGCGCCTTCAGCCGCTCGATCGCGCGGGCGATGCGCTGCGACGGGCCGTCGACCTCGCACAGCTGGCGCAGGCGCTCGCCCAGTTCGCCGGTGAGCACGCGGTAGTGGATTTCGCGCAGCGCCAGCGGTGCCAGCACCGGCGCTTCCTCCGGCGTGTCCAGCAGGCGCGCCAGGCGCAACACCGCATCGAGCAGCGGCGCGCTGGTGCGCGCGAGGTACAGCGCGCGCGCCGCGGGGGGTTCGTGCGCCGGCGCGCGCGGGCCGAGTTGCGTGAGCAGTTCGGCCACGAGTTGCGGATCGATGTCCACGCGCAGGCACAGGTACGGCTGCGCGGGCGAGGCCTCGAGGATCTGCCCGGCGAGCGGCAGCGTCATCGACACGACCAGGTAGTGCAGCGGGTCGTAGACGAAGATCTCCTCGCCCAGCAGCGCGCGCTTGCGGCCCTGCACGACCACGCACAGGCAGGGGTGGTAGACGCTGGGCAACGGCAGCGACGGCGCCGAGGCGCGGATCAGCGACAGGCCCGGCACCGCCGTGGCGTTGAGGCCCTCGTCGGGGGAGTTTCGGGCAACCCGGTCGGCCAGTTCGGCCTGCTGCGCGGACAGTTCCGGGCGCGCGGCAACCACATTGAAAGCCTTGTCGTGCATCGCATGGCCTCATGAAAACCGTGTGCCGATTATGCGCGCCCGCCCCGGGCGATAAACGCGTGGAACCAGCGCCATGGAGGATCGGGCAAGAATCCGGGAGCAATCGGCTAACGCTGCGCGGCTGCGGCGAATAGGGTGTGCGCACTCCCCAACGACCGGAGCTTCGATCATGACCAGCGCTTCCCTTCCCCGCCGCATCCTGGGCCGCCAGGGCCTCACCGTGTCCGCCATCGGCCTGGGCTGCATGGGCATGTCGGACTTCTACGGACCCAGCGACGAGGCCGACAACCTCGCCGTGCTCCACCACGCCCTCGACATCGGGGTGAACTTCCTCGACACCGCCGACATGTACGGCGTGGGCGCGAACGAGCGCCTGCTCGCCCAGGTGCTGAAGACCCGCCGCGACGAGGTCGTGCTCGCCACCAAGTTCGGCAACGTGCGCGCACCCGATGGCGCCTTCCTCGGCGTGAGCGGCCGGCCCGAGTACGTCGCCGCCGCCTGCGATGCCAGCCTCCAGCGCCTGGGCGTGGACCGCATCGACCTGTACTACCAGCACCGGGTCGATCCCAACGTGCCGATCGAGGAAACCATCGGCGCGATGCAGCGCCTGGTCGAGGCGGGCAAGGTGGTCCACCTGGGCATGTCGGAGGCGTCGGCGACGACGCTGCGGCGCGCCGTCGCGGTGCATCCGATCGCCGCGCTGCAGAGCGAATACTCGCTGTGGACGCGCGACGTCGAGGCGGAGATCCTGCCGGCGTGCCGCGAACTCGGCGTCGGCTTCGTGCCGTACAGCCCGCTCGGCCGCGGCTTCCTCACCGGCGCGATCCGCGACGCCGGCGGCTTGGCCGCCGACGACTGGCGCCGCAGCAACCCGCGCTTCCAGGAGGGCAACGTCGAGCAGAACCGCGCGCTGGTCGAAGCCGTGACCGAACTCGCGCAGGCGCGCGGCTGCACGCCGGCGCAGCTCGCGCTGGCGTGGCTGCTGGCGCAGGGGCCGGACATCGTGCCGATCCCGGGTACGCGCCGGATCGCGCGCCTGGACGAAAACGCCGGCGCGGCGGCGATCGTGCTCGACCCGGCCGAACTGCAGCGGATCCAAACGGTGCTGGACGCGCACGCGGTGGCCGGCACCCGCTATCCGGCGGCGCACATGGGCGCGGTCAATCTCTGACGCAGTGTGGTTGATGCAGCGGCCGGCGATCGTGCCGGCCGCCCCGCATCTGTCAGTCGAACAGGTCGAGCATCGCCACGCCGTGCTCGCGGCAGAAGGTCTGGTATTCGACGAAGCGGGTCGCCGCGTTGGCGATGCCGCGCACGTGGCCGTCGGGCGCGAGCAGGTGCACCTCTCCGGTCACCACGACCAGCACCACCAGCGCGGTGTCGCCGACGACTTCCCAGCTGTCGACATGGCCCGGCGGCTCGTACACGTAGCCGCCCGGTCCGATTACTTCGCCGTTGCACAGGCGGCGCGAGCCGGCGAGGTTGAACGCATGGGTCTCGCCGGTATGGCGATGCAGCGGCATGGCCACGCCGGGCTGCATGCGCAGCAACTCGGCAAAGCCGCGATTGCCGCGCAGGAAGCGCAGCGGCCGCGCCGCCTTGCCGGGCACCGGCGAAGGTATCCACGGCAGCGACGCGCTGTCGGTGTGGTGCAGCCGCGCCAGCAATGCCGGATCGATCGCCGCGATCGCCGCGTTCATGCCGCCACCGCCTGCAGGTAGCGCGCGAACGAAGCGTCCACCGCCTGGCGGCCAGCGCCGATGATGTTGCGGCCCCAGGTGTAGCCGAACACGTCATCGAAGGCGTAAGGCGCCAGCAATGCCTGCATGCGGCGCACGTCGGCCGGCTTCATCGGCATGTAGTTCGGATAGCTGTACATGAAGCTGACGTGGCGGCGGTCGAGCACCACCTGCAGCGCGTCGCCGGGCAGCAGCGTCGCGCCGCGCGGCCCGCGCTGCCAGTGCACGGCGGTGCTGCCGTCGAAGTGGCCGCCGACACGCAGCAGGGTCACGTCCTGCGAGAGCCTGAGTTCGTCCCCGCTCCAGAAGCGGATGTGCTTCGACGGCCGCTGCACCCAGGCGCGATCGGCTTCGTGCAGCAGGATCGGCACGCCGCCCAGCGCCTCGCTCCACTCCACCATCGACGTGTAGAAGTGCGGGTGCGAGATCGCCATCAGGTCGACGCCGCCGCGCGCGCGCAACGCGGCGACCGCTTCGTCGCTGACCAGGCTGACGCACTCCCACAGCACGTTGCCCAGGTCCGCCGGCAGCAGCAGCGCGCGGTGCGGGATGGCGAAGTCGGTGGGCAGGCCCAGCCCGAGCAGGCCGGCGTCGTCCTCGATGCGCAGGCGGTACTGCGCGCCGAGCGCGGCGTGGGTGGTCCAGGCCTGGCCCTCCCAGCCGACGTACTGGCGCTCGTCCTCGCAGACCACGCAGCGCTCGGGCGGGGCGGTGGAATCGGCGTACTGGGTGCCGCAGGTCGCGCAGATGTAGCAGGTCATCGTGGGGTCCTCGGAAGCCGGCGGTTGGTCGGGCCGTGGAGCTACCGTAGGCTGCGGCTGGTTCCCCAGGCAGCCCGGTCCCGATGAATTCGCAGGAACCAGTTTTCGAGTTCGCGATCCGCTTCGACGATGGCGCCGACGCGGGCAATCGCACCCAGCGCCTGCACGAGCAGCTGCGCGCCGCGATCCTCGACGGCCGCCTCGCCGCCGGCGCTGCGCTGCCGTCAACGCGGCACGTGGCGGCCGGGCTGGGGATCGCCCGCAACACCGCGATCGCCGCCTACGACCTGCTGGTCGCCGAGGGCTATGTCATTCCGCGCCCTGGGGCCAGGGCCGTGGTCGCCGATGTCCGCCGCCTGCAGCGCCGGCCCGCATCGCGCCCCGACGTCGCCGGCGACACCCGCCTCAATCCGCACTGGCGGCGGCCGGACCCGCAGGCCCTGGCGCCGCGCACGCTCCCTGCGCGCAGCTTCCGCCTCGGCATGCCCGACCACCTGCATTTTCCGCACGACGTCTGGCGCCGGCTGATGGCGCAGTCGTTGCGCACCTGGTCGAAGACCGCGTTCGCCTATCCGCCGTCGCAGGGCATTCCGGTGCTGCGCGAGGCGATCGCCCGGCACGTCGCGTTCGCGCGCGCGGTCGCGTGCACGCCCGAGGACATCGTCGTCACCTCCGGGGCGCAGCAGGCCTTCGACCTGCTCGCGCGGGTGCTGGTGACGCCGGGCAGGACCACGGTGGCGGTCGAGGATCCGGGTTATCCGCCGCTGCGCGCCGCGTTCGCCGCCGCCGGGGCGACCCTGGTGCCGGTGCCGGTCGACGCCGAAGGCCTGTGCGTGGACGCGTTGCCGCCGGGGGTGCGCGTGGTCAGCGTCACGCCCTCGCACCAGTCGCCGACCGGCGTGGCCTTGTCGCTGCGGCGACGCCTTGCGCTGCTCGAGTACGCGCGGATGCACGATGCGGTGGTGATCGAGGACGACTACGACGGCGAGTTCCGCTACGGCGGGCGTCCGCTGGACGCGCTGCAGACGCTGGACCGCGAGGCGCGCGTGTTCTACGTCGGCACTTTTTCCAAGAGCCTGTTTCCGTCGCTGCGCAAGGGCTTCGTGGTGGCGCCGGCGTGGGCGCGCGAGGCGCTCACCGCACTCAAGCACGTGGCCGATGCGCATTGCGACACGATCACGCAATCGTTGCTGGCGGCGTTCATCCGCGATGGCCACCTGGCGCGCCACGTGCGACGGATGCGCGGGGTGTACGCGCAGCGGCGCGACGCGCTGCTCGCCGGGATCGCGCGCGAGCTGTCGCCGTGGCTGGAGCCGATTCCGTCGGAAGCCGGGTTGCACCTGGCGGCGCGCGTGCGCGATCCGGCGCAGGCCGAGCGGGTCGTCGCCGCCGCACGGCAGCACCTGCCCGGCGCGATCGCCGCGGCCGACTATGCGATGACGCTGCGCGCCGCGCCGGCGGTGGTGATCGGATTCGGCGTGATCGATGAGGCAGCGATCGCGCCGGCCTTGCGGCGGTTGCGCGCGGCGCTGGCAAAGGGCGTCTAGAAGAGTACGGGCCGCTGCCTGCTGACGTGCCTGGGCGACGGCTCGATGCCGTCGCTCACGCCATGCTCGGAACAGATCGACCGGCGCGCCGCCGCCCGACTGCTCGTGCTGCGTTCCGCGAAGCTATTCGGCCTTGGTGCGCAGCCGTTCCAGCACGCCATCGAGCGAATCCAGGTCGCTGTAATGGATCACCAGGCGGCCCTTGCCGCCGCGGCCGTGCAGGATGCTGACCTGGGTGCTCAGCGACTCGGACAGTTCGCGTTCCAGCGCGGCGATGTCGGCCTGCGGCTTGGCCTTGACCGGCTTCGCCTTGGCGTTCGCGCCGGTGGCGATCTTGCCGGCGGCGAGCAGCTGCGCGCGGTGCTCCACTTCGCGCACCGACCAGCCGTTCTCGGCGGCTTGGCGTGCCAGCGCGATCGCGGCCTGCGGGGTCAAGGTCAGCAGCGCGCGCGCATGGCCCATTTCCAGCGCCTTGGTTTCCAGCAGCACGCGGATCTCGACCGGCAGTTCCAGCAGGCGCAGCAGGTTGGACACCGCCGCGCGCGAACGGCCGACCGCATCGGCGGCCTGGGCGTGGGTCAGGTCGAATTCGTCGATCAGGCGCTGCAGCGCGATCGCTTCTTCCAGCGGGTTGAGGTCCTCGCGCTGGATGTTCTCGATCAGCGCCATCGCGACCACGGTGCGGTCGTCGACTTCGCGCACGACCACCGGCACTTCGCTCAGGCCGGCGAGCTGCGAGGCGCGCCAGCGGCGTTCGCCGGCAATGATCTCGTAGGCACGGCCGCCGAGGTCGCGGACCACGATCGGCTGGATCACGCCCTGCGCGCGGATCGAGTCGGCGAGCTCGCCAAGCTTGCCCTGGTCCATGGTGCGGCGCGGCTGGTACTTGCCGGGCGTGAGCGCGTCGATCGGCAGCGTGCGCAGGGTGTCGCCGGGCTGTGCCTCGACCAGGGTCGGCGCTTCGGCGGCGGCCTTGGGGCCGAGCAACGCCTCCAGGCCGCGGCCGAGGCCGCGCTTCTTCACCGCACTCATGCCGCCGCCTCCTTGGCCGTCGCCTTCACCGCCTGCTCGCGCTCGCGCTGACGGCGCAGCACTTCGCCGGCGAGGCCCATGTAGGCGATGCCGCCGCGGCTGGCGCGGTCGTAGCCGACGATGCTCTGGCCGTGGCTGGGCGCCTCGGCCAGGCGCACGTTGCGCGGCACGATGGTGCGGAACACGCGGTCGCCGAAATGCTTGGTCAGTTCGCCCGACACCGCGTTGGCGAGGTTGTTGCGCACGTCGAACATGGTGCGCAGCACGCCTTCGATCTCGAGCGCGGGATTGAGGTTGGCCTTGAGCGCCTCGATCGTGTCGATCAATGCGGAGATGCCTTCCAGCGCGTAGTACTCGCACTGCATCGGCACGATGATCGAGTCCGCGGCGGTCAGCGCGTTGAGCGTCAGCAGCGACAGCGCCGGCGGGCAGTCGATCAGGATGTAGTCGTAGTGCACGCGCAGCGGCGCGAGCGCGGCCTTCAGGCGCTGCTCGCGGCCCGATTCGCTCATCAGGCTGATCTCGGCCGCGGTCAGTTCGATGTTGGCCGGCAGCAGGTCGAACTCCTCGGCGGTGCGCTTGAGGATCTTCGCCGCGTCGGCCTCGCCCAGCAGCACGTCGCAGATCGTGTCCTCGATCTCGCGCTTGTCGATGCCGCTGCCCATGGTCGCGTTGCCCTGCGGGTCCAGGTCGACCAGCAGCACGCGCTTGGGCGTCTTGGCCAGGGCGGCGGCCAGGTTCACGGCGGTGGTGGTCTTGCCGACCCCGCCTTTCTGGTTGGCGACAGCGATGATGCGGGCCATGCGGCTCGTTGCCTCGGGTATTGCGGTGGATGGCCAGACATCGGGCCCGGACCGGGGATTATGCGTTATCGCGCGCCGCGGGGCGGCGGCGGGAACTGCCGCTGCCGGAACCGCCCGGCGAGGGTGCGATACCGGCGCCGCGGGCGCGGATTCAGCGGGTTACCGGGCTCAGACGCGACGGATCTCGATGAGGTGGCGCTCAGCATCCACGCCCGGGACCCGCAGGGCATGGCTCGCCGTCACAGTCCAGCCCGCCGGCAGGGCGGCGATCTCGTCGGCCGGGTACACGCCCTTCATCGCCAGCAGCGCGCCGCCGGGCTTGAGCAGGTGGCCGCCCAGTTCGAGGATCAGCGGCAAGGTGGCCAGGGCGCGCGCGGTGATCGCGTCGTAGGCGCCGGGTTCGGCCACCGCCTCGATCCGCGACTCGGCCACGCGCACGTCCGCCAGGCCCAGCTGGCGCACGGCCTCGCGCAGGAAGCGCGCCTTCTTGCCGTTGCTCTCGACCAGGGTGACCTTCAGGCCCGGCTTGACGATCGCGAGCGGGATCCCCGGCAGGCCGGGGCCGGTGCCCAGGTCCGCCAGCGTGCCGCCGCGCGCGGCCAGCGCGTCGACGAAGGGGTGCATCGCCAGCGAGTCGAGCAGGTGCTTGCCGACCATGTCCCGCGGGTCGCGCACCGCGGTGAGGTTGTAGGTCTGGTTCCAGCGCGCGAGCAGGGCGAGGTAGGCCAGCAGGGGCTCGGCGAAGGCGGTATCGAGGCCGAGCGTGCGTAGGCCGGCCTCGAGGGTGGGGCGCAGCGGCGCGGTCGGGGAATCGGGCAGGGTCATCGCGAAATTATGGACGCGAACGTCCCCTCGCTCAGCGCGCGGGCGGATCGCGCCAGGCCAGGGCGGCGACGTACTCCGGCGCCGGCACGAACTCGCGCAGCGACCAGTCGCCGGCCCGGCCCAGGCCGCGCGCGCATTCGACCAGCGCCAGCACGCCGTCCGCCTCGGCGAAGCGCAGCTTCTCCAGGCCGAACGACAGGCCGTGCCCGTGCGCCTTCAGCACGGCTTCCTTGGCGCACCACAGGCGCAGGAAGGCGCGATCGCGCGCGTCGCCGGCGGCGAAGGCGGCGAGCCAGTCGGTTTCCGGCGCGGTGAAGTAGCGGCGCGCCAGCTCCAGCGCGCGCGGCCGCGGCCGCATCCGTTCGCAGTCGACGCCCAGCTCCACGCCGGTGCCCAATGCGATCAGCAGGCCGTCGCCGCTGTGGCTCCAGCTGCAATCGAAGCCGTCCTGCGGCGGGCCCAGGCGCGGACGACCGCGCGGTTCCCGGCCCAGGTTGAGCGCCGCGGACGGCACGCCCAGCGCCGCCGCCAGCCAGGCCTTGGCCACCGGATCGGTCGGGGTGCCGTGCACGTGCGCATGCCAGCTCCAGCGCACGCGGGGATGGGGCGGGTGGTCGGGAGCGGCGGGGTCGGTGCCGGAAAACGCCATGGGCACGGGTCTTGACGCGGGTGCCGGTAACATACCCCAAGGGGAAAGCGGCCCAGGACGGGCAGCAGAGCGCTGCTGGGAGCGCGGGTTTCAGATCACATGTCGGCAGTAGTCCAATCCATCCACGGACCCGAGCAGCGCCAGCACCTGGCGTTGATGACGGGCGAAGCCGCGCGGCTGTTCGCGTTCGACGCCACCCATGCGATCGCATTGGAGCGCTTCGCCAGCGAAGTGCGCGCGGTGGCCGGGCAGCTGCCGGACGCCCGCTACGCCTTGAACCTGTGCGAGGACCGCTACCGCTTCATGGTGGCGCTGTGCGCGGCGGCGCTGCGCGGCCAGACCACGCTGCTGCCACCGTCGCGCGCGCCCGCGGTGGTCGAGGAAGTGCTCGCGCAGCACGGCGACGGCTACGCGCTGGGCGACGCCCTGGCCGCGGGCGACGCCGGCTTCCCGCCCGCGTTGCGCAGCTGGCACCTGCCGGCGACCCTGCCCCGGCAAGCCGGCGCCGCGCCGATGGTGCGCGCCGACCTGCTGGTCGCGATCGGCTACACCTCCGGCAGCACCGGCAGGCCCAAGCCCAATCCCAAGACCTGGGCGTCGTTCTGCGCGAGCACCGCGCAGAACCTCGCCGCGCTGCACGGCCTGCTCGACGCCGACCGCGTGACCCCGCTGGTCGCCACGGTGCCGCCGCAGCACATGTACGGGATGGAGATGTCGGTGCTGCTGCCGCTGCTGGGGCCGGTCGCCGTGCACGGGGCGCGTCCGTTCTTTCCCGCCGACATCGCGCGCGCGCTGCACGAGGCGCCGGCGGCGCCATTGTTGATCACCACGCCGGTGCACCTGCGCGCGCTGGTCGAATCCGATGCGCGGTTGCCGCCGCTGCGCGGCATCGTGTCGGCGACCGCGCCGCTCGCGCGCGAACTCGCGCTGGCCGCGGAACAGCGCTTCGATTGCGAAGTGCGCGAAGTCTTCGGCTCGACCGAAACCTGCGTGATCGCGCGCCGCCGCACCGCGCGCGAGGAGGCGTGGACGCCATTGCCCGGCGTGCAACTCACGCCGCAGCCCGACGGCACGTCCGTGCAGGCCCCGCACCTGGCGCAGGCGGTGGTGCTCGCGGACCTGGTCGACGTGCAGGCCGACGGCAGCTTCGAACTGCGCGGGCGCAATGCCGACCTGATCGAGATCGCGGGCAAGCGCGCCTCGCTCGGCGACCTCACCCGGCGCCTGCTCGCGGTCGCCGGCGTGCGCGATGGCGTGGTCTTCCAGCTCGATCCGTGTCCGCGCACCGGGGTCGCGCGCATCGCCGCGCTGGCCGTGGTGGCGCCCGGCGTGGGCGAGGGGGCAGTACTGGCGGCGCTGCGCGAACACGTCGACGCGGTGTTCCTGCCGCGTCCGTTGCGCCTGGTCGCCGCGCTGCCGCGCAACGAGACCGGCAAGCTGCCGCGAGCGGCCCTCGCCGGCCTTCTACGCGCGGCGGACTAGCGCAATACCCCATCCGGGCGAAGCGTTCTTAACGAAGCCTTCATTACTGCAGCGCGGCGCGCACTGCGCGCATTTTTCTGACATTGCCGTCACGCAAGCGCGCACAGACTTTCCACGGCTCCAATGCGGGAGCGGAAACCGGCTCCAGCTTCCCCATTCTTCTCACTTGCAGCTGGAAGGAGAACGCACATGATGGGTTTCATCGTTTGGCTGATCGTAGGCGGCATCATCGGCTGGCTCGCGAGCCTCGTCATGAGGACCGATGCCCAGCAGGGCATCTTCCTCAACATCATCGTCGGCATCGTCGGTGCGTTCCTCGGCGGCTGGATCGGCAGCATGCTCGGGATCGGCGGCGCGGACATCAATGACGGCGCGTTCAACCTGGCCAGCCTGCTGTTGTCGCTGGTCGGCGCGGTCGTGCTGTTGGCGGTCATCAACCTGTTCCGACGCGGACGCGTGCGCTGACCTTGGCGGTCAACAACGCGCGCTAGCGCGGAGTGCAGAGGCCCGGTTCGTCCGGGCCTTTGTTTTTTGGTCTTCCAGGTTGGTGGCGCGCGCCGCGCGATTTCAGCCGGCGATTTCCACCCACACCGGCGTGTGGTCGCTCGGGCGTTCGCGCGCGCGTGGGGCGGTGTCGATGCCGGCGGCGAGCGTGCGCGCGCGCAATGCCTCGCTGACCAGCACCAGGTCGATGCGCAGGCCCCAGCCGCGATCGAACGCGTTGAGCCGGTAATCCCACCAGCTGTGGTGGCCCGGCTGGTCGTTGAACAGGCGGAAGCTGTCGTGCAGCCCGAGGTCGAGCAGGCTGCGCAGCGCCTCGCGCTCGGGCGTGGAGCACAGGATCTTCTCGCGCCAGCGCTTGGGGTCGTGCACGTCGCGATCGTCGGGGGTGATGTTGAAGTCGCCCAGCACGACCAGGTTCGGGTACAGCAGCAGTTCCTCGCGCAGCCACGCGCGCACCGCCTCGATCCAGCGCAGCTTGTAGGCGAACTTCTCGCTGCCCACCGCCTCGCCGTTGACCACGTACAGGTCGACGATGCGCACGTCGCCGACGGTGGCCGCGAGCACGCGCTTCTGCGGATCGTCGAAGTTCGGGATCGCGGTGACGCATTCGCTGGTGAAGGGCACGCGGCTGAGCAGGGCCACGCCGTTGTAGGTCTTCTGTCCGCAGAACACGCTGCGGTAGCCCAGTTCGGCCAGCGCCGCGTCGGGAAACCTGCTGTCCTCGAGCTTGGTTTCCTGCAGCGCGACCACGTCGGGGCCAAACTCCTGCAGCCACTGCTGCAGGTGCGGCAGGCGGACGTTGAGCGAATTCACGTTCCAGCTGGCGATCTTCATGGCGCGAGTGTAACGGACGCGGTTTTCCACCGGCATCGGCGCCGGCGAGCGCTTAAACTGCGCGCATGAACCCCGCGCCCTTGAACGTCCGTCCCTACCTCGACAAGACCCCGGTCCTCGGCGAACGCAGCTACGTCGATCCCGTCGCCAGCGTGATCGGCGACGTCGTCCTCGGCGAGGACGTCTCGGTCTGGCCGGGCACGATCGTGCGCGGCGACGTCAACTTCATCCGCATCGGCGCGCGCACCAACATCCAGGACGGCAGCGTGGTGCACGTCAGCCACGACGGCCCGCACGCCAAGCTCGGCGGATTCGCCACGGTGATCGGCGAGGACGTGACCATCGGCCACAAGGCGATCATCCATGCCTGCCGGATCGAGGACGCGGTGCTGATCGGCATGGGCGCGATCGTGCTCGACGGCGCGGTGGTGAGGAAGCACGGCTTCGTCGGTGCCGGCGCGCTCGTCGCCCCCGGCAAGGTCGTCGGCGAGGGCGAACTGTGGCTGGGCAATCCGGCCAAGAAGGTCCGCATGCTCAGCGACGCGGAGATCCAGGCGCTCTACTACTCCGCGCAGCACTACGTGCGCCTGAAGAACCAGTACCTGGGAATACCGGCCGCGTAGCTGCCTGCTTAAGCGTGCCGCGGCGGTTGTCGCTGCCGCCAGCGCGCTTTACAGTCGGGTCCGGAAGTCGGGGAGCCGGGGCAGTAGCGTTCGCATGGAAGAGATCCAAAATCCGTATGCGGCGCCGGGCGCGCCGCTGATGCCCGGCCCGCCTCCCATTCCCGCGACGCAAGGGCATGCACTGGCCGGCCGAGGCCAGCGGTTGCTGGCGCGGATCGTCGACCAGTTCCTCTACGCCGCCTGCTTCGCGCCGATCCTGGTGCTCGCGTTGCTGCCGCAGCGGCCGGAGTGGGGATTCAGCCTGGGCCTGGTGCTCGCGCTGGCGGGATTGCTCGGGCTGTTCGTCTACAACCTGACCCTGCTGGGCCAGAGCGGCCAGACCGTCGGCAAGCTGTGGCTGGGCATCCGTATCGTCCGCAGCGACGGCAGCGACGCCGACCTGGGCCGCGTGTTCGCCCTGCGCATGTTCGTGCCGGGCCTGATCGCCGCGTTTGCCGGGCCGCTGTTCTCGTTGCCGGACGCGCTGTGCATTTTCGGCAACGAGCGGCGCTGCCTCCACGACCTGATGGCCGATACCATCGTCGTGATTGCCTGATTGCCGACGACGGGGGCCGCCGAGGTGAGTTTGGAGCGAGCGACCGCCGCGGGCGGCAGGCCCCGCGGCGCCAGGTTCGACATGCTCGACACCTACCGCGAGGTGGTCACGCCCGAGGGCGTGGCCCTGCACCTGCCCGCGGCGGGCCCGGTGCCGCGCGCGCTGGCGTGGGCGATCGACCTGTCGATCCGCATGGTCTCGCTGATGCTCGTCAGCATCGTCATGGCGATGCTCGGCACCGCCGGCTACGGGCCGTACTTCGTGGCGACCTTCGTGGTGTTCTGGTTCTATCCGGTGCTGTTCGAGGTCCTCGACCACGGCCGCACGCCGGGCAAGCGCGCGCTCGGCCTGCGCGTGATCGCGGCCAACGGCGCGCCGGTCGGCTGGCTCGCGGCCTTCATCCGCAACCTGCTGCGCACCGTGGACATGCTGCCGTTCGGCTACGCGACCGGGCTGGTGGCGAGCCTCGCGGACCCCTGGGGCCGCCGCCTCGGGGACATGGTCGCGGGCACCCTGGTCGTGCACGACGCGCGCCCGCACGAATCGCAGGCCGCCCCGGTGGGCGCCGCGCTGGCGCCGGCGGCGGTCCTGTTGCCGCACGAGCAGGCCGCGCTGGTCGCTTTCGCCGAGCGCGGCCCGCAGCTCACGCCCGAACGCCAGGCCGAACTGGCCGACCTCGCCGAACCGCTGGTGCAGGCGCGCGGCGCCCTGGCGGTGGCGCGCCTGTACGGCATCGCCAACTGGCTGCTCGGGAGAAGGGGCTGATGCGCCAGGAACTCTTCGTCCAGCGGCACCAGGCCGAGTGGGTCGCGCTCGAGCAGTGGCTCGACGCGCGCGGCGGCAGCGCGCGCAAGGCGCGCGCGCACCGGCGCGAGTGGCACGGCCTGCGCGACCACGAGATGCCCGAGCGTTACCGCCGCTTGTGCCAGCAACTCGCGCTGGCGCGCCGCCGCGGCTACAGCCCGGTGGTCACCGACCGCCTGCAACAGCTGATGCAGCGCGGCCACGGCGTGCTCTACCGCACGCCGCCGCCGCGCTGGCGCCGTGCGGTGGAATTCCTGCTCGCCGGCTTCCCGCGCCTGGTGCGCGCGGAGAAGGGGGCGATGCTGGCGGCGATGCTGCTGTTCGTGGCGCCGCTGGTGGCGATCTACGTGGCGATCCAGGTGCAGCCGGACCTGTCGAGCGCGCTGTTCGACCCGGTGCAGCTGGCCAACTTCGAGCAGATGTACGACCCGAACGATCCGCAGCGCGCGCTCGGCCGCGACGACGGCACCGACGTGGCGATGTTCGGCTTCTACATCTGGAACAACGTCAGCGTCGCCTTCCGCGTGTTCGCCAGCGGCCTGGTCGCGGGGCTGGGGCCGATCCTGTCGCTGGGTTCGGAAGGCATCCGCGGCGGCGCCGTCGCCAGCCACCTGCAGGCCGTCGGCCATGGCGATCCGTTCTGGCGCTTCGTCTGCGGGCACGCGGCGTTCGAACTCACCGCGATAGTCATAGCCGGCGGCGCCGGCCTGCGCCTGGGCCTGGGCCTGATCGCGCCCGGCCAGCGCCGGCGCATCGATGCGCTGGTGGAAGCCGGCAAGCGTGGCGGCCTGCTGTGCGTGGGCGTGCTGGCGATGCTGCTGGTGGCGGCGTTCATCGAGGCGTTCTGGTCCTCGATCGGCTGGATGCCCGCGTCGGTCAAGTATTCGGTCGCGGCGGTGCTGTGGACGGCGGTGTTCGTCTGGCTGCTCGCCGGCGGCCGCAACCGGCTGTACGCGGACGATGGCCTGGCCGGCGGAGTTGCCGGCACATGAGGATCGAGGACCTCACCGTCGCCCTGCGCCCGCGCACCGCGTGGGAAGCCGTCGAGCTCGGTACCGCACTGGTGCGGCGCCACGCCGCCGCCGTGTGGAAGCCGTGGCTGCTGGTGTCGCTGCCGCTGCTGCTGCTGGTCAACGCGCTGTGCTGGGCGATCGGCGCGGTGTGGCTGGCCGGCGTGGTGATGTGGTGGCTGAAGCCGCTGTTCGACCGCATCCCGCTGTACGTGCTGTCGCGCGCGGTATTCGGGCACGTGCCCGCCGCGGCTGAAACCGTGCGCGCGCAGTGGAGCTTCGGCCGGCGCTGGTTGCCGGCCTATTTGACCTGGCGCCGCTTGGGTCCGGTGCGCGCGCTGTACCTGCCGATCGATCTGCTCGAAGGCGGCGCCGGCGAGGATGCGCGCGCGCGCCGGCGCGCGCTGGGATCGCCGGTGTACGGCGTGGCCTCGATGGTGCTGCTGGTGTTCGCGCACTTCGAGGCGGCGCTGGTGCTGGGCATCGTGTTCGTGGCGATGCTGTTCGCGCCGAACGACCTGGTGCAGGAAACCGCGGCGCGGATCTGGAACGTGTTCGAGTCGCAGCAGGACGGGGTGCAGTTCGCCGAGAACCTGCTGTTCTGGACCGCGACCAGCGTGCTCGAACCGTTCTACGTCGGCGCCGGCTTCGGCCTGTACCTCAACCGCCGCACCGAGATCGAGGCCTGGGACATCGAGATGGTGCTGCGCCGCCTGCGCCGGCGCCTGAGCCAGGCCGTGGCGCCGCTGCTGGTGCTCGGCACGCTGTGGCTGGGCGCGTGGTCGCCCGCGCATGCGCAGGACAACGATCCATTCGCCGGCCAGGCGCCGGTGCAGGCCGATGCCGCGCCGCCACCGCGGCGCGAATCGACCCTGCACGAGGTGTTCGGCGCGCAGACGGTGGAAGACCAGGGCTGGCAGCAGGCGGTCAAGCGCGCGTACGAGGATCCGCGCGTCAGTCCGAAGCGCACCGTGATGCAGTGGCTGCCGAAGGATCCCAGGAAACCCGACCCGCGGGCGCAGCCGGCCGGCCTGGCGCGCCTGGGCGCGTGGTTCGCCTCGATCGGCGAGTACGGGCTGTGGATCGTCGCCGGCGCGCTGGTTCTGGCGCTGCTGGTCACCGCGCCTCGCTGGCTGCGTTGGGTGCGCGACCCCGCCCGCCGCCGTGCCCGTGACGCGGACGAGGTGATGCGCGAAGCCCTGCCCGAGGAGGCGCCGCTGCCCGACGACATCGCCGCCACCGCGCGCCATCTGTGGCAGGCGGGCCAGGAGCGCGACGCGCTCGCGCTGCTGTACCGCGGCAGCGTCGAGGCGATGACCCGGCGGGCGCAGGTCGTACTGGTGCCCGGCGCGACCGAGGCGCACACCTTGCGCGCTTCGCGCCAGTTGCCGACGGCGGAAGACCGCGAGGCGTTCGCGCGCGTGGTGCGGGTGTGGCAGATCGCCGCCTATGCGCACGGGCTGCCGGCCGCCGCCGAATTCGAGGAACTGCTGGCGCTGCTGTCGCGGCGCTTCTTCGCTCCGCTCCCGGGAGTCGCGGCATGAGCGCGCAACCGGCCGTCCGCAGCCACGCCACGCGCGTAGTCCTGCTCACGCTGCTCGGCGCGGTGGTGCTCGCCGGGCTGGCCGCCTGGTGGCTGCACACCCACGAGCGCGTCCCGCGCGTGATGGAGATGCCGCGCACCGGCGAAGCCCGCCGCAATCCGCTGTTCGCCCTGCAGGTCGCGCTCGAGCGCGACGGCGTCCGCGTGCTGTCGCGGCGCCGCCTGCAGCTGCTGCCCGACGGCGGCCGCGAAGCGGTTGTGCCGCTGGGCGCGCGCGACACGGTCGTGCTCTACAACGATCCGCGCGCGCTGACCCACGCCGAAGTCCAGCAGCTGCTGGGCTGGGTGGGCAACGGCGGCCACCTGGTCGTGCGCACGCCGCCGCTGGGACTGCTGGCGAAGAATTCGCCGGTGCCGCTGCTGCGCGAGCTGCAGTTGCTGCCGATGGGCAAGGAAGCCAGCGACTGCGTCGAAGTGACGGGCGCCGCCCCGCGCGCGAGCGACGGCGTGGCCGGCGCGGGCGAAGCCGACGGCGCGGGCGAAGCCACGGTCGCCACCGCCGGCGCCGGTTTCCTGTTCTGCGGCGCGCGCCGCTTCACCCTGGTCGGCGCCAATCCCGTCCATAGCTGGGGCGACCTGCAGAACGGCTACGTGTTCGCGCGCGTGCGGCACGGGCGAGGCAGCGTCGACGTGCTCGCCGACCTCGACTTCCTCGACAGCGACGGCCTCGAGCGTACGGCGAGCCACGGACTCGCGCGCCAACTGCTGCAACCCAACTACCGCGCCGGCACCGTGCACCTGGTGTACGCGGCGCAGATGCCGTCGCTGTGGGCCATCCTGCTGCGGCACAGCTGGATGGCCTGGGCGCCGCTGCTGCTCGCGCTGGCGTGCTGGCTGTGGCGGCGCATGCAGCGCTTCGGTCCGCAATTGGCCGAGCCGGCGCTGGAGCGGCGTTCCCTGCTCGAGCACATCACCGCCAGCGGCGAACTCGCCTACCGCTACGGTTACGCGCACCTGCTGCATGACGCCGCGCGCAATGCCTTCCTCGCGCGCCTGCGCCGCCGCGATCCGCAGGCCGCCGCGCTGCAGGGCGAGCCGCAGCTGATGCTGCTGGCCGAACGCTTCAGGGATGTGCCGCCGGCCGAGATCCGCGACGCCCTGTTGCCGCCGTTCGCGAACGACCCCACCGCCTTCCGCACCCGCATCGCCACCCTGATCCGACTGAGAAACCGACTATGAGCGACACGCTGATCCCACCGCTGGCATCGGACCACGCCGCCACGCCACGCGCGATCGCGCCGATCACCGGTGCAGCGCTCGCGCAACGCGCCGCGGCGATCCGCGCGGAAGTGGGCAAGGCCTTCATCGGCCAGGCGGATGCGCTCGACCAGGTGCTGATCGCCCTGCTCGCCGGCGGCCACGCGCTGATCGAGGGCGTGCCGGGCCTGGGCAAGACGCTGCTGGTGCGCGCGCTGGCCAAGGCCCTGGACTGCGGCTATGCCCGCGTGCAGTTCACCCCGGACCTGATGCCCTCGGACATCAGCGGCCATGCCGTGTACGACCCGAAGACCGAGACCTTCAACATCCGCCGCGGCCCGGTGTTCACCAACCTGTTGCTCGCCGACGAGATCAACCGCGCGCCGGCGAAGACACAGTCGGCGCTGCTCGAGGCGATGCAGGAACTGCAGGTCACGATCGAAGGCCACAGCTTCGAACTGCCGCCGCCGTTCCTGACCCTGGCCACGCAGAACCCGGTCGAGCACGAAGGCACGTATCCGCTGCCGGAGGCGCAGCTCGACCGCTTCCTGCTCAAGGTGCTGATCGGTTATCCCTCGCGCGCCGACGAGAAGAAGATGGTCGCGGCGGTGAGCCAGGGCCGCATGGCCTCCGACTTCGACCTGTCGCAGGTCCAGCGCGTGGTCGGACCGGAGGAGATCGTGGCGATGCAGCTCGGCACCGCGCAGGTCACGGTGGACGATGCGGTGATCGACTACGCGGTGCGGATCGCCGCGGCCACGCGCGACTGGGCCGGGATCGCGCTGGGCGCCGGTCCGCGCGGCAGCCTCGCCCTGGTGCGTGCGGCGCGCGCGCAGGCGGTGCTGTCGGGCCGCGACTTCGTCACGCCCGACGACGTGCGCGAGATCGCCAAGCCGGCGCTGCGCCATCGCATCGCGCTGGCGCCGGAACTGCAGATCGAGGGCCAGCAGCCCGACGACGTGCTGCACGCCCTGCTGGCCAAGGTGGAAGCGCCGCGGCAATGAGGCGCGCCGCGAGGTCCTGCAAGCCGCGGCCCGGTGCACCGCGCCGCAGCGCGCTGCATTGGTGGTCAGCGGGCGTTTCCCGCCCGCCACGGTCACGGCATGGAGGGCGTGAACCGTGACAAGTGCTGCGACCGTCCCCCGCCCCGCTCCGGCGCTGCTCGTGCTGCTCGCGGCGTGGGCCGCGTTGGGCCTGGCCGCGAGCATCGGCGCGGTGCCGGCGTCGGCATGGTGGCTCGCCGGCGCCGCGCTGCTGCTGATCGCGGTGCTGGACGCCTGGCGCGTGATCGCCGCGGCGACCCCAGGCGTGCGCCGCCGCGTGCCCGACACCTGGCCGATCGGGGTCGAGCGGCCCGTGTCCCTGCAACTGGATGCGGCGCGCACGCAACGCCTGGACGTGTTCGACCTGCATCCGGGCAGCTGGACCATGCAGGGCTTGCCGCGCCACTTGCACCTGCGCCGCGGCGAGGCGGCGAGCATCGAGTACGCGCTGCGCGCCAACGCGCGCGGCGACTTCGCCTTCGACGGCGTGCAGCTGCGGCTGCATTCGCCCTGGCGGTTGTGGTGGCAGTCGCGCGTGGCGGGCGAGCCGCAGTGGGTGCGGGTGTTCCCCAATTTCGCCCCGCTGGCGCGATTTGCGATGTTCAGCGCGGAACAGGCCTCGCGCCTGGTCGGCGCGCACGTCAAGCGCCGTCGTGGCGAAGGCACCGACTTCCACCAGATGCGCGAATACCGCGTCGGCGACAGCCTGCGCCAGATCGACTGGAAGGCCACCGCGCGCGCGCGCCGGCTGATCTCGCGCGAATACCAGGACGAGAAGAACCAGCAGCTGGTGCTGCTGCTCGACACCGGCCGCCGCCTGCTCGCCCGCGACGGCGAGCTCAGCCACTTCGACCACGTGCTCGATGCCGCGCTGGTGGTGTCGTACCTCGCGCTGCGCCAGGGCGACGGCGTCGGCCTGCTCGCCAGCGGCGGCGACAGCGCGTGGGTGCCGCCGCAGCGCGGGGTGGGGGCGATCGACAACCTGCTGCGCGCGACCTACGCGCTGCAGCCCAAGCCGGTCGCCACCGATTTCCTGCAGGCGGCCACCGGGCTGTCACTGCGCCAGCGCCGCCGCGCGCTGGTGATGCTGGTCACCAACCTGCGCGACGAGGACATGGACGACCTGCTCGCCGCGGTGCAGATGCTGCGCAAGCGCCACCTGGTCTGCGTCGCCAGCCTGCGCGAGGCCGCACTCGACGCGGCCCTGGCAAGCGACGTGCATGACCTGCCGTCGGCGATCCGCGCCGGCGCCACCGCGGAGTACCTCGCCAAGCGCAACGCCGCGCACGACGCCCTGCGCAGCCACGGCGTAATGGTGCTGGACGTGGCCTGCGACCAGCTGGCGGCGGCGCTGGTGGAGAAATACCTCGCGGTCAAGCGCGACGGATTGCTGTGAACAAGCCAACCGCCATTGCCTGCGCCGTTGCCATGCTGGCGCTGGCGGGTTGTCCCCGCACCGGGGCGCTGCGCCCCAACCGCGCGCTCGCTGCGGATGTCCAGGGGGTGTGCGAAGGCGATTTCGACCAGGCGCCGCGGCTGTCCAGCGGCAAGTCGCCGTACTTCCCGATCAGCATGCTGAGCGCGAGCGTGGTCGAGGATCGCAAGACCCGGCACCTGCCGCTGACGTGGTCGGTGACCACCACCTTCACCGTTGCCGCGGACGGGCGTACCGCGGCGATCCGGGCCACGCCGACCCAACCGCAGAGCTTCAGCGACCACGTGGTCGTCGCCGTGCGCTCCTGGCGCTTCCAGCCCGCGCGCAAGGACGGCGTGGCGCTGGCGAGCCAGTGCACCAACGAATTCGGCTTCGTCCTGCAGTAGCGCGCCGGTGGTCGGCGTCGCGGTGGCGCATGCACGCCGGCGTCACCGCAGTGAAATCGTACTGAACATCGGCAACGGCGAGCGCGCGCTTTCACCGCGCTGGCACATCGCGCCATGCGAAATGGGTTCCACGCAGGAGGGATACCCATGAACACCCATGCCATCGCCGTGAGCCGCCGGATGCAATTCGCCCTGGCGGCCGCGTGCCTGGTCGTCGTCGTCGTGCTGGGCGGGGCGGTCGTCCTCGGCATGGACATGGCGAGCTACTTCGAATCGACGCGCCTGGTCACCGCCGATCCCATCGAGGGCGGCACCAACCCGTTCCGCGTGCAGGACGCCGCGGCCACCGCGGTGTCGCCGGTCGCGACCGTCAATGCCGGCGCCGCTGGCGAGCCCGCCGTCGCGGATGACGCAAGCCTCACGGTGGCCACGGCGCAGTGACTGCTCGGCCGCGTCAACCGGGCGCGGGTTGAACGGGCCGGGTGGCCAGTTCGAGCAGCGTCAGCGTCGCCAGCGCTTCCTCGCGGGAGCCGCCGCACATCGATGCCAGCGGGCGCAGGGAAGCGCAGAACCGCGGCCGTTCGGGCTTGCCGAACAGGCGGCAGCGGTAATCCTCGTCCAGTTGCACGCAGGGAATGCCCGCCGGCTTGCCGTGCGGCATGCCGGGGATGGGCGACGTGATCGAAGGCGCGATGCAGCACGCGCCGCAACGCTCGCGGCAGTCCATCGGGCGTGCCGTCAGTCCGCGGTGACCAGCACGGTGTCGCGATCGCGCAGCATCGCGTACACCGCATCGGTTTCGGGCCGCACCTTGTGCCAGCGCTGGAAACTTTCCGCGGCCTGTTCGACCAGCATGCCGAGGCCGTCGATGCAGTCGTGCGCGCGCGCCGAGCGCGCCCAGGCCAGGAACGGCACCGCCGCCTCGCCGTAGCTGAGGTCGACCGCGGCGCCGCGCGGCGCGAGCACGTTCACCGGCAGCGCGGGCAGGCCGGCGCCGCGGCTGGCCGAGGTGGCGTTGATCACCAGTTCGAAGTTGCCGAGCGTTCCGACATCATCGAGGTAGCGCGGGTGCACGCGCCCGGGCTGGGCGAGCACGTCGGCCAGCGCGTCGGCGCGCTCCGGCGTGCGGTTGACGATGTACAGGTCGCCGATGCCGGCATCGAGCAGGGCCGGCGCCACGCCGCGGGCGGCGCCGCCGGCGCCGATCAGCAGCGTGCGACGCGCGCGCAGGTCGAGGCCGTGGCGCTCGGTGAGGTCGCGGACCAGGCCGACGCCGTCGGTGTTGTCGCCCTGCCAGCCGGTCGCGGTGCGGGTCAGCGTGTTGACCGCGCCCGCGCGCTGCGCGGCCTCGCTCAGGTAGTTGCAGATCTGCGCCGCGCGCGGCTTGTGCGGCAGGGTGATGTTGGCGCCCGCGCCGCCCTCCGCGGCGAACTCGGCCAGCGCGGCGTCGAACTCCTCCGGCGCGGCGTCGATCGCGGTGTATTCCAGGGCGATGCCGGCCTGGCGCGCGAACGCCGCATGGATGCGCGGCGATAGCGAGTGGGCGACGGGATGACCGATGACGGCGTAGCGCTGGACGGACATGGAGGCCTCGCGCGAATGCGGCTGGAGGTGGCGTGCGACGTGCACGTGCGATGCGTAACCGGACGAACGCGAAGCCCGGGGCGCGGCGGCCGTCCGCGTTCGAGTCTACGCCGCGCTCGCAAAGTGTGCGCCCGCGACCGGTTTTGCGATGGCGGGCAGTCAGCAACTGCGGCACATTGGCGCATCGTCCGTTAAGGGAATCCGCGATGCGTCGTCTTGTCCTGTTGGCCGGTTCGGTCGTGCTGGTGTCGGGAGCCGCGCACGCCTGGCTCGCGGAATTCGGCATCGAGGGCATGCACGTGGTGTCCACGCCGGCGTCGGAAGTGCGGGCCAGCGTCAGCCCGGACGGCCAGCGCATCGTCTGGGGCAGCACCGATCGCGCCGGCGGCAAGGGCGGCTGGGACCTGTGGCAGGCCACGCTGAAGCAGGGCCGCTGGCAGGACCCGCAACCGCTGGCGATCAACTCCAAGGCCAACGATTTCGATCCGGCGTTCAGCGCGGATGGACGCTGGCTGTATTTCTTCTCCAACCGCGACGGCGGCCTCGGCGGCGACGACCTGTATCGCGCCGCGGTGCGCGGCGACGCCTTCGGCGCGGTGGAGAACCTCGGCCCGGGCGTCAACGGCAAGGGCAACGAATGGGCCCCGGCGCCGAGCGCCGACGGCAAGGCGTTGCTGTACGCCAGCGACAGCTTCGGCGGCGCCGGCCGCCACGACCTGTTCGTCGCGCGCTGGGACGGCAGCAGCTTCGGTGCGCGCCAGCCGGTAGCGGGCGTGAACACCCGCGCCGACGAATTCGACGCGGCCTGGCTCGAGGGCGGGCGCGCGGTCGTGTTCACCCGCTCGGCCAACGCCGACGACAAGCCGATGCAGTTGTTCCTCGCGCAATGCGATGGCAAAGGCTACGCGGATGCCGAGCCGGTGGAGCTGTCGTTCAACACCGGCGACGCCTGGACGCTGGGGCCCGGCATCGACTGGAACAAGCCGGGCGAGCTGCTGGTCACCGGCAAGGCGCGGGCGCCGAGCGCGGGCAAGCTCGACATCTACCGGATGAAGGCGCCGGCGGTCACGGGGAAGCCGGGCTGCGTGTGAGTGCGCTGCTCAGCGCAGCCGTTCCCACAGCGCCTGGAAGCGCACGCCAGGCACACAGAAGCAGAACGGCATCGAAGTCGCTCCCAGCGAGCGCAGCAGCGGGCCGGGCTCGTACGAGACCGCGGTCATGGCGGCCACGTCCTGAAGCTGGATCGGCAGGTCGATTCCCGCCTGGGCCACGCGGCCGATCGTCGCCACCGGAGTGATCGCGGAATCCTGGAGACACAGCGCCGCCATGGCCTCGTCCCAGCCCGGGAAGAAGGGCGCGAATTCCGCTGGTACCTCGCCGCGGCAAGCCGGTGCCGTGACGCACGCCAATTCCGGCGCGCTGCCCGAGCCGGCCTCGATCCGGGTCGATATTGCGCCGCCGACTTCACGATGCTCGAAGCTCGCCGCCGCGTGCGCCAGCATCGCGTCACTGAAGATGCGGGTCGCCACGGCATGCAGCATGCCGTCAAAGACATTGCGCATGAAAAGCACGGTCCGCGGCGCCGGTTGTCTGCCGTCGATGCGCGCGACGTACAGCCGCCAGTTGCTCTGCAGCGGTGACGGAAACCATCTGCGCAGCGGTCCCAGGCATGCCGGCCCGAAGTTGCCATGCGTGTAGGTCAACACCGTCAGTACGACCTTGCCGTCGCGCGTCTCCAGTTCCACGCCTTCGGGCACGAAGGCGGCAACCGCGTCCAGCGCAACGATCCAGTTGAGGTAGACGACCCGGGTGACGTCGCTTTCGAGCCGGACGAACGGCAGGCGGCCCAGGGTGGCGCGGCGGATGGCGGCGATCCAGCCGCTGTTCGCCAAGGCCGCGAGCGCGCGGCCCGCAAGACTCCGATCAGGCGGGACGAACCTGTTGTCGAGCACGCGCGAAAACTCAGCCCTCGCGCAGCCAGCGCGCCGCACCCAGCGCGAAGTAGCTCAGCACCGCATCCGCGCCGGCGCGTTTGATCGAGGTCAGCGCTTCCAGCGCGCAGCCGCGTTCGTCGATCCAGCCGTTGAGCGCGGCGGCCTTGAGCATCGCGTACTCGCCGCTGACCTGGTACACCAATGTCGGCACGCCGAATTCATCCTTCACCCGGCGCACGATGTCGAGGTACGGCAGGCCCGGCTTCACCATCACCATGTCCGCGCCTTCCTCGAGGTCGCGCGCGACTTCCTGCAGCGCCTCGTCGGAGTTGGCCGGATCCATCTGGTAGGTGTACTTGTTGCCCTTGCCCAGCGCCGCGGCCGAGCCCACCGCGTCGCGGAACGGGCCGTAGAACGCGCTGGCGTACTTGGCGCTGTAGGCGAGGATGCGGGTGTGGATGTGGCCGTCGCCTTCCAGTTCGGCGCGGATGGCGCCGATGCGCCCGTCCATCATGTCGCTGGGCGCAACGACGTCGGCGCCGGCGCGCGCGTGCGACAGCGCCTGCTGCACCAGCGCCTCGACGGTCTCGTCGTTGAGCACGTAGCCGCTGTCGTCGATCAGCCCGTCCTGGCCGTGCGTGGTGTACGGATCCAGCGCGACGTCGGTGATCACGCCCAGTTCGGGGAAGCGCTGCTTGAGCGCGCGCACCGCGCGCTGCACCAGGCCATCGTCGGCCCATGCCGCTTCGGCGGTAAGCGACTTCGCCTCCGGTGCGGTCACCGGGAACAGCGCGAGCGCGGGCACGCGCAGTTCGCTGGCCTGTTCGGCGACCTTGAGCAGTCCTTCGATCGAGACGCGCTCGACGCCCGGCATCGAGGCCACCGTTTCGCGGCCCTTGAGTTCGTGGACGAACACCGGATAGATCAGGTCGTTCGCGGTGAGCACGGTCTCGCGCATCAGGCGGCGCGAGAAGTCATCGCGGCGCATCCGCCGCAGGCGCGTGTAGGGATAGCTCATGGCTGGCCATTCTACCCGCGCGGCGATCGCACTCGTTCACGATCGCCACCCAACGCGCGGCAACGCGCCGAGCAAGCCCGTCTCCGCGCGGCCTCAGGCCGAATACACCCGATAGCGCAAAGGCGCCACTGCGATCAGGCGACCCACGGCCGGCGTTTCCACGTCCGGGGTGGCAGCGAAGTCGAGCTCGAGCGAACGCGCCTGGCCTTCGACATCGAGTTCCAGGGTGATGCGGTCGGCCAGCCGGTGCGCGGCGACGACGCGCGCGCTCCAGCCATCGTCCGGGCTGGCCAGGGCCAGGTCGTGCGGCCGCACGTACAGGCGCGCCGCGCCGTCGGGCGCGTCGCAGGCGAAACCGCGCGCCTGCCCGGTGGCGACGAACCGGCCCGCTTCGACGCGGCCATCCAGCGCGTTGGCGCGACCGATGAAGTCGAACACGTACTCCGACGCCGGCGCGCTGTAGATCTCGTGCGGCGTGCCGACCTGCTCGATGCGGCCTTCGCGCAGCACTACGACGCGGTCGGCGAGTTCCAGCGCCTCCTCCTGGTCGTGGGTGACGAACAGCGTGGTCTGCCCGGTCTGCTCATGCAGTCGGCGCAGCCAGCGGCGCAGGTCGACGCGGACCTTGGCGTCGAGCGCGCCGAAGGGTTCGTCCAGCAGCAGCACGGTGGGATCGATGGCCAGGGCGCGCGCCAGCGCGACGCGCTGGCGTTGGCCGCCGGAGAGTTGCTCGGGATAGCGCTCGCCCAGGTCGGCCAGCTGGATCAGGCCCAGCAGCTCCTCGACGCGGCGCTTGATCGTGGCCTTGTCGGGGCGCCGCGACCGCGGCCGGCTGCGCAGGCCGAAGGCGATGTTCTCGGCCACGGTCATGTGCTTGAACAGGGCGTAGTGCTGGAACACGAAGCCGACGTTGCGCTCGCGCAGGCTCAAGCGGGTCGCATCGGTGTCGCCGAACAGCACCTGCCCGCTGTCGGCATGCAGCAGGCCGGCGATCACGCGCAGCAGGGTGGTCTTGCCCGAGCCGGACGGGCCGAGCAGCGCGACCAGTTCGCCCGAAGCGATGTCGAGGTCGACCGCGTCCAGCGCGGCGACGTCGCTGTAGCGCTTGCTGAGCTGGCGGATGTGCAGGTCCGCGCCGCGGGCGTCCGCGTGCGCCGCGGAACCTGCCGCCGGCGCACCGGCCTCGATTGACTCAGTTGCGCCCACTCAATGCCTCCGATGTGTCCTGGCCAGCGCGTCGCCATGCCGCGCCTCGAGCCGCGCCGCGGC
>NZ_JCANTQ010000011.1:0-460300 GCF_059568595.1 Lysobacter oryzae DSM 21044 | reverse complement strand
GACAACCAGCCGTGGGTGCAGCGCGTGCTGGACGGCAGCTATCGGCTCGAGCGCATCGGGGCCGCAGCCTGATTCCGTACCGGCACAACGAAGTGCGCATTTTCCGAAGTGGATTTCATGACCCAGCGTAAAGGCATCATCCTCGCCGGCGGCTCCGGCACGAGGCTCTACCCGATCACCCAGGCCATCAGCAAGCAGTTGCTGCCCGTCTTCGACAAGCCGATGATCTATTACCCGCTCAGCGTGCTCATGCTGGCGGGCATCCGCGAAGTGCTCATCATCAACACGCCGCACGAACAGGCGCTGTTCAAGAACCTGCTTGGCGATGGTTCGCAGTGGGGCATGAAGATCGAATACGCCGTGCAGCCCAGTCCCGACGGCCTGGCGCAGGCGTACCTGATCGGCCGCGAGTTCGTGGCCGGCCAGCCCAGCTGTCTGGTGCTGGGCGACAACATCTTCTACGGCCACGGCCTGACCGAGTTGCTGCGGCGGGCGGCGGCGCGCGACCGCGGCGCCACCGTGTTCGGCTACTGGGTCAAGGATCCGGAGCGCTACGGCGTCGCCGAATTCGACGCCAACGGCAAGGTGGTCGGCCTGGAGGAGAAGCCGGCGAAGCCGAAGTCGAGCTACGCCGTGACCGGCCTGTACTTCTATGACGGCCGTGCCAGCGATTACGCCGCGGCGCTCAAACCGTCCGCGCGCGGCGAACTCGAGATCACCGATCTCAACCGCTGCTACCTGGAGGACGGGTCGCTGCAACTGGAGCGGATGGGGCGCGGCTTTGCCTGGCTCGACACCGGCACGCACGAATCGCTGGTCGAGGCGTCCATGTACGTGGAAACCATCGAGAAGCGGCAGGGCCTGCGCGTGTGCTGCCCCGAGGAGATCGCGTACTTCAACAAGTGGATCGACGCGGCCCAACTGGGCGACCTCGCCAGGCCACTGGCCAAGAATGGCTACGGCCAGTACCTGATGAGCCTGCTGGAACACGGACGCGTCGAATGAAAGTGATCGAAACCGATCTGCCCGGCTGCGTCGTGATCGAACCGCAGGTATTCGGCGATGCGCGCGGCTTCTTCTTCGAGTCGTTCAACACCGACAAGCTCGCCGCGCACGGGTTAGCGCCGAAGTTCGTCCAGGGCAACGTCTCTTCCTCGAGTCGCGGCGTGCTGCGTGGCCTGCATTACCAGTGGCCCAATCCGCAGGGCAAGTACGTGTCGGTGATCGAGGGCGAAGTGTGGGACGTCGCCGTCGACATCCGCCGTGGTTCGCCGACGTTCGGAAAGTGGGCGGCCGTGGTGCTCAACGCCGAGAACAAGCGCCATTTCTGGATCCCGGAAGGCTTCGCCCACGGATTCGTGGTGCTCAGCGAGCGCGCCGTGTTCACTTATCTGTGCACGGCGACGTATGACGCCAAAGCCGATGCCGGTATCCGCTGGGACGACCCGTCGCTTGCGATCGACTGGCCGGTCAGCGATCCGCTGCTGTCGGAGAAGGATGCGCGGGCGCCGCTGTTGGCGGCGGTCGAGGAAGGCCGTCTGCCGGTCTACGCGGGTTGAGTCGCGTGAGGATCCTGTTGCTAGGGGGCAATGGACAGGTCGGCCACGAGCTGCGGCGCAGTCTCGCCCCGCTCGGCGACCTCACGGTAACCACGCGCAGCGGCGAACTCCCGGACGGCGCGACTTGCGACGCGCTGGACCTGTACGCCCTGGAGACGTTCGCGCCGCTGCTCGAGCGCGTGAATCCCGACATCGTCGTTAATGCCACGGCGCATACGGCAGTCGACCGTGCGGAGGACGAACCGGAACTGGCGTTCCGCGCGAATGCCGACGCCCCCGCGGAGTTGGCGCGCCTGTGCGCGCAGCGTGGCGCGCGCCTGGTGCATTACTCCACGGATTACGTCTTCGATGGCAGCGCCGACACCCCGTATCGCGAGGACAGCGCGACCTGTCCGCTGGGCGTCTACGGCGCGAGCAAACTCGCCGGCGAAGAGCGCATCCAGTCGAGCGGGGCGTCGCACCTGATCCTGCGCACGGCCTGGGTGTACGCAACGCGCGGCAACAACTTCCTGCGAACCATGCTGCGGCTGGGCGCAGAGCGCGACGAGCTGCGCGTCGTCGCCGACCAGCGCGGTTGTCCGACGCCAGCCTGGCTGATCGCCGACGCCACGGCGCGGATCCTGGAGCGCGGAGTGGTCGCCTCCGGTATCCGCCATCTGGTCGCGGGCGGCGAAACAACCTGGCACGGCTTCGCCCAGGCGATTTTTGGGGAGGCCGTTGCCCGCGGCCTGATCGCGCGCGAGCCGCGCGTGCTGCCGATCCGCACGGATGAATACCCGACCCGCGCACGTCGGCCGGCATATTCGGTGCTGGATACGGGCCGGCTGGCAGCGGAATACGAGCTTGCGTTGCCGGATTGGCGTTCGTGCCTGTCCACGACGCTGGACGGGTTGTCGCAGAACCAAGTTGCTGAGCGTGTGTGAACGAAATGTGGCCTTCGAATGGCCGCACTGTCAGATCAAACGGGGAAGTAGGGGGAAGTATGAAGCGAATCTGGAACCGGCTGCTGGTAGCGGCGGTCTTGGCCTCTGTGTTGCCGCTCGATGCCACGGCTGCCGGCGTGGATGTTGGCGCGTATTCGCGCAAGGACAAGTTCGAGGACCTCACCATCTCGCCGGGTGGCGAGTACCTCGCGGCCTCGGTGCCGCTGGAAGACCGGACCATCCTGGTCGTGATCGAGCGCGCCACGAACAAGGTGACGGCGAAGTTCGTGCTGGGCAAGAACGTTCACGTCAGCTATTTCAATTGGGCCAAGCCGGATCGCCTGCTGATCGGCACCAGTGAAAAGTTCGGCCTGCTCGCGCAGCCGCAATTGACCGGCGAGCTGTACGCGATCAATGCCGACGGTGGGAGCGCAGAGTTGCTGGTCGGGTACCAGGTCAATGACGGCGGGCTGGGCACGACGATCAAGCCCAAGAAGGGCAACGATCGCATCTATGCGTTCCCGGTCGCCACGCCTCCGATGGAGGGCAAGAGGGTGCTGGTGTCCGTGCGGCCTTACGGATCGATGGACCCGTATTCAAGTGCCGAGTACCTCGACATCTATTCCGGACGTCGCGACAAGGTGGCTTCGGCGCCGGTGCGCAATGCGTCGTTCGCCACAGACAACCAGGGCGTCGTCCGCTTCGCCGCGGGCTTTGCCAGCGACAACGTGCGCAAGCTCTACTACCGCACGGGCGAGGGCGCGCAGTGGGAACTCGCTGGCATCGAAACGGACGGCCGCTTCGATTCCCCGGTTGGTTTTTCCGCCGACAACAAGATCGCGTACCTGCAGAGCGAACAGCCGGACGGTCCCGACGCGATCGTCGCCATGGACTTGGCCACGCGTGAGCGCAAGGTGGTCCTGCGCGATGACGACACCGATCCGTCCGGCGTGATCTATCGCAACGGGACCCGGACGCCGGTGGGCTTCTTCTTCCACGACGGGAAGCTGCGCACCCAGTTCCTGGACGAGCAGTCAGCGGATGCGAAGCTGTACCACAGCCTGGAAGCAGCCTTCGCCGGCGAGGCCGTTGTGATCACGTCGAAAACGGCCGACGGACGGCTCGCCCTGGTGCAGACCTACAGCGACCGCAACCCGGGCGACTTCTATCTCTTCGATACCGTCGCCAAGAAGGCGTCGCATGTGCTCGCGCGCCGCGAATGGTTCGATCCGGAGCAGCAGCACGCGGAACAGCCGATCATGCTGAAGGCGCGCGACGGGCTGGCCCTTCACGGCTACCTGACCGTGCCGAAGGGCAGCAGCGGAAAGGGTTTGCCGCTGGTGGTGCTCCCGCATGGCGGTCCGTATGGCATCCGTGACATCTGGGGCTTCGATGACGAAGCGCAGTTGCTGGCCCAGGCCGGCTACGCGGTGCTGCAGCTCAACTACCGCGGTTCCGGTGGCTACGGGCGTGCATTCGAGCAGGCCGGCGTCCAGCAATGGGGCGGCACGATGCAGGATGACCTGACCGATGCGACGCGCTGGGCGATCGACCAGGGAATCGCCGACCGGAACCGCATCTGCCTGTATGGCGCCAGCTATGGCGGCTATGCGGCACTGATGGGCGCGGCCAAGGAGCCGACGTTGTACAAGTGTGCGGCGGGCTACGTCGGCGTGTACGACTTGCCTAAGATGCAGGCGGACACAAATCGCGATAGCGCGCGCCTGGGCAACTGGTCCAAGGAATGGGTGGGCAAGCCCGAGAACCTGGCCAGCGTGTCTCCCAACCGTTTCGCGGATCGGATCAAGATCCCCGTGTTCCTGGCTGCGGGTGGCGAAGACGAAACGGCACCCATCGAACACTCGAAGATGATGGAAGCAGCCCTGCGCAAGGCGGGCACGCCTGTGGAGACCCTCTACTACGACAACGAGGGGCACGGCTTCTACCTGGAGGAACACCGTCGCGAGTTCTACTCGCGCCTGCTGGCGTTCCTCAACCGGCACCTCGGGGGAGAAGTGGCGGCCGCCGCTCCGGCGCCCGCGACGGGAACCGCAGGCAAGAAGTAAACAAGCGTCAGACGAGAAACGGCACCGCAAGGTGCCGTTTCCATGTGTGCCGGCGGACATTCCCGGCCCGATGGGCATCCGTTCGCGAGCCAGCCGTGCTGCCCGCTACGTCGCCTGCGCCTGTCAACGGCGATCCCTGCGTGCGATCACTTCACGCCATGCATCATGCGGCGCAGCAGCGGCGAGGCCAGCAGCGCCGCGATGGCACAACCGACGCCCAGCCACATCAGGAAGTTGAACAGGTCCGCGTACTTCGCCGCGGCCTCGGCGACGTTCATGGTTTCACCTTCCGGCACCTCGATTGCCGCGAGCTTGCCGAAAAGTGCCGCCAGCGTTTCCGAGAACGCGGTGGCGAGGAACCACGTGCCCATCATCAGGCTCATCACGCGCGGCACCGACAGCTGGGTCACCGCCGAAAGGCCGACCGGGTACAGGCACATTTCCCCGAGTTCGAGCAGCAGATACGCGAGCACCAGCCACCACACGCTCGCCAGTTCGCCGGTGCTGCCGGCGTGTTGCGCGGCCCATACCAGGGGCAGGAAGCTCAGTCCGCCAAACAGCAGCCCCAAGGCGGATTTCGTCGGCTTGGACGGATCCAGCCCGCGCCTGTCCAGCCAGGCCCAGACCACTGCGAACAGCGGGGCGAGCAGGACGATGAACAAGGCGCCGAGGTAGGTCAGCGAACCGGCGGTCTGCGGCAACACCACCGCGTCGCGCAGCAGTGCGACCAGCATCGCCACTACCGTGGTGCCGAACAGCAGGCGCGGCAACGACGACGCCGGGTTGCGGTCCGACACGGAGGCGGCGATCACGAACGACACCGGCCCCAGCAGCAACGAATACGTCGACCAGGGCGCCGACGCCAGGAACAGTTGCAGGTTCCGCAGCCAGTCGGCGCTCCACCGGATCGTGGGCTGCGCCTGCACCAGCGATGGCGCGACGTCCTTGGTGAGCAGCCGGTCGGTGAAGGTGACCCACGAGCCGTAGGTCTGTTCGTACAGGGTGTAGAACACCAGCGCGGCGAAGATCAGCACCATCATCGCGCCCATGCGCTGCGCTTCGACCCGGGTGCAGCCGCGGGTGACGAAACCGACGTACCAGAAGCCGACGGCCAGGAACACCACCGACATCAGGACCAGGGCGAGGGTGGACTCGGCAATGAAGAAATCCACCACGCCGTAGCGGGCGGACAACCAGATCACGCCGAGTCCGACCAGCGCGAAGGCCAGCAGCGACGGCGCGTAGTCGCGCAACGGGGCCGCCGCGTCGCGGCGCCGCCACGAATGCCACATCGACCAGACGATCCCGGCCAGCGCCATCACCACGATCCAGTAGGTCCAGCGCACTACGTCGGCGCCGAGCTGGATCGAAGTGACCGCGTGCATCAGCCACGCGACCGGCAGCAGGCCGAGCACGGCTCCGCCGTAGATCATCCACTCGCGCGAGCGCGGCAGCGGCGCGGGCGGTTCGCCGATGCCGCGCAGGTACTTGCGGCCCCAGATGAATTGCGCGAGGCCGAGCAGCATGCCGATGCCGGCGGCGCCGAACCCGTAGCGCCAGCCCAGCGTCTGGCCGAGGTAGCCGCACACGATCGATGCGAACAGCGCGCCAAGGTTGATGCCGGCGACGAACAGCGAGAAGCCGGAATCACGGCGCGGATCGTTTTCCGGGTAGAGCTGGCCGACGATCGTCGACACGTTGGGCTTGAGGAAGCCCACGCCCATGATGATCAGCGACAGCGACAGGTAGAAGACGCGCAGCGCGCCTTCGTCGCGCACGACCACGCCGTTGACCACGGTTGCGGCGTGGCCCTCGACGGCCATGCCTGCATGGCCCGCCACCAGCAACAGCCCGCCGAAGATCACGGCCTTGCGCATGCCCAGGAAGCGGTCGGCAAGCAGGCCGCCGATCACCGGCACGCAGTAAACCAGCCCGCCATAGGCGCCGAGCACGTCCAGTCCCGCGCGGTCGCCGAACTTATGGTGCTGCAGCAGGTACAGCAGCAGCAGCGCCTTCATCCCGTAGAAGGAGAAGCGCTCCCACATCTCGGTGAAGAAACAGACGTACACGCCCTTGGGATGGCCAAGGAATTCGTCCGCGGCAGTGGCGGCCGGGCGGCCAGCGGCGGCGGTGGACAGGACTGACAAGCGGAACCCCCGGATCGATGTGCGCGCCGTCCCTGCGCAAAGTCGGGGCGAGTATAGCCACCCACTGCCAAGCCGGGCCGTGGCCGCATCGCGATCGGGTCTGCGATACTGCGGCGACCATCCTTGGGGGAATTCCACCCGTGAACCGACCAGACTCCCTGGCGACTCCGCGCACCGAGGTGACCATCCGCGGCCTGATCCTCGGCGTGATCATCACCGTGGCGTTCACCGCGGCGAACGTGTTCTTCGGCCTCAAGGCCGGCCTGACCTTTGCCACCTCGATCCCGGCGGCCGTCATCTCGATGGCGCTGCTGCGCAACTTCAAGAATTCGACGGTGCAGGAAAACAACATCGTGCAGACGGTGGCCTCGGCCGCCGGCACGCTGTCCTCGGTGATCTTCGTCCTGCCCGGCCTGATCATCATCGGCTGGTGGACGGGCTTTCCCTACTGGGTGTCGTTCGCGATCTGCGCCCTCGGCGGCATCCTCGGCGTGATGTATTCGATCCCGCTGCGCCGCGCGCTGGTCACCAACTCGGAACTGCCGTATCCCGAAGGCGTCGCCTGCGCCGAAGTGCTGAAAGTGGGCAGCCCCGGCGCGGAAGGCACCGCGCACGGCGCCGAGGAGAGCCGCGCCGGCCTGCTCGCGGTGATCTGGGGCGCGATCGTCGCCGCGGTATTCGCGGTGGTGGTCGCCACGCGCGTGTTTGCCAGCGACGTGGCCAGCTATTTCCGCGTCGGCGACCGTGGCGGCGTCACCGGTTTCGACTTCGCGCTGTCGATGGCGCTGTTCGCGGTGGGACACCTGGTCGGCCTGTGGGTCGGCATCGCGATGCTGCTCGGCGCGCTGATCGGTTGGGGCTGGGGCGTGCCGCACTTCTCCGAGATCGCCGCCGCGACCACGCAGGCCGGCACCGCCGTCGCCGACCTGGCCCAGCAGACCTGGAGCAAGCAGGTGCGCTTCGTCGGCGCCGGCACCATCGGCGTCGCCGCGATCTGGACCTTGGGCAAGCTGGTGAAGCCGGTGATCACCGGCCTGAACTCGGCGATGGCCGCCGCGAAGGTGCGCGCCGCCGGCAACATCGCCTCGCTGCCGCGCACCGAGCACGACATCCCGATCGGCGTGGTCGGCATGGTCATGGTCGCGTGCTTCATCCCGCTCGCGTTCCTGCTGGTGCAGTTCAGCAACGAAACCGGCCTGGGCGCGCACACCACCTCGCTGGTGATCGGCGGACTGATCTACATCGTGGTGATGAGCTTCCTGGTCTCGACCGTATGCGGCTACATGGCCGGCCTCATCGGTTCGTCCAACAGTCCGTTGTCGGGCATCGGCATCCTGGTGGTCATCGGTGCGGCACTGCTGCTGGTGTTCGGCATCAAGCCGATGCTCGAGCCCGGGCACGAAAAGGGCCTGGTCGCGTTCGCGCTGCTGGTCACCGCGGTGGTGTTCACCGTCGCCGCGATCGCCAACAACAACCTGCAGGACCTCAAGACCGGCCAGCTGGTCGACGCCACGCCTTCGAAGCAGCAGTGGGCGCTGGTGATCGGCGTCATCGCCGGCGCCGCGATCATCCCGGTGATCCTGGACATCGTGAACAAGGCCTACGGCTTCACCGGCGCGCCCGGCGTGGACCCGAAGCTGGCCTTGGCCGCGCCGCAGGCGGGGCTGATCTCCGCGCTGGCACAGGGCGTGATCGAGAACAACATCGACTGGAGCCTGATCCTGATCGGCGCCGGCATCGGCGTCGTGCTGATCGTCGTGGACGAGGTGCTGCGCCGCACGACCAAGGGCGCGCACCTCTCCCCGCTCGCGGTCGGCCTGGGCATCTACCTGCCGACCTCGGCGACGCTGATGGTGGTGGTCGGCGCGATCGTCGGCTGGATCTACGACAAGCGCGCCGAGCGCAGCGCCAATCCCGAGTCCACCAAGCAGCTCGGCGTGCTGCTCGCCTCGGGCATGATCGTCGGCGAAGGCCTGGTGGGCGTGGTGATCGCCGGCATCGTCGCCTTCAACCTGTTCCCGCTGGCGCTGGTCGGCGACGACTTTGCCGGCCCGGCCAAGTGGATCGGCGGCATCGCGTTCGTGGTCGCGGTATTCGCGCTGTACCGCTGGATCGAGGGCGTGGCCCGGCGTACCGCCGCAACCTGAGCGCGGACTTTGCAGGTCTGGGCCCTGTGACCGCCGGCCTTTGCGGCAGGCAGGGCCCACCGCCTACCATCGGGACTTTCGCACTTCCGTTCCGGAGTCCCGATGAACCTGCGCCACGCCGTCCTGCCGCTGCTCCTGGCGGCGGCCCTGCCTTCGTTCGATGCCGCCGCCGCCCGCGGCTTCGAGGTCCGCGACCTCGCCACGCTCGACCGCGTCTCGGCGCCCACGCTCTCGCCCAACGGCCGCCAGCTGGTGTTCGCCAAGCGCGTGGTCGATTTCGCCGCCAACAAGTCGGCGACGTCGCTGTGGATCGAGGACCTGTTCGCGCGCGACTCCGCGCCGCCGAAGCGCCTGACGCCGGAAGGCTGGAACGTGAATTCGCCGTCCTTCTCCCGCGACGGCAGCAGCGTGTACTTCCTCAGCGCGAAGTCCGGCTCGATGCAGCTGTACTCGATCCCGGCGCGCGGCGGTGAACCCGTCCGGCTCACCGATCTTCCCGGCGACATCGGCAGCTACAAGTTCTCGCCCGACGGCAAGCGCCTGGCCTTCAGCACCGATGCCTTCGTCGACTGCGGCAGCGACCTCGCCTGCAGCCCGAAGCGGATGGAGGAACGCGGCAAGCAGAAGAACAGCGGCGTGCTGTTCGAGCGGATGTTCATCCGCCACTGGGATGCCTGGAACGACGGGCGCCTGAACCGCCTGTTCGTGACCGACGTGCTCGCGGCGCCATCGATGGCGAAGTCGGCGACGCTGGTGGGCGCCGACGTGATCGGCGACGTGCCGTCCAAGCCGTTCGGCGACCAGACCGAATACGAGTGGTCCCCCGACGGCAAGCAGCTGGTGCTCAGCGCACGCAAGGCCGATGCCCAGGAACCGTGGTCGACCAACTTCGACCTGTACCTCGTCAATGCCGACGGTAGCGGCACGGCGAAGAACCTGACCGCATCGAACCCGGCCTGGGACACCACGCCGGTGTTCAGCGCGGACGGCAAGACGCTGTACTACCGCGCGATGAAGCGCCCCGGCTTCGAGGCCGACCGCTTCGCGCTGATGGCGATGGACCTGGCCTCGGGCAAGTCGCGCGAGATCGCCTCGCGCTGGGACGCATCGGCCAATGGCATCACCCTGTCCGCCGACGGCAAGCGCATCTACACCACGGCGCAGGAACTGGGCCAGGATCCGTTGTTCGCCGTGGCGGTCGCCAATGGCGAAGTCACCAACGTCTCCGGTCCGCAGGGATCGGTATCGGCGTTCGCACTCGCCGGGCCGACGCTGGCCTTCACCCGCGCCACGATCAAGAGCGGCGACCAGGTGTTCGTCACCAGCCCGGATGGGCACGCGCCCCAGCGCGCGATCACGCTCAGCGCCGGCGAGATGCTGCCGGACGTGCGTTTCGGCGACTACGAGCAGTTCAAGTTCGCCGGCTGGAACAACGAAACCGTGCACGGCTACGTGGTCAAGCCGTGGAACTACGAGAAGGGCAAGAAGTACCCGGTCGCGTTCCTGATCCACGGCGGCCCGCAGGGCAGCTTCGGCAACGGCTGGAGCTATCGCTGGAACCCGCAGACCTACGCGGGCCAGGGCTATGCGGTGGTGATGATCGACTTCCACGGTTCCACCGGCTACGGGCAGGCCTTCACCGATGCGATCAGCCAGCACTGGGGCGACCGTCCGCTAGAGGATCTGCAGAAGGGCTGGGCCGCGGCGCAGAAGCAGTATCCGTTCCTGGATGGCGAAAAGGCCTGCGCGCTCGGCGCCAGCTACGGCGGCTTCATGGTCAACTGGATCGCCGGCAACTGGAACCAGCCATGGAAGTGTCTGGTGAGCCATGACGGCGTGTTCGAGAACCAGGCGATGGGCTACGGGACCGAAGAACTGTGGTTCAGCGAGTGGGAGAACGGCGGCACGCCGTTCGAAAACCCGCAGGGCTACCAGAAATTCAACCCCGCCAACCACGTCGACAAGTTCCGCGTGCCGATGCTGGTGATCCACGGGCAGCAGGATTTCCGCATTCCGGCGGAGCAGGGCATCGCGTTGTTCGGCGCGTTGCAGCGCAAGGGCGTCGAGTCGAAGTTCCTCTACTTCCCCGACGAGAACCACTGGGTGCTCAAGCCGCAGAATTCCGTGCAGTGGCACGACACCGTGAATGCGTGGCTGAAGCAGCACATCGGCCAGTAAGGCGATCGGCTTCGGGTGTCAGAAAAGGCGGAGCGATGCTCCGCCTTTTCCCTTTCATGCCGACCTGGTCGCCGCGACTGCGGCGGCTAGCCTAAGCCCGCTGGTCAAGGCGCCAGCACGCTGCGCCGATGAACCTCTATCGCCGGCGCGGCGGCAGCGGCCCCGCGCTGGGCTTCGATCGCGACGTTCGAACTCGATTCCAAGGGTTGCGCCGCTGCCTGCGTCCTGTCGACGCCGGCGATGCGATGGCGGGCATCGTCCAGCGGCCCCTCGACGGCGAAGAGCGCGCCGTTCGCACCGATCACGACGTGGTCGATGCGCTGCATCCCGCCCTCGCGTGCCTTGGCGACGAGACTGCCTGCCGCGTTGCGGTACTGGTCCTCGCTCGCATAGCCCAGGGCCGCCGGCTGGATGCCATGCAATCCGTCCAGGGCTGCGGTGAACATTCGGTTGGCCGGGTGGGCGGGGTGGGCCAGGGAGGTGCGTGCCGCGAGCTGCTGCGATGCCAGCACCGCATCCATCCCGTGGACGTCGAGCCCGTGCTTGAGCGAACTGCCGGGGACCAGCCTCTTCCAGCCATGCAGCGGCTCCGGATCGGGCAGCTCGATCTTGTGGCCGATGGCGTCGGGCAACAGGCCGCGCGTAAGCAGGTTCTTCTCCTGCAGCGTCGTCAGGATTTCGTGGTCGACGGCGTAGCGGCGGATGAGGCCGCGCTCCGCGGCCTGCTGCGTAGCTTCCGGATCACGGTGGACGCGGCGGATCGTGGCGTCGTTCAGGCCGGAGGAGTTGAAGGTCACCGCGGGAGCCCCGGATGTCACGGCACCCAACGTTGCCAGGCCTCCCCCGAGTGAATGACCCGTGATTACCAAGTCTTGCTGGAATGCGTCGAAGGCCTTTCGCGACAGCCGTTCGGCCGCGGCGTACTGGGCATCTTCCAGCCCGATTCCTTGCCTTAGGTTATGGGTCCAGTCTTTTCCTTCATTCGTTCCGCGGAACGCCAGGACATAGCCCCCCTTGTCGTCCGCATAGACCCTGGCCATGAAGCCGGCGCGATCGTCGCGCAGCATCTCCTTCTTGATGCCGGCAGCTGCCAACTCCTGCTCGCTCAAAGGACGCCACCCCTGCACGCCTAGGCTGGTGTCGTTGTAGGAATCAGCCGCAATGTGGGCCAGGGCAATATCGATTTCGCGGGCATCTGTACCGCGAACTCGAGACGAAAACGAATCTTGCTGCGTCTGCAGTTCGGTCATGGTTGCGATCCTTCGCCTGTTCCGGCCGTATTAGGGAGTTCCGACGGCCTAGTTGTGTGACTTCACTTCGATTCCATTCGCGCGTAACCATTGCTCGATGCTCGACAGATCCGAGCGAGCGTCGGAACTCAGCAGCCGCTGGTCTCCCATGAACAGGTAATCCTGGAACGTTGATTTTCGCCCGTTCACGGCACGCGGGTCGGCGCCCGCATTCAAGAGCGCCAGCACCTTTCTGTAATTGCTGGTTTGTGCGGCGACATGCAGCGGTGTGTCACCCGTCGCATCGGAGGTGTTCGTATTCGCTCCCGCAGCAAGCAGTCGATTGAACTGCGCATCGCGATCACCCATCAGCGTGGCGCTCAGTAACGATTGCCCGGTGGCCTTGTCCTGAAGATCCGGGTCAACGCCAACCTTCAACAGAACGTCGAAGTAGGACGAATCATTCGCCATCGCAGCCAAGTGCGCAGCGGTGCTTCCGTCCATCCCTTGCAAGGCAGGATCTGCGCCCTCCTGAAGAAGAGCCTCGAAGGCGCGCTTGCTTTGATTGAAGATCGCCCACTCGAGCAGGGTTATGTTCTTGTCCCCGTGTGCCCGTAAGTCGGTGGACTTCGCAAGCGCATGCACGCGCTTGGCATCATTGTCGGCTATGGCGTCCGCCATCTCGGCAACGCGGCTATCGGCAAATACTTCGTGCACATCAACCTTGTGCATCAGCAGGTCCTCCTTGGCGCATCCAGGGCCGGCCAGGCCGGCGAGTACGACGAGCAACATCTGGCGCAATGCGGGTATTCGCATGGTGTCGTCCGATGACAGTGATCCCTTTTCAGACTACCGGACTGCCCCGGCGAATCAACCCCGGGCAGGTGCCGGATTTTGGGGGTATGCTCCGCGCCAGGGGCAGTCGAGGGGGCTGAGATGACCGACGATTTCCGCAAACCGCCGGAGCCGCACAAGGGGCCGGAGCGCCGCAAGGGCGTCGACCGGCGACAGGGCCATGACCGGCGCGAAATGATCCGCTTCGAGCCGGACAAGGACGACCGCCGCAGTGGCAAGGACCGCCGCAAGCGCACCGGGTGGGACACGGTTCGCTAGACGCGTCGCCGCTCGATCCTGGTCAACAGCAACGCGATCGGCCCTTGCCGTAACGGGCGTCCATGCGCTCGCGGAAGAAGGCTGCGCGGTCCATGGGCGCATCCAGCGGATGCCGCTCGCGCATGTGGGCGGCATACGCATCGTAGTCGGGGATGCCGATCGCCAGCCGCGCGGCGCGCGCCGCGTTGGACCAGATACCCCGGAACAATGCCCGCGTGGCGGCGATCATGACGCCGGCCTCGCCGCGACGCTATCCAGCGCCACGTAGTCGCTTTCGCGGGTCGTCGGGGCTCCGGCCCGCCGCGCGGCCAGTGCCGATCGGAAGCCGAAGAACACCGTCGCCAGCACCACCACGATGAACAGTGCGCACAGCACCGCATCGACGTGGTAATTGAACACCAGGCGCTGCATTTCCCCGGCCGACTTGGCCGGAGCCACCAGCTCGCCGCGGGCCATCGCATCGGAGAACTTGCGGGCGGCGGCCAGGAAGCCGATCTTGGCGTCGTCGTGGAAGATCTTCTGGGCGCTGGCCGTCAACGTGCACAGCAGCAGCCAGGCGGTGGGCAACAGCGGGATCCACAGGTACTTCTCGCGCTTCATCTTCACCATGACCACGCAGCAGAAGACCAGCGCAATGCCGGCGAGCATCTGGTTGGCGATGCCGAACAACGGCCACAGCGTGTTGATGCCGCCCAGCGGGTCGACGACCCCCTGGTAGAGGAACCAGCCCCAGCCCGCCACCGCGAGCCCGGTGCACAGGACGTTGGCCAGCCAGTTCTCGGTATGCGCCAGCGCGGGATGGGCCACGCCCAGCAGGTCCTGGATCATGAAACGCGCGACGCGGGTGCCTGCGTCCAGCGTGGTCAGGATGAAGAGCGCCTCGAACAGGATCGCGTAGTGGTACCAGAACGCCATCATGCCGGTGCCGCCCGCGATGCCGTGCAGGATCTGCGCCATGCCGACCGCGAGCGTCGGCGCGCCACCGGTTCGCGACAGCAGTGTTTCCTCGCCGATTTCTTTCGCCGTCGCGGCAAGCAGGTCGGGCGTGATCACGAAGCCCCAGTTGGAGATCGTCGCGGCCGCGGAGTCGACCGTGCTGCCGATCAGGGAGGCAGGGGCGTTCATTGCGAAATACACGCCCGGCTGCAACACGCAGGCCGCCACCAGCGCCATCACCGCGACGAAGGCTTCCATCAGCATGCCGCCGTAGCCGATGGGCCGGATGTGCGCTTCGCTGGACAGCATCTTCGGTGTGGTGCCCGAGCTGATCAGCGCATGGAAGCCGGACACCGCGCCGCAGGCGATGGTGATGAACAGGAAGGGGAACAGCTTGCCGGCGAACACCGGGCCGGTGCCATCGACGAAGCGCGAGACCGCGGGCATCTGCAGCTCGGGCATGGCGACGAAGATCGCCACCGCAAGCAGCACCACCGTGCCGATCTTGAGGAAGGTGCTGAGGTAGTCGCGCGGAGCCAGCAGCAGCCACACCGGAAGCACGGACGCGATGAAGCCATAGCCGATCAGCAGCCACGCCAGGGTGGTCGCCTCGAGCCGGAACAACGACGACCAGTGCGGATCAGCGGCGACCTTGCCGCCCAGCCAGATCGTGAGCAGCAGCAGGGCGAGGCCGACGACGGACACCTCGAGGATGCGCCCCGGCCGGAATAAGCGCAGGTACAGGCCCATCAGCACCGCGATCGGGATGGTCATCGCTACCGTGAACGTGCCCCACGGGCTCTGCGCCAGCGCCTTCACCACCACCAGCGCCAGCACCGCCAGCAGGATCACCATGATGAAGAGGATGCCGATCATCGCCGTGACGCCGGCGGCACCACCCATCTCGGTGCGGATCATCTCCCCGAGCGAGCGGCCATCGCGGCGCGTGGAGAAGAACAGCACGAGCACGTCCTGCACCGCACCGGCGAACACGACGCCGGCCAGGATCCACAGGGTTCCGGGCAGGTAGCCCATCTGCGCGGCGAGCACCGGGCCCACCAGCGGGCCGGCGCCGGCGATCGCGGCGAAGTGGTGTCCGAACAGCACCGACCGCTCGGTCGGCACGTAGTCCAGTCCGTCGTTGCGCCGCCACGCCGGCGTCGCGCGCGTGGCATCCACGCCCAGGGCGACCTGGGCGATGTAGCGGGAATAGAACCGGTATGCGATGGCGAATACTGAAATTGCCGCGGCCACCAGCCACATGGCGCTGATGGTTTCGCCCCGGTGCAGGGCCAGGGTGCCGAGGCTTGCGACGGCGACCACGGTCGCAAGGAGCCAGATGATCCAGGAAAAGCGCTGCATGACGTCCCTCCGGAGGAGGCCGCAGCGTCGCGCGTGGGACCGCCCCAGGTCAATCGGCGGGAAGTCCGCCTACTGGAACCGACGGACCGCTATCCGTGATTCAGAGCCACTTCGCCCGCTTGAACATGCCGTACAGCACCACGCAGATCACGACCATCGCGCCGATCAGGATCCAGTAGCTGTAGCGGCCCGCGAGCTCGGGCATGTGGGTGAAGTTCATCCCGTACCAGCTCGCGATCAGCGTCGGGGCGGCCAGCAGCGCCGCCCAGGCGCCCAGGCGCTTCACGGTTTCGCCCTGCTGCACGGCGACCAGCGACAGGTTCACCGTCATTGCCGCGGTCAGCATCTCGCGCAGGGTGTCGGTGCTCTCGTTGAGGCGCACGGTGTGGTCGTGCACGTCGCGGAAGTACAGCTGGATCTCCTCGTCGATCAGCGGCGTCCGCGCGCGCGCGAGCTGGCCGAGGATGTCCTGCAGCGGCGATACGGCCAGGCGCAACCGGGTCAGTTCGCGCTTGAGGTCGTACAGCTTGTGCACGGTGTTCTTGCTGAACTCCTCGACGAAGATGTCCTGCTCCAGTTCGTTGAGCTCGTGGCTGAACTCGTCGACGATGGGCATGTAGTTGTCCACGATCATGTCGAGGACGGAGTAGAGGGCGGCGCTGGGGCCGTGCGCGAACATGTCCGCCTCGCGCTCCATGCGTGCGCGGGCGGGGGCGTAGCTGCTGGATGCGCCGTGGCGCACCGTCACCAGGTAACGCGGGCCGATGAAGATATGGGTTTCGCCGAAGCGGATGTGGCTGTCGATCGTCTGCGCGGTGTGGACGGCGATGAACAGCGAATTGCCGTAGGTTTCCAGCTTGGGCCGCTGGTGCGCGTTGTGCGCGTCTTCCACCGCGAGGTCGTGCAGCCCGAACTCTTCCTGCAGCTTGTCGAGGATGCCTTCGTCCGGCTCGTACAGGCCGACCCAGACGAAACTGCCGTCGTCGACGGCGAGGACGTCACTGATGGCGTCGAGGCTGATGTCGCGCCTCTCGCCATCGCGGCCGTAGGCCACGCAGTTGACGACGCATTGGGGCAGGGTCGGATCCTTCATGCGCGGCATCGTGCCCCTTGCCGGCGATCCGGCGCAATACACGGCCGGCCGCGCGTCAGCCCCGGTTGCGCCGTGCGATTACCCAGGCGATGGCGACATGCACGGGCAGCAGCAGTGCGATCCAGTGCATGTTGGCCTGCGGCTGCGCGCTGACCCACCGCAGCAGCAGGCCGGCGCCGGCGCACAGCGCGATCAGCAGCGTAATGGCTGCGGCCCAGCGCCCGGGCACGCGTCCGCGCAGCAGGTGCCATGCGCCCGGAAGCGCGAGCCAGGCGAGCGGATTGAGCAGGAAGAGGTTGTGGTTGGCCCAGCCCATCACGTGGGCCGTCCCGAACCACAGGAACAGCAGCAGGGAGCCGATCGCTCCCGACAACACCCAGAACGGCATCACGGCCGCCGCGAACGCGCGCGGCCAGCGTAGGCCGAGCCGGGCGATGGCAAAGGCAGCGGCGATGCCCCACAGCCCCCACAGCCACCAGCGCAGGGGATTGGCTTGCGGTTCGGGGGCAATGCGGTGCGACAGGATGTCCTCGCGCCCGCGCACCAGCGGGCGGCCCGCGTCGTTCCTTGCCTCGAGCAGGATGTCGGCAAGTCGCCGCGGCACGAAGGCCTGTTCCCACAGCGTCATCGGCTGGTCCGCCGCCGGCCCGAGGCCCAGGTCGAACCCCAGCCACATCCAGGTCGCAGGGGACGCCAGCCGCAGCGCTTCGTCGCGCCAGGTCAGGCCCTGCGACCGGCCCTGGACCTGCTGCTGCAGGCGGCCGGCCAAGGCGCGGTCGACCGCGTCGCGAACGCGCGTGGAGCAGTTGTCCTTGAAATAGTCGTAGCGGTAGAAGGCATTTTCCGGGCGCGCGTTCTCGGCCAGTGCGGCGGCGACTTCGCGCGCCTGCGTGTCCTCGAGGTCGAGCCAGAGGACCTGCACGCCGCGGCCTTCCTCGCGGTACAGCACCAGGTCGTCCGCATACGGAACCGCAGCGAGCCGGTAGCGCATGTCGCCGCGGACGAAACGCGCGATGAAGTCCGGTTCGCTCGGGTCGAAGAATCCGAAGTTGTACGAGATCGCATCGCCGCTGCGCGGGTCGACCACCAGCACCGAGTCGTGGCCGAAGCGCTCCCAGAAGATCTCGCCGGGTTGCATCATCATGATGCCGACGCGCGGGACGGGATCACCAGTCGCCGCGGGAGCGGATGTGGGTACTCCGGCTTGCGACGCCGCGCCCTGCGCGAGCGCGCCGAGGGACAGCAGGTACAGCAAGGCCAGCAGCAGCCAGCGGGCGAGGCGGCTCACCCTTCCGTGCACGGCACGGAAGGGGACGTCGGCGTCATGCATTGCTGAGGACGTCGACGTGGAAGGCGTGCACGCGGCGCACGTCGGCGGAGGCGACGCGGAACACGAAGCGGCCCAGGGACAGTTCCTCTCCAGCTTCGGGCAGATGGCCGATCGCCGCGGTGACCAGGCCGCCGATGGTGTCGTACTCGTCGTCGTCGAAGTCGGCGTCGAAGCGCTCGTTGAAGTCCGAGATCGGCGTCAGCGCATCGACCACGAACAGGCCGTCGGCCTGCGCGCGCATCAGCGCCTGCGGGTCCTCGGCCTCGTCGTGCTCGTCGTCGATGTCGCCGACGATCTGCTCGAGCACGTCCTCGATCGTGACCAGGCCGGCGACCCCGCCGTGCTCGTCGATCACGATCGCCATGTGGTTGCGCGACTGGCGGAACTCGCGCAGCAGCACGTTCAGCCTCTTGGATTCGGGGATCAGCACCGCCGGGCGCAGCAGGGCATGGATGCTGCCCGGGCCGTTGTCGGCCACCACCCCGCGGAGCAGGTCCTTGGCCAGCAGGATGCCGAGGATCTCGTCCTTGTCCTCGCCATGGACCGGAAAGCGCGAGTGGCCGGACTCGACCACCTGCTTCATCAGTTCGAGGAGCGAGGCTTCGGCGGGCAGGGCGACCATCTGCGCGCGCGGGATCATCACGTCGCCAACCGTCAGGTCGGATACCGCGATGGCGCCTTCCATCATTCGCAGGGTGTCGGCCGCAATCAGGCCGTCGGCCTGGGCATCGCGCAGTAGTTCGACCAGGTCCTCGCGGGTGCTGGGCTCGCCGGAGAGCATCGTGCTGATGCGTTCCAGCCAGCCGCGGCGTCGTTCCTGGTTTTCCTGCGGGGTACTACTGTCGTCCTCGGACATGGGGTTTCGGCAACGCCCGGGGGATGGGCGGACCGGGAAAGTCTAGCGCGGATGGGCGCGACGGCGGCTACACGCTCGGGGAAGGCTGGTTCACGGCAGCGTGCCGGGGACGGCTCGATAATCGCCGGCGGGCCCCACGCGGAGGATTGCGAGATGCCTGAGAAACGTACGATCAGACGCGCACGGCAGGACCGGCGCGAGGGCAAGTCGGCCAGCACCCAGGCCGGCGAATTCGTCCACGAGGAAATCGCGCACATTCGCGAGGGCAAGCACGGCGCCCGTTCGGCCAAGCAGGCGATCGCGATCGGCCTGTCCAAGGCCCGGCGTGCCGGCGTGGACCTGCCGCCACCCAAGAAGGGCGAGGCGTCCGAGGAAACGCGCCGGAATGCGCGCCGCGACGTGGCCGCGGGCACCCGCACGGCTGCGGCCAGCAAGACGGCCAGGAAGGCCGCGAAAACGACCGCCAGGAAGACGGCTACGAAGACGGCCGTGGCAAAGCGTGGCGCCGCGAAGAAGACGGCGGTGAAGCGGCCTGCCGCGCGCAAGGCCAGCGCGGGGGCGAGCACTGCAACGCCATCGCGGAGCCGCTCCCGCGCCACGACCCAGGCCCTGAAACGCGAGGACCGCGCCGCCGCAAGCCCGCTGGCGTTGTCGCGGCAGGCGAAGAAGGCGGCGCGCAAGCGCACCACGGACGAGCGCTCCGCGGCCGCGAAGAAAGCCGCGCGCACCAAGGGCGCCGAAGGCCGTTCGGAAGCCGCGCGGAAGGCTGCACGGACACGCGCGCGCCACGACGGCAGGCGCCGGCACAACGGTGCGAGCGCGCACGCCTAGCGGTACGAAACGGCGATTCCTGGCGGGCGTGGCGCCTCAGGCGATGACGTAGGGATCCTCGATCCCCATGCCGGCCAGGATTTCCCGCTCCAGCTGCTCCATGCAGATCGCGTCGGCTTCGTTCTCGTGGTCCCAGCCGAGCAGGTGCAGCGCGCCGTGGACGGTCAGGTGGGCGTAATGCTCGACGAGCTGCTTCTTCTGCTCCTTGGCCTCACGCGCCACGACCGGTGCGCAGATCACCAGGTCGCCCAGCAGCGGCATCTTGACGCCCTTGGGCAAGCCTTCCGGCATCTCTGCCGGGAAGCTGAGCACGTTGGTCGCGTAGTCCTTGCCGCGGAAGTGGCGGTTGAGCGAACGCGCCTCCTTGGTGCCGACGATGCGGATGGCCAGGTCGGCTTCGCGGATGCGGTTTTCCAGGGCCGCGGCCACCCATTTGCGGAAGCTCACGGCTGACGGAACGCCATTGCGTGGAACGGCATAGCTGACGCTGACATCGAGACGAACCGGGCCTACGGTCATGCGTGTTGATCCTTGGCGAGGTGGAAGGGGAACCGTTGGCTCATCAGGCCGGCCCGGTCTGCGCGTCCGTTGCGTCGCGCGCGTCGTAGGCATTGACGATGCGCGCGACCAGCGGATGGCGGACCACGTCGCGCGATTCGAAGAAGGTGAAGCTGATCCCGTTGACGTTGCGCAGCACTTCCAGCGCATCCTTCAGCCCCGACTTCTGGTGCTTGGGCAGGTCGATCTGGGTCATGTCGCCGGTCACCACGGCCGTGCTGCCGAAGCCGATGCGGGTCAGGAACATCTTCATCTGCTCGATCGTGGTGTTCTGCGCTTCGTCGAGGATCACATACGCGTCGTTAAGCGTGCGTCCGCGCATGTAGGCAAGCGGGGCGATCTCGATGACGTTCCTTTCCAGCAGCTTGACCACCTTTTCCACGCCCAGCATTTCGTACAGGGCGTCGTACAGCGGGCGCAGGTAGGGATCGACCTTCTGGGTGAGGTCGCCCGGCAGGAAGCCGAGCTTCTCGCCCGCTTCCACCGCCGGCCGCACCAGGATCAGGCGCTGCACGCGGGACTCGTTCAGTGCCTCCACCGCCATGGCCACGGCCAGGAACGTCTTGCCGGTGCCGGCCGGGCCGATGCCGAAGTTGATGTCGTGGGTGGCGATGGCATGCAGGTACTTGGCCTGGTTGGCGCCGCGGGCGCGCAGGGTGCCGCGCTTGACGCGGATGACTACTTCCTGCGGCTCGATGTCGCCGGCGATGGTTTCGTCCGCTTCGTATTCGGTCAGGTGCAGGTGGATGTCCGGTTCCGTGAGCGTGCTGTTGGCCGCTTCATCCCACAGTTCGCGCAGCAGCTTTTCCGTCTTGTGCACGGAGGCTTCCGGGCCGTCCACGCGGAACACGTTGCCGCGGTTGGCGATCTCCACGCCCAGGCGCAATTCGATCATGCGCAAGTGGCTGTCGAAGGGGCCGCTGACATTGGCCAGGCGCTCGGCTTCGGCCGGATCGAGGGCGAATTCGGAAACGGTGCGTGAAGCCATCGTGATCGGTCGGAAGGGGGCGCCGAGGTGGAAGGAAAGCTTGCGCCTGCGCCGGACTTTTCGCAAAGCCGATCGGGCAGGTGGAGTGCACGCGAGCACGCCGCAGACTGCCGCGGGAATGCATCACGAAGCGGTGAATCGTGCACCGCGTCGGCGCGACAGTTCGCATCGACCGGCAGAGCGCCCACTCATCGTGCCTGCCGCCGCCGTGTTGGCGGCGTCATGTGCGGAGGCGAAGCGGGTTGCCGTTCGTCAGTTGCGCGTTGCAAATAATTGAGTGCTGAATTAATTATATGCCATGGCCGTCCGCTCCCGCCCTGCATCCGCCGCTGCCGCCGCAAAGGCCCCGAAGGCGGCGAAGTCCGTGCGCAAGCGCACGCCGGGCCGCCCCAGCGGCGATGCCCCTGACCTGCGCGCGCACCTGCTCGATGCCGCCATCGCCTGTTTCACCCGGGAGGGCATCGCGGCGACCTCGCTGCGCGCCATCGCCAGCGAAGCGGCCGTGACCCCGGCGCTGCTGCACTACTACTTTGGCGACAAGAGCCAGCTGGTCGACGCGCTCGTGGCCGAGCGCCTGCTGCCGGTGTTGGCGGAGATGCGCGGGGAGCTGGACGGCGCCGGGGACGATGTCGCGATGCTCATCGCGAGCTTCGTGCGCAAGATGAGCGAGCTGGTGGTGCGCTATCCCTGGTGGCCGGCCTTGTGGGTGCGGGAGGTGCTCTGCGAAGGCGGCATGCTCCGCGAACTGATCGTCTCCCAGGTTGCGCCGCAGCTGCCGCAATTGCTGGCGAAGCGCTTCGCCGCCGCGCAGCGCGCAGGGCGGCTCAACCCGGACCTGGATCCCCGCCTGCTCGTCGTTTCCCTGGTCGGGCTGACCTTGTTCCCGGCCGCGGGCGCGCCGATCTGGCGGGGCATCTTTGGCGCAGCCGACATCGATGCCACGAGCATCCGCGACCACGCGATCGCGCTGCTTGAGCATGGCCTGCAGACAGGGGAGGACCACCGATGACCACGTTGCGAACCGCGCTGCTGGCGATCTCGATCGCGCTGGCCGCGTGCGGGAAGCCACCTCCGCAGGCGCTGGGCACGCTGGAATACGACCGGATCACGCTGCCGGCGCCCGCGGCCGAGCGCATCGTGGAGATCAGTGTGCGCGAAGGCCAGCAAGTGCGGGCCGGGCAATCGTTGTTGAAGCTCGATCCCACGCGGATCGAATCGGCGACCATCGCGGCACAGCAGGAAGCGCAGCGGCAACGCGAGGCCCTGCGCGAACTCGAGGCCGGAGCCCGCGACGAAACCATCGCCCAGGCGCGCGCGCAGCTGGTCGCGGCGCAGGCGCAGGCGCGCGATGCGCGTGCGTACTACGCGCGGGTGCAGCCCTTGGGCGCGCGCAAGCTGATTGCGGCCGCGGAGGTCGATCGCGCCCGTGCGGCGGCCGGCAGCGCCGATGCGCAGGTGCGGGCGGCACAGGCGACGTTGCTCGAACTCGAGCACGGCACGCGCCGCGAACGCGTCGCCCAGGGCGAAGCCGCGCTGCGCGCGGCGGAGGCCCAGGCGAACGCACAGCAGGTCAGCCTCGACAAGCTCAATATCGTCGCGCCACGCGCCGGCCGCATCGATGCGCTGCCTTACCGGCTCGGTGACCAGGCGCCGGTCGGGGCGCCACTGGCGATCCTGCTGGCCGGCGATGCCCCGTATGCGCGGGTTTACGTGCCCGAGCCGATCCGCGCAAACGTGAAGGTGGGGCAGGTGGCGCGCGTCTACATCGACGGTCGAAACGGCTCCATTCCCGGCACGGTGCGCATGATCCGCAGCGAACCCAGCTTCACGCCGTACTACGCGCTCATCGGCGACGACGCGGCGCGACTGAGCTACCTCGCCGAGATCCTGCTCGACCCCGGCGCGCGCGAGTTGCCGGCGGGCATGCCGGTGCGGGTGGAATTCCAGCCATGAGCGCGCCAGCCGCTTCGTTCGGGGAGGCGATCCGTGCGCGTGGCCTGACCAAGCGCTTCGGCGCGCTCACGGCGGTCGACGCCGTCGACCTCAGCGTGCCCAAGGCCAGCGTCTACGGCTTCCTCGGTCCGAACGGTTCCGGCAAAACCACCACGATCCGCATGCTCTGCGGCCTGCTTGCGCCTTCGGCCGGCGAGATCGAAGTGCTGGGCCTGCGCATTCCGGAGCAATCCGAGGAATTGCGCCGGCGCATCGGCTACATGACGCAGAAGTTCTCGTTGTTCGAGGACCTGAGCGTGCGCGAGAACCTGGAGTTCCTCGCCGCCGTGCAGGACATCCCGAAGGCCGCGGCCGCGCGCCGCATCGACGAACTGGTGCAGCACTACCACTTCGAGGATCGCCAGAAGCAACTGGCCGGGACGATGAGCGGCGGCCAGAAGCAGCGCCTGGCGCTGGCCGGGGCGGTGATCCATCGCCCCGAACTGCTGTTTCTTGACGAGCCCACCAGCGCGGTTGATCCCGAGTCGCGCCGCGACTTCTGGGAGAAGTTGTTCGAACTCGCGGACGCGGGCACCACCATCCTCGTGTCCACGCACTACATGGACGAGGCAGAGCGCTGCCATCGCCTCGCCATTCTCGACCGCGGCGCGCTGGTCGCGGACGGGACTCCGGGGGATCTGGCGGCCCAGTTGGCGGGCAGGACGCTGGCGGTGCATGCCGAGCAACCGCGCCGTGCGCAGGCCGCGCTGCTGGCCGTGCCAGGGGTGATCAGCGTCGCGCAGATCGGCAACATGCAGCGCGTGCTGATGGCCGAGAACGGTGACGCCGCCGAGCGCTTGCGCGCGGCGCTGGCGCAGGCCGGTCTGCATGGCGAAGTGGATGCCATCGCGCCGAATCTCGAGGACGTGTTCGTCGTTGCCACCCGCGGCCGCGGCGATGACCAGGAGCGCGCCGCATGAACTGGCGCCGCCTGTTCGCCATCGTGCTGAAGGAGCTGCGGCAGATGCGCCGCGACCGCATCACCCTGGCGATGATCATCGGCATCCCGGTGATGCAGCTGGTGCTGTTCGGCTACGCGATCAACCTCAACCTGCGCGGGCTCGATGCCGCCATCGTCGACCAGGCCGGCACCAGCGCATCGCGCGCGCTGGTGATGGACATGCTCGCCACGGGCGTCATCGCGCCCGCCGTCCAGGCCAATACGCCGCAGGAGGCGATGGAGCTGCTGCGGCGCGGACGCATCAGCGTGGGCGTGGTGATCCCCCCGGATTTCGAACGTCGCCGCGCCGAAGGTCGCGAAGCCGTGCAGGTTCTGGTCGACGGCAGCGATACGGTCGTGCAGAGCGCGGCGATCCAGCTGGCGCAGCTGCCGCTGGACAGCGCCGCGTACGTGACCCACGTGACGGGCGCTCGCGAGACGTCGCGCCAGCAGATCGGCGTCGTCAGTTTCTACAACCCGGAGCGCCGTTCCGCCGTCAACATCGTTCCCGGCCTGATCGGGGTGATCCTGACCATGACCATGGTCCTGTTCACCGGCGTCGCCATCGTGCGCGAACGCGAGCGGGGCAACATGGAGTTGCTGATCGCCACGCCGGTCAGCCGCAGCGAGCTGATGGTGGGCAAGGTGCTGCCGTACGCGGTGATCGGGCTGGTGCAGACGACCGTGGTGCTCGCCCTCGGACTGACCCTCTTCCGGGTGCCGATCCGCGGCAGCGCGGTCGACGTCTATCTCGCGTCGGTGCTGTTGATCTTCGCCAACCTGACCCTGGGCCTGCTGATCTCGACCAAGGCGAAGTCGCAGTTCCAGGCGATGCAGATGACGTTCTTCGTGTTCCTGCCGTCGATCCTGCTGTCCGGCTTCATGTTCCCGTTCGCCGGCATGCCGCGCGTCATCCAGTGGGTCGCCGAGCTCCTGCCGTTGACGCATTTCCTGCGCCTGATCCGCGGCATCATGCTGCGTGGGGCAGGGTTGCTGGAATTGTGGCCCGATGTCCTCGCGCTGGCCGCCTTCACCGCCGTGATGATGACCCTGGCGATTTCCCGCTTCCGCAAACGGCTGGATTAGCCGCGCCGCGACCGCAGCGCGCGATGGCGCGAGTACGCCGCCACCGCTGACAGTAGGAACAATGCCGCCGCAACGGGCCACACCCAGGAAGGAACGCGGTCCTGCATGGGCACCTGGAACACGCCCTGCCAGATGCAGCCGGCCGCGATGCCGAGCCCCAGGTCCGCCAACGCAATGTGCAGGTGGCGGTTCGGGGTGCCCCGCGCCAGCAGCGGATTGCTCATGCCGCGGCGGGCGCCTCGATGGTCGCCACCCGGGCGCGCAGCGAGTTGCTCATCGCTTCGGTGATGACGACGTCGACGAACTGGCCGACCAGGCGCGCGTGGCCCGGGAAATTCACCGAGCGCATGTTCTCGGTCTTGCCGGTGAGTTCGTTGGGGTTCTTCTTCGACGGACCCTCGACCAGGACCTTCTGCACGCTGCCGACCATGGCGTCGCTGATCTCGCGCGCCTTGGCATTGATGGTGGCCTGCAGGCGCGAGAGTCGGGCGTGCTTCTCGTCGCTGCTGACCGTGTCTTCGAGGTCGGCGGCGGGGGTACCCGGTCGGCGCGAATAGATGAAGGAAAACGACTGGTCGAAGCCGATGTCCTCGATCAGCTTCATCGTCTTCTCGAAGTCCGCGTCGGACTCGCCCGGGAATCCGACGATGAAGTCCGAGGAAATCGAGATGTCCGGGCGCACTGCGCGCAGCTTGCGGATCTTCTGCTTGAACTCCAGCGCGGTGTATCCGCGCTTCATCGCCGCCAGTACGCGGTCGCTGCCGGCCTGGACGGGCAGGTGCAGGAAGTTGGCGAGCTTGGGCACGTCGCGATAGGCCTCGACCAGCGAATCGGAGAATTCGAGCGGGTGCGAGGTGGTGAAGCGGATGCGGCCGATGCCGTCGATCTCGGCGATCGCGCGGATCAGCAGGCCGAGGTCGGCGATTTCGCCGTCACCGTACGGGCCGCGATAGGCGTTGACGTTCTGCCCGAGCAGGGTGACTTCGCGCACGCCCTGCGAGGCGAGGTCGGCGACCTCGACCAGCACGTCCTCGAACGGACGGCTGATCTCCTCGCCGCGGGTGTAGGGCACCACGCAGAACGAGCAGTACTTGCTGCAGCCTTCCATGATCGAGACGAAGGCCGAGGGACCTTCGGCGCGCGGCTCCGGCAGGCGGTCGAACTTCTCGATTTCGGGAAAGCTGATGTCGACCTGCGGCAGGCCGGTCTCGCGCTTGGCCTGGATCAGCTCCGGCAGCCGGTGCAGGGTCTGCGGACCGAAGACCAGGTCGACGTAGGGCGCGCGCCTGATGATCGCGTCGCCTTCCTGCGAGGCCACGCAGCCGCCGACACCGATGACCACCGGCCTGCCACCCTGCTTCAGGGACTTCCAGCGGCCGAGCTGGCTGAAGACCTTTTCCTGCGCTTTTTCACGGATCGAGCAGGTATTGATCAGGATGACGTCGGCTTCCTCGACATTCGAGGTGAGTTCGAGGCCGTCGCTGGCGGCCAGCACGTCGGCCATCTTGGCCGAGTCGTACTCGTTCATCTGGCAGCCGTGGGTCTCGATGAAGAGCTTGCCCTTGGCCCGGGGGGCGGACGCCGCTGCAGCGTCGAGGATCGGATCGGTCATATGGGTTCTGAGGCCGGGAGGGCGGCGGTTATTCCGCACCGGGGCGCGCATTGTAGCGGCGGGTCCGCCCACCCGCAGGAAGGGGTGTCTGGCCGAAACGCGATCGTCGTCGCGTTCATATAAATCAAAGACTTGTCAAGCCTTCCGAATCCTAGGATAGTCCGCGACATGAAGGGGGCACGGGGAATTCTGGTCGCTTTGGCCGCGCTGGCGTCTACGCCCGCGTGGGCGGGCACGCTTTACCGGTGCGACGGTCCCGATGGCGCGCGAGCTTATGCGAGCAAGCGGGTCCCGGGCACCAAGTGCAAGGTGATCAGCTACACGGCCGACAAGCCTCGCGCGGCCAATGCCGCGCCGGTTGCGCCGCCCGCCCCCGCGAACGCAGGCAGCGCGGCCCCGGCCATGAATGTCGCCGGCTCGCCGGCCACCGTCGGCGCCAAGCCGCTGGGCAGCGAGACGGGCATGAAGGCCCGCTTCCTGCGCATGGGCTCGACGGTGACCTACTCGTACATCGATGCCAACGGCGTGCGCAACTACAGCAATCGCCGGCCGCAGGGCGTCGCCAACGTCAAGGTAACTCGGGTGCAGTTCCCGATCTTCCAGATCGAAAACTGCTACGCCTGTGGCGCCCTGCCGGGCGTCAACTTCGGCCGGATCCGGCTCAACACGGCGGCCTACGGCTCGGAGATTTCCAGCGCGGCCGCGCAGTTCGGCGTCGAAGAGGCGATCGTCCGCGCCATCATCCATGCCGAATCGTCCTACAACCCCGGCGCGCTTTCCCGCGTTGGCGCGCAGGGCCTGATGCAGCTGATGCCGGCGACGGCGCGCCGATTCGGCGTCAGCAATGCGTTCGACCCGGCGCAGAACATCCGCGGCGGCGTGCAGTACCTGGGCTGGTTGCTCAAGCGCTTCAACGGCGACCTCAAGCTGGCGGCGGCCGGCTACAACGCCGGCGAGGGCGCGGTCGCCAAGTACAAGGGCGTGCCGCCCTACGCCGAAACCCAGCGCTACGTGCAACGCGTGTCCCAGTTGGCCGATCGCTACCGCAGCGCGGGCAGCCAGGTGGCCTCGGCGGGATCGGCCGGTTCGCGCTGACCCTGCGCCCGGCGAAAAGGCGCCCGTCGTAGCGGTTCTGCAGCGCTGAGGTCCTGCCCGATTGTCGGGTCATTCACCGTTCCGTTACACTTCGCCGTCTTTTTAGCCGCGAGCCGTCGCCAGTGGCGGCGGCCGCGTGAACTTCCGTTTTTTAGTGCTTTGCGGAGTGCCGGATGGCCAACCAAGGGGACAGCCCCGTCAACCAGGGCCGCCGCCGTTTCCTGACAGCGACTACAGCCGTGGTCGGCGCAGTCGGGGCGGGATTTGTGGCGGTACCGTTCATCAAGTCGTGGAATCCGAGTGCCCGAGCCAAGCTCGCTGGCGCTCCGGTGACCGCCGACATCACCGGTCTGCAGGAAGGCCAGCGTCTGATCCTCGAATGGCGCGGTCAGCCGATCTGGATCGTCAAGCGCTCCAAGGCGATCCTGCAGGCGCTGCCGACCCTGGACGATCGCCTGCGCGATCCCAAGTCAGAGAATGCGGACCAGCAGCCCGAATACATCAAGAAGGCCAATCCTGAGCTGCGCTCGCTGAAGCCGGAAATCTCCGTGCTGGTCGGCCTGTGCACGCACTTGGGTTGCTCGCCGGAACTGAAGGCTGAGATCCGTCCCGAGCCGTTCGATCCGGAGTGGAAGGGCGGCTACTTCTGCCCGTGCCACAAGTCGCGCTTCGACATGGCCGGCCGCGTGTTCCAGGGCGTGCCTGCGCCGACCAACCTCAAGGTCCCGCCGCACTACTACGAAAACGACACGACGATCATCATCGGCGTCGATCCGAAGGGAGCCGCGTAAGCCATGGCGAACATCTTCACCCGTACTGCCAATGGCGTATGGAACTGGGTCAACGAGCGCGCGCCGGCGATGATGCCTGCGTACCGCAAGCACATGACCGAGTACTACGCGCCGAAGAACTTCAACATCTGGTACTACTTCGGCTCGCTCGCGCTGCTGGTGCTGGTCAACCAGATCGTCACGGGCATCTTCCTCACGATGCACTTCAAGCCGAGCGCGGCGGAAGCCTTCGCCTCGGTCGAGTACATCATGCGCGACGTGGAATGGGGCTGGCTGATCCGGTACATGCATTCGACCGGCGCCTCGCTGTTCTTCATCGTCGTCTACATCCACATGTTCCGTGGCCTGATGTACGGCTCGTACAAGAAGCCGCGGGAACTAGTGTGGATCCTGGGCATGCTCATCTACCTCGTGCTGATGGCCGAAGCCTTCATGGGCTACGTCCTGCCGTGGGGCCAGATGTCGTTCTGGGGCGCGAAGGTGATCATCTCGCTGTTCGGTGCGATCCCCGTGATCGGCAACGGTCTGACCGAGTGGATCATGGGCGACTACCTGCCGTCCGACGCCACCCTAAACCGCTTCTTCGCCCTGCACGTGATCGCGATGCCGCTGGTGCTGCTGCTGCTGGTCGTGCTGCACCTGGGTGCGCTGCATGAAGTGGGTTCGAACAATCCGGATGGCGTCGAGATCAAGTACGGCCCCAAGGGCAACCGCTGGGATGCGACCAAGCCGGCCGACGGCATTCCCTTCCACCCGTACTACACGGTGAAGGACATCTTCGGCACCGGCTTCTTCCTGATCCTCGCGGCGTTCATCATCTTCTTCGCGCCTGCGTTCGGCGGCTGGTTCCTCGAGCACGACAACTTCACCGAAGCCAACCGCCTGGTGACGCCGGCGCACATCAAGCCGGTGTGGTACTACACGCCGTACTACGCGATGCTCCGCGTCATCCCGCACAAGTTGTCTGGCGTGCTGGTGATGTTCGGCGCCATCTCGGTGCTGTTCTTCGTGCCGTGGCTGGACCGCTCCAAGGTCAAGTCCGTCCGCTACCGCGGCATCCTGACCAAGGTCATGCTGGCGCTGCTGGCCGTGTGCTTCGTGTGGCTTGGCAAGATCGGCGCGGGCCCGGGTACCGACCCTGTCGAAACGCAGATCGGCCGCGTGCTGACCTTCCTGTATTTCGCCTTCTTCATCACCATGCCGGTGTGGAGCAAGCTCGATAAGACCAAGCCGGTGCCGGAACGGGTGACGACGCATGACTAAGAAGAATTTCGTCCGCGCCCTCGCCGGTTTCGCCGCGGGCCTGTTGGTCTCCGCCACCGCGCTGGCAAGCGAAGGCGGCGACCTGATGCAGTCAGGCACCGACCTGGGTGATCGCGCATCGCTGCAGCGCGGCGCCGCGCTGTACATGAACTACTGCTCTGGCTGCCATTCGCTCAAGTACCTGCGCTATTCGCGCCTGGGCGAGGACCTGGGGCTCACCGAAGACGAGGTGATGCAGAACCTCAACTTCACCGGCGCCAAGTTCGGTGAGCAGATCCAGGTCAGCCTCAACGAGGCGGATGCCAACAAGTGGTTCGGCAAGATGCCGCCGGATCTCAGCCTGATCGCGCGCGTCCGCGGCAGCGACTGGATCTATACGTACCTGAAGTCGTTCTACCTGGACGAGTCGCGCCCGCTGGGCTGGAACAACAAGCTGTTCCCGAACGCGTCGATGCCCAACCCGCTGTGGCAGATGCAGGGCCTGCAGCACGCCGAATTCGGTGAGCCCGACAAGGCCACCGGCGACCGTCCGGTGCACGGCCTGAAGATCACCCAGCCAGGCACGCAGACCCCACAGCAGTTCGACCAGTCGGTCCGTGACATCACGGCCTTCCTCGAGTACGCGGGCGAGCCGGCGGCCCTCAAGCGCGAGAAGCTCGGCGTGTGGGTGGTCCTGTTCCTTGCCTTCTTCACCTTCCTGGCCTACCTGCTGAAGCACGAGTATTGGAAGGACGTGCACCACTAAGCGGTTTGTTCCCGAAACGCCCGGCCCCGCGCCGGGCGTTTCGCATCTGGTGGCCGGGGGGCGACTTTTTCAGGCAGTAACGCTAGTCTCGGAAAACTGGGCGACCGACCGCAGGGGGCGGGCGGCGCCATGGCCGGCGGGTAGGGCCGGTCGAATCCGAATGCAGGAGCAATCGATGATGGCGGCTAGTCCACGTATGCGTAATGCCCTGACCTTGTTTTCGTCCACCGACTGCGTGCTGTGCCACCGCGTGCGGCTGGTGCTGGCGGCCAAGGGCGTCACCTACGACCTGATTCCGGTCGACCCACAGAACCCACCCGAGGATCTGGTCGACCTCAACCCGTATCACTCCGTTCCGACCCTGGTCGAGCGCGACCTGGTTCTCTACGCGGCCAGCGTCGTCAGCGAATACCTGGACGAGCGTTATCCGCATCCGCCGCTGATGCCGGTCGACCCGCTCTCGCGTGCACGCCTGCGCCTGGCCATGCTGCGCCTGGAGCACGACTGGGTGCCGCAGGTGCAGGCGATCCAGTTGGGCAACAAGGTCCAGGCGGAGGCGGGGCGCAAGCGCCTGAAGGAACTGCTCACCGCTTCGGTGCCGCTGTTCAAGGCGAGCAAGTTCTTCCTCAATCCGGAAATGAGCCTGGCAGACTGCGCCATGGCCCCGATCATCTGGCGCCTGCCGGCGCTCGGCGTACCCCTGCCCAAGGATGGCAAGGTGATCGAGGACTACGGCAACCGCATCTTCCGGAACCCGGGCTTCACCCGCAGCCTCACGGATGCGGAGCGCAAGCTGCGCGACGTCCCGACCTGATCGGCGGGCGGTCGAGGCACAGGGCCCGGAATTCCGGGCCCTACCGCGTTCTGTGGCTGGCGCGCGGCGCTACACTTCCGCCATGAGTGAAGACAGCACCACCATGACCAGTCATCGCCCGTACCTGTTGCGGGCGCTGTACGAGTGGATCGCCGACAACGGAATGACGCCGCACCTGCTGGTCGATGCCACGCGACCGCACGTGCAGGTGCCCGTGCATGCGGTCAAGGATGGGCGGATCGTGCTCAACGTTGCTGAGCGGGCGGTGGCCGGCCTGCAGATGACCAACGACGTGATTCGTTTCAGCGCCCGATTCGGCGGCGTGAGCCATGCGGTATCGGTGCCGGTTTCCGCGGTGCTGGCGATTTACGCGCGCGAGACCGGGCAGGGCATGGCACTACCCGAGGAGTCGCTGGCAGGCGGCTCCGAGGAAGCGGAACTGGAGATCGAGAGTGACGGCGAAGAGACCGCGCACGTACCGCTCAGCGTGGTGCCGGACGACGGATCGCCGGACGATGGCGATGAGCCGCCCACCCCGACGCCGCGCCGCAGTGGACATCTTCGAATCGTGAAATGACCGGCTTCGCCGGTCGTTCCCTGTTCCGCCGCGGCACTAGTGCAGTTGCGCCACCGAGGGCATCACCGGGCCGCTGAACGACACCAGCCGGTCGCCGCGCAACACGAGGCGGCCGACATGGCGGTCCTCCCCGTTATGCGAATAGTCGAAGCGGAAGGTGCGCTCGAAACCGAGCCGGCCGTTGTCCTGCCGGCAGACCCGCAGGCCGACGGCGTGGACGCTGTGGTCCAGCCACTGCACGCCGGCAATGCGACAGGCGTCACGGCCCAGGGATTCAGCTCGTTCAGCTGCGGCGCGGCTCGCGTTCCAGAACGCGAACACCATCGCAGACACGATCATCAGGATGATTAGAGTCGGCATCGGTTCAAGGTAGTGGCGCAAAATGCGCGCTACAAGTCTACGTTCGCCGGGGAGGGGCGGCGTGCCGATGAAACTGGTTTTTCCGGGTGGGGAACACCCTCAGGTCCTGCTCGGTCCCGGCGTCAATCGCGTCGGCTCCGATCCGCAATCGAACATCGTCCTCGATACGCCGGGCGTGCTACCGCAGCATTGCCAGCTTCACGTCAGCGCAACCGGCGTCATGCTGGAAGTGCCCCCGGGGACGACCGTCAGCGTCAACGGCCGCCATGTCGATGGCCTGATTGCGCTGCGGCCCGGCGACAGCGTTACCTTCGATCACGTGCTCGCCCGGCTTGCCGCTGTCGAAAGCGTCGCGCGTGGGGGCAGCAGCTCGCCTGCTGGCTACCCGCGTGCGGCGAACGACGACCCGGGCGTGACCGCAGTGCGGCAGGCGACGCCGATGTACGTACTGCGCGGCCTCACCGGTGGCGCTTTCGGCCGCAGCTACCCGTTGCAGGGGCCGGTCACGATCGGTCGTTCTCCGGAATGCGACATCCACATCAACGACCTGGGGCTGTCGCGCGTACACGCACGACTCGTGCCGGGCGAGGATGGGGTCCATATCGAAGACCTGGATTCGACCAACGGCACGTTCCTCAACGACCGCCGCGTGATGAAGGAACGCGCGCGCAAGGGCGACGAGATTGGATTCGACAAGCTGCGCTTCCGCTTGTCAGGCGCGGCGGGGCAGGAACCGGTCCACGTCGTGGCGACCAAGTCGGCGCAGGCACCTGCCCGCAACGGGAACTGGCTCTGGATCGGTCTGATCGTGGCGGTCGCGGCCGCTTTGATCACCGTCGTCCTCGGAAACGGCTGATCGCCCCGGGGCGGGCCGCGCGGCCTGTCCCGTTGCAACTGCTTGGGGCCCTCAACCGGCGGGCGGCGGTCCCAGCTTCAACGACAGGTCGATGGCGCGGACGTGCTTGGTGAGTCCGCCGATTGAAATGCAGTCGACGCCGTCCTCGGCGATCGAACGCAACGTGCTCATGTCCACGCCGCCGGAGACCTCCAGCGGAATCGCCCCGTTGAACGGCGCGGAATGGGCGATGCGGACGGCTTGCCTGCGCGTGGCGGCATCGAAGTCGTCGATCAGGATGCGGTCGCAACCTTCGCGCAGGGCTTCTTCGAGCTGCGCCAGCGATTCGACCTCGACGATCAACGGAAGCGAGGGGTGCATTGCGCGCGCCGCGCGGATGGCCGCCGTGAGCGAGCCCGCGGCTCGCACGTGGTTTTCCTTGAGCATCACCGCGTCGTAGAGCCCCATGCGGTGGTTCACGCCCCCGCCCACGCGTACCGCGTATTTCTGCGCCAGGCGCAGGCCCGGAATGGTCTTGCGCGTATCGAGGATGCGCGCCCCGGTTCCGCGTACCGCTTCCACGTAGGTGGCGGTGACGGTGGCGATGCCGGACAGCGTCTGCAGGAAGTTGAGCGAAGCGCGCTCGGCACTGACCAGCGAACGCGCACGGCCCTGCAGGGTCGCGAGCACGGTGCCCTTGCGCACGCGATCGCCCTCGCGCACGCGCCAGTCGATGCGAACGTCCGGGTCGAGTGCCTGGTGGCAGGCGTCGAACCACGGCCGGCCGCACACGATGCTGTCTTCCTTGCACAGAACGTAAGCGCTATCGGCGACGTCCGGCAGCAACGCCGCGGTCACGTCGCCGCTGCCCAGGTCCTCGGCCAGCGCCCGCGCGACGTCGGCTTCGATCGCGTCGGCCGGCGGTGGCAGGACGTCCGCGTTCATGCCGCGGGGAATCCTTCGACCTGGGCCGAGGCAAGGGCCTCCTCGGCCAACAGCACCGGGATGCCGTCGTCGACGCGATAGATGGTCTTGCGGTCGCGCGTCACCAGCGCTTCGCGCAGGGCTTCGGTCTGGGCACTGCCGTCGCCGCGCAGCACGCTGCCGGCGGCGATGGCGGCGTTCAGGGCCTGGAGGCCGCGGCCGTCGAGCAACGCCAGCGGCTGGCGGGTGGTGGGGCACACGAGCAGGTCCAGCAGTTTGCGGTCCATGGCGATGAAGGCGCGGCGGAAGGCCGGTAGAATACCGTTTTGACGCCTGGAACCGTCATGGCAGCAAACGAACAAAGCCCGCTGGTCGGCATCGTCATGGGCTCACGCTCCGACTGGGAGACCATGCAGCACGCGGCAGCGAGGCTCGAGGCGCTCGGCGTCCCGCACGAAGTCCGCGTCGTTTCCGCGCACCGCACGCCCGACGTCCTCTTCTCCTACGCCGAAGCCGCTGCCGCACGCGGCCTGCGCGCGATCATCGCCGGCGCCGGCGGTGCGGCCCACCTCCCGGGCATGCTCGCCTCGAAGACCGCGGTGCCGGTGTTGGGCGTGCCCGTGCAGAGCAAGGCGCTCAACGGGATGGATTCGCTGCTGTCGATCGTGCAGATGCCCGCGGGCATACCGGTGGCGACGTTCGCGATCGGCAATGCAGGAGCCGCGAATGCCGGACTGTTTGCCGCGGCGATCCTCGCCCACGAGTTCCCGGCGATCGGTTCCGCGCTCGATGCCTTCCGCAGCAAGCAGACCGACGACGTGATCGCCAACGACGATCCGCGCAAGTGACGCCATGACGACGGTCGGAATCCTGGGCGGCGGCCAGCTCGCCCGCATGATGGCCCTGTCAGGTGCGCCGCTGGGCCTGCGCTTCCTGGTGATGGACACCGTGGCCGATGCGTGCGCGGGGCAGTTCGCTCCCCTGATCGTGGGTGACTGGCGCGACGAGAAGGCGTTGGGCGAGTTCGCCTCGAAGGTCGATGTCGCCACGTTCGATTTCGAGAACGTGCCGGCCGAGTCCGCGCAGTGGCTGGCGGAACGGGTTCCGGTATTCCCGCAGCCGCGCGCGCTCGCCGTGGCGCAGGATCGCCTCGCCGAGAAGACCCTGTTCCGCGAGCTGGGCATCCCGGTGCCCGAATTCGCGGCGATCGCTTCGCGCGAGGAACTCGACGCCGCAATCGCGCAGCTCGGCACGCCGTGCATCCTCAAGACCCGCCGCCTCGGCTACGACGGCAAGGGGCAGTTCCGCATCAAGACGCCGGCCGACGCCGCGGCGGCATGGGGAGCGCTGGGCGCGCAGGCCACGACGGTCGGCCTGATTCTCGAGGGTTTCATCGCTTTCGACCGCGAACTCAGCGTGGTCGCCGTGCGTGGTCGCGATGGGGAATTCCGCACCTGGCCGCTGACCGAGAACTGGCATGTCGACGGCGTGCTGTCCGCCAGCCTTGCACCGGCCAGGGTCGACGCGGCGATGACGCAGGCCGCCTTCGCGCACGCCCGGAAACTGGCGGAAGCGCTCGACTACGTCGGTGTCTTCGCCCTGGAGCTGTTCTGCCGCGATGGCGTGCTGCTCGCCAACGAACTCGCGCCGCGCGTGCACAACTCCGGCCACTGGACGATCGAGGGCAGCGAGACGTCGCAGTTCCAGAACCACCTGCGTGCCGTGCTCGGTCTGCCGCTGGGCGATACGCGCATGGTCGGCACGGCTTGCATGCTCAACTGGATCGGCGCGATGCCGGACGCCAACGCCGTGCTGCGCGAGGCCGGCGGCCATTGGCACGATTACGGCAAGGAACCCCGCGCGGGCCGCAAGGTCGGACATGCGACGCTGCGCGCGGACGCGGCGGTCGAACTCGCGGCCACCTTGCAGCGCGTGGGCGTTGCGCTGGGCCGCGAGGCGCAGGTAGCGCCGGTCGTGGCCTCGCTGGGCGGCTGAGCGGGATCGCTGGGAGTAGTGACAAGCGGCCGGGGTCTCCCGGTCGTCCTCTGTTGCGGGGTCAGCGCGCCAGTTGCCGCATGCGCAGGGTCAGTGCGATCGAATAGGTCAGGTAGTAGCCGATCAGTGCGGCGGCGAAGCCCAGCGTGAGCGGGCTGGCGGCGGCATTCGGCTGCGCCTGCATGAAGCCGCCGTGCATGAATCGCCATGCAAGGCGGCCGATCAGCAGCAGCGACAGGACGCCGCCGATCCACGGATTGGGCACGTAGCTGCGTTCGCCATCGACCAGGTCGATCCGCGTCAACGAGATCCCATACAGGCCCAGAAGCAGGCCGATACCCAATCCCGAAGCGACTGCCCAGCCAGCGCCAGGCACGAAGATGCCCGCCGCCACCAGCATCGCGATCACCAGCGCCAGCAGCGCCATGCGCGCAAGCGTGCGGCGCGGCTGCCACGGCTGGCGGCCGAATTGGCGGCGGATGCGCCGGTAATACATCAGGCCGATGCCGGCCGTCATCGCATAAGGGAGAAGAGCGGGTAATGCCGATGCGGCCATGGCCATGTCCTTGGAACGTCTGGGGAGCTTAGGGATTCCCGCACCATGCGCTAGGTGCCAAAGGTCAGATCCGGCAAAGAAAACGGCCGGGTTGCCCCGGCCGTTCGGTCTCGCTTGCGCCGCGTGGCGCCGATCAACGCAGGTTCGATGCCACGAAGTCCCAGTTGACCAGGTTCCAGAACGCCTCGAGGTATTTCGGGCGGGCGTTGCGGTAGTCGATGTAGTACGCGTGCTCCCACACGTCGCAGGTCAGCAGCGGCTTGTCCTCGCCCGTGAGTGGCGTGGCGGCGTTGGAGGTGCTGACCAGTGCCAGCGAACCGTCCGGGCGCTGCACCAGCCAGCCCCAGCCTGAGCCGAAAGTGCCGACCGACACCTTGGTGAATTCTTCCTTGAACTTGGCGAAATCACCGAAGGCCTTGTTGATCGCCTCGGCCAGCTTGCCGCTCGGCTCGCCGCCGCCGTTGGGCTTCAGGCAGTTCCAGTAGAAGGTGTGGTTCCACACCTGCGCCGCGTTGTTGAACATGCCGCCCTGCGACTTGCGGATGATGTCCTCGAGCGACATGTCGGCGAACTCGGTGCCCGCGATCATGTTGTTGAGGTTGGTCACGTAGGTCTGGTGGTGCTTGCCGTAGTGGTAGTCGATCGTCTCGGCCGAAATGTGCGGTTCGAGCGCGGCGCGGTCGTAGGGGAGGGCGGGCAGTTCGATGGCCATTGGCTGGCTCCTTGCTGGCGAGTGGAAGAGGGGGGCGCCCGGGCCGGCGGTCGGGGGCGGGGCGAAAGCTTTTACAATAGACATTGTATCCCCACGTTCAGCTGCCCGGTCCTCACGCACCGGGGACGCGTCATTCCACCCGCGTCGCCGCAGCCACCAAGCAGGAGTAGTCCATGTCTGTCATTGAGCGGATCCAGGCCGAAGTCGAAGGCCATCCGATCGTCCTCTTCATGAAGGGCACCGCACAGTTCCCCATGTGCGGGTTTTCCAGCCGTACCGTGCAGGCGCTCAAGGCCGCCGGCGCAAGCCAGCTGCACACCATCAACGTGCTCGAGGATCCGGAAGTGCGGGCCAACCTGCCGCGCTATTCCAACTGGCCGACGTTCCCGCAGCTCTTCATCAATGGCGAGCTGATCGGCGGCTGCGACATCACGCTCGAACTGTTCGAGTCGGGCGAGCTGGCCCGCATGATCAGCGAAGCCCAGCAGCAGTGAGCGCGGCTGCCTCTCCGGCTTCCGAGCTGGTCCTCAAGGATCGCGTCGTACTGGTAACCGGTGCGCACGGCGGTCTCGGCAGCGCCGCGAGCATCGCCTGCGCGCGAGCGGGTGCCACTGTCGTGCTGCTCGGCCGCAAGGTCCCCCGGTTGAACCGCGTGTACGACGCCATCGCCGCGGCGGGTTCCGAGCCGCTGCTGTATCCGCTCGATCTCGAAGGCGCTTCGGCCGACGATTACGCTGAGATGGCGCAACGCATCGAAGCGGAGCTGGGCCGTCTCGACGGCGTCCTGCACTGCGCGGCCAATTTTTCCGGACTGACGCCGCTGCTGCAGACCGATCCGGCGGCGTTCGCACGTGCCATCCACGTAAACCTGACCGCGCGCTGGTGGCTCACCCAGGCCTGTCTGCCGTTGCTCGCCAAGGCGGAGGACGCGGGCGTCGTGTTCGTGCTGGACGACCTGGCGCGCGTAGGTCAGGCGTTCTGGGGCGGCTACGGGCTGGCCCAGCACGCGCTCGCCGGGTTGGTCGGCATGCTGCAGACGGAACTGGCGAACTCGGCTATCCGCATCTGTGGCCTGCAGCCCGGCCCGATGCGCAGCCCGCTGCGGGCGAAAGCGTACGTGGAGGAGAGCGACAAGACCGCCCGCGATCCCGAAGCCTATGCGGAGGCCTGCGTTACCCTGCTGTCCGCAGCCGGCGCCGCGCACCGGGGTCGGATCTGGGTCCCCGACAATGCCTGACCGCCCGCGCCGATGACGATCGCCTCCGCCGCGCTACTTTTGTTCCTGATCCTGGATCCGCTGGGGAACATCCCGGTATTCCTCAGCCTGTTGCGCGGACTGCCGGCGCAGCGGCAGCGGATCGTGCTCGCGCGTGAGCTCACGATCGCCCTGGGCGTGCTGATGGTGTTCCTGTGGGGCGGCAAGTACGCACTAGAGCTCATGCACCTGCGGCAGGAGTCGGTATCGATCGCCGGCGGCATCGTCCTTTTCCTGATCGGCATCCGCATGATCTTTCCGCCGCCCGAGGGGCTGATGGGCGAATTGCCCGACGGCGAGCCCTTCATCGTGCCCATGGCCATCCCCTTGGTCGCCGGTCCCTCGGGCATGGCGGCGGTGATGCTCATGGGCAGCAACGATCCGGGCCGGCTGGCGGACTGGAGCCTCGCGCTCCTGCTCGCCTGGAGCGCGACGGCCGCGATCCTCTTCAGCGCGACCTACCTCTACAAGTGGCTGGGCACCCGGGTCCTGACAGCCGTCGAGCGCCTCATGGGCATGCTGCTGGTGGCGATTTCCGTGCAGATGTTCCTGGACGGGCTCGGGACCTACCTCCGCATCGTGCCGGGTCCCTGACCCCTCCCACTCCGGCTCAGGCCGCTGCGAGACTCGCGTAACCGGTCAAGAAATTGACATCGGTCCGCCATAGTATGGGTTAAACTGGCGTTAACCCGGCCGGGGTCGGCGGGTCACAGGGGCTCCAAATAAGTTTTCGCCATGAGGCCGGCTGGATGCGGGCCCGTCGCCGTTTGTCACCGATTTCTTCATTTTTCCGAGGCATCCGATCAATGACTCATTCGAACCGCGTCCGCATGTCGAAGCTTACGCTCGGCCTGCTTGCCGTCCTTGCAACCGCACCTGCATTCGCGCAGAGCACCTCCGCCGGCGTCGGCGGTATGGTCACCGACGCTAACGGCGCACCCGTCGTCGGCGCTGAAGTCACCATCACCCACGTCGAGTCCGGCACGGTCAGCCGCGCCATCACCGATGCCAGCGGTCGCTACAACGCCCGTGGCCTGCGCGTCGGCGGCCCGTACACCATCACCGTGACCAAGTCGGGTGCCGGCACGGACACCGAAGACGGCGTGTACCTGCCGCTCAACCAGATCGCCACGGTGGATGCGCACCTGTCGGCCGATGTCACCACGCTCGAGGCGGTCAAGGCCGTCGCCGTCACCGGCGCCAGCGTGTTCAGTGCCAACAAGATGGGTTCGGGTACCAGCGTCACCCAGCAGGAAATCGAAGCGCTGCCGTCGATGAACGGCAACATCCAGGATTTCGTGCGCCTGGATCCGCGCGTGGCCTTCACCGACCGCGCTTCGGGCAGCATCACCGCCGGCGGCCAGAACCCGCGTTTCAACAAGATCACGATCGACGGCGTTTCCGCGAGCGACACGTTCGGCCTGGAAGGCAACAACATGCCGACCATGCGCCAGCCGGTTTCGATGGAAGCGATCGAAGCGATCGACATCGACCTGTCGAACTACGACGTCACTGTCGCCGGCGCCGCCGGTGCCAACGTCAATGCCGTCACCAAGTCCGGTACCAACGATTTCCACGGCTCGATCTACGGCACGTACCGTGATGGCGACTGGTTCGGCGACTACCCGGCCCGCGTGGCGGGCAGCACGCTCGATGTCAGCGGCCTCGCATTCGACGAATACGAGAAGGAAGAGACCTGGGGTGCGACCTTCGGTGGTCCCATCCTCAAGGACAAGCTGTTCTTCTTCGCCAACTACGAGAAGTTCAAGCAGACCCACATCGGCCCGGCCGGCGGCAGCCAGGGCACCAACCCGCTCGACGCAGGCGCCGACTTCGACGCCGCGGACGTGGCTGAAGTACAGCGCATCGCTCGTGACGTCTGGGGCTTCGAGCCCGGCAGCCTGGCCGGTGGCGACACCGAGCTGGAAGAAAAGGCGCTGAAGGTCGACTGGAACATCAACGAGAACCACCGCGCCAGCCTGCGTTACAGCAAGCTCGACCAGACCCGCGTGCGTCCGGAAGCCTCCAGCGCCAGCGCTCTGTCGCTCAGCTCCAACTGGTACAACCACGAGAAGACCGTGGAAAGCTACGTCGGCCAGATCTTCAGCGACTGGTCCGACAACTTCTCCACCGAGTTCAAGGTTTCGCATCGCGACTACTCCGCGGTCCGCGTCAACCCGACGACCGCGCCGACCATCCAGGTCTACTTCGACGACGGCATCGCCGGCAACGGCAACGACGCTCCGATCGGCACCAACAACAACAGCACCAGCGGCCTCGACCTGATCCGCCTGGGCACCGAGCGCAGCTCGATGGGCAACGCCCTGCTGACCAAGACCTGGAATTACTTCGGTTCTGCCACCTGGACGTTGGGCGACCACGACGTCAAGTTCGGCGGCGAGTACAGCGACAGCGAGATCTACAACTTCTTCCTGCAGGACGCTTGGGGCAACTACAGCTTCTACGTCCCGAACACCCCGGCAGGCACGCCCAATTTCAGCAACCTGCTGAACGGCCGGTATTTCGACTACGACCTGCAGACCAACCCGACCGACCCCGCAGCGATCGCGGCACGGTACGACAACAAGAGCGTCGGCGTGTTCCTGCAGGACACCTGGTTTGCCACGTCGAACCTCACGCTGACCTTCGGCGTGCGCGCCGATCGTCCTGAAGCCAGCCCCAATCCGCCTTTCAACCAGTGCTTCGCGGCGGCCCCGGGCACGGCGAATGCCGCGTGCGGCGCCGGTTACACCGGCGGCTTTGGCATCGACAACTCGCAGACCTACAACGGCGACTTCATCATCCAGCCGCGCTTCGGCTTCAACTACACCTTCGACAGCGAGCGTTCCACGCAGCTGCGTGGTGGCGTCGGCCTGTTCCAGGGTGATGCGCCGCAGGTGTGGGTCGGCAATGCGTACAGCAGCACGGGCATGAACTACACCTCGTTCCAGAACCTGGTGTGCGTGGACGCGAATGCCGACGGCCGTTGCGACAACGGCGTGCAGTTCACCGCCGATGGCCTGAACCCGTCGGTCCCGGCAGCGGGCACCGGCGTGCGCAACGTCAATGCGATCGCCGAGGACTTCGAGCTGCCGTCGGTGTGGAAGGGCAACCTGGCGTTTGACCACGAGCTGCCGTGGTACGGCATCGTCGCCTCCGCCGAACTGCTGCTCACCGACGTCAAGAACGGCCTGTTCTACCGCACGCTCAACGTGGGCCCGGGCTACACCGACCCGTACGGCCGCACCCTGTACTGGAATCCCGCCAGCCCGAGGCCGTTCGGCAACACGGCCACCACGGGCGGCATTCCCGCCAATGGTGCGCGTTTTGGCCGCAACACCTACTTCGGCGACGTGTTCCTGATCGAGAACACCAACAAGGGCAAGGGCCAGCAGTTCACGGTCTCGCTGACCAAGCCGTTCGGCAGGGACAGCGACTGGTCGTGGTCGTTGGGCTACACCTATACCAATGCAGAGGAAGTGGCCGCGCTGACCAGCTCGACCGCCGGCTCGGGCTTCGGTTCGCAGTTGGGCTTCAACATCAACGAGCCGTCCACCAGCACCGCGCGCTACGAGATCAAGGACCGTTTCAGCGGCTCGCTGAACTGGAACCACGCGTTCTTCGGTGATCACGCCACCCAGGTCGGCCTGTTCTACGAAGGCCGCAGCGGCCGTCCGTACAGCTACATCTTCAATGGCGACGCCAACGGCGACAACCGCACCTTCAACGACCTGTTCTACGTGCCGGCCGGCCCGGGCGATGTGAAGTTCGGCTCGCTCAGCGCGACCGGCGTATTCACCCCGAACCCGACCATGGAAGCGGACTTCTGGCGCTTCATGGACGCCCATCCGGAACTGCAGCGCTACCGCGGCCAGGTGGCACCGGAAAATGCCTTCCGCGCCGGCTGGGTCAATACGTTCGACCTGCGCATCAGCCAGGAACTGCCGGGCTTCTTCGATGGACACAAGTCGAAGATCTGGCTGGACATCCAGAACGTCGGCAACCTGATCAACAAGGACTGGGGCCACATCATCGACTACGGCTTCAATTCCAATAACGCAGTTGCCACGCTGGTGGGCATCCACCAGGGCCAGTACGTGTACGGCTATCGCGGCGGTACCGAGTTCGGCCAGGCCACTGCGCTGGGCATCCCCACCAACGCGGACAGCCAGACCAACGGCGTCTCGCAGTGGTCGCTGCAGGTTGGCTTCAAGTACGAGTTCTGATCCGACCCACTGGATCACGCTTCAGGAAACGGCCGGGGAAACCCGGCCGTTTTTTTGTGGGCCCCGCTGCGTTAGAGTCATTGCGGAAACCGACGAAGAAGAATGAGCAGGGAAATGAAGGCCAGCATCGAATCCATCGACACCCGTCTGCCAACGGTGAACACCCACATCTATCCGCGCGGAGGGCTGGACGTGCTCTCCCGCACGGAAGTCGCCCGGCTGCGGGATGCCTCGGTCGGAGGCATGCACGACCTGTTGCGCCGCTGCGCACTCGCGGTGTTGACCAGCGGCAGCGCCTCGGACGATCCGCGCGCGGCGCGGGAGCTCTATCCCGATTTCGACATCGAAGTGCAGCAGCAGGATCGCGGCGTTCGCATCGACCTGCGCAATGCCCCCGCCATGGCGTTCGTCGACGGCGAAATCATCCATGGCGTTGCGGAGCTTCTGTTCGCGGCCGTGCGTGACCTTGCCTACATCGCCATCGAGTTGGGAGAGGAGGCCGGCCGCGACCTGGACAGCAGCGAAGGCATCACCGACTCGGTGTTCGGGTTGCTGCGAAACGCACGCCTGCTGCGTCCAGCCGATCCCAACCTGGTCGTGTGCTGGGGCGGTCACTCGATTTCGCGCGAAGAGTACGTATTCACCAAGCAGGTCGGCTACGAGCTGGGTTTGCGCGGGCTCGACATCTGCACGGGATGCGGGCCGGGTGCGATGAAGGGGCCGATGAAGGGGGCGACGATCGCCCACGCGAAGCAGCGCAAGCGCAACACGCGTTACATCGGCATCACCGAGCCGGGCATCATCGCGGCTGAATCGCCGAATCCGATCGTCAATCACCTGGTGATCATGCCGGACATCGAGAAGCGCCTCGAGGCCTTCGTGCGCCTCGGTCACGGAATCATCGTTTTCCCGGGAGGCGTGGGCACGGCGGAGGAGATCCTCTACCTGCTGGGTATCCTTCTACGCGAGGAAAATGCCGGCCTGCCGTTCCCGTTGATCTTCGCCGGTCCGACCACGTCGGCGCCTTACTTCGAGCAAATCGATCGCTTCATCAGGTTGACCCTCGGAGAGGAGGCGACGCGCCGCTACCAGATCATCACCGGCGACAGCGCCGAAGTCGCCAAGCGCATGACCGCCGGCATCCGCAAGGTCCGGGAACATCGCATCGCGCAGAAGGATTCGTTCTTCTTCAACTGGTCGGTGGAAATCCCCGAGGCATTCCAGCGTCCTTTCGTTCCGACCCACGAGGCGATGTCGGCGCTCAACCTTCATCATGGCCGCAAGCCACATGAACTTGCCGCGGACCTGCGCCGCGCGTTTTCGGGCATCGTTGCCGGCAACGTCAAGGAAGATGGAATGCGCCGTATCGAAGAGCGCGGACCGTTCGAAATCCACGGTGCGCCGGACATCATGCATTCGCTGGATGCGCTGCTGCGCGCGTTCGTCGAGCAGCGCCGGATGAAGATCGCAGGGGAGTACAAACCGTGCTACAGGGTTGTGGCCTGATCAGTTGCAGCTGGCCGTCGCCCACTGTGGCTTGACGGAAAGGTCGCCGGTGAAAGTGTAGGTCAGCGTCCCGCATCGATCGTCGGACTGCGCTCCGGTGCGCGTCGCCGTCACGACGTATCCATTCGCTCCTTGGCCGGAAAGCGCGAAGGTGTAGAAGGAACTGGTCGGCAATGCATCCCCAGGGTACTGGCCCGATGGGGCCGCGCCCTTCGCATACGAGGGATTGTCGGCGCGCCAGCGTTCCATCGCGAGCTGCATGCGGCCCATCGCGCTCATGGCATCGGAACGCCGGCTCTTCTGCACATATTCCTTGTACGAGGGCAGGGCGATCGCGGCCAGGATGGCGATTGCCGCCACGACGATCATGAGTTCGATCAAGGTGAACCCGTAGGACTTACCGCGCATGGCCTTTTCCCCAATGATTGGCTGCGTGAGTGTACATCCTAGGGACCAACCCGCCCTACCAGAAGCCGCTTGTCCCAGATGACCGCCCGATCATCGGTGCCATGCCCCCGGCGCCTCGATTCATGTCTAGGATGCGCCATGGAAAAGGGGAGATGCGCCGTGCAAAGGTCGCGAGGCTTCACGCTAATTGAGCTCATGGTCACAGTTGCGGTCCTGGCTATCCTGCTGGCGCTGGCATCGCCCTCGTTCTCCGATTTCTTCCAGCGCTATCGGCTGCGTGGCGCGGCCGACAAAGTCGTGAACACCCTGGCGAGTGCGCGTGCCGAAGCCGTCATGCGGAACCGTGACGTGTCCGTGGTTTTCAAGGGCAGTGCCGGAGCGTGGTGCATGGGTGCCAATGCCGCCGCTGACCCCACGACCCTTGGGGAAATGGTCGGCAATGCGGCCCCGTGCGACTGTACCGTAGCCAATAGCTGCAAAGTCTCCGATGGCAGGCAGCTCGTCGTAACGACCTCCGAGGTCAACGGCGTCACGCTTTCCCCCAACCCAGGCGCTTTGATGTTCAGCAAGGCCACGGGCGGCACATCGCCGGTGGGGACGATCGCAAATACCACCCTCGCGTCGCCCAACGGGAAGTTCAAACTGCGGCTCGATGTCTCCCCTCTCGGCAGGACGACGCTCTGCGTGCCCTCGGGCGAGCCGGCGATGGCGGGGTTCCAATCATGCTGAAACGGCAGATCCTCATGAATCGTCAATCAGGTGTGACGCTCGTCGAACTGATGATCGGCCTGGTGCTTGGTCTGATCGTGACCGGCGCTGCCATTTCGTTGGTGGCTTCCATTTCCCAATCCAACAGCGAAACCATCCGCGCGACCAGGCTTACGCAGGAACTCCGCTCCTTGTCCGACATCATTGCGCTGGAAACCCGACGCGCCCGCGGCGTCAAGGATCCATTGGCAAACGTCGGCACGGGTGGGGCAGGACCAGCGTCGGCGTGTGACATCGTGCCGGTGCCCAGCTCCACGTGTCTGCGCATCGGGTATGACTGCGATCCAGCCGCGGCTACGGGCAAGTTCCGGACTTTCACCTTCGCCAACGGTCAGATGCTTCTGGCAACCGACACCGCCGCGGCCCCCGCTTGCGGTGCCGGCAGCAAGTTGAACAGCAACGACCTGGCACTGGACGCGGTGAACATCTCCAGCGCAGCCGACGGTTCAATCAATGTCGTCCTCACCGGCCACTTGACGTCAGGTGCCAACTCTCCCTCCCGCACGCTGAAGCGGACGATCTGGCCGCGTTCGGCCGCCGTCGGTCCCTGATTAAGGACATGGCCATGTTCAAACGAACCCAGCAAACCGGCAATGTGCTGCTCGTCGTCGTCCTGCTGCTGCTGCTTGTCAGCGTGATGACGCTGTTCGCCCTCAATGTCGGCCTCTTCGAACAGCGCAGTTCCGGCAATGACCTGAGGTCCAAGCTGGTCACGGAGGTCTCCGAAGCCGGCCTGTCCGAAGGCATCGAATACCTGCGTCAGAACGCCGCGTCGGTCAGTGACATGACCAAGTGGGTGGCTTGCACGGATGCCGACACGACCCTTCCCTGTGGGGCGATCCAGCCCAACGCGCAGGTGCAGACGGTGGATGCCGGTGGCAATCCCATCACCGTGACGGTGACTCGTCGCTCCACCATGTATTACTGGAATGGCGGCGGCTTCGACTTCGACGGCGACGGTGCTGTAAGCGGCTGGGAAACCAAGATGCTGCCGTTCAACCATGCGATCGCCACGACTGGCAGCGGATTCGCCACCCGGTACGGCTCCGCCCCGGTCCTGTGCCGTGTCGCCTACAAGGAAAAGGACACCGACCCCACGGTCTGCACGAGCGATCCGGCGAAAATGTCGCCGACCAGCGTGCTCACGTTCGTGAGCGTGGGCAGCCTGCCAGATGAGGGCGCGCGATCCACCCTGGTGCAGACGGTGGGCAGCTACAACATCCTCAACAATCCGCCGGGCAAGCCGCCGGTGGTCGCGTCGGGTAGCGTGGACGTCACCGGTAGCCTGAATATCGTGACCAATCCCAATGCGGCAGGCGCCGGCGTGCCGGTATCGGTCTGGACCCGCAAGGACATGACCAAGACTGGTACGCCGAACACCTGTTACTACGACGAATTCACCCGTTTCACGAAGGGGAGCGTTACCCCGACGATCGAAGACAACGTCGTCGTTTGCGACGACTGCCAGTGCGACACCGAGCACACGATCTCCTACGACAAGTCCGGCAATGCCCAGGACGAGGACATCGACATTCTCGACATCGACGGGAATAGCGGCGTCAATCTGGACGTTCGTCCGCAGGATTTCCCCTGCGACCTGTTCGAGTTCGTTTTCGGCGTCAAGTCCTGGCAGGACACGGACGGGGACTACTTCTGCGAAACCAAGCTGATGACGCAGTACAAGAACCCCAACACCGGTGCCATGGTGACAATGGGTGCCGATGAGGCGTTCCTGTTCAAGAACGCTACGCATGTCATCCCCTCCGCGCAGACGACAGCGGCCAACCTGCTCATGCCGGGGCAAGGCGTTGCCGCCACCTACCTCAACGCCAACGCCTCTGGCCTGATCTGGTGCCAGACCACTTGTGACATCGGTTCGAATCAGCAAGTCGGTACGCCAGGCCATCCGGTGCTTTTGGTAGTGGACGGCTCGACAAAAATCCAGGGCCGCGTATTCGGGCTGATCCTGCTGCGTTCGCTGGCCGGCGGCCAAACTCTTACGCCGGCAGCGGGATTCAAGATGTCGGCGGCCGAAGTCCAGGCAGGCGGCAATGCCGTTCTCGACATGAACGCCGGTGCCGCGGTGTACGGTTCGGTTGTCGTCCAGGGCCAGATCAACAAGGCCAACGGCACGGCGGCGATCATCTACAACTCTGACGTCCTCGTTAACCTCGCCAACGATCCATCCAACCAGAAATTCTCGGGTGTCCCGGGTGGCTGGACGGACGACCGCGTCAGCTACTGACCACGGAGCAGGAAAATGGTTACCAAAGCCAATCGTTTGATCCGTGCCGTCCGTGGCTTCTCCCTGATCGAAGTCATGATCGCGGTCGTGGTCCTGTCCACGGGCCTCCTCGCACTGGCGGCACTTCAGGCCAACCTCGTGCGCAGCGCGGCCGACAGCAAGGCCAGGTCGCGCGTGGCCGCGCTCGTTAGCAGCCACCTCGATGCGATGCGGGCAGGGGGCTATAGCGGTGCGGCTACCATGGCCAAGCTGACTTGCGCCGGTGGCAATGACGTCTGCCAAGCGGAGACCGAAGGCGCGGTGGGAGGGCTCTCCATCGAGCACACGGTCAACGAAGTCGTGTTGGGCCCGAACGCACGCTACAAGACGGTTCGAATGGAGGCGCAATGGACCGACGCCGGCGGGCAAACCCGTAGCCTCTCCATGAACACTGTGCTGAGTCCCACCGCCCTCGACGCATCCGCGACACTGGTCGACAAGGACCTCTCGGGTGACAGTGCCAAGCAGCCCATCGTACGCACGACCAACCCTGCCACGCCGGGCATGATTCCGATCGCGGTCAGCGCGACGGACTCGACCGCGGCCACCAACCCGCGGCCGGAGCTGCTTTCCCAAGGCAACAACTCGTCGATCACGGGTACCAAGTTCGACGTCCTGACTTACACCAACGAAACCGGCGGCAACGCGCAGATCCAGCGCCGCGTGGAAACCACCGTGATCGCCTGTACCTGCCAGTACGGCGCCGGTGGCACCAACCTGCCGCTCATCTACCAAAAGGCGCAATGGCCGGCGGTCTGGACTGGTGAGCGCTATGACGTTTACAAGCCGGAGTCCACGACACTGCAAGCCCCGGGCTCGGCGATCAATTCGGGCCCGGCGTCGGGCGTCGAGCAGAGTCCGCTGTGCACGGAATGCTGCCGTGACCACCACGACACGGCGCGCACCGACGTAGCCAAGTTCGACCCCGAGCGCGTGCTGCAGCAGGGCGAGGCAGTGGATTCGCACTACGCCCGAGACAGCAATGGCAGCCTCGTGCTGGCGGACGCGGCAAAGAAGGGAACCTACGAGGAATCCTGCCGCATGATCCGCGTGGACGGTCTGTGGCGGACGGCGGCGGATATGTACAGCCGATACACCGGCCTGATTGCGACCGGTGTGGCTTCTGGCAAGACGGCCCCCGCGACTACAGGCGTCCCCGATGCGACCGCGGCTGACAACTACGGCGGCAGTCCGAGCAAGGGCATCACCGGCTTCGTGAAGGATTATCTCGCCGAGTTGATGAAGACGGCCTCGACCTACGTCGGCCCTACGGCGCTTTACGACAAGTACAAGCTCAACGACCCCGCAGAGCTGAGTATCAAGCGGCCGACCAAGACCGAAACCGACGAACGCTATCTCCACTTGCGCGGACTGTACGTCGATTACCTTGAAGACAAGGCGAAAGAGCGCATAAAGACCGCGTTGCTTCCGGCCAACTGCCCCGGCGGCAACAAGACCGAGTGCATCCTGCCGTACGTGCCGTTCACCACGGTCAACCTGACCGAACTCGCCTACTGGAAGTCGCAAGTGCTGAAGGGGAGTGACTACCTGGACGACACGTCGATCCTGAAGGTCGAGACGGCCAGTGCCCTCACCTACAACATCAACCAGCCTTATCGCGGTCGTACCAACGCGTTGAGCAACGCCAATAACACCGATACGGCGCATGCGGTCGCAACGATATCGAAGTCGAATTCGGGCGTGGCCGTGCTGCAGCAGGGTGTTGACCCCGATGACGAGTTGCTCGCTTCCGAGATACCCGACCGCCAGCAGTTCCGGGTGAGCGCCAGTGGATCAGGCTCGGGTGTGGACAAGTTCACCGTTCGCCTGGTCAGCCTGCCGCAGACGAGCGACAAGAATACTACGAACGATCCGAGTGTTGATTGGGCCACCGCAGCGGGAGGCGGCTCGTGCGGCGGAACACTCACCAGCAACAACGACAACGACCCCAACGACTACGCATGTGCGAACGTGCCGTCGCTTGGCATTGACGGTTCCGCGATCTTCTCCGGTTACCGCATCCTTGGCGACGAGTCCGTCACCATCACGGCTACCTGCAGTTACGTTGATGACAAAGGCAACGCGACGACCAAAACGATCACCGACAGCGCGCAACGCCCGTTCTACCGCAATTTCTCCGTGGTGAGCGCAACCGCCAATGGCGTCCCGGCCACCAAGATTACCGAGACCCTCAATGGTAAGCTGACGGAAAAGACTCAAGCGGACTTCTCGCCGCTGCCTAAAGATGCGCTCGTGATTGCCACGTTCCAAGAGGATGCCAAGATCCCGGCTACGGTTGGTTCGTGCACCGCCAAGAAACAGGGCCAAAGCTTCATCTTCGCCTCGATTACCTGGGTGAAGAGCTGGGAGTGACGGGTTGACGCCCAACGGGCGGGGCGGCATCATATGCGGCCTCGCCCGAATAGCTCAGCCGGTTAGAGCACTTGACTGTTAATCAGGGGGTCGTTGGTTCGAGTCCAACTTCGGGCGCCAGATTCAAAGCAGAAACCCGCCGAAAGGCGGGTTTCTGCTTTTTGGCACCGCTTCACTGGCGGCTGTACACGCAATTCCACGCGGCAGAGGCGGTCGGTTTGGCGGTGCGCAGGTTGCCTGCATTGGACAGAACCAGGGAAACGGCGCTGTCGATCCCCCGCGCGTCGCACAGGGTGAAGGTGACGTTGGATCCCGCGTTTCCGCCGTTGGGCTGGAAGACCAGTGCGGTGCGTCCCGCGGTCGTGCGCAGCTTCACCTGGTCTGGCAGGGGACGATGTTCCGATACGCGCGTTTCGTAGGCGTCGGCGATCCGATTGCGGTTGATGTCCGCGAACACCATCCAGCCGCGGTCCCAATTGGCAGAGCCGCTGCATTGACCGGGCACCGATACGGGGCACACCACCACCTCGCTGCCGGCATTGGCGGCGTGCCGAACGGCATCCAAGATGCTGGCCACCAAGTCCGAGCGGACGGCGCCGGAACTGGCGGCGGCCCTTGCTTGCGACCACGCGGGAACGGCGATCGCGAGCAGGACGGCTGCCACTGCCATCGCCACCAGCGCTTCGATCAGGGTGAATCCTTTCGTGGGGCGGGGCATTCGGGTACTCCGGTCGCGGAATGCCGGCATGCTGGCTGACCTGTTCACGACCGGCAGTCGGTGCGCGGCCCCGGATCCGGTAGGAAAAGTCCGCTTCCGCCCTCATAACCGGGACTGGCTAAACTCAACGATTGCCTTCTCCCCCGCAGGCTCATGAACGAACTCATCCATCCCGCAGGCTTCCAGCTGGTCGCCCCGTACCAGCCTGCCGGCGACCAGCCGCAGGCGATCGACAAACTCGCGGCCGGGTTCGAAGACGGGCTGGCACACCAGACCCTGCTGGGGGTGACCGGCTCCGGCAAGACCTACACCATCGCCAACGTCATCCAGCGGGTGCAGAAGCCGACGATCGTGATGGCGCCGAACAAGACGCTGGCGGCGCAGCTGTACGGGGAATTCCGGGCGTTCTTCCCGCACAACGCGGTCGAGTATTTCGTCAGCTATTACGACTACTACCAGCCGGAAGCCTACGTCCCGTCCTCCGATACCTACATCGAAAAGGACAGCTCGGTGAACGAACACATCGAGCAGATGCGCCTGTCCGCGACCAAGGCACTGCTGGAACGCAAGGACGCGATCATCGTCTGCACGGTTTCGGCGATCTACGGACTGGGCGACCCCAACGAATACTTCAAGATGGTCCTGCACATGGTGCGCGGCGAGCGCATCGAGCAGCGGGAGCTGATCCGGCGGCTCACCGAGATGCAGTACACCCGCAACGACACCGAACTGCGCCGCGCCACCTACCGCGTCCGCGGCGAGGTGATCGACGTGCATCCGGCCGAAAGCGACTCAGAGGCGCTGCGCATCGAGCTGTTCGACGGCGAGATCGAGAACCTCACCATGTTCGACCCGCTGACCGGGGAAACGCTGCGCAAGCTGCCGCGTTACACGATCTATCCCGGGTCGCACTACGTCACCTCGCGCCGCACCGTCCTGGACGCGATCACCGCGATCAAGGAGGAACTGCGGGAGCGCCTCGAGCAGCTGTATGCCCAGAACAAGCTGGTGGAAGCCCAGCGCCTGGCCCAGCGCACCCAGTTCGACCTGGAGATGCTGGCCGAAGTGGGCTACTGCAACGGCATCGAGAACTACAGCCGCCACCTCACCGGGCACATGCCCGGCGAGCCGCCGCCGTGCCTGTTCGACTACCTGCCGCCCGACGCATTGCTGGTGGTGGACGAATCCCACGTCACCGTCCCGCAGGTCGGCGCCATGTACAAGGGCGACCGCTCGCGCAAGGAGACGCTCGTGGAATTCGGCTTCCGCCTGCCGTCGGCGCTGGACAACCGGCCGCTGAAGTTCGAGGAATGGGAGGGGCGCTCGCCGCGCGCGATCTTCGTGTCGGCGACGCCGGGCCCGTACGAGCTGCGGCATTCCGAAGGGCAGGTGACGGAGCTGGTCGTGCGCCCCACCGGCCTGGTCGATCCCGAAGTCGAGATCCGCCCGGTCGGCACCCAGGTCGACGACGTGCTGGGCGAGATCAACGCCCGCGTCGCGATGGGCGACCGCGTGCTGATCACCACCCTGACCAAGCGCATGGCCGAGAACCTGACCGAATACCTGGGCGAGCACGGCATCCGGGTTCGCTACCTGCATTCCGACGTGGATACCGTGGAACGCGTCGAGATCATCCGCGACCTGCGCAAGGGCGTGTTCGATGTCCTCGTGGGCATCAACCTGCTGCGCGAGGGCCTGGACATGCCGGAGGTTTCGCTGGTGGCGATCCTCGATGCCGACAAGGAAGGCTTCCTGCGCTCGACCGGCTCGCTGATCCAGACCATCGGCCGCGCCGCGCGCAACCTGCGCGGCAAGGCGATCCTTTACGCCGACCGGGTCACGAAATCGATGCAGGCCGCGATCGACGAAACCGACCGCCGCCGCCACCGGCAAGTCGAATTCAACGCGGAACACGGCATCACTCCGCGCTCGGTCGCCAAGCCCATCGTCGACATCATGGAAGGTGCGCGGGTCGATCCGGACGCCCTCAAGGCGAAGGGGCGGGCGCGCAAGGTCGCGGACGAAGCCGCCGAATACGCGGCCCTCAGCCCCTCCCAGTTCGCAGCCCGGATCAAGGCGCTGGAGCAGAAGATGTACAAGCACGCCCGCGACCTGGAGTTCGAGGAGGCCGCCGCCGTGCGCGACCAGTTGCGGCGGCTGCGGGAGGCCGGGTTCGCGGCCTGATCCCAGGCGGGAGCAGAGTTGTCCGCCAGCAGCCGGAAGGAGGCAAAAAGTCTTGCCGCGGAGGGAGCTGCCGGGCTACACTGCGCGCCCCTTGCAGCAGGGTTCCAGCGCTGCAATGGGCGGTTAGCTCAGCGGTAGAGCACTACCTTGACATGGTAGGGGTCACAGGTTCGAACCCTGTACCGCCCACCAATTTAATCAATGGGTTAGGTTGGAAATCCCGGTCCGTCCGGGAGTAGTACGACAAAAGTACGACAAGAGGGCTCCTTGCGAAAGGGGCCCTTTTTGTTTTTTCCGGCTGCATCCTTCCCGCCAATGACTCCGTGGGGATCAAGGCTGACGCCAAGGCGTGGCTGCTCCGGCCGTGACCGGTGACTTATGCCCGGCCTGCAGGGAGTTTGTCCTAGCCGAGAGCACGGCGACCGCTTCAGCGAACTGATCAGCCGGTTCCAGCGTCAGGTCAATTCCGCCTCCGTCGATCCAGGCTACATCGTCGTGTACGTAGGAAGCTCAACCTGGATCAACGGGAGGCTGCGGAACTCTTCGGCGGTGGGATCAACGCCTTCTCCCGCTACGAGAACGGTAAGACCAAGCCGCCGCTGGCACAGGTGAAGTTGCTGCGCATATTGGCTGTCACCCCGAACCGCTCGATGAGATCTACTAGTAGTATTCGGGGATGTTTCGAAGGCTCGGTTGCGGCTTGATTCGATCGCCTCATACGACGGCCGAGACAATTTGGGGAGAACAAACTTGACCAAAATTTCTTGTGTCGACCTGTTCTGCGGAGCAGGCGGCTTGACCCATGGCTTCATGTTGGAGGGGCTGCCTGTTGTCGCGGGCATTGATCTAGACCCCGCGTGCCGTTTTCCATACGAGGCTAACAATCAGGCCCGATTCGTCGAACGTGACATCAGCAAGGTCACCACGGCTGAACTGAAAGCGCTATTTGACGATGCCGATCTAACGATCCTCGCGGGCTGCGCCCCGTGCCAGCCCTTCTCGACCTACGCACAGCGCTATGAGCTGGACGGGGAGGATGGCAAGTGGGGCCTGCTCTATCAGTTCGCGCGTCTCGCCAAAGGCTCCACGCCGGACGTCATCACGATGGAAAACGTGCCGAGCGTTGCCAAACACGAGGTTTTCCACGACTTCGTGGATACGCTGAAGCGGCTCGGGTACAGGGTTTGGTTCGATGTTGTCGACAGCTCTCGTTATGGCGTCCCGCAGATGCGGCGGCGGATGGTGTTGCTCGCTTCCAAGCATGGCGACATTGAGATGGTCGCACCGACCCACGAGAAGCCTAAAACCGTGAAACAGGCCATCGGTCGCTTGCGCCCTCTCAGCGCCGGTGAGTCCGCGCCCAGAGACAAACTGCACGTTACCTCGACGCTGTCCGAAACGAATCTCAAACGGATTAAGGTCTCCAAGCCCGGTGGCACGTGGCGTGATTGGCCCAAGCATTTGATTGCCGATTGTCACCGCGCGGAAAGCGGACGCACATATCCAGGCGTCTATGGGCGCATGGAATGGGACAAGCCTGCGCCGACGATGACGACCCAGTGCTATGGGTTCGGAAACGGGCGTTTCGGTCACCCCGAACAGGACCGGGCTATCTCCCTGCGGGAAGCCGCGATCCTGCAGAGCTTTCCGCGCGACTACGCATTCATCCCGTCAGGTGGCGAAGTGAGTTTCAAGGTACTCGGACGGCTCATCGGCAACGCGGTTCCCGTCGACCTTGGCCGCGCCATCGCCCGCAGCATCACCCATCACCTAGCGTCGGTTGCGGCCCGGTGATGGACTGATGGGGGAGCGCCCGATGCCCCGACTCGTGCCTTCGTCATCCGACGCTAGTCGCCGCATGGCGAAAGTTCGGCAGAAAGGGACGGATGCGGAGGTGGCATTGCGGCAAGAGATGCATCGCATCGGGCTGCGCTACAGGATCGACTACGAGGTTCTGAGGAAGCCCCGCCGTGTCGCGGACGTGGCGTTCCCCGGTCGAAAGATCGCCATCTTCGTCGACGGCTGCTTCTGGCATGGTTGTCCCGAGCATGCCACCTGGCCTAAGCGGAACGCGGAGTTCTGGCGAGAGAAGATCGAAGCGAATCGGCGGCGGGACGCGGACACAAACGACCGTTTGCGATCGATGGGCTGGACGGTGCTCCGGTTCTGGTCGCACGAGTCACCGACCGAGGCTGCCAGAACCGTCGCGCACATGGTCGCCAAGGCCGATACGAAGCATCCCGCTTCGTCGCCCGGCGCAAACAAGAAGAACTGAAAAGGAAGATCGCCACCACATGCCCACCCAGAACGAACGGCAACCTCAGGCATATCGCGCTCGCCCCGAACCAGGGCAGCTCGTCGAGGTGCGTCGTCGTCAGTGGGTGGTGGCCGACGTAGATGCCGCTGGACTGGAAACCGGAACCCCCCAACATTGCGTGACGCTCTCGTCGATCGACGAGGACGGTCTCGGCGAGGAACTGGAAGTCGTCTGGGAGATCGAGCCGGGCGCTCAGGTCATCGAGCGCGCGGGTCTGCCTTCGGTCACGGGGCAGGATGATTCGGGGATGCTCGACGCCTTCCTCGACGCCGTGCGGTGGGGCGCAGCCACCAACGCCGATCGCGGGTTCCTCCAGGCTCCGTTCCGCAGCGGCGTCAGCATCGAGGACTTCCAACTCGATCCACTGGTGCGAGCCATCGACATGGCTCGCGTCAATTTGCTCATTGCCGATGACGTTGGCCTTGGCAAGACCATCGAAGCTGGTTTGGTCATTCAGGAGTTACTGCTGCGGCATCGCGCACGCACCGTCCTGATCGTTTGCCCCGCGTCGCTTCAAGAAAAATGGCGCGTCGAGATGCTGGAGAAGTTCGGCCTCGATTTTCGCGTGGTGGACACCGACTTCATCAAGCAGCTGCGGCGAGAGCGAGGGATCCACGCCAACCCCTGGACGTCCCATCCGCGCCTCATCACGTCGATGGATTGGGCCAAGGGCGGCGAAGGCTTACGCGCGATGCGCGACGTCATTCCTCCGCACGTCGGCCATCCCCGCAAGTTCGATCTGCTGGTCGTGGACGAAGCACACAACGTCGCTCCCTCTGCAGGCGCGCACTACGCACTGGAAAGCCAGCGCACGCGTTTTGTCCGCGCCATCGGCCCACACTTCCAGCATCGCCTGTTCCTGACCGCAACGCCCCACAACGGCTACACCGAATCGTTCACTTCGCTGTTGGAATTGCTCGACGACCAACGCTTCGCCCGCAACATTATCCCCGACGAGAAGCGGTTGAGCCAGGTGATGATTCGTCGCCTGAAGAGCGATCTGGTCGACGCACAGGGTAATCCGCTGTATGCCCGGCGCACCTTGCATGCACTAACGGTTCCGTACTCTGCGGAAGAACGCGAGATACATCGCAAGCTGAACGACTACTGCGCCAGCCGTGAGAAGGACGCCGAGAGGACCGGCACCGGCTTCGGAACGGCTTTCGTCAATCGGCTCCTCAAGAAGCGTCTGCTCTCGTCGCCTGCCGCGTTCGCGTCCACACTCGAAAAGCACGCCGCTTCAATGTCGGGCGCGGCTCCCGTCTCGAAGCCGGATGCCATGACCGAACGCATCCTACGCAAGGCCATCCTGAAGGTCGACGAGGACTACGCCGACGATCGTGAAGTCGAGAACGCCCAAGCCGAAGCCATTGAGGAAGCGACACGCCGTGCGCCGCCGCTGACGCCAGAGCAGCGCGCGATGCTGGACGATTTGAGGGCATGGGCACAGCGCGCCCGAAATCAGGCCGACTCCAAGGCCAAGGCCATCCTCGACTGGCTCACGGCCAACCTCAAGCCGGGCGGCCAGTGGAGCGACCGCCGGGTGATCCTGTTCACCGAGTACCGCACTACGCACCAGTGGATACATCAAATCCTCGCCAGCCACGATTTCGGCGGTGAACGCCTAGCCCAGCTCCATGGCGGACTCTCTCAAGAAGAGCGGGAACCGATCAAGGCGGCGTTCCAGGCATCACCACAAGATTCACCGGTACGCATCCTGCTCGCCACGGACGCTGCGTCCGAGGGCATCGACTTGCAGAACCACTGCAATTTGCTCATCCACTTGGAGATCCCCTACAACCCCAACGTGATGGAGCAGCGCAACGGTCGCATCGACCGCCACGGCCAACGCGAGAAGGAAGTGCTGATCTGGCATCCGGTCGATGGCGGCGACACCAACGATGCATCGGTTGGCGGCCACGGCGAGGACATCCTGCGCGCCTTGCGGAAGCTGGACTCGATGCGCGCCGACATGGGAAGCGTCAACCCGGTGATCGCGCCGCAGATGTCCGGCCTCATCGAAGGCTCGCTGAGGGACTTGGACACCCGCCTCGCCGAAGCTCGGATTGCCCGAGCCAAGAACTTTGTCCGTGCCGAACGCGAGTTGAAGGAGCGCGTCGCCAAGCTGCACGAGCGACTGCTCTCCACCCAGGAGGACTTCCATCTCACGCCCGACCACGTCCTGATGGCTGTAAAGACCGGTCTCGCGCTGGCGGGCCGTCCGCCGCTGGAACCCGTCGCACTGGCGGGCGTACCCTCGGGCAGCGTCTTCCGGATGCCCGCGCTGTCCGGGTCCTGGGCGCGCTGTCTGGAGGGGCTGCGCCACCCACACACTCAGCGGATACGACCCATCACCTTCGACCACGCCGTTGCCAGTGGCCGTGACGACGTCGTGCTTGTCCATTTGAACCATCGCTTGGTGCAGATGTGTCTGCGGCTGCTGCGTGCAGAGATCTGGGCGCAGGACGACGTGAAGAAATTGCATCGTGTCGCCGTCCGCACGGTCCCTGACGGACACATCGACGGCCCTGCCGTGATCGTCGTCTCGCGGCTGGTCGTAACCGGCGGCAACCACCATCGGCTGCACGAGGAACTCACGGTGTCGGGCGGCTACCTCCGCGACCAATCCTTCCGCCGCGAGGAAGGCGTCACCCGCATCCAGCAATGGCTGGATGAGGCGAAGCCCATCACCGCAGCCCCCTCCTTATTCGATGCACTTCGCACCCGCTTCGACCGCCAGCAGGAAGCCATCCTGAAAACCGTCGATGCCCGTTCGAAGGAACGTCTCCGCTTCCTGACCGGCACCCTCCAGACCCGCAAGCAACAGGAAATCGACGACATAGGCACCGTGCTCGACGAACTCGAACGGGCAATTTCGGCGGAGTTGAGCCGAGACAAGGAGCCGGAACAGAGGGACTTCTTCGAAAACGAACGAGAGCAGGTCAGGCGTGACTCCGCCGCGCTGGAGGCTCGCCTAGCGCGCATCCCAGACGAACGCCGAATGGAAACGCAGGCCATCGAAGCCCGCTACGCCAAGCTCGACGACCGCACCTTTCCGGTCGCCTTGATCTTCGTCATTCCCGAATCCGCCGGAGGCTCCGTATGAGCATCCGCGATGTCCACCACGACTGGCTCTCGCTCATCGAGATTTCCGGCCCGTTCCTCGCCGTTCCCGTCCTGAAGGAAGCCTTTCCCCAGGGGCTGGAAGAACTTGATGCAACCAAGCGCAAACGGCTGCGCCAAGCCTACGACGAATGGCGTGAGGCGTTGGAAACCGACGATCCCCGCTTCGCCGATCTGCACGCGGCGTGGATCGACGAGGTCTTGTCGCGCGGGCTGGAACTCGACGAGGATGGTCGGGGCGACGTGCTCAAGCGCAATGACTGGTGCGCCGCCCACCTGAACGTCGCTCTGCCCGAACACGGTGTGAGCCTGTCGCCGGACTTCGCCGTCGTCTGCAACGGCGACCAGCCACTGATGCTCGTCCACGCCTACGGGCCGGACGTTGATCTCGATGCCACCCAGAAGCTGGACGGTTGGGCCAGCACACCGGCGGAACGCATGGTGACGCTCTGCCGCGCTACGGGGTGCCGTCTCGGGCTGGTGACCAACGGCGAACGCTGGATGCTGGTCGATGCGCCAGTGGGCGCGGTCACTACCTTCGCCAGTTGGTATGCGCGGATCTGGGCGCAGGAGCCCATCACCCTCCAAGCTTTCGTCCACCTCTTGGGAATGCGGCGCTTCTTCGTCGATGAGTCGGAGCGACTACCCGTGCTGTTCGATCGCTCGCTGAAGTTCCAGGACGAAGTGACCGACGCCCTAGGCGAGCAGGTGCGGCGCGCGGTCGAAGTGCTCATCCAATCGCTCGACAAGGCCGATCAGGACCGCGACCGCGAGCTGCTGCGCGACGTGAAGGAATCCGAACTCTACGAAGCCGCGTTGACGGTGATGATGCGGCTGGTCTTCTTGCTTTCCGCCGAAGAGCGCGGTCTGCTGCTCTTGGGCGACGAACGCTACGAGGCCAATTACGCGCTCTCGACGATGCGCATGCAATTGCGCGCCGAATCCGACGAGATTCTGGAGCGCCGCTGGGATGCGTGGTCGCGCCTGCTGGCCGTCTTCCGCGCCGTGTACGGTGGCATCGAACACGAAAACCTGCGCCTGCCCGCGCTGGGCGGCTCTCTGTTCGATCCGGATCGCTTCCCTTTCCTCGAAGGCCGCGCCCGTGGTTCCGATTGGCGTACCGACGTCGCCGAGCCGCTGCCGATCGACAACCGCACCGTCTTGTTGCTGCTCGAAGCCATCCAGCAATTCCAAGGGCGCACGCTGTCGTATCGGGCGCTAGACGTCGAGCAGATCGGCTACGTCTATGAAGGTCTGCTGGAGCGCACTGTCAAGCGCACCGCCGAGTTCACGCTGGAACTCGATGCCACGAAGAGCGCCCAGTCGCCTTGGGTCACCCTAGCCGAACTCGAATCCGCCCGGCTAGGCGGTGTCGCTCGCTTGGCCGCACTGCTTCAGGAGCGTTCCGGCAGTTCCGCCAGTCGCGTGCGCAACGATCTGGCCCGTCCCGTGGACGATGCACTCGCCGATCGCGTGCTGACAGCCTGCCAAGGAGACACGGCGCTACGCGACCGCATCAAACCCTTCGCCCACTTGGTGCGCACCGATCCTTGGGGTTACCCGCTGATCTATCCCGCCGGAGCCTTCATCGTCACCACCGGCTCCGACCGCCGCGAGACCGGCACCCACTACACGCCGAAGTCGCTCACCGAGACCATCGTCGCCGAGACGCTCACGCCCATCGCCTACGTCGGCCCGGCACAGGGCACGCCGCGTGCGGACTGGGCGCTGAAATCGCCCGCCGAAGTGCTCGACCTGAAGGTCTGCGACCCGGCGATGGGTTCGGGCGCATTCCTCGTGCAAGCCTGCCGGTGGCTCGCCGACCGGCTGGTGGAAGCATGGGCGCAGGCCGAGGCCCGGGGTCACACCGTCGGCGTCGATGGGCGAGTGGCGGATGCCGACGCCAACGTCGAGGCGCTGCCGCGCGACACCGAGGCGCGCACCATCGTCGCCCGCCGCCTCATCGCCGAACGCTGCCTCTACGGCGTCGATCTGAACCCGCTGGCGGTCGAACTGGCCAAGCTCTCCATCTGGCTGGTGACGCTGGCCAAGGGCCGTCCCTTTGGCTTCCTCGACCACAACCTACGCTGCGGCGACAGCCTGCTCGGCATCCATCGGCTGGATCAGCTCACCCAGCTTTCGATGAACCCCACGGGTCAAGGCCAGCTACGCCTGTTCGGCCAGAACGTCGAGCAGGCCGTGCGCGAAGCCATCGAGCTACGCTCACGCCTGCGCGAGATGCCCATCCGCGACATCCGCGACGTGGAAGCGATGGCGCATCTGGACTCTGACGCGCGCCGCAGGCTCGAAGTGCCGGAAAGCATCGCCGACGCCTTCATCGGGGAGGTGTTCGCATCGGGCGGCAATGGCGCGGGGCTGGAGAACACGCTGGCCTCGTTGACCATCCAAGCCGGCCAGGCCATCGACGGCGACCGAGACCTGCTCGCCTCAATGCACCGGAGAGCGATCGCCGCGCTCTCGACCGATTTGCCAGGCGACAAGCCAGCCCGTCGGCCTTTCCATTGGCCACTGGAGTTTCCTGAGGTGTTCGCGCGGGAGCGCGCTGGCTTCGACGGCATGGTTGGCAATCCGCCCTTTCTGGGCGGGCAACGCATCACCGGCGTCGCGGGTACGGCTTTCCGCGACTGGTTGGTCTCGCACATCGCCGAAGGGCGGCGCGGTTCGGCGGATCTGGTCGCCTATTTCTTCCTGCGGGGTTGGAGCCTGCTGCGCGAAGGTGGCGGCTTCGGGCTTCTCGCGGTCAACACCATCGCCGAGGGCGACACGCGGCAGGTCGGGCTGGAAGCGATGGTCGGCGCAGGCGCCGTCATCCATGCCGCCTACCCGAACGAACCCTGGCCCGGAAAGGCGGCGGTCGTCACCAGTCGGGTACATGTCCACAAGGGTGAGTGGCGGGGCGAGCGGTCGCTGCTCGGGCGGCCAGCTCCCTTCATCTCGGCCTTCCTGTCCGATCGTGAGGAATGGAGTCCGAAGCGGCTGAAAGCCAACGAAGGCATCGCGTACCAAGGATCGATCGTGCTGGGCATGGGCTTTGTGCTGTCGCCAGATGAGGCGCGTCAAATGCTGGATGCCGATACAAGAAACGCGGAAGTGATCTTTCCGTACATCAACGGTGATGACCTCAATTCAGATCCAGGGCAGAAGCCGACCCGTTGGGTGATCAACTTCTGGGATTGGCCCGAGGAACGAGCACGGAGCTATCGATTGCCCTTTGAACGGGTTGAGGAGCGCGTTAAGCCAGAGCGAAGCAAGAACAAGCGAAAAGAGCGCCGTGAACGATGGTGGCATTTCGCCGAAAAGACACCGGCGCTATACCACGCCATCGGTCGTGGGCACAATTTCGAGCGTCACCCGGTGGACTGGAATCCGCACCACCATCAGCGGAAGGTACTCGCGTGCTCTCTGGTGTCGAAGTACCTCGCCTTCGCTACAGTCGATACGCAGTGGATTTATGCGCACAGGCTTGCCATTTTCGCCACAGAGTCGATGTCCGCCTTCGCCCTTCTTGCTTCATCGATCAATGACGCATGGGCACGCAAGAACTCGTCGTCTCTAGAAACGAGGCTCAACTACTCTCCGAGCGATGCCTTCGAGACACTGCCTCTGTGCAATCTCGCAGATACGAGCCTTGAAGAGGTGGGGAAAAGTTACGAGGCTGAGCGACGGCAGTGCTCGCGAGCGCTGGGAGTCGGTTTGACTGATATCTATAACCGTTTCCACGCCGCCAACGATCAAGCACTTGACCTTGTGAGGCTGCGCGAGCTTCACCGAGAAGTCGACCTCGCTCTTGCGCGCGCCTACGGCTGGGACGACCTCGAACTCGGTCATGACTTCCACGAAGTACCGTACCTGTCGGAGAACGACTGCGTTCGCTTCACCATCTCGGAGACGGCGCGCGTCGAAGTGCTGCGGCGGCTTTCGGCGTTGAACCGTCAGCGATACGAGGAAGAAGATGCGCAAGGTCTGCACGGCAGCGCCACGCCACGCACTTCGACACGTGCCTCGCGTGCCAGTCGCACCGCCAGCGGTGAACCCCCGCTCGACTTCAACGCCACCTCTGCCAACGAGGGGCAGTATCTCAAAGTCGCCGAGCCCCGCGCCGACTACCGATCAGGGCCAGCCCACGCCATCCTCAAATATCTGAGCGCCGGTCCCGGCTGGCACGCTAAGTCCGACGTCCTTGCCGCAACCGGCATCACGGACGGCCAGTGGAACGCCGCGATCGCCGACCTGATCGCGGGTGGCAAGGTCGAACGCCAGGGCGAGCGGCGTGGAACTCGATACCGATTGATCGAATAGCGGAGTGATACGTATGCCATGGAGTCCAGGACAACTCGTCCGCCATATCGATGACCCGGCCAAGATCGGCACGGTCACCGATCAGACCCGTGCGCGTGCATCCGGCTCTCAGCATCGAGTGAACTGGAATGGCCGCCTGGACTGGCATTACGAGGAGGAGTTAGTTGAGGCTGACGCGGGCGGTGATGATCCTCTGGAACTGATTCGTGAGGAGCGTTACGGACGAGTGGACGATCTTCGCCAATTGCTGACGCATATCCATCTGGCAGGGCGTCTGTCGAACGTCGTCTACGCCATGGGTCTGACCCAGACCGACTTCTACCCGCATCAATACAAGCCGTTGCTGACACTGCTGGATTCACCCGTCAACGGCCTGCTGATTGCGGACGAAGTGGGTCTAGGGAAAACGATCGAAGCGGGATTGATCTGGACTGAACTGCGCGCCCGCTACGACATGCGCCGGCTGTTGGTGGTGTGTCCCGCGATGCTTCGGGAGAAGTGGCGGTTCGAGCTTTCGTCACGCTTCGGTCTGGATGCTCGCATCGTCGATGCGGAAACGTTGCGTCAAGAACTGGATTCGGCAGAGCATCGGGAACGCGCATGGATTGTCAGCTACCAAGGCATCCGGGTTCCGAGTGATTGGGATTCGACCAAGAGCGATACGCCCAAGCGGTCGGTTCGCGCCCGACTTGCCGATTTGCTCTACTTCCATGCCGATCAAGAACCGCTGCTCGACTTGGTGATCTTCGATGAAGCGCACTACATGCGCAACGAAGAAACGGGCGCATGGCGGACGGGTAGCTTGCTTAGAGATGTCAGCACGCACCAATTGATGCTTTCGGCTACGCCGATCAATCTTGGCTCGGACGACTTGTTCAACGTATTGCGATTGCTCGACCCAGATCATTTCGAGCATCCAGATGATTTCCGAAACGTCGTCAACGCCAACCGCCCGGTGATTGCCGCGAGTGACGTCGTGCGTGATCCGGCGAGCGATGCCGACAAGATCATGGCGGCAATCCGCGAAATCGAGTCGTCACGATGGTTCGAGAGATCCGAGCGCGTCGATCGTTTGATTGAGGAAGCCGAGTCGATCAAGGACTGGACGAACGCCAGGCGCATCGACATCGCTGCCAAACTCGAACGGCTCAACTTGCTTGCGCACATCGTCAGCCGCACGCGCAAACGGGAAGTGCAGGCCGATCGGGTGTTGCGTGACCCGACCGTGTTCGAGGCGGAAATGTCGCCAGTGGAGGGGGAGCTTTATCAGGCGATCACCGAAGGAACGCGGGAGTATGCGCTGGCCAATGGCATCGAGCACGGCTTCTTGCTCTCCACGCCACAGCGGATGGTCGCGTCCTGTCCGGCTGCCTTGTTGCGGACTTGGCGCGACGACGAACTCGACGCCGATGCCATGGCGGCGGTGATGGACGAGGTCGACGAAGACGAGGAGAAGCTGGCCGAAAGGACATCGGGCCTCAAACGCTGGCTGGCTACCAGAACGCTGCCAAAGTTCGGGTTTTCCGATCTGAGCAGAAACGACTCGAAGTTCGCCGAGCTTTCCAAAGCATTCAAGCGATTCATGGCCGAGGACCGGGATTCCAAGGCGATCGTGTTCACTACCTTTCGCGGCACGGCACGCTATCTCGTCGAGCGACTTTCCGCCGAGAACGTGGAGGCCGGATTGTTGATGGGTGGCGCAGACTTCGACAAGGAAGCCGTGATCTCTGCTTTCCGCGAGGATCGGAATTGCCGTGTATTGGTCTGCACGGACGTCGCTGCCGAGGGCGTGGATTTGCAGTTCTGCCGTCTCGTCGTCAACTACGATCTGCCATGGAACCCGATGCGCATCGAGCAGCGGATTGGGCGCATTGATCGCATCGGGCAACTGTCCAAGCGCATCTTGGTGTGGAACTTCGTTCACAAGGACACTATCGATGCGCTCATTCTTGGGAGATTGGCCAAGCGCATCGGTGTTTTCGAGAGCACCCTGGGGGAAACGGAGGAAATCATCGGTCAAGTCAGAAAGCTCGAAGACGTTTTATTGTCGAAACATCTGACCGTCGAAGAAGAAGCGCGCTTGATCGAGGAAGTGGCGCTGGCGATCGAGAATGCCAAGCGCAAACAGGAGGAACTGGAGCGAGAGGCGATCCAACTGGTGGCTCACGGTCAGCAGTTGCTGGGGCAGATCGAAGCGGCACGCGGCGATGGAAAGATTGTCACCCGTCATGATTTGATCCGATACGTCGATGGCTGCCTCCGGAACGTTCCCGGTTGTCGGCTCGGGGCGGCACATGGTGATCCCGACACGTTCGACATCGGCTTGAGTCCCGGCTTTGCTGCGGAGTTGGATGAGTTCGTGAGGCGGGAGAATCTGGTCGGGAAGACTGGTCTTGCTTCTGGCCAGACGAAGCGTTGTCGTTTCACCGACAGGATCACCGACAAGCCCAAACCCGGCGAGGAGATCGTTCATCGCTTCCACCCGATCGTTCGCTTCCTGTCGCGCAAGGCCGAAGGGGGCGGGGATCCCTTTCCGCTCTACGCGGCCAGAGTTGCCACCGAAGGCGTCGACGTGGGTCAATATGCGCTGATGACCCGATTGGCAAGTTTTTCCGGCGTGAAGGAGGAGGAGCATCTATTGGTCGCCGCCATACCGCTCGACCGTGAGCCGCCCCTCGACGATCGGTTGGCGGAAGCCTTGCTCGACTCGGTCAGGAAATCGGGCGACGACTGGCCGACGGTGGCGGTCGATGTCGCTCCGGAAGCAGGGGTGACCGCCGCAGAGCGATGCGAGGAACTGCTGAGGGATCGGTACAAGGCGATCAAGGATGAAAAATGGCGCGAGAACCGAGACCGCACCGACGTGCTTTCGCAGCTACTGGACGACCACATTCGCAAGAAACGTGAGGGCTTCGAGAAGCGGATCAGTAGCCACGAATACTATGCATCGCAGTATGGAAGTAGCCCGGATGGCAAACGACGCAAGGGTTTGGCGAATGCGGAGCGCAAGAAGATGGAAGATTTTCTGGCCCGAATGGAAACCCGCCGAGCGACGCTGGCACGCAAGAGCCAAGCCTTTTCAGCTGAAACGCGCGATATCTGCGTCTTGCTTGTGGATGTGGTGCCTGCGGGAGGTCGTCCTTGAAGGGCTGGAAAGAGCAACTGAGAGATCTCAAAACCGAGTTGCGCGAGTCGGGACGTGGTAAAGAGCGAGGTGATGAGCCACCCAAGATTGATTTCGAGCCACCACCGTCTTGGCTGGCCGGGGACCGTTCGATCCCGAAGAGCCAGCCTGCCCGAGATCCCGTTCGGCAGTCCGCCCCGTTAGACACAGTCGAGGTGCCTGCCGATAGGCCCACGGCACGACCCAGCAGGCCGATACCGCCGCCCTTCAGACCTCGCATGGATGGTGGATGTTCTTTGGTCATGCCGGTATGGAGTGACGCCGGTAGATCGTTGCAGCATCCCGAGCACCAGGGCGAAAGATCGACACCCATGGTCGTCAGGATCGGGGTGGATTTTGGAACCGCTTTTACGAAAGTAGCGATTCGAGCGGGCGTCGATCTGGTGCCCATCGAATGGCCTGCTGTCACGGGGGACGATTCGGAGACGGGGCGCTATGTGGTGCCCGGTTTCGTCGTTCGCGCGCCGGATGGCGAGTACTGTTGGCAGCGGCTCACCGAGGCCGATATCGAAGGGAATCTCAAGCTCCCGGTCATCGAGATGGCTGGAACGGATGAGTGTCCCATACCCAGCGTGGCGTATCTGGCGTTGGTCATCCGCTACGCAAGAGCATTCTTGTACCGGAACACGGAGATTGGACGAAAACTTGCAGGGCGATCGCTGCGCTGGGAACTGAATATCGGTTGCCCCACCGAACCGCATGAGAACCCCAAGGTCGTTCAAGTGTTTCGGCGAATTGCTCGAACCGCTTGGCAATTGGCGACTCGGGAACATCTCTGCGATTCCGACATCCAGGCCGCGTGGAAGGACGACGACACGGACATTGGTCTGGAGGTAGAACCGGGTGTTGTACCGGAGTTCGTCGCTCAAATCGCCGGGTATCTGGGGTCGCCGCAGCTGAAGGAAGGGCTGCACGCACTGATTGACATCGGTGCTGCCACCCTCGACGTAGCGACGTTCAATGTCGTCATGCGAAATGATCGGGCATCACTGCCAATTATCCCAATCTTCTTTTCAGCGGTTCGCCCCCTCGGAACTCACTATCTGCGCCACAACCGTCATTCCAGACTCGACCTCGATCTTTCGTGGAACGACGCATCGTCCGTTGAATCTGCCGATGAATTTGGGCATCGAAATGGCAAACCTCTGGATGAGGTCGTTGCGGTCGATGAGGTGTTCGTAGGCCAAGTCGCGCACAGCATTTTCGGAGTAATCGATGGGACTCGCACCAACGCACGGGGAGACCCGCGTAGTGCGGCTTGGCGAGATGGCTTGCCAGTATTCGTCACTGGCGGTGGGTCGAATTGCGTCCAGTATCGCCAAGCCATCGAGGTGGTGGAAAGCGAAGTGAGGTTGCGAGTGGAGCGGCAACTGGGTTCTACGAAGCACTTCCGACTCATCGAATTGACTCCAACTTCTGGAAATGTGAGACATATCGAAGCAGGCGGCAGGCTGACCGTGGCGTTCGGGTTGACGGAGGATGCCGAGAACATCGCTCGTGTCGTCCCACATCGTGACATCGAGCCAATCACCCAGGGCACGAAGGAACGTGTCGATCACGCGGATCTGTATGGAGACCGATGATGAATAATGATTCCAACACGGGGACGGCCAGCCATCCCAACGCATGGATCGCCGTCGATCATGGACTCGGCACCGATCGTTGGCTCGCGCCTAACACCCTCGTCTTGAAAGGCGAGCGTTCCCTTTACCAAGCCATCGCCGAGGACGATTGGGTGCTCGTGCTGAACCCCGCCGGGGAGATCGTCCGCGCCGGGCGTGTGCTACGGCTCCGCTCCGACCTCGAAACAACCATGATCTTCTTCGACCGGCTGTCCGCCACCGATGCCCCGCTGTCGGTCGCCAGTGTTTCGTTAGCCTCGTCGTCGGGAAACGTGGGGCGCATCCAGTGGGAAGAGTTCGTCGCGGCCTTGTCCACGGCGCTGCATCAGACCGTCGGCGGCGTGCCGCCGGTCGAGGATCGGGCCTACGTCCGCGAACTGCTGCAACTGGCCGTGGTGGACGACCTGCTCGGCCCGGCGGGCGGCCCGCACGAGCGCATCGTGGACATGAGCGTGCGCGACCGCTATCTGGTTGGCAAGCTGGCACCGCGTGAGGATGCCGCAGGTGGCATCGAAGGGCTGGAAGGTCCGTTGGCCGAGGACGAGGTCGAGGAGCCCACCGACCCCATCGTGCCCGGCCAGCACGAACCCGGTGCCGAGTTCGGCACGGCGACCGGACGGGTGGAACCCGAATCGGACAGTTCGGACGAGATCGACGCCGCCAGCAATCAGTCGCTGGTGCCTAGCAGCTTCGGCATGACCTTCTGCGTGGATGGCGACGCCGAGCGCATCGAGGTCGAGGCGCAATGGGGCAGCTACGAGCGCGTGCCCAACGAGGAACACGAGCTGACCAGGCCCAATGGGCAGAAGGTCAAGGTCTGGCGGCGCATTCCCTGCGGCGGAAAGCTGGTGCTACCGCTCACCGAAGGCGTGATTCCTCATCAGGCACCAGACGCGAGCCGTCCGGCGGTGCGCATACAGGGTTCTGTCCGCGCCAAGAACGCCAACGGCGATCGCTTGGTGACGCTGTTCCTGATCAACGCGCAAGAGGAACCCGACAGCAACCGCGACACGGCGTGGCTGTTCCAGCCGGAGTTGATCGTGCGCGCGGAGGCCGAGGCTTCCAAGCGCGCCATCTTCCGCCGCCGCCCCGTGCTGGACGCCGACGGGAACGATCCGGAGCGCGAATCGCTGGAGATGATCTATCGCAACCGCGTGGAGTTCGCGGTCGGGCATGGCGTCGCCGTCCACGCCGAGACGGCGGACGATGTGACGCTGGCCACCGAGGTCCGCACTGCCGTGTTGCCGCAGTACGAAGTGCAGGTCACGGAAACGCCGGGCCTCGACCCCGCTGACCGTCCGGCGATGAAGGAGATGGTGGCGAGTGGTCTGCTCGACATGCAGCGACTCGCCACGCTGGGCGTCACTGAATTGGTCGATGCCCTGAACGTGCTGACGAAGGACTACGCGGCGTGGATCGCGGAGCAGCGCGAGCGCATCGGCGAGGACGTAGTCGGATATGACGTGCAGGCCGCGCAGGCGCTGGATCGGTGTAAGGAAATCCAGACGCGCTTGCAGCAGGGCATCGACACGCTGAAGAACGACGAAAAGGCGCTGTCCGCGTTCCGCTTCGCCAATCGGGCGATGGCGATCCAGCGCGTGCGGAGTCAGTACGCGCTCGAAGTGCGGCGTGGACGTGACGTGACGGTCGATCAGTTCGACCAGCCAAAGAACCGGAGCTGGCGTCCGTTTCAGTTGGCGTTCCTGCTGCTGTCGATCCCATCGCTGGCCGACCCCACGCATCCGGATCGCGTGCAACCGATGGAAGCTCACGCCGATCTGCTGTGGTTTCCCACCGGCGGCGGCAAGACCGAAGCCTATCTGGGCGTGGCGGCGTTCACGATGGCGATCCGCCGTCTGCAAGGCAAGCTCGGCGGCTACGACGGCTCGCGCGGTCTGGCCGTGATCATGCGCTACACGCTGCGCCTGCTGACCTTGCAGCAGTTCCAGCGAGCCACCGCGCTGATCTGCGCGATGGAAAAGCTTCGGCGAGATTCTCGCGTTCAAGGTGATGAGTCACTTGGCAAGGAGCCTTTCACCATCGGACTGTGGGTCGGCAACAAGGTGACGCCGGGCACGACCGAGGAAAGTCACTACGCCATTCAAGCTCTACGTGATTCAGGAAAGAACAAAGCAGGACGTACTTCACCACTTCAGCTAACCAGTTGTCCTTGGTGTGGCTCCGCAATTGATCCCGGTAAAGATGTCGTTGTAGATAAGGATCGCGGTAGAACAGTGGTTTACTGCGGTGACAAAAAGAGCAGTTGCACGTTCTCTCGCGGCAGGTCGAGCAATCTGCCGCACCCCGGCATCCCTGTGCTGACGGTAGACGAGGAGATCTACCACCGCCCGCCGACGATGATGATCGCCACCGTGGACAAGTTCGCCATGATGGCGTGGCGCGGTCAGGTTCGCACGCTGTTCGGTCGCGTGAGTCAGGAATGCGATCGCCACGGTCTGCTGTGGCCTGGCTGCGATTGCACGGGCACTCACACCGCATCGAAGAATTCGCCAGCGGTCAAGGTCAAGAACATCGCGCCAATCCGGCCGCCCGATCTGATCATCCAAGACGAGTTCCACCTCATCAGCGGCCCGCTGGGCACGATGGTCGGGCTGTACGAATCCGCTGTCGATGAACTGAGTGGCTGGACGCTCGATGGCAAAACGGTCAAGCCGAAGATCGTCGCGTCCACGGCGACGGTGCGCAAAGCCAAGGAACAGGTGAACAACGTGTTCATGCGGCGCGTGTCGGTGTTCCCGCCGCACGGCTTGGACGTGGAGGACAACTACTTCTCGGTGCAGCGTCCGATCGAGGACCGGCCCGGACGGCGCTATCTTGGCGTGTGCTCGCCCGGCAGCTCGCGGCCCGCGATGCTGATCCGCGTCTATACCGCCTTCCTCACCGCCGCCCAAGCCCTGTTCGATCGCTTCGGCGAACCCGCCGATCCATACATGACGATGGTCGGCTACTTCAATTCGCTGCGCGAGTTGGGCGGGATGCGGCGTTTGGCCGAGGACGATGTGCAGACTCGTTCCTATCGCGTGCAGATGAGCATGGTCGATCGCCCCGCGCTAGCGCAGCGCAGCGTCAACAACATCCGTGAGCTGACCTCGCGCGTCTCCAGCCAGGACATCCCAAAGTACCTCGACGATCTGGAGATCAAGTTCAAGGTCGCGCTCGATGCAGCCGCCGGGAAGTACGTAACGAAATGGAGCGAGGGCGACACGCGCGCCATCGACGTGGTGCTGGCGACCAACATGCTGTCGGTCGGCGTGGACGTGAATCGCTTGGGCCTGATGGCGGTGAACGGTCAGCCCAAGGGCACGGCGGAATACATCCAAGCCACCAGCCGCGTGGGCCGTTCTTTCCCCGGTTTGGTCTGCACCGTGCTCACATGGGCGCGTCCGCGCGACCTCTCGCACTACGAGACCTTCGAGCATTACCACGCGACCTTCTACAAGCATGTGGAAGCGCAGTCGGTGACGCCTTTCTCGCCGCGCGCGATGGATCGCGGCCTGACCGGCGCGCTCCTCTCCTTGATGCGTCTGGAGAACGACGCCTTCAGCCCGAACGTGGGGGCAGGTGAGCTGGACAAGTCCGACAAGGCCGAAATCACCGAAGCCATCGACGTGCTGGTGAGGCGGGCATGGAACGTCAGCGAGACGCCCGCCATCAAGAATCTGGCCGAGCGCGAGCTGAAGGAACGTGCGGACGAATGGGCGAAGGAAGTTGGCGTGCCAGGTCGCACGCTGGCCTACGAGAAGCGAGGGGCGCAGGCCGCGACGATGGTCGGGCTGGTCAAGTCGCCGGGCATCCATGCGTGGGACAACTGGACGGTACCGATGTCGATGCGCGAGGTGGAGCCGGGCGTGCGCCTGATCATGAACACGGGACACATCTCGGACGACCACGACTGGAAGCCGCGGCCGGTGCCGAAGGACGAGGACTGACCATGACCACCAATAGAACACCCGTCGGGGAAGTCCGCCCCAGTCAACTGCTCTGGACATACGGGCCGGGAGCGTTGATTGATCTGCCGAGCCTCTCGGTGGTGACGCTGGGCATCGACCAGTGGGAGAAGGATCGCTGCCAGCCCATCGCAGAGCCACGCTTGCTTGCCGCCGTCCGCAAAGTTCTCGGCCCGCAGGTAGAGAACCTGCGCGTGCCGCCGTTCCAGAAGAGCGAACTCGTTGATCCGTGGTCGGCGGAGGCGAACATCGGTGTCCCCGTTCGTCCGTTCCCGCGCTGGATGCGGTGCGTCAAGTGCGGGCTGCTGTCGGCCTTCGACGCGGGGCTGTTCGAGATCAAGGAAAACCGCTTCCGTCCGGAGCGAACCCGCTTCGTCCACAAAGGATGCCGTGGCTCCAAGGGCGACCAGCCCGCGAAGGATGCAGATGCCGTTCCGGCGCGTTTCCTCTTGGCCTGCCGCGACGGCCACCTCGACGACTTCCCTTGGCGCTACTTCGTCCACGGGGGCAACAGTTCATGCATGGCTACGCTGCGTTTCTTCGAGAGCGGTGCCTCGTTGCAGACCGAGAATCTGTGGGTGAAATGTGATGGATGCGGCGCGTCGCGCAGCATGGCGCACGCCTTCGGCAAGGCCGGGAAGGAAAACCTGCCGAGTTGCCGAGGCAGGCATCCCCACCTTGATCATTTCGACGAGGAGTGCGATGAGGAGGCGCGGGCCGTCCTGCTGGGTTCGACGAACAGTTGGTTCCCGATCACGTTGTCTGCGCTCGCCATTCCGCAGGCGAAAGACCCGCTCGGCCAGTTGATTCAGGACGGCTGGGAGTTCTTCGACGATCTGGATTCCGAGGCTGCGGTCGCCGTGACGGTGAAGGCGTTGAAGAAGACTGGAGCCTTGCCGGGCATCGACAAGTACCCGGCATCGGACATCTGGGCGGCCATCGAAGCTCATCGCAAGGGAGGTGGACTGGAGATCGTCGGCGAGACCGACATCAAGGGGCCGGAGTGGGAAGTGCTGACGGCGGCCAATCCGCCTGCCGACTACCCGCACTTCATGAGCAAGAAGGTGGCTACGCCACCCGGCTTCGAGGACCGAATCGGTAGAGTGCTACTGCTGGAGAGGCTGCGCGAGGTCAATGCCTTGCTGGGCTTCACCCGTGTTGAAGCGCCCGAGGAGTCAAGCGATCCGAACGAGCGCCCGCAGATGGCGGGCCTCGCGCGCCGTAAGCCGGATTGGGTTCCGGCGAATCAGGTTCACGGCGAGGGCATCTTCATCCAGTTCGACGAAGCGGCGCTCCGGTCATGGGAAGCCAGCAATGGCGTTAAGCACGTCGATCGAATGCTAGAAGGCGGCCATCGTGGATGGCGAAACTCGCGCCACCTCGACCCGAACGGGGGCTACCCCGGCATCCGGTACGCCATGCTCCACACGTTGTCCCACCTGCTCATCCGCGAACTCGCACTGGAATGCGGCTACAACGCTGCGAGCATCCGCGAACGGATTTACGCCGACGCATCGAGCGCAAATCCTCAGGCTGGCATCCTCATCTATACGGCGGCCGCCGATTCCGATGGCACGCTGGGTGGCCTCGTCGATCTGGGCAAGCCGGAAAACCTCGGCCGACTGCTCCGGCAGGCGCTGAACCGATCGAAGATCTGTTCGTCCGATCCACTCTGCTCGGAGCATGACCCTGCAAAGGATCGCTCGCTCCATGCTGCGGCCTGCCATGCATGCAGCTTGGTGGCCGAGACCTCCTGCGAGCGGGGCAATCGTTACCTCGACAGATCGTTGTTGGTGCAGACCCTCGAACGAGGGGATGCCGAGTTCTTCGCGGGGCTGTGACATGGAAAAGCTGCTGGAAGCTGTCACAGCTGTGGCCTGCCTAGTGCCTCCAGAAAAGATCCGGGCCGTCGCATCGCGGATTCGTCAAACCGAATCTAGTCAGGCCACGACAGCACTGTCGGGGCTCGTCGGTACGCCCACGGCTTCGGCATTGTTGGATCAGCTTATCGCCGCCTGGCGAGCCACCACGATCAGTGCCGATGAACTCGCGTCGATGCTGCTAGCAGCCAGCCACGTATTCGCCAAGACCGCTTCCCAGCAGTCCACCGAGCTTGTCTGGACCGGTCCGACGACACCGTTCGTCTCGGCGCGTCGAACGGAACAGGCTCTCCTTCAGGTCCTCAACGCCGCCGAGCGAAGTTTGTTCATCACCAGCTTTGTGGCCTATGACGTCGCTGCCGTCGTGAAAGCATTGAATGCCGCGATCAATCGTGGGGTCGCCATCTCGATGTTGCTTGAGTTGTCCCAGGACCACGGGGGTAGTATCGGCTTCGATGTGATAGGCAAGATGAGAGTGCTGGTTCCTTACGCCCGACTATATGCTTGGCGCGACAAAGCGATCCCTTTCGCCGACGGGCGCGTCCACGCCAAAGTCGCCGTTGCCGACGGTATGGTTTGTTTCATAACCAGTGCGAACCTTACTGGGCATGCGATGGAAAAGAACATGGAGGCTGGAGTGCTAATCTCGGGTGGACACATCCCTAAGCTTCTGGATGACCATCTGCGATCACTGGTCGACACGAAGATAGTTCTTCCCGTATGAGTTTGAGTGAAGTTGAGGGCCCTGCTGTTTGCAGTGATGCTTCTCGTCCCCGCTTTCAGGGCTTTTCATTTCAGGGCGAGCGACGAGGACGGTTGTTGTAGGCTTCGGCCAAGAGCGGCACAAGCTTCAACAGTGCCACATGCGCGGCGAAGGCATCCTCGCGCGTTGCCTCTACATCGCCGTAGCGAACATCCGCCTTGCAGTCGATGGCTTGCAGGAGATCGGCAGGGAGCGTGACTGCGAAGTGGTCGCCGAAGGCCCTTCCAACGTAAGGGATGATGTGCCCCTTTTTTCTGTCCAGGTCTGGATGGTTCTCCATCTTCAGAAGACATTTCATGATCTTCTCGGCCGTCTGTGCCGTTTCCCACCAAGCCTTGCTCCACGCGATGCCCGAAATCAGGGCATCGACGCTGTGTGCGAAATCGAGCCTAGCCAGATCGAACATCGTATGCCCAGTGAAATCATCCATCGCATTGAGCGCGGGGACTCCGAGGCGAATTGAGGCGTCAATTGCATCGAACTCGGCTAACGACAGGCTCGCGGCAGAAGCCGGAGTGAAATCCTCGATGCCGTGGATCAGATTCAATGACCTCTTTATGGGTTGGCCGCCCGTATTGCTCCAATCCTTGTCCAAAAAGATCGGCGGGGCGCCAAAGATGACGCCGACATTCATGCGCCAGAGCGTGCCGCGGAGATCGAACGCAAAGGATCGGGCGTCGAAGTGAGGGTTGAAACGCTTCTTGTAAACGGCCTGAAACCACTCCGAGACGCGTTTCAAGGTTGGGTCGGACTCATCGGCGCCAATGCCGAGGATCGAGCCCATGAGAGGGGCCGAGAGGTGGAGCGTCCTGGCGACAAGCGCCTTGCCGGCGAAGGAGCGCTGGTGCGGCAGCACTTCGCGCGCGGCAAGGAATGCATCCAGCGAGACCATCATGGCTTCGAACTCGGCGTCGGTGGTGGGCCGGGTCTTCCAGTCCCACAAGTTGGCGTCCAGCGTGTGCATATCAGTTGAGGTTGTAGCCAGTAGTGCGGGTCATGAGGATCCTCTTCCAGTGGCTTTCGCGCGCATCGATCTCGCCGGGCGAGGACTGCAGGTCCGCAATCTCCAACAGGGAGAACCGCAAGTACTCATGGCGCTCGTTGGCCTTCAAACCCAACTCTTTAACCAATGCCTTGTTGCCGCCGTGACCGGTGGACGAATACATGCACCAGCGGCCCCAAATACCGCCCTCGCCATCGGCCTTGCCGACATAGAGCTTGCCGGTCTTCGTGTCAGTGATCAGGTAGATCCCCTTGACGCTCGAAAGTGCCGTGCGCCAGGACTCCGTGCCGGTGCGAAGGAGGATGTCCAGTTCGTCTTTGCTGATATCCACCCGCTTGTAGCCGGGGAAGGTGCCGACGCTTACCCTCTCGGCCAGGAGTTCGACAGCGGTTATATCGGCAACAGTTCGGCAGAGCACATACGACTGGCGGGCGTTGTAATCCGTGGTGCAGAAAAGTCGGCCTTCGAGAGCTTGAGTGCTCGCGATGCGTTCAAGGTCGTAGAAGAAGTGCGGCTTGTCTCCGGTCTTGTAGGTGTGGCCCGTTGGCCGAAACAGGCCGGCGAACAGCCAGAGCGAGCGAGGCAGGTCATGGACCAGGCTCACGACGACATCGCAGTTGAAGTTGTGGTGCTTCTGCCACCGCTGCCACTCGTCGAATTCACCGCGCTTGTAGACATCCATCGGGTGATCGATCCCGTTCCACCGGGCCAGATGAACCTTGGCCTTGCTGGGATCGAACGTGGGCTCTTGAAGCCGTAGCAGGTCGAACAGGCGCATGTGCCTTCCGGGGCTTTGGTGCGGGCCACCATTTTCCCTTCGCTACATGCCGCTGCACCAGCGCTTTATATGCCTCGGGTGAAGGCGGGTTCTTTCGCTTGTGCCGGCGGACATTACACAGCCAGCAGGCGGCAACGACATTGCTGGCCACATCGCGTCCGCCGTCCTGACGCGCGAGCAGGTGTTCTGCCGTGCAGCGGTGCGGTGCAGCAGAGCGTGGTCGCAATCCGAGCTCGGAAGGACAGGAGAGCCACATCGGGCGCTGGCAGTAATAGCAGCGGCCTGATTGAGAGTGGAAGGCGAGGGTGCGTAGGCGCGCGAGTTTCGGCATAGGGGCTCCAGGGAAGGGTTCCCGTCGCCTCGACAGAGGACGAAACGGGCACCTGGAGCCGACAGGCTATGCAGGCAAAACACCGGGGCTTAGAAGCCGAGCCGGCAGGAAGGTTATAGCTTCGGTCTAATCTCGACGCAACAACGAGGAGTCTTCCTACCGATCGTCGGGCGCTTGTCCTCTAATCAGATCGGAGCAACGCCCAGCCGTCATCACCGGCCGGCGCCGTGAAGGGGGTTCGGGGAGCTAACACACCCCACACAAGCGCTCGACGACATGGAGCCCCGGGACCACGGCGGGCAGGCCGTGGGGCCTCTGAGGTCACGCCACAGTGCGCTCGTCCGCTACGCTATTGCCATGGAACCCACCCTGCGCGCCGATCGCTTCGCTATTCTGACGGCACGCGCTGTCTGTCACGCCTGTAATGCACCAATGGCTGTGTCGGCGCTGCTCGTGCCTGCCTACCTCCAGCGCGACGAGGACGGCGACGAGTGGGTCGCGGTCGACGAGAGCGCACTGCTGACCTACGTAGAGGCCGTAGACGAAGCAACGCAGTCGGCCTGGAACGCTCGTGCGCCGCAGATCCTGCCAGCAGCGTCTAAGACTGCTGGTCTGACGTACCTGGCGAATGTTTGCGCCTGTGGCGCGTTGCAGGGTGACTGGTATCTCACGGAGCCCGACGGTCCCTTCTTCCCCTTGGACGACGCCGGCATCGCCGCCATCGACGTGGATTGGCTCGAAGCGCCAATCGAGGCGCGGGCGGGAGCATCGATGAGTAGCTGGACGGATGCGCTAATTGCTCGATCCCCTTTTCCGGATGGGTGTCACCCCCACCGCCCAAGACGCGCCGTCGGCGTCGCTAGGGTCTAGGCCGGCTCGATAACCTATCGTCGTGACAAGAGCGATGGCGAGGCGCCGACGCCGGTCTTAGCTCCTCCAGGTGCCACATCGGGCGGGTTGCTGCGATTGAGCAAGTCCGCTTTCCGCCATCCAGCGGCCCCCTGAATTGATTCGACCCGGAAGCCCGTAAGTTCGACGGCTAGCGTCCGAGTTGGGCGACCAAAGCCCGAATGTCCTCCACGCGCCACATAGCTATCCCGCCGTGCTTGATGGGCTTCGGGAAGCGTCCCGATTTAACTCCGGCGTACCAAGTGGCGCTACTGACGGGGATCATTCCAGTTATAGCTGGCCGCCCGTTGGCGGCTTTTCGGCCAATGATGTCCCAGATGCGTACATAGCCTTCCGTGGGCAAGCCGCTGGTGACCGGGGCGGTGGGAACAGGGGCGGCCGCTTGCGGAGAGTCTGCTGGCTGTAGCTGATTCGCCTGCAGCCGTGTGCCGGCCAGCTGCAGGGCGGTGCCGAAGGCTACTAGGGTCGTTCCTAGGTCAATCAGGACGTCCCCGGGAGTGTTCATGGCTGCCTCCGTGGGCATGCTTGGACTCAGTCGCGCGTTCCGCATCAGCATTCCCTTTTCGTGTCCAGTTTTTCTAATGGGAACCAAACTCCCTTGCTGACACAAGGCGCGCACTCGCTAAACTTGTCGCGCGGGCCTATAGCTCAATGGTTAGAGCAGAGGACTCATAATCCTTTGGTTCCAGGTTCGAGTCCTGGTGGGCCCACCATCTGCACCCGCCGCGAAGTGTGCTCGAGCCTTCCGAGCCGCTCTCCGCGACTGGCTGTTCGACGAGGCAAGGAAGTAGCCCCCTGCGATCGAGTTTGGCGGGCGCGTTGGATACGGGAGCACTGCCCTGTCAAAGCGCCATCCCGGCACCTGCGTTGCCAGGCTCCGCTTTGGGTCGATCTACCGGCGGACGAAGAACCTTAGAGCGGTGCAGCTACTCCTCGGCCACAGCAAGCTCGAGGGCACTGTCCGCTACCTTGGAATCGAGGTCGACGACGCGCTCGAGATTTCTGAGCAGACCGAGGCTTGAAGGTCCGGCTAGAAGCGGACGGACGCCAACGCCTGAATTAAGCCGAGCCGCGAAGCGACTTCGGCTTGGATGAATTGTTAGCCGCCAGCGACCGCCGTTGGACAACCTTGGACTGAAGCTCTTGGGCCCTCGTCAGAAAGCTTTCCCACTCCGCGACAAGGGCGTTGTATTGAGCCAGTTCTTCGGGGGTAAGGGATGACTCCGGACTACGCGGTGCGTAGCTGTGTACAGCGATATATTGCTCTATGCGCTGGATCCGGCTGGCCGCATCTGCCGGGAATCGGTTGACCAGGAACGTGCGCCAAGGTTTGTTGCCGCGAGAGTCATTGCAAGTCTGGCAGGCGGGCACGATGTTACCTGGCACCAGCTCTCCAAAATCAGTCACAGCCACAAGATGATCAGGGACTATGCCCCGATTCTCCGCCGACGCAGCGGCGCCGCAGTAGGCGCAAGTGCTGCCGAACTCGGCGAGGACCAATGCCCACTCCTGCTTTGAAACGCGGTGATCTGGAGCCACGATCTGGCGAAGACCCCGGCGAATGTTGTAGTTCATGCGCGAGAAGTGCTGAGTTCCTTTCATGGCAGCTTGAATTAAGCCGAGCCGCGAAGCGGCTTCGGCTTGAATGAATTGTTAGATGACTTAGCCGGCACGTCCCAACTCCCGCTCTGCCAGTCTTATTGCGGCCGCGATACGACGAAGAACCCGATCGCGATGAATGCTAGATGGCGCAATAAAAATATCTCCGAGGTTTCCGTACCGAAGCATATGCTTGGAGTACGGCTTGCTCACGCCTTCAAGTTCGATTCTTAGGACCGACTGCATGGGCCTTAAACCAAAAGCACTTATAGCCGCCTCCGCCGTTGCTACGAGGTTGTGACCCAGCGGTTTACGCAATTGGACAACGTACCTGTCGTAATCGGCAAGCAGTAGAAAGGCTTTTAGGGTTACTTCGACGCCTTGCCCAAGTAGATGCAAAGCGACGTACTCGGTTGGCTCTGAAGCGGGTTGGCGAGCGACGAGTAAATGCGAGCCAATAAATGCCTTGCCCTTTCCGTACATGGATAAGGCAGCGAGCTTCTTGCCGTACTTGGTGTTTGTCACAGCGGCCGTCGCGGGAATAATCTGAGTCATCTAACGCCTGAATTAAGCCGAGCCGCGAAGCGGCTTCGGCTTGAATGAATTGTTAGGCTGCTGTGTGGGAGCGAACGAACTCCCTGCCGAGCGGAGTTACCGAAAGCTTCTCGATGTCGCCAGTGACGAATTTGGCGTTTAGGGCCTTGGCGACGCAGTCTTCCAGATTGCAGTCGACGTTCTGCGGCCAGCTATTTGCCAGTAGGCGCGGTCCCAATTCTATGAGGCCGCTAGCATCAAGTGCTGACACAAGGCCACGCATGAAAAACAACAGGCATTGGTCTACTTTCGGCGTGGCAGGCTGCACCACCGGGCCGTCTGAAAGGAACTTGGTGTGGTCTCTGAGAATCATGAAAGCTCCTTGCGGCCGAACGCCTGAATTAAGCCGAGCCGCGAAGCGGCTTCGGCTTGAATGAATTGTTAGGGGGCAGCTGACCGCTCCAGTACGCTTACCATGCCAATGCGGTTCATTACGTGGTTGTAGCACTCTTTCATCCGCTCGTAATGCTCCTTGCTGAAGCGCATTACAGACCCTGGAAAGCCGCGAGATTCCACAAAAGCCCTCTGTGCCGTGTTCCATTCGCCATGTACATATGCGTTGCGGATGTACTTGACTGCGAGGAAGTCTTGAAACAACTCCGAGTCAACCGGCATGCGCCTATCTCTAAAAGCGTTCTCCAGTCGCTGAATTCGGCCCTCGTTGGGCCCTTGATCAAAGTATGCGTAGATGTCCTGCAGTCGGGGATTGTTAGTAGCCCACTCCTTAATCATGCACTCCACTCCGCCGATCATCATTACAGCCCACAGCCTTGCGAAGGATGAGTACTTGATGCTGTCTGGCACAACGGACTCGACAGGACTTGAGTTAACCAAGCCTTCAAGCATGTGGATGTAGATCTGATCGTCTGAGTACGCATCAATAAACTCTGGAACCATGACTGCCCCCTAACTAACTAATAGACGGACCCCGGGGTCCGGTTATACATCCGTGGCAGCGCAACAACCGACCCGCGGCAACCTCTTGATCCGGCGGCAGATTAGCGGCGCGACATCCGACTAACAAGCCGACGTATAAGCGGACCGACCGCGTCGGCAGGTCGAATGTCCGCTACGGGTCGTAAGTCGCCACTCGTCGCGCTCCGAAGCCTTTGGGAAATCTCGGAACCGGAAGCCGCTGGAATCGATGGGGATTCGCCTCACCGCCGGGCCGTGGAGATTCTAATTCGATTCGCCGGCCAGCCCGTCCGGCTTGGTGAAGGTGCGCATATGGTCCTGCCCCATGAGAACTTGACGGTATGCGTTCGCCGACACCTGCCATGCGGCGTCAGCGACTACTTGCTTGCAGCAACGATGTTTCCCCTGTCGGTACCCACTACCAAGGCTCAGCAACTTCAGCGATTGAACCACCGCGGGATCAGCGGATCGTGACCAAAGCGGCGTTCAGTTCCCTGAGTTGTCTGGAGAAGGCTCGCAGCTGTGGACGCTCGCCGCCCTTCCAGGCATTACGGGCAACCTTCGCCTTGCCGTTGGCGCTGCGAGGGCCGGTGGATTGCGACCACGGTTTCCAGCGGCGGATGGCCTCGGCCTGCTTTGACCTTCGTTCCGGTGTCCAGCAACTCATTCGTCGAATGCTCCAATACTTTGTTTGGCTGGTTCCTAGATTCACTACGCGCGAGGGCTTCGTCTTGCGGCGCGGAGCCGTTGTTCACCTGCTGCGGGCCGTGAGCGATATTGGCCTGCTTGGCGAACACGATGGGCGGGTTCTTCAGGTTGACCAGCGCTTCAATCGTCGCCCGTGATTGATTCTGCGCGCGCAGGGCCATGCGCATGTTGGCCTCGAATCCGGGGATCTGCGCGTGAGCCATCGCCCGTTCGGCCAGGTGAGTGAAAAGGCTTTCCAACGCAATCGCCTGCGAAACCAGCATGCCCTCGAGCCGATGCATCTCCCCGGCGTTGACGAGTTCTGTGTGCAGTTCGATATTGCGGACCAATTCACCCATGTCGGGCTCGCCGTAAATGCTCTTGGCATCCGTTGCGGAGATGACGCGGGCCGCCTTGCCCTCCGGATACGTGCAAGCGAAGGCCATGCTTTTCGCAAGGCTGTTCGACTCGGTTGCCGGTCCCGGCGTGGACTGCTCGGGCGGGGGGAGAGACTTCTGGTTGGAGCTACGGGTCATCAGTGGCGGTTCCTGTGCCATCGCTGCAACGGGACGTGGTACAGGATGCAGCCGCCGGGGAGCAGGGTTCGGCGCATTTGTCCCGAAGTTGGAAGGCGAGTCAGGCCAAGTGCGCGTTCCATGGCTTCCGCGTAACGGTCGCTGATCGTGCAGCCACGCCTCCGATTCTTCGGTTGAACTCCCATTCTCTCCACTCCCGGTGCGTGCGCGTGAATCCGAAGAGTCTCCCTCGGCCATGTAGTGAACGACTCCGAGCCGCTCAAGGGTGTAGAGAAAAGTCCACGACGGATATTCGCCCCCAGGCTCCTTCGGCGGCCGCGCTCGCCACGCGGTCGTAGATTTCGAGCATCGTGGCTTCACGGGTGAGGTACTCGAAGGTCGGCACCCAGTTCCCGTGTTCCTTGCCGCCGCCGGCGCGGCCGGACTTGTGCTCGTCATCGTGGCAGGCGGCCCAGTAGTCCACCCAGAACTCGCGGACGATCAGTTCGCTTTCGTAGTCCTTCCGGCAAATGTCGCGCGCGACGGCGAGGGACTTGGCGACCTGCTTCTGGCGCTTGTCGGCGCCGATGTCGGGATCGACGTTCGGCACGAGCCCGCCGTTGGCCTTGGTCAGTGGCGATGCGTTGAGGGTTTCGATGGCGTCACGGGTGACTTGCGCCAGATGGGCAGCGCGTGCAGCGACCGATGTCTTCCTGCGCTCGGTTTCGGATTCACCTCCTGCATTCGCTTCGCCCGCGGCAGCGGTCAGCGGCGCAGCCGTTGACGAACCTTTGGTGGATTCATTGGGAAGGTTCACTGGGAAGATTACGTAGGCAGGTTCGCCCATAGCCTCCGGACGAGTTCGCCCATACCCCGCGACAGGTTCGCCCGTACGGGTGGCTTTGCCGGTAGGGGCGGGTTCGCCCACACCCAGCCGGTACTCGTTCGCGGTCGTGAAGCCACCGCTCTTGCGGAGCAGGTAGCCGCAGTCACACAGGCGATTGATCGAGCGGGTGACAGTACGCGGGTCCGCGCTTGCGTCATCTGCGATCCGCCGGACGCTGGGCCACGCCGTTCCGGTGTCGCCGATCCTGTTGGTGATGACATACAGGACAGCGATATCGCTGCGCGAGAGGCGTGCATCGCACGCTGCTCGGCCAATCAGCTTCCAGCGCGGGAGCAGTTTGCTGGGCGTCGCTGTCCCGCTCTTGATGGCGACCACGTTCGTGTGCGGTTCGGAAACCACGGCAGCGACAGCCTTGCTCGCTGCGCCACCATTGACCGGCACAACGTCCCCCGACCCGTGCGAAGTGAGGCCCGCCAAGTCCATCGGCGGGCCTTCTTTTTCTTCAGTCGCCAGCATCGCTCGCCTCCAGCATCAAGGCTTCACGGAGGCGCAGCACCGCGCGTCGGTCGGCAATGTTGGCGGCTGTGGCGGGATCGGGACGGTCGGCCAGAGCGTGCAACTGGTGGCGGATGGCATCGCCGATTTCGGTCATGAGGGCCGCTATTAGGACAGCGCTCACTCGGAACGCTCCACGGACTGCGGAGCCAATGCGCGATAGATGGTTTCAATGCCCCACACGAAGTCGCACAAATCCTCGCCGTTCAGCTCGGGCCCAACGACGAGGCGGCCGTCAACAATCTGGCGGCAAAGGTCAGTAAGCACGAACGTTGCAAGGGAGTGATCGCCTTGGCCCGACTTGACCTCACCCTCCGTCTGCGGGCGCATTTGCCACTCCCGCATGAGCGGTAGGTGGTAGTAGTCAGCCATCAGACCACCTCCTGCAGCGCGGCAGCGGCGAGGCGCTCGGGCAGGGTGTCGAGGCTTTCCAGATAGACATAGCGGCGTCGTCCGATAAGAAACGTGCGAAGCAGGTTCTTACGGGCCAGTTCGAATGCGACGCTGCGCGAGATGCCGCGTTCGATTGCGGCGTCAACGAGAGGCTTGTAGTTCATGCGGTCTCCAAATTGATTTTCATGGGCTTCCGTGGATGTGACACGGTCCATGCGATCAACTTAAACAACGCTGTTTATTGAGGCAATAACCCTAGGGTATCGTTCTCCACGTTTCACAAACGTGGAACAGAGGAGTTTATTTCTGCGCGTTCGCCATAGTGGAAATTCATGCATCTACGCCAAAAACAGTGGCACTGCGAATGCATTTATTACCTGCGGGTAACCAAATTCCTGAAACGATTACCCGCAGGTAATTTTTCTTGTTAGGGAAATATTCATCCTCATGTTGGCGCAGATTGAAATTCTTTCTATCGGGTAAGTCGCCCATTTTGATGAGCGACTAAGCAACTGGCGGATTACAGAGCCAACCCGGCCAATGCCTTGGCGGCATGTTCACCACGCAGGTGGCCGTAGTGCTTTTCGATCATGCGAACAGAGGTGCCTGCCAGTTTGGCCACGGTCAGCAAGTCGAGGCCATCAACAACGAGGTCCGTAATGGTGCTGTGGCGCAGCGTGTACGCCGATGCGCCAGCGGGAAGTCCTGCAGCGCGTGCGGCCTCGTTAATCGGCGACCACCAAGAATCCTTGTCCCATGCCTTGCCTTCGATCCGCGCGAACAGCGGAGCCAGCGGCAGCTTCCCTTCGATCTGCTTCTTAAAAAACGCCACGTGTCCTTCGGGCAGCTTCAAATAGCGGCCTGCGCCAGCTTTGTCCTTACCGATCTTCAATGATCCAGTGCGGGCTTCAAAGTCCCTTGTCACGAACGCCGCCAGGGCGCCGGGACGCAACGGCAGCATAGAAAGACCACGACAGAATGCGGCGGCATCCTCCGGGAGCTTTTCAAGCAACGCGCGCCGCTGGTTCCTGTCGAGGTAAAGCTCACGGCGCCCGTCGGCCTCGGCCGGCTTCAGTGAATTCCGCCATGCGAGCGTCGTCTGTACCTCGCCGCGACCAAAGGCCGCATTGAGCGCTGCCCGAAACGGAACCATGTCGCGATTCACGGTTGCCGCAGAACGTTCGCGCGTTTTCTTCGGGCCTTCCTTATTCCGGGTTACCAGCGCCGGCAATTTTTCAAGCCGCGTCCGCCACTCCTTGACGTGATGTTCCCGAAGCCTCTGCAGCTTGATCGTGGCGATGGGGTCGTTGTAGACGTACTGAGCAAAGCGGCGCTTCACCTCAGCGTTGTCGCCAGCGTATTTTTCGCAGACCTCCTTCACGGTGGGGTCTTCGGTAGAACCGCCATGAGAGAGGTGACGGAACCATTCTTCGGCATTGCGCTTCGCAGCACTGAATCGCTCCTTCGCGAGCAGCGTGCCGTAGTCCCCGAGCGACTTGAACGAGCGCTTCCGAGTGTCAGGGTCGTAGAAGCGGCAAATCCAGCTTCCGGGCTTGCCCTTCAAGGAGGGGCGATAACCAAGGTCATGCCCCGTGGAGAGGTCATGCCAGTGCGGCTCTTTCTGCGGCTTCAGCTTTTCACGTTCTTCGACTTTGGAGAGATTGGGCATTGTCGCCTCGGATGGTTAGTGACCACCCTTGCTTTAAAAAGTACGACAAAAGTACGACAACACTCAGGGGATTCCCGCGCACTTTTCCGTACTCAAAACAAGGACTTCACTACTCCGCGGACTTCCATGGACCCCAATTCACACCCTTGACATGGTAGGGGTCACAGGTTCGAACCCTGTACCGCCCACCAGATTCACGCAACGGCGCGATCCCAGGATCGCGCCGTTTGCTTTTGGGCAGGCGAGTTGCTTTTGGGCTCAGGCGAGGGCTTCTTCTTCCGCCGGCTCCGCGTCCGCGCTGGCAGTCGTGGCGACCGCGCTGCGCTTCTTCTTCGGCTTGCCCTCGGCGGTCGCCATGGCCTGCTCCTGCTGGCGCTTGAAGATGGGGCAGAGCTCTTCCATGTAGTTGGCGTCGAAGTTCAGGCGTTCGACCAGGAAGTCGACGAAAGCGCGCACCTTGGGCGACTGCACCATGCCGCGGGGGAAGACCGCATTGAATTCGTACTCCGGACCGGTCCAGCCCGCGAGCACGCGTTGCACGAACCCATGTTCGGCCAGCGGTTTCATCATCACGTCGGCCGCCAGCACCAGTCCCTCGCCGCACAGCAGGGCGCCCTTGAGCGCGCCATAGTCGTTCGCGACGAACACCGGGTCGATGCGGAAGTCGGTGGTGCGCTCGCCGTCGCTCAGTCCCCAGACGAATCCGCTGCCGTTGCGCCGCGCCTTGTTCATCGCCAGCGTGGCGTGGTGCACCAGGTCGTCGGGATGCAGGGGCTCGCCATGGCGCTCGATGTACTGCGGGCTGGCGAACACCTGGGTGCGGAACACGGCGAGCCGCCGCGCGACGAGATTCGAATCGGGCAGGTTGCCCACGCGCAGGGCGACGTCGATTTCCTTGTCGATCAGGTCGAGCGGTTCGTTGCTGAGCAGCATCTCCACGCGCACTTCGGGATGGCGCGTGCGGAATTCGCCCAGCAGCGGCGCGATCTTGTCGATGCCGAGCGAGTAGGGGGCGGTGAAGCGCAGCCAGCCGCGCGGGCCACTTTGCAGCTGGCCGACGGCGCTTTCCGCCTCGTCGAGTTCGCGGGCGATGCGCTGGCAGTGTTCGAAGTACACGTTGCCCGCTTCGGTCAGCCCGAGCTTGCGCGTGGTCCGGTGCAGCAACTGCGCGCCCAGGCGCGTTTCCAGTTCCTGCACCTTGCGGCTGACGGTGGTCTTGGGAAGGCGCAGCGAGCGCGCTGCGGAAATGAAACTGCCGTGCTCGACGACCTTGACGAAGACCAAGGTGTCGTTGAGATCGCGGGTCATGGGAGGCGACTCCGGTGGGGACGGGCCGATTGGACCGATTTCGGGACAATTATTCCCTTAATCGGCGGCTAATCAAGTGCCTTCGGCGGGACTAATCTGCCCGCCAGTTCCCACTGGTAGTGCCGCCGTGCTGTCTTCGCCCCGCGCCCGTTTCACCTATGTGCTGGCCATGCTGGTGGCGTTCGCCGGCGTGCTGGGACTGGCTGGAATAGCCCTCAAGCAGGCGATTTCTGCCGGTGCCGCGGAAGCGTGGATGATGGCCGGCGTGTTGTCGGTGGTCGTCGCGCTGCCGCTGGCGCTGGTTCTGCTGCCAGTGGCCAGCTGGCTGCAGCAGCGCGCGCGCCGGACCCGAATCGTCCCGAATGCGGGAGAAAATGTCCCAGGAGTGGGACGGTGAAGCCCGCCGTCCTGATTCTGGGCGCGACCGGCGTCGTCGGCAGCGGCGCGGTCAAGGCGACCGTTGAAGCCGGCTGGCCCGTGGTTGCGGTGGCCCGCGATTCCGATGCCCTGGAGGCGCTTCGGCTCCGCTACCCGGCGGCCAAGTTGCAGACAGTGGTCGGTTCGGTGGGCGATGACGCCAGCGCGTCCGCCCTGGTGGCGGAGCTGCAGCGGAGCGCCCGGCCTTACCTGGGCGTCGTCGCGGCCTTGGGCATGGGTGAGGAGCGCGGCCGGCTGCTCGACCAGTCGTCGGACCAGCTTCGCCGCAGCTTCGATGAGGCCGTTCTGCCGCACCTGATCGCCGCGCGCCACCTGCTGCCATGGCTGGCCGACTCCGGGCGCAACTGCGGGTATGTCGTGATCGGTGGGCCAGGCGGCCGCAATCCCTGGGCCGGCTACGGCCACCGGTCCATCGCGGCAGCGGCCATTCGGATGCTAGCGCGCGTGCTGCACAGCGAGGCGCAGGCCTACGCGGTGCGCCTGCAACTGCTGGAGGTCGAATCGCCGGTGCGCACCGACGACAACGAAAAGCACGCCTGCGAGCAGTGGCCCTGCGTGGAACAGATCGGCCGCAAGGCACTGGCGCTGCTCAAGCACCGCAACGACGCCAGCTGCAACGACGCGGTCATCGACTACCGCGACTGCAAAGGCAGCGTGTCCGACGACCGCGACTCGCAGTCCCGGGCCGACCGTGTCGAAACCGCGCAGCCCCATTCGTCACCTTCACAGCACGCGGACTTGACCTTCCCATCGGGTCAAGCCCGATCGTCGGCGTCCACATCGCCGACATCCGCCGGATCGTCACCGCAAGAAATGGATAGCGACGCATCCCTGCTGCCAGCACGCTGTCTGCAGGACGTGCGCAAGCTGCTCGCAAAGATCACCCCCCCGAATACCCCCACGAACAAGAACCAGGAGCGTACGAAATGAGCCGCAGGAAACTCTCCCGCTCAGGACTGTTCCGGCCAGAAGCCGGATTGCCATGGCTGGCACTCGCGGCCGGCCTCACGATCATCCTCGCCCTGGCCGGTTGCAGCAGCGAAGCCGCGCCCAATGCCGGCATGCCGCCGCCGCCCGAGGTCAGCGTCGCCAATGTGCTGTCCAAGAACGTGCACCAGTGGGACGAATTCACCGGCCGCGTCGCGGCGGTGGAAACAGTCGAGTTGCGTCCGCGCGTGAGCGGGTACGTGCAGCGCGTGGCGTATGCCGAAGGCCAGGAAGTGCACAAGGGCGACCTGCTCTTCGTGATCGACCAGCGCCCGTACCGCGCGGCCCTGGATCGGGCCCAGGCCGACCTGGAGCGCGCGCGCGCCGAGTCGCGGCTGGCACAGGCGCAGGACGCGCGTGCGCAGACCCTGATCGAAGCCAAGGCGATCTCGCGCGAGGAGTTCGAGCAGCGCAAGGCCAACACGTCCGGCACGAATGCCGCCGTCCGCGCCGCGGAAGCGGCGGTCACGGCCGCGCAGCTCGACCTGCAGTTCACCCAGGTGCGTTCCCCGATCGAAGGTCGCGCCGGCCGCGCGCTGGTGACCGAGGGCAACCTGGCCCAGGCCGATACGACAGTGCTGACCACAGTGGTGTCGCAGGATCCGGTGTTCGTCTACTTCGAAAGCGACGAGCAGAGTTTCCTGCGTTATGCGGAGCTGGCGCGCAAGGGTGAACGCAGCGACACCAGGAACCCGGTCCGCGTCGGCCTGGCCAGCGAAAGCGGCTATCCGCACGAAGGCACGGTCGACTTCGTCGACAACCAGGTCGATCCGCGCACCGGCACCATCCGTGCCCGCGCGGTGCTCAAGAATCCCGATCGCCTGTTCACGCCGGGCCTGTTCGCCCGTGTGCAGCTGCAGGGCACCGGCGAGTTCAAGGCGCTGCTGATCGACGACAAGGCCGTGCTCACCGACCAGGACCGCAAGTACGTCTACGTGCTCGGGCCGAAGAACGCGGCGATGCGCAAGGACGTGGTCCTCGGACGCAGCATCGACGGCCTGCGGGTGGTCGAGTCCGGGCTGACGCCGGCGGACAAGGTGATCGTCCACGGCGTGCAGAAGGTCTTCTTCCCGGGCATGCCGGTCTCGCCCAAGGTCATCGCCATGGGCGCGCCGCCGCCGCAACTGATGGCGAGCGCCGCAGGCTCCAAGTAACACGCTCCACCCGCGGCGGTCGCCCGGTGCGACCGCTGCCGGATGCTTTCAGGCCACCGATCCTCCCCGTGTCCCCTCCCCCTCGCGGGGAGGGTCGGCCGGCCTTTTCCCTTCGCTTGCGCAGGCAAGGCCCAAGGAACTCACCATGGACTTCTCCAAATTCTTCATCGACCGGCCGATCTTCGCCGCGGTGCTGTCGATCGTGATCTTCGCCGCCGGCCTGATCGCCATCCCGCTGCTGCCCATCAGCGAATACCCCGAAGTCGTGCCGCCGTCGGTGGTGGTGCGCACCGTGTATCCGGGCGCGAACCCGAAGGTGATCGCCGAGACGGTCGCCACGCCGCTTGAAGAGGCGATCAACGGCGTCGAGCACCTGATGTACATGAAGTCGGTTGCCGGTTCCGACGGCGTGTTGCAGCTGACGGTGACGTTCAAGCCCGGCACCGATGCCGATGACGCCGCGGTGCGCGTGCAGAACCGCGTGGCCCAGGCCCTGGCCCGCCTGCCCGAGGACGTGCGGCGCCAGGGCGTGACCACGCAGAAGCAATCGCCCGTGTTCCTGATGGTCGTGCACCTGGTTTCGACCAACGGCAAGTACGACACGCTGTACCTGCGCAACTTCATGCGCCTGCACGTCAAGGACGAAATTGCGAAGATTCCCGGCGTCGGCGACGCGCAGCAGTTCGGCGGCGGCGACTACGCCATGCGCCTCTGGCTCGATCCCGACCGCATCGCGGCGCAGGGCATGACCGCCGGCGACGTCCTGCGCGCCGTGCGCGAGCAGAACATCCAGGTATCCGCCGGCCAGCTCGGCGCCGAGCCGATGCCCAACGGCAGCGACTTCCTCACGCCGATCAATGCCCAGGGCCGGCTGCGCTCGGTCGAGGAATTCCGCGACGTGGTGCTGAAGAGCGGGGCCAACGGCGAAGTCGTGCGCCTGGGCGACGTGGCGCGCGTCGAGCTCGCCGCGGGCGACTACACCCTGCGTGCGCGCCTGGATGGCCAGAACGCGGCGGCGATGGGCGTGTTCCAGTCGCCCGGCGCGAACGCGCTGCAGATCCGCGACTCGGTAGTGGCGAAGATGGAAGAACTCAAGAAGACATTCCCGCCGGGCGTGGAGTACCGCACGGTCTACGACACCACGATCTTCGTGCGCGACTCGATCAAGGCCGTGGTGAGCACGCTGCTGGAAGCCACGCTGCTGGTCGTGCTCGTCGTCATCCTGTTCCTGCAGACCTGGCGGGCGTCGATCATCCCGCTGATCGCGGTGCCTGTTTCCGTGGTCGGTACCTTCGCCGCCCTGTACCTGCTGGGCTTCTCGATCAATACGCTGTCCCTGTTTGGGCTCGTGCTCGCCATCGGCATCGTGGTGGACGACGCCATCGTGGTGGTGGAGAACGTCGAGCGCCACATCGAGCACGGCGCCACCCCGCTGGAGGCCGCGCACCTGGCGATGAAGGAAGTGTCCGGGCCGATCATCGCCATCGCGCTGGTGCTGTGCGCGGTGTTCGTGCCGATGGCCTTCCTCTCGGGCGTCACCGGCCAGTTCTACAAGCAGTTCGCGGTGACCATCGCGATCTCCACGGTGATCTCGGCGATCAACTCGCTGACGCTGTCGCCGGCCCTCGCCGCCAAGCTGCTGCGCAGCCACGACGCGCCCAAGGATGCGCTCTCGCGCTTGATCGAACGCGCGTTCGGCTGGGTGTTCCGTCCGTTCAACCGCTTCTTCAACCGCAAGTCGTCGCAGTACCAGGTCGGCGTGGGCCGGATCCTCGGTCACCGCGGACGCGTGTTCGGCGTCTATGCCGTGCTCCTGCTGGCCGCCGCGGCCGTCTTCCAGTGGGTGCCAGCCGGGTTCATTCCGACCCAGGACAAGCTGTACCTGATCGCCGGCGTACGCCTGCCGGAAGGCGCGTCGATCGAACGCACCGACGCCGCGCTGAAGAAGGTCGCCGCCGCGGCGATGAGCATCGACGGCGTCGCCCATGAAGTCGCGTTCCCGGGCCTGAATCCGCTGCAGTTCACCAACACCCCGAACAGCGGCGTGGTGTTCTTCCCGCTCAAGCCGTTCAACGAGCGCCACAAGTCCGCCAAGGAGATCAACGACGAGCTCAACGCCAAGATCGCCGGGATCCAGGAAGGCTTCGCCTTCTCGCTGATGCCGCCGCCGATCCTCGGCCTCGGCAACGGCCAGGGTTATTCGTTGTTCGTCGAGGACCGCGCCAACCTCGGCTACGGCGCGCTGCAGAGCGCGGTGCAGGCGGTGCAGGGCACGGCCGCGCAGACTCCGGGCATGCAGTTCCCGATCTCGAGCTACCAGGCCAACGTGCCCCAGCTCGACGCCGAAGTCGATCGCGTGAAGGCGAAGGCGCAGGGCGTGCCGCTGACCGAACTGTTCGACACGCTGCAGACCTACCTGGGCTCGGCCTACGTCAACGACTTCAACATGTTCGGTCGCACCTGGCAGGTCATCGCGCAGGCCGACGGCCAGTACCGCGGCCGCGTCGAGGACATCACCAAGCTGCGCACGCGCAACGTCAACGGCGAGATGGTGCCGATCGGCTCGATGGTCACCATCAAGCAGACCTTCGGCCCGGACCCGGTGCTGCGCTTCAACGGCTACCCGGCGGCCGACCTGCTCGGCGGCTACGACCCGCGCCTGATGTCCTCCGGCGAAGCCATGGAGAAGGTCACCGAGATCGCCGGCAAGGTGCTGCCCAACGGCATGGGCTTCGACTGGAGCGACCTGAGCTACCAGCAGGCCACGCAGGGCAACGCGTCGCTGGTCGTGTTCCCGCTCGCGATCCTGCTGGCGTTCCTGGTGCTGGCCGCGTTGTACGAGAGCTGGACGCTGCCGCTGGCGGTGATCCTGATCGTGCCGATGACGCTGCTGTCCGCGCTGTTGGGCGTGAAGCTCACCGGCGGCGACAACAACGTGTTCGTGCAGGTGGGCCTGGTGGTGCTGATGGGCCTGGCGTGCAAGAACGCGATCCTGATCGTCGAGTTCGCCCGCGAACTGGAACTGCAGGGCAAGGGCATCGTGGAAGCCGCGCTGGAGGCCTGCCGCCTGCGCCTGCGCCCGATCGTGATGACCTCGATCGCGTTCATCGCCGGCACGATCCCGCTGGTGCTGTCGCATGGCGCCGGTGCGGAAGTCCGCTCGGTCACCGGCATCACCGTGTTTTCCGGCATGTTGGGCGTGACCCTGTTCGGCCTGTTCCTCACCCCGGTGTTCTACGTCGCGCTGCGCAAGCTCGCCGGCCGGCCGCTGGTGCGCCATGACCACCCGGCATCGCTCGCGGCGCATTCGGTGACCGCGTCGTCCGTGCTGTAGGGCGGGCCCCGGCCCGCCATTCCGGAATCATTCGAAACCCCACACGGCGGGCCCCGGCCCGCCCTACGAAGGAATCCCCCATGTCTGCCCAGAACACTTCCAGGATCGCCCTGGTCACCGGCGCCACCCGCGGCATCGGTTTCGAAACCGTGCGCCAGCTCGCCAGCCAGGGCGTGCACGTGCTGCTCGCCGGCCGCGATCGCAGCAAGGCCGTGGAAGCCTCGCTGAAACTGCAGTCCGAAGGCCTGCCGGTCGAAGCCGTCGTGCTCGACGTGACCGATTCGGCCAGCATCGCCGCCGCCGCGCAGGAGGTCGAGCGCAAGTACGGCCACCTCGACATCCTCGTCAACAACGCCGGGATCATCCGCGACGACGCCAGCAAGCCGCGCTCGGCACAGTCGCTGCAGGCCTGGCGCGAAACGTTCGACACCAACGTGTTCGGCCTGATCGAAACCACGCAGGCGTTCCTGCCGCTGCTGCGCAAGTCCGCGGCCGGACGCATCGTCAACGTGTCCAGCGCGCTCGGCTCCCTGGCGCTGACCAGCGATACCTCCACGCCGTACAGCACGTTCCCGATTCCCGCCTACAACGTGTCCAAGAGCGCGGTGAACGCATGGACCGTGCAGCTCGCGCACGACCTGCGCGACAGCGGCATCAAGGTCAACACCATCCACCCCGGCTACGTCCGCACCGACATGAACAAGGGTGAGGGCGAACTCGAAGTGACGCAGGGTGCGGAGACCAGCGTGCAGATGGCGCTGCTCGACGCGGATGGGCCCAGTGGCACGTTCCAGTACCGCGGCGAGGTGCTGCCATGGTGAGCACGTCCGTCTCGTTGCGCGTCCTGTCGGTCGGCATCGCCGCGGCGCTGCTGGCGGCCTGCACGGTGGGGCCGGATTTCGTCCGCCCCGACCTGCCGGTGCCGGAGCATTTCGCTCAGGCGGCCGGCGATGCCCAGGCCGATTCGCAACTGGCCGCAGCGGCCACGCCCACCGCGAGTGTCGATCTCGTGACTGACCACGAGTTCTGGCGCGGCTTCAACGATCCGCTGCTGACGCGCCTGGTCGAGGAATCGCTGTCGGCGAACCACGACCTGCGCATTGCGCTCGCCACCTACGACCGCGCCAACGCGCTGCTGCGCGGGGCGAAGTTCGACTACTTCCCCACCATCACCGCCCATGCCGAGGCGTCCGACGGCCGTGCCAGCGCCGACCAGGCGCCGGGCGTATCGCGCGCCGATCGGGACGCGGAGAGCTACTCGGCCAGCGCGCAGGCATCGTGGGAACTCGACCTGTGGGGCCGCGTGCGTCGTGGCGTGGAGGCGCAGCGCGCCGGGGCGCAGGCCTCGGCCGCGGACCTGCAGGCGCTGCAGGTGGCGATCGTCGGCGAGGTCGTGCGCAGCTACGTCGACCTGCGCGGATTGCAGGAGCGGCTGCGCGTCGCCCGCGAGAACGCCGACAACCAGGCCGAAACGCTGCACCTGGTCGAGGCCCGCTTCAATGCCGGGCGCGGCACCGAATTCGATACCTCGCGGGCTCGCGCGCAGCTGGAAGCGACGCGCGCGCGGGTGCCGGCGCTGGAGGCGCAGGTCGCAGTGACCATGCATCGCCTGGCCGTGCTCACCGGCCGCACGCCGGATGCACTGATCGGCGCCCTCACGCCGCAGCAGGCCCTGCCGGCGCTGCCCGCGCGCATCGATCCGGCCACGCCGGGCGACCTGCTGCGCAACCGGCCCGACGTGGCGGCGGCCGAACAGCGGCTGCACGCCGCGACCGCCCGCATCGGCGTGGCAACGGCCGATCTGTTTCCGCGCTTCACCCTTGGCGGCCTGATCGGCTCGCAGGCGGTGGACAGCAGCGCCCTGTTCGAACGCGACAGCGAGACACGGCTGGTTGCGCTGGGCATCGACTGGTCGTTCCTCGACATTGGCCGCGTGCGCGCGCGCATCAAGGCCGCCGACGCGGACGCCGAAGGCGGGCTCGCGCAGTACGAGAAGACCGTGCTGCTGGCGCTGGAGGACACCGAGAACGCGCTGGTGCGCCACGCGCGTGCGCGAGTGGAGGACCAGCACCTGGAACAGGCGGCGCTGGACAGCGCGAAGGCCGCGCAACTGGCACGGGTGCGCTTCGAAGCCGGCGCCGCGGACCTGTTCGAAGTGCTCGATGCCGAACGCACGCAGCTGCAGGCGCAGGACGCCTTCGCCGACGGCCGCACGCGCAGCGTCAACAGTGCGGTCGCGCTGTACAAGGCCTTGGCCGGCGGCTGGCCGGAACGGATGCCGGAGCGGAAGAAGCTGGCGGACCGTTGAGCTCCAGGCCGACGCTGCAATCCTTCTCCCCGCTTGCGGGGAGAAGCGGGTGCCTAGCGGCGGAGATGGCGGGGGATGCAGGCCGGGCTGGCGTCCCGGCCAGGGAGGGCGCGCCAGTTCGGCGGAGGCGGGCCGCAGGAGCCGACCGCGCCAGGCACTCCCCGGTTAGCCAGAGTGTCTCCGCCTAAGAAGCAATTTGCCGCGCCGGAGCAGATAGGTCCATTCGGCAGGGAGATTTCCCTATCGCAAGAGCTCAAAGCTGCTTGGCTGGACAAAATCTGTCCATCGGAAGAGCAAATTGCTCCAACGCAAGGACTCGAGGCTGCTCGGTTGGACAAAATGTGTCCATCGGAAGGGCAATTTGCTCCATCGGAGGGACTCGAAGCTGCTTGGTTGGACAAAATATGTCCATCGGAAGAGCAATTTGCTCCGTCGGAAGGACTCGAAGCTGCTCAGTTGGACAAAATATGTCCATCGGAAGGGCAAATTCGCTCCGGCGGAAGAGCTCGAAGCTGCTCGCTCGGGCAAATCTTCTTCAGCGAAGGAGCGATTTGCTTCATTGAAGGATTGATTTGTCCCGCCGCCGTAGCCCGAAAGCTGTTCGCTTGGACAAAATATGTTCATTGACGGAGCGGCTTGCCTTCATCGAAAGAGCAGTTTGCTCCGCCGCAGCAGCCCAAGGCTCCTCGCTCGGACAAATTGCCTCCGTCGAGGCGGGTTCTTCGCTGCCGGACCCGGCGAGGCTCACTGGCGCAACGAGATATCCCGCATGGGCGGACAACCGGCCAACCCGGCGCCCACATTGCAGCCGGGCGCCGGCCGCCCGGAAACAGCGTCACCAGCCCGGTCCGGGTTGACTTGCCCGGGTCTGTCGCCAACCATTGACGCCCGTTTGGCGCGCGTCGCGTCCGACCGACACAGGATCCAGGTGGCCCGCGGCAATCCGCCGGTCGAGCGTGTGACATGAGCACTACCACCGCCCAGCGCTGAATCGCCCCCGAGGTCCCGGACACGGCGCCTCGCGGCGCCGTTTTCATTTGTACGTTTCGATTCCGCGGCCGCCGCCGCCGACCTTAAATGCAAAGACCCGCAAGCCGGGTACCCGAGTTCCCATGATCGCAATCACGCTCCCCGACGGCAGCCGCCGTGAGTTCGACAACCCCGTGACCGTAGGCGATGTCGCCGCCTCCATCGGCGCCGGCCTGGCCAAGGCCGCACTGGCCGGCAAGGTCGACGGCAAGCTCGTCGATACCAGCTTCCGCATCGACCAGGACGCCTCGCTCGAGATCGTCACCGACAAGCACCCCGACGCGCTCGAGGTGCTGCGCCATTCGACCGCGCACCTGCTGGCGCAGGCCGTGCAGCGCCTGTATCCGGGCGCGCAGGTGACGATCGGTCCCGTGATCGACAACGGCTTCTACTACGACTTCGCCTACGAACGGCCGTTCACGCCGGAAGATCTCCCGGCGATCGAGGCGGAGATGCAGAAAATCGTCAAGGAATCGCTGCCGGTCTCGCGCAGCGTGAAGTCGCGCGACGACGCCGTCGCCTTCTTCAAGGGCATGGGCGAGGCCTACAAGGCCGAGATCATCGAGTCGATCCCGGCCAACGAGGACCTCTCGCTGTATTCGCAGGGCGAGTTCACCGACCTGTGCCGCGGCCCGCACGTGCCCGGCACCGACAAGCTGCGCGCGTTCAAGCTGATGAAGGTCGCCGGCGCCTACTGGCGCGGCGATTCCAACAACCAGATGCTCAGCCGCATCTACGGCACCGCCTGGTTGAACGACAAGGACCTCAAGGCCTACCTGCACCAGCTGGAGGAAGCCGAGAAGCGCGACCACCGCAAGATCGCCAAGCAGCAGGACCTGTTCCACCTGCAGGAAGAAGCGCCCGGCCTGATCTTCTGGCACCCGAAGGGCTGGTCGGTGTGGCAGGTCGTGGAGCAGCACATGCGGCGGGTCTACCGCGAGACGGGCTATGGCGAAGTGCGCTGCCCGCAGATCCTCGACGTGTCGCTGTGGAAGTCCTCGGGCCACTGGGACAACTACAAGGACAACATGTTCTTCACCGAGTCGGAGAAGCGCACCTACGCGCTCAAGCCGATGAACTGCCCGGGCCACGTGCAGGTCTTCAAGCAGGGCCTGCACAGCTACCGCGACCTGCCGATCCGCTACGGCGAGTTCGGTGCCTGCCACCGCAACGAGCCGTCCGGCGCGCTGCACGGCATCCTGCGCGTGCGCGGGTTCACCCAGGACGACGGCCACATCTTTTGCACCGAGGACCAGATCGAGGCCGAGGTGACCGCCTTCCACCAGCAGGCGATGAAGGTCTATTCCGACTTCGGCTTCAGCGATGTCCAGCTCAAGATCGCCCTGCGCCCGGAACCGCGCCTGGGCGACGACGCCACCTGGGACAAGGCCGAGGGCGCCTTGCGCTCGGCGCTGCGCGCGGCCGGAGTCGAGTGGGAGGAGCTGCCGGGCGAGGGCGCCTTCTATGGCCCCAAGATCGAATACCACCTCAAGGACGCCATCGGCCGCACCTGGCAGCTGGGCACCATGCAAGTCGATTTCATGATGCCGGGCCGCCTGGGCGCCGAATATGTCGACGAACACAGCCAGAAGCGCCACCCGGTCATGCTGCACCGGGCCATCGTCGGCTCGATGGAGCGCTTCATCGGCATCCTGATCGAGCACCATGCGGGCCATTTCCCGTCCTGGCTGGCGCCGGTGCAGGCCGTGGTGGCCAATATCACCGACGCGCAGGCCGATTGGGTCGAGGAAGTTCGGAAAACCCTTACGAATCAAGGCTTCCGGGTTCAATCCGATTTGCGGAACGAGAAGATCGGCTATAAGATCCGCGAGCACACGCTGCAGCGCGTGCCGTACCTGCTGGTGGTCGGAGACCGCGAAAAGGAAAACGGCATGGTCGCGGTGCGTTCGCGGGGAGGGGAAGATCTCGGCACAATGTCCGTCGCCGATTTCGCCTCGCGTTTACGCAGTGAGAGCGTCCAGTAGCATTAAACCCCGGCCGCTCGGACGGCCGGCATCCGCCCCTCTAGCGACGGGCGACTTCTTGGAGATTGCAACATCAGTACCCCCGAAAAGCCGAATCGAAAGAACCAGGAAATCCGTGTACCGCGCGTACGCGTGATCGGTAGCGATGGCGAGATGGTCGGCGTGCTCACGCGCGACGAAGCCCTGCGCATGGCCGAGGACGAAGGCCTCGACCTCGTGGAAATCCAGCCGAACGCCGATCCGCCGGTCTGCAAGGTCATGGATTTCGGCAAGTTCAAGTTCGAGATGCAGAAGAAGGCGAACGAGGCCAAGAAGAAGACCAAGCAGGTCGAGATCAAGGAACTCAAGTTCCGGCCGGTCACCGACGAGGGTGACTACCAGATCAAGATGCGCAACATCCGCCGCTTCCTCGAGGAAGGCGACAAGGTCAAGATCAACATCCGCTTCCGTGGCCGCGAGATGAGCCACCAGGAGCTGGGGCGCGCCATGGCCGAGCGCATCGAGGCGGACCTGGGCGACGAGATCGTGATCGAGTCGCGCCCGCGCCTGGAAGGGCGGCAGATGGTGATGATGATCGCGCCGAAGAAGAAGTAAGGCCGGCGGCAGTCATCCGGTTCGAAGGGGCGCCTCCGGCGCCCTTTCCATTTCCTGGCGGGGTACCGCCGGATCCGCTCGCCCGGGCGCCCGTAAGCCCCGGAATTGCAAGGAAAACCATCTCCCTGCATAATGCGCGGCCCGGTTCGCCGGGTTTGCAGTTCGCAGTATCACGGAACCTGTCGGGATCCTTTTTGGATCAACGACTTACAAGCCGGCACGGGCAGGACGGAAAGACCGGATTCGGGGTCACAGACCCGGAATCGGCGCCCAGGCCAGTCATCGAAATCCGAAAGGACATCGCAATGCCCAAGATCAAGACCAATCGGGCGGCGGCCAAGCGCTTCCGGAAGACCGCTTCCGGCAAGTACAAGTGCGGCCACGCCAACAAGAGCCACATCCTCACCAAGAAGGCGACCAAGCGGAAGCGCAACCTGCGGCAGACGAACCATGTTCGTGCCGAGGACGCGGGCCGTCTGGACCGCATGCTTCCGTATCTCTGAGGAGGGCTAGAAAATGGCACGAGTTAAGCGTGGTGTGACGGCACGAGCCCGCCACAAGAAAATCCTGAAGCAGGCCAAGGGCTACTACAACGCCCGTCGCAAGGTCTTCCGCGTCGCCAAGCAGGCGGTGACGAAGGCCCTGCAGTACGCCTACATCGGTCGCAAGCAGAAGAAGCGCAACTTCCGTTCGCTGTGGATCACCCGCATCAACGCGGCGGCCCGCATCAACGGCATGAGCTACAGCCGTTTCATCAACGGCCTGCTGAAGGCCGGCATCACCCTCGACCGCAAGGTGCTGGCGGACATCGCCGTGCACGACGCGAAGGGTTTTGCGGCGCTGGCAGAGAAGGCGAAGAGCGCACTCGCAGCGTAAGTTGAGCGGCCGGTCTCCGCGTTCGCGGATCGCCGGGCGTACAACGCAATACACGCATGGGGAAGGGCGCAAGTCCTTCCCCATGTTTTGTTTTGGATTGCCATTTTTCCGGATCGCTCACGAATGAGTGGAATCGATTCCCTGACCCAGCAGGCCCTGGCCGACATCGCTTCGGCCGGAACGCCCGATGCGATCGAGGCCCTGCGCGTCGCGCTGCTCGGCAAGCACGGCAGCGTCACCGCGCAGCTCAAGCAGCTGGGCGCGCTGCCGCCCGACCAGCGCAAGACCGCCGGCGAAGCCATCAACCAGGCGCGCGACGCGCTCACTTCCGCGCTGCACGAACGCAAGGCCGTGCTGGAGGATGCCGCGCTCGACGCGCGGCTCGCGTCCGAATCCATCGATGTCACCCTGCCGGGCCTCGATGCCGGCCGCGGTGGGCTGCATCCGGTCAGCCGCACGATCGAGCGCATCGCCGACATCTTCGGCCGCCTCGGCTATGAATTGAGCACTGGCCCCGAAATCGAGGACGACTGGCACAACTTCGAGGCGCTGAACTTCCCCCCGCACCATCCGGCGCGGGCGATGCACGACACCTTCTACTTCGGCGACGGCCGCCTGCTGCGCACCCATACCTCGGGCGTGCAGGTGCGCTACATGCTCGATGCGGTCGCCAGCAAGAGCGGGCCGCCGCTGCGCATGATCGCGCTGGGCAAGGTCTATCGCTCCGACAGCGACCAGACGCATACGCCGATGTTCCACCAGTGCGAGGGCCTGCTGGTCGACGAGCACGCGAGCTTCGCCGACCTGAAGGGCACGCTGGCCGAGTTCGTGCGCGCCTTCTTCGAGCGCGATTTCGAGATGCGCTTCCGTCCGAGCTACTTCCCCTTCACCGAACCCTCCGCGGAAGTCGACATCGCCTGGCAGCAGCCGGATGGGTCGACGCGCTGGCTGGAAGTACTCGGCTGCGGCATGGTCCATCCGAACGTGCTGCGCAACGTGGGCATCGACCCCGAGAAGTACACCGGCTATGCGTTCGGCATGGGCGTGGAGCGCTTTGCGATGCTCCGTTACGGCGTCGACGACCTGCGCAGCTTCTTCGAGAACGACGTGCGCTTCCTCAGGCAGTTCGCGTGATCGCAACTGAGGTCTGAGCGAACGCAGGTTCCTTCAGATTGACAGCGACCCAAGGGCGGGCCCGGGCCCGCCCCACGGATAGAAACGATGAAATTTTCCGAAAACTGGCTGCGCCACCACGTCCCCACGAACGCCACGCGCGATGAACTCGCCGCCACGCTGACTGCGATCGGCCTGGAAGTCGAAGACATGACCGTGCTCGGGGAATCGCTCGACGGCGTGGTCGTCGCGCAGATCGTCAGCGCCGAAAAGCATCCCGAAGCCGACCGCCTGCAGGTCTGCCAGGTCGATACCGGCAGCGGCACCGTGCAGATCGTATGCGGCGCGCCGAACGCGCGCGCCGGCCTGAAGGCGCCACTTGCGAGCGTTGGCGCCAACCTGCCGGGGGGCATCGCGATCAAGGCCGCGAAGCTGCGCGGCGTCGAGTCCTTCGGCATGTTGTGTTCGGCCAAGGAACTGGGCGTCGATCCGGATGCCTCGGGCCTGCTCGAATTGCCGGCCGATGCAGGCGTCGGCATGCCGCTGGCCGACTATCTCGGCCTCCCGGACGCGACCATCGAACTCAAGCTCACGCCCAATCGGGCGGACTGCTTCAGCGTGCGCGGCATCGCCTTCGACGTCGCCGCGGCACTCGACAGTGAAGTCAGGCCGCTGGAAGCCGCAACCGTGCCGGCGGGCAGCGACAGCGCCATGGCCGTCGAACTGGCCGCCGGCGCCAGGGTGCCGCGTTTCGCCGGGCGCGTGATCGAAGGCATCGATCCGTCCATTGCCACGCCATCGTGGATGGCCGAACGCCTGCGCCGCAGCGGCGTGCGTCCGATCAGCTTCCTGGTCGACGTCACCCAGTACGTGATGCTCGAGCTCGGCCAGCCGATGCACGCGTTCGACCGGGACACACTGGAGGGCGCAGTCGTGGTGCGTCCGGCGCGCGCGGGCGAGGAGCTCAAGTTGCTCGACGGCCGCACCGTGGCGCTCGACGACGATTTCCTGGTGGTCTCCGACAGCCGTGGTGGCCATGCCGCACGCGCGGTTGCGCTCGGCGGAATCATGGGTGGATTCGATACGCGCGTGACCGACCAGACGCGCAATGTCTTCCTCGAAGCCGCGCACTGGGTGCCAGCGGCGATCATCGGCCGCAGCCGCAAGCTCGGCATGCACACCGACGCCGGCCACCGCTTCGAGCGTGGCGTAGATCCGGAACTGCCGCCGATCGCGGTCGAATACGCGACCAGGTTGATCGTCGAGATCGCCGGCGGCGTGCCGAGCCCGATGATCGACGTGGTCAACGCCGCCGACATGCCCAAGCCGCAGACCGTGGTCCTGCGCCGCGAGCGCCTGGCGCGCGTACTTGGGGTGCGCGTGGCCGATGCCGAAGTCGAGCGCATCCTGCGTGCGCTGGGCCTGGGGGTCGAGGCGGCCGGCGATGGCTGGCGCGTGACCGCGCCCACGCGCCGCTTCGACCTGGCGATCGAGGAAGACCTCATCGAGGAAATCGCCCGCATCCACGGCTACGACCGGATCCCGACGACATTGCCTGCCGGGGCAGCGCGCCTGGTCGCGCCGTCCGAGACCCGTGTCGACGAAGCCACGGCGCGCCGCCAGCTCGCCGCCCGCGACTACCTGGAGGCCGTGAGCTACGCCTTCGTGGACGCGGACCTGCTGGAGAAATGGGGCGTCGCCGACGGCGCCGTGCCGCTGGCCAACCCGCTCAGCGCCGAGCTCGGGGTCATGCGTACCTTCCTGCTGCCGGGCCTCGTCTCCGCGCTCGCGCGCAATGCCGCGCGCCAGCAGTCGCGGGTGCGGCTGTTCGAACTCGGCAACGTGTTCGCCGCCAACGGCGCGGACGCCCCGCTGGAGACCCAGCGCATTGCCGCCGCTGCATGCGGCAACGTGCGGGGTGAGCAGTGGTCGGAAAAATCGCGCCCGGTCGGCTTCCAGGACCTCAAGGGCGACCTCGAGAGCCTGGCCGCTGCAGCGGGGGCGGTGCTCGAGTTCCGTCCGTCGCGGCCGGCCTGGGCCCACCCCGGCCGCTCCGCCGATGTGTACCGCGACGGCGTGAAGCTGGGCTGGATCGGCCAGTTGCACCCGCGCCTGCAGCGCGCGCTGGACCTGGACGCCGATGTCGTCGCCTTCGAGGTGGAGCTGGCTGGCCTGCTGGCCCGCGCAGTTCCACGCGCGGGGGCGCTGTCGCGCTATCCGTCCGTCCGCCGCGACCTGGCGTTCGTCGTCGCCGAGGCAACCCCCTGGGCGGCCGTATCCGCGACCGTGAGACAGGCGGCGGGGCCATCGCTGCGGGAACTGGTGCTATTCGACCGGTACGCCGGCAAGGGTGTGGAAACCGGATTCAAGAGTCTGGCTATGGGCTTGATTCTGCAGGAAGAATCCCGCACGCTGACCGAGCGCGACGTGGATGCGGCGGTGGCGGCGGTGACCGCGGCCCTGCAGCACGAACATGGCGCGGTAATACGCGGCTGAAGCAGTTGAGGGTTTGCACCGATGGCATTGACCAAGGCTGAAATGGCCGAACGCCTGTTCGACGAAGTCGGGCTGAACAAGCGCGAGGCCAAGGAATTCGTCGACGCGTTCTTCGACGCGTTGCGTGAAGCCCTGGAGCAGGGCCGCCAGGTCAAGTTGTCGGGCTTCGGCAATTTCGACCTGCGTCGCAAGAACCAGCGGCCGGGCCGTAATCCCAAGACCGGCGAGGAGATTCCGATCTCCGCCCGGACCGTGGTGACCTTCCGTACGGGCCAGAAGCTCAAGGAACGCGTCGAGGCCTACACCGGAGCCGAGAATGCTTGACCCCGGCAGCAATCGCGAACTTCCCCCCATTCCCGCCAAGCGCTACTTCACCATTGGTGAGGTCAGCGAGCTGTGCGACGTGAAGCCGCACGTGCTGCGGTACTGGGAAACGGAATTCCCGATGCTCAGCCCGGTCAAGCGCCGCGGCAACCGCCGTTACTACCAGCGCCACGAAGTGCTGATGGTCCGGCAGATCCGTGGACTGCTGTACGAACAGGGCTACACCATCGGTGGCGCCCGCCTGCGCCTCGAGGGCGAGAACGCGAAGGAAGAGTCCGCGTTGAGCTCGCAGATCATCCGCCAGGTCCGGATGGAGCTTGAGGAAGTGCTCCAGCTGCTGCGCCGCTGAGCGACCGCCTCCGGCGCATCGCGGCGGAATCCAACTATCGCGGGGCTGTTGGCTGCGGCTATACTTGCCGCCCCGCTTCATCTACAACGCAACGCGATTTTCGGGGTATAGCGCAGCCTGGTAGCGCATCTGCCTGGGGGGCAGAGGGTCGTCGGTTCGAATCCGGCTACCCCGACCAATTCGATGAAGTGCAATGCCCGGCCAGCGCCGGGCATTGTCATTTTGGACGTCGTCGTCCCATGTCCGGCCATGGCATGTGAACTCGGACGACGTCGCGGTGTCAGTCCTTCACCGCCTCGGTGAGGCCACAAGGAGAGCAGTGGATGCGTGCGACCGTTCTGGGATGCCTGTTGTTGGCGTGCGTGGCTGGTCCGGCAGCGGCGCAGGAGGGGGCGCCGCCATCATCGGCTCCGATCCGCGATGAATCACCGGTAATCGTCTCGGGCGTGTTGCCGGGACCCGGAATGTGGAAGGTCACGCGCGGCGGGCACGTGATGTACGTGCTCGGCACCGTGTCGCCGCTGCCCAAGCGGATGGAATGGATCTCCCGCGATGTCGAGCAGGTTCTCGCGCAGGCGGGCGAGGTCGTAATCGCCCCCAGCTACATGGTCGACGCCGACGTCGGGTTTTTTGGCAAGCTCGCCTTGCTGCCTTCGCTGATCGGCGTGCGCAGGAACCCCGGTGACAAGAAGCTGCAGGACGTCGTACCGGCCGCATCGTACGCGCGCTGGCTGGTGCTCAAGCAGCGCTACATCGGACGCGACGGCGATGTGGAGAAGATGCGGCCGATCTTCGCGGCGAACGAGCTCTACCAGGCGGCGATCGAGGACAGCGGCCTGACCGGCAAGCGCATTGTCTGGCCGGTCGTCGAGGACGCGATCGACAGGCACGACATCAAGCTCACCAAGCCCCAGGTGAAAGTCACTCTCAAGGATCCCAAGGCGGCGCTCAAGGAGTTCCGTTCGGAATCGCTGGGCGACCTCGATTGCTTCGACAAGATGCTCGCGAACCTGGAGACCGACGTAAGCCGCATGGCCGAGCGCGCCAACGCCTGGGCGGGCGGCGACATCGCGGCACTGCGCGCCCTGCCGTTGGGCGAGCAGTACCAGATGTGCCAGGACGCGCTGCTGCAGGCATCGGTTGCGCAGAAGCGAGGCATCGGCAAAGCCGAAGCCGAAGTGCGGCAAGCGTGGATCGCGGCCGCGGAATCGGCGATCGCCAACAATCCTGTGAGTTTCGCGATGCTGCCGATGTCGGAACTGCTGAAGGCCGATGGTTACCTGGCGTCGCTGCAGGCGAAGGGATACGTCATCGAATCCCCCGACGCGCCCACCGCAACCGAATAGGGCGGCAGCTCAGGCGGCCACGATCTGCAGCTGGAGGCCGAGCCCGGCCATGTCTTCGGGCTCGCCACTGAGGTCGGCCTTCACCAGCGGACGGGCCTCCAGCCAGCGCTTGGACACCGTGAGCGTCAGCTGGCTGCCCTCGGCCTTCAGCTCGAGGCGCGGGATCTCGCCGTTCTCGTGCGAGCGGTGCAGCAACACTGCCAGGCGCAACAACGCCGCACTGCGCCGCGCGACCGCAAGCAGTCGGTCGGGCAGGGCATCGAACGCCGACTTGGGGATGCTGCGGCGATGGGTGCGGATCAGCGCGGCCAGGAAACGCTGTTGCTGTTGCGAGAAGCCCGCGATGTCGGAGTGTTCGACGACGTAGGAACCGTGCACGTGGTACTGGCTGTGCGCGATCACCAGGCCCAGTTCGTGCAACCGGGCCGCGCGCGCGAGCATCAGTCGATCGTCGGCGTCCATCGACCAGCTCCTGGCAACCTGGTCGAACAGGTCCATCAGCGTCTCCTCGACGCGCCGGGCCTGCTTCTGGTCGATCGCGTAGCGGACCATCAACGCCTCGACCGCGGAATCGCGCGGATCGTGTTCGCCGCCGCGGCCGAGCATGTCGTAGAGCACGCCTTCGCGCATCGCCGCCTTGCTGACCGCCATGCGTTGCAGGTTGAGCGCGGCGAAGGCGGCTTCGAGCACCAGCACGCCGCCGGCAATGACGGGGCGCCGTTCGGAGGAAAGCCCGGGCAGGTCGATGTCGTCGATGTGGTCCGCCTGCAGCAGGCGGTCGCGGACCTGCGGCAAGGCCTCGGCGGTGACCGCGCCCTTGGTGAGCTTCATCGCCGCGCAGATCTCGCCGATCGCCTTGTTCGTGCCCGAGGACCCGATCACCTCGTGCCAGCCCAGCGCGCGGTAGGTGCCGGTGAACTGCTGGAATTCCGCCGTCGCTTCCGTGAGTCCGTCGCGCCATTTCTTCTTCGACAGCTTGCCGCTCGGAAAGAAGCGGCGCGTGCTGGCGACGCAGCCCAGCTGCAGGCTTTCGCGCTCGATCGCCTCGAACCCGGTGCCGATGATGCATTCGGTCGAACCACCGCCGATGTCGATGACCAGCCGCAGCTCCCCCGGCTTGGACGGCTGGGCGTGCGCGACGCCCAGATACACCAGGCGCGCCTCTTCGCGGCCCGACACCACTTCGATGGCATGCCCCAGCGCGGCTTCGGCCGGGACCAGGAACGACTGCGGCGCGGACAGGCTGCGGACGGTGTTGGTCGCGATCGCGCGGATGCGCTGGGGCGGGATGTCCTGCACGCGCTGGCCAAAGCGCGACAGGCAATCGATCGCCCGCTGGCGCACCGCCGCATCGAGGCCGCCCTTGCCGTCGAGACCCTCCGCCAGCCGCACCGTCTCGCGGAGCCGGTCGACGATGCGCAGCTGCCCCAGCAGGTAGCGTGCGACCACCATGTGGAAACTGTTGGAGCCGAGATCGACGGCCGCGAGCATGTCGCCGTCTTCAAGGGGAAGGCGGGTGCTCGGGTAGAGGTCATTCATGTGTACATGATCCCATGTTCATGGAGACCGTCCCACCTCAGTCGATGCCGAAGAAGTGTGCGGCGCCCCATCCCGCGCCGCGCACTCGCCTTCAATCCTTGGTCAACTGCAGATCTTCGCCAGCAGTGCCCCCTGCGCGGAATGCGGAGGCTCGCCTTCCGCCGGCTGTCGGCGCTCGTAGCCGCCATCGGGCTGCAGTTCCCACGCGCTGACGTTGTCTAGCAGGTAGTTCGCCAGGGCCTCGTCGAACACGCGCCTGGAGAGGTCGGGGTCGACCAGCGGGAATGCGGTCTCGACGCGACGCAGGAGGTTGCGTTCCAACCAGTCGGCGCTGGAGCAGAACAGATCAGGCGCGCCGTCGTTGGCGAACCAATAGACGCGGTGATGCTCGAGGAAGCGCCCCACGATCGAGCGGATGCGGATGTTGTCGGAAATGCCCGGGACCCCCGGCCTTAGCGTGCAGGCGCCGCGCACCACCAGGTCGATCTGCACTCCGGCCTGCGAAGCCTGGTAGAGCGCACGGATCACCTGCGGTTCGTTGAGGGCATTCATCTTGGCGACGATGCGCGCGGGCTTGCCGGCCTTGGCGTTCCTGGTTTCGCGGTCGATGCGCTTGAGCACGCCGGCATGCAGGGTGAAGGGCGATTGCAGCAGGCGCTTGAGCTTGATCGCCGGAGCGAGGCCCGAGATCTGCTGGAAGATCTGGTGCACGTCGCTGCCAATGTCGGGATCGGAGGTGATCAGCCCGAAGTCGGTGTAAACCCGCGCCGTGCCGCTGTGGTAGTTGCCGGTCCCCAGGTGCACGTAGCGGCGCAGCTTGCGGCCTTCGCGTCGCACGATCAGCAGCATCTTTGCGTGCGTCTTGTAGTTGACGACGCCATAGACCACCTGCACGCCAGCGTCCTGCAGCCGGTCGGCCAGGCCGAGGTTGGCTTCCTCGTCGAAGCGCGCCCGCAGTTCGACCACCACGGTGACGTCCTTGCCGTTGCGCGCGGCCTGGACGAGGTGGTCGACGATGGGCGAATCCTTGCCGGTGCGGTACAGCGTCTGCTTGATCGCCAGGACGTTCGGGTCTTCGGCCGCCTGCTTGATCAGTTCGAGCACCGGCGCGAACGACTCGAAGGGATGGTGGAGGAGGATGTCGCGCTCGCCGACCATGTCGAACATGCCCTCCAGGCCATGCAGGACGCGCGGCTGGAACGGGGGGAACTTCAGGTCCGGCCGCTGCACCAGGTCATACACCTGGATGACGCGGTTGAGGTTGACCGGGCCGTTGATGCGGTACACGGCATTCTCCGGCAGGTCGAAGTTCTCCAGCAGCGTGCGCACGATGGGTTTGGGACACTGCTCGGCGATCTCCAGCCGCACGGCGCGCAGGTAGCCGCGCCCGGCGAGTTCGTCCCGCAATGCCAGCGCGATGTTGTCGACTTCTTCCTCGTCGACCACCAGTTCGGAATTGCGGGTGACCCGGAACTGGTACGCGCCCTCGACCTTCATGCCGGGGAAGAGCTCGTCGACGAAGCTGGACAGCACTGCCGACAGGAAGACGAAATCGGTCGGACCGCCGGAAACGTCCTCGGGCAACTGGATGATGCGCGGAAGCGAGCGCGGCGCGCGCACGATGGCCAGGTGTCCGGCGCGACCGAAGGCATCGCGGCCCTTGAGCACGACGACGATGTTTAGTGACTTGTTGAGGATCTTCGGGAACGGGTGCGCCGGATCCAGGCCGAGCGGCGAGAGGACCGGCATGATCTCCTCGCGGAAGTACGTGCGCAGCCATTCGGTCTGCCGGTCGGTCCAGCTGTCGCGGTGGAGCACGCGCACGCCGGCATCGGACAGGGCGGGCCGCAGCAGGTTGTTCCAGCATTCGTATTGCGCCTTGACCAGGTCGGCGGCGCGGTCGTGGATGCGGGCAAGCACGGCGGCCGGCGGCAGGCCGTCCGCCCCCGGCGCCAGGCCAAGGTCCTGGGCATGGCGCAGCGTGCCGGCGCGGATCTCGAAGAACTCGTCCAGGTTCGTGCACGAGATGCACAGGTAGCGCAGGCGTTCCAGCAACGGCATGCCGGGGTCCTGCGCCTGCGCCAGCACGCGGAAGTTGAAATCCAGCTGCGACAGTTCGCGGTTGAAGTACAGCGCGGGATCGCGCAGGCGGTCGGTTTCGCCGCCACCGTCGTAGCTGCCTGCCACTGCGGTGCTGATGGTCTGGTCGGTGGCGGACATCATGGCAGGGCGGCTCTCACGTCGATGGCATCCAGGGTATCGCGCGGGCGCACGCGCTCGGCGCCGAAATGGCAGGAAAACGTGCTGCCGCGGCCGACTTCGCTGCTGATCTCCAGCCGGCCCTGGTGCAGGTTCAACACGTGTTTGACGATCGACAGGCCCAGGCCGGTCCCGCCGCTTTCGCGCGACCGGCTATTGGACACGCGATAGAAGCGCTCGGTGATGCGCGGCAGGTGGCTGGCAGGAATCCCATAGCCGGTATCGCTCACTTCCAGCACGACGCCGGTGTTCTTGGCGAGCGCGCCACTGGCGAGTCGTTCGGGCCGGTCGTTGCGGAAGCGGATGGTGATGTGCCCGCCGGCAGGCGTGTAGCGGATGGCGTTGCTCACTAGGTTGGAGAACGCACTGTGCAGTTCCTTGCTGGAGCCGAACAGGTCCACGCCCGCGCTGTCCTCCACGCTGATCCCGTGCCGGTTCTGGCTCAACGCCATGGCTTCCCGGCGCAGCGTGTTGAGCATGCCCGGCATGGCGATCGTTTCCTCGTTCGCCAGGTGGTCGGCGGATTCCAAGCGTGAGAGCGTCAGCAGGTCCTCGACCAGCTGGGTCATGCGCTGGGACTGGCGCTGCATCTCGGCGAGCATCGGCGCCCAATCCGGATGCTCGGCAGGATCGAGCATGTCGAGGTAGCCGTGGACCACGGTCAACGGCGTGCGCAGTTCATGCGAGACATTGGCGACGAAGTCGCGACGCATCTGCTCCAGCTGCAGCAGCCGGGTTACATCGCGCGCGACCAGCAGCCACAGGTTCTCGGAATAAGGGATCAGGCGCAGGCTGAGCGTGACCGCAGAGTTCCACGGTGAGGTGACTTCGAGCGGATCGGCATTGCGTCCAGCCGCGAGCCAGTGCGCGAGCTGGAGGGGCTGCAGCCGGTTCGCGATCGGAGCGCCGATGTCCTGCGGGTAGCTCAGATGGAGCAGACCCAAGGCGGCTTCGTTGAACCACTGGATGCGCTGGCTGTTGCGCTCGACGACCACGATCGCATCGGGCAGCGCGGCCGCGGCCGCCCGGTAGGCGCGCAGCATTTCGATGAGGCGGCGCTTGCGCCCGCGCATTTCCTGCTGGCCACGGTGGAGCAGGCGGTCGAGCTCGTTCCAGGTGCCTTCGCCCAGCGGCGGCGTGTGGCGCTGCCGCGCCGTGAGGCGCATGAGCAGTTTGCGCAGCCGCCAGTAGTGCCAGGCCACCACGCCCAGGGCCGCCGTCGTGATCACCTGCCACGGATGGCCGATCAGCAGGCCGATCAACGCCGCCGCCGCCAGGACCAGGGCAAGCTGACCCAGGGTGCGGAACCAGGCGGAACGGGCGCGGGGTGGCATGGGCGGGTGAGTCCGTTCGGTCGGAGCGATTGAACGATTGTCAGGGAAAGGCGGTGCGCGGTATCGCGTGCGCATCGCATTTTGCCCCTGTTTGCCTGACGGCGGCGCGCTCCGCCACGGCCCCGCCTACGCCTCCACGGAGGCGGAAAAGCGGTAGCCGGCGCCCCGCACCGTCTGCACCATGCCGTCCAATTGATGCGGTTCCAGCGTCTTGCGCAGGCGGCGGATGTGTACGTCGACGGTGCGTTCCTCGACGTACACGCTGCCACCCCACACATGGTCCAGCAGCTGCGTGCGCGAGTAGACGCGTTCGGGATGGGTCATGAAGAAGTGCAGCAGGCGGTACTCGGTCGGGCCGATCTGCACCGGCTGCTCGCTGCCGTCGGTGTTGGCGAACACGCGATGCGCGGCGCCGTCGATGCGCAGCGGGCCAATACCGACGCTGCCATCCTCGTCGTCCTCGCGCGAACGGCGCAGCACGGCGCGAATGCGCGCAAGCAGTTCACGGGCGGAGAAGGGCTTGACCACGTAGTCGTCGACCCCGGCTTCGAGGCCGCCGACGCGGTCGTTTTCCTCGCCGCGCGCCGTGAGCATGATGATCGGGACTTCCCGGGTGAGCTGTTCCTTGCGCCAGCGGCGGGCGAGCTCGAGTCCACTGGTGCCGGGCAGCATCCAGTCGAGCAGGATCAGATCGGGAACGCGGTCGGCGATGGCCGCCTGCGCTTCGCGGGCGTCGCCCGCGTGGACCGGGTCGTACTCGCCCTTGCGCAGGGCGAAGGACACCATGTCGCGGATGGCGGGTTCGTCTTCAACGATGAGAATGCGCTTCTGCACGGGTCACCGGCGGGGGAAAGGGAGCCTGAAGCCGCCCCAGTACACTACCGTTTTGTGACCGCCCCATGACACCGTTTGGTCCGAGCGCGCGCCAGCACGCACGTCTCAACGACGTTTCAGGTCCTCGTCTTCGATGCCCTGCCGCTTGAGTTCGAGCACGGTGGGCGTGATCGCCGCGATGCGGGCATCGATCCGGGCGCGGGCGTAGTAGTCGAGGTCGGTGCGCCGCTTGAGCGTGTTGAGCTGGACCAGCGCGGCTTCGGCACGTCCGTTCAGGTACGCGGCTTCCGCATAGGCCTCGCCGGCGCGGACGGAGTCGCCGGCGATCTCGCTTGCCCGTGCGAAAACCTGCTGGAACTCCGGGTCTTCCGCCGACTGGCCCAGCAGGGGGCGCAGTACGGCCTGGGCGCGCTTGCCCGCCGCGACGGAGTTCCTTTCGGCCAGCACGCGGGCATAGGTCAGGGCCGCGGGCCGGTTTTGCGGCATCGCCCTGAGGATGGTCTCGAAGCGGTTGTCGGCCGCATCCGCCTTCCCGGCGCGGGCTTCCGCCTCGCCCAGCGCGAGCGTGATCCACTGGTCTCCCGGATGCCGCTCGAGCAGTTCCGCCAACGCGGTGGCCGCAGCCCCTTCCTGGTTGGCGCGCAGTTTCGCGACGGCCAGGCCATAACGCTGCGCATCGGTAAGCGGCTTGGCCTTGGCCAGACGCTCGTACTCGCGGATGGCGTCGCTCGGACTTTCCGCGCTCAGCACGCGCAGGCGTTCGCGGGCGTAGTCGAACTGGCCCGTCCCGCCTGCGAGGCCCGTCGAGCCCACTGTCAATCCGCCGGGCAGAAGCGGGTTGTCGCTACGGATATCCGCGTTGAAGCGCGCCGGCGCACGCGCCATCTTCGCCGCGAGATCCTTGGCTTCGCTGATGCGGGTCGTGGTGACCGGGTGGGTCATCAAGTAGCTGGGGGTCTCGCCGTAGTAGCCCGCCCGATTCGCACGCGAACGCGCATTGAGCGTGCCGAAGAAGCCGGCCATCGCGCCTGTGTCGTACTGGCTGCGGGACAGGGTCTGGATGCCGATGCGGTCCGCCTCGGCTTCATTCGAGCGGGTGTAGTCGATCTGGCGCTGGTACATGAGGCCCTGCGCACCGACCACCGCCGCCTGGATGGCGTCGTCCGAGGAATTGCCGCCCGCCGCCTGGGCCGCTACCACGGCCCCCAGCATCGCCAACAGGATCGGGATGCTGTCGCGCTGGGCGCGCTCGACGCTGCGCAGCACATGCTGTTGGGTGACGTGGGCGATTTCGTGCGACAGCACCGCGGCGACCTCGTCCTCGCGTTCTGCCGCCAGCACCAGGCCCGAATTGACGCCGACATAGCCGCCCAGCGTCGCGAACGCGTTGATCTGCCGCTCGCGCAGCATGAAGAACGTGAAAGGCTGCTGCGGCCTGTCGCTGTTGGCCGCGAGGCGCGTGCCCAGCGTGTCGAGCCAGCTGGAAACCAGCGGATCTTCCAGCGTGTAGTCGTAGTGGCGGAGCTGCGCCAGCATCATGCTGCCGTACTCCTGCTGCTTGCGCGGCGTCAGCAGTTCGCCGGCGGACGATCCGATGTCGGGCAAGCGCGATTCCTGCGCGCTCGCGCACATCGTGCCGAGGGCGAAAACGATCGCAGCGGAGAGCAGGGCGATGCGACGCAAGCGTTGATCCTCATGAATTGCCGGACTTGGGCAGGATGCGGTGGGGCAGGCCAGGCGGTGTGAATCCGGGGTTAATTGGTAGGAGCGGTCGGCGCTGGATTCCCATCACGCAAGTCACTGTTCCGCAAGCAGGGTGGAAAACGGGGGGCGCGGAGCCCATATTTCCGACCAGCCAAACTAACGCAAGTTTCCAGGAGACGGCTTTGAGTCACGCGCCTCGCATTCGAATCTACAGCACCGCGGTCTGCCCCTATTGCGTGGCCGCGAAGAATTTCCTCAAGAGCAAGGGCGTGGAATGGACCGAGGTCCGCGTCGATACGGACCCCGCCGAGCGCGAGAAGATGGTTGCGCTGACCCGCCGCACCAGCGTCCCGCAGATCTTTGTCGGCGATACCCACGTGGGCGGCTACGACGACATGATGGCCCTGCACCGTGCGGGTGGCCTCGAACCCCTGCTGGCAGGTGCGGCATGAGCGCCGGCAACGAAAAGGACCGGGTCGCCGAGTTCACCGCGTTCCGCAAGCGCATGAACGAACGCATCCTGGCCGAGCCCAACCAGGTGGTGCGGCGCTTCTTCGCGCTCGACACCCAGACCTATCAAGCAGGCGCCCTGGATGTGAAGACCAAGGAGCTGCTGGGGCTAGTCGCGTCCCTGGTCCTTCGCTGCGACGACTGCATCAGCTACCACGTCGCGCAGTGCAAGGAGGCTGGAGTCAACCGCGACGAGATGTTCGAGGCCTTCTCGGTCGGCCTCGTGGTTGGCGGCTCGATCGTCATCCCCCACCTGCGCAGGGCTGTGGATTTCCTCGACCAGTTGGAGTCCGGCAGCGCCGGCACCCCCGCCGCCCACGACCATGGTTGAAGGTGCGCGGGCGTACGGTCCTGCCTCGATCTGTCATAATTCCAAGTTCTAAGCCCCCTTACGGCGCCACGCCCCGAGCGTGGCGTCGGCCTGTCTGGAACTTCAAATGACGACGACAATCACGGTCATCCGCGGCGACGGCATCGGCCCGGAAATCATGGACGCTACGCTGCACGTGCTCGACGCGATGGACGTCGGCCTGCAGTATGAATTCGCCGACGCGGGCCTGGTCGCGCTCGAGAAGCATGGCGAGCTGCTGCCGGCCGCGACCATGGATTCCATCCGCAAGAACCGCATCGCGCTGAAGTCGCCGTTGACGACGCCGGTGGGCGAGGGCTTCTCCTCGATCAACGTCGAACTGCGCAAGCGTTTCGATCTCTACGCCAACGTGCGTCCGGCCAAGTCGTTCCCGAATACCAAGTCGCGCTTCCCGTCGGGCGTGGACCTGATCACCGTACGTGAGAACACCGAAGGCGCGTACATCGGTGAGGGCCAGTCGCTGTCCGAGGACGGCGAGACTGCGCTGCTCACGCAGAAGGTCACCCGCCGCGGTTCCGAGCGCATCGTGCGCTACGCCTTCGAGCTGGCGCGCAAGACCGGTCGCAAGAAGGTGACGGTGGTGCACAAGGCCAACATCCTCAAGTCGACCTCGGGCCTGTTCCTCAAGACCGCGCGCGCGGTGGCGGCGGAATATCCCGACATCCAGTGCAACGAGATGATCGTCGACAACACCTGCATGCAGCTGGTGATGAAGCCGGAGCAATTCGACATCATCGTGACCACGAACCTGTTCGGCGACATCATTTCCGACCTGTGTGCGGGCCTGGTCGGCGGCCTCGGCCTGGCGCCCGGCGCGAACATCGGCACCGACGCCGCGATCTTCGAAGCCGTGCACGGCTCGGCGCCGGACATCGCCGGCAAGGGCATCGCCAACCCGTGCGCACTGCTGCTCGGCGCGGCGCAGATGCTTGACCACCTGGGCCAGGTGGACAAGGCCGAGCGCCTGCGCGCCGCGATCATCGCGACGCTGGAAGCCAAGGATTCGCTGACCCCCGACCTGGGCGGGGAGGGCACGACCATGAGTTTTGCCCAGGCCATCGCCAGCCGGGTCTGAAGCGGACTTGCGGGGCTGAACGGGGCGCCATTGGCGCCCCGTTTCGTTTGGGCCCCGGCGGCAAGGGTGTACGCAGCGGAATTGCTGCATTCCGCGCGCGTTCTCGACAACCGTGTTGCTGCGCTGCAAAATCAGCACTTATATTTCTTCATCCAGATGAAAAGATGAATGACCATGCCGTGGCGGTTGCGCCGAATCCGCTCGCGCTGACGCCGCTGCTCCTGTTCTTGGCGCTGTTCTTTGGTGCTGGCGTGTACTTCACGGCCCACGGCGACGTCATGGGCTTCTACCAGATGCGGGCGCCGGTCGCGATCCTGCCCGCGCTGGCATTGGCCGCCTTCATTGCGTGGCGCCGGAAATTGAAGCCGCTGGAGACGCTGTTGCAGGGAATGGGAGACCAGAACATCGCCCTGATGTGCCTGATCTTCCTCCTCACCGGCGGGTTCGTCGAAGTTTCCAAGGCGATCGGCGCAGTCGATGCGATCGTCTCCCTGGGCATCGGCAACGTGCATCCGGCCCTGCTGCTGCCGGCCCTTTTCGTGGTGGCAGGTTTCATTTCGCTGTCGCTCGGCACCTCCATGGGCACCATCGCTGCAGTCGCGCCGATTGCGATCGGCATTTCGGACGCCTCCGGCCTGGATCGGGCGCTGGTGTTGGGGGCGGTAATCGGCGGCGCGACCTTCGGCGACAACCTCTCGGTAATTTCCGACACCGCGATCGTCGCCAGTCGCACCCAGGGCTGCGCCATGCGCGACAAATTCCGCGAAAACCTGAAGCTGGCCTTGCCGGCTGCAATTCTTACGCTGGTGGTGCTGGGCGTGGTCGGCGAAACCGCCCCGGTGCAGCCCCTCGAGCCGGCTTCGCCCTGGCTCGTCCTGCCGTACGTGGTGGTGCTGGCGCTCGCCGTGCTGGGGCTCGACGTGCTCCTCGTCCTGGGGATCGGCCTCGTGCTTGCGGGCGTGATCGGCGCCTTGCTGGCGGACGACTTCGGACTCGCGTCTTACGCCGCGCACATCTGGGATGGCTTCGAAAGCATGGTCGAAATCATCCTGTTGTCGCTGCTGGTTGGAGGCCTAGGTGCGCTCATGAAGGCTACTGGCGGCCTGGCGTGGCTGGCCCGGGTGATCGGCCGTTTCGCGCGCGGACACAAGAGCCGACGTGCCGGCGAGATCAGCATCGCGGCGCTATCGGCGACGACCGACGCATTCACTGCAAACAACACCGTCGCGATCCTCATCAGTGGCGGATTGGCGCGCGACATCGCGATGGAACATGGCGTGCCGCCGGCGCGCGCCGCGAGCGTGCTCGACATCTATGCCTGTGTCACGCAGGGATTGCTGCCCTATGGCGCCCAGATCCTGCTCGCGGCATCGCTTGGCGCGGTCTCGCCGCTGGCGCTGGTCGGCAACGTCCATTACGCGTGGCTGCTGGGGGCAGCGGCGATCGGTTTCATGTTGTGGCCGTCGCGGCAGCCCGTCCGGACTGCCGCAGCGCAAGCCGCGGCCGCCGAAACCTGAGCTCCGCTTCCTGGCGGCACGAGTTCTCGCCTACGGCAAGGACGCAGTCAATGACATTGACACTGCGGGCGCCGGACACCAAAATGTCCGACCTTTCGCGGCGTTAGGCGCGCACGAGAGTACCGGCTTCGGGGTATAGCTCAGCCTGGTAGAGCGCCAGCTTTGGGAGCTGGATGTCGTGGGTTCGAATCCCTCTGCCCCGACCATCCGCCCAACTGGTAGAAATCGCGGGTCAGCTAAGATTGGAATCTGGCGCCCGTAGCTCAACCGGATAGAGCACCGGCCTTCTAAGCCGGTGGTTGTGGGTTCGAGTCCCGCCGGGCGCGCCAGATTGCAGTGAAAAACAGGCTTTATGGTGGCTGTAGCTCAGTTGGTTAGAGTACTGGATTGTGATTCCAGTTGTCGGGGGTTCGAGTCCCCTCAGCCACCCCAGTTTTGCGAAGTTGGATTTGCTAATCGGAAACGGTTTGCTTACAATTTCGCTCCCGTTGTTCGGGGCCGTTAGCTCAGTTGGTAGAGCAGTTGACTCTTAATCAATAGGTCCAAGGTTCGAATCCTTGACGGCCCACCAAACACAAAACGCCCGGCCAAAAGCCGGGCGTTTTGCTTTGCGGGGGGGCGCCGGCTCCCGGCTAGAATGCGAACCACGCGAAAGTGGCGGAATTGGTAGACGCACTGGATTTAGGTTCCAGCGGGTAACCCCCGTGAGGGTTCGAGTCCCTCCTTTCGCACCATGCTTCAATCTCGAGCGACTCGACTCTCTTCTTCGGGCGAGGCGATCCCTCGGCGATGGCAGCTACAGAGCCTGGGCAGGAGCACCACCCGGCCCGCGCCAGACAGCCCAGGAAACCGATGCCGAACTGGCACCCGGCCCGGTTATCGGCGAAACTAGCAAGTTCCGCTGACGGCCGGTTCAGGCCTCGCCGCCGGCAGCAAACCGCCAACCAGCCTTCAAATATCGCCCGCGGGGAGACCGCGCGGCAGCAGGAGTCGTCAGCAATGCAAGCTTCGGTCGAAACCCTGGGCAATCTCGAACGCCGCGTCACCTTCACGCTTCCGGCCGACCGCCTCGAGAGCGTGGTGGACGGCCGCCTGCGCGAGATCGCGCGCGGCGCCAAGATCAAGGGCTTCCGCCCGGGCAAAGTGCCTGCCAAGGTGATCGAACAGCGCTTCGGCCAACAGGTGCGGGCCGAAGCCCTTGATGCGCTGCTGCGTGAAGGCTTCGGCAATGCGGTGCGCGAGCATTCGTTGCAGATCGCCGGCAGCCCGCGCATCGAGCCCAAGGAGGGCGATGAGCTGGCCTATGTCGCCACCTTCGAGGTGGTGCCGGACTTCGGCGCCGTCGACGTCACCAAGCTCAATGTGATCCGCCACACCGCCGAGGTGCTCGATAGCGACATCGACACGATGATCGACAACCTGCGCCTGCAGCGCCGTACCTGGAATCCGGTCGAGCGTGCCGCCCAGGAAGGCGATGCGGTCGAAATCGAAACCTGGTCGCAGGCGGGCGATGAGCGCGTGCCGGCCGAGGGCGTCGAGCGCGGCGCGACGGTGCTGGGCTCCGGCACCATGTTCGGCGCAATCGAGTCGGCGCTTGTCGGCATGAAGGCCGGTGAGGAAAAGACCGTCGACGTGGAGTTCCCCGCCGACTGGCGCGTTCCGCAGTTCGCCGGCCGCACGGTCAAGGTGCATTTGACTGCCACCAAGGTTTCCGAGCCGGTCCTGCCGCAAGTCGATGCGGGCTTCATCAAGAGCTTCGGCATCAAGAGCGGCGATGCGGACCAGTTCCGCGCTGACATCCGCAGCAACCTCGAGCGCGAGCTGAAGGGCGCGCTGATGACCCGCCTGCGCCGTGAAGTCGGCGAACAGCTGATCGCGGCCTACGCGCATGTCGAAATGCCGCCGCGCCTGGTCGAAGCCGAGGCCCGCAACATGGCGTTCCAGGCGGTGGAGCAGGCCCGTCGCCAGGGGCAGTACGTCCCCGAGGTCCCGGCCGATGCGTACCTGGGCTTCATGGAGCCGGCGCGCAAGCGCGTCCTGGTTGGCCTGCTGGTGGGCGAGATCGCCCGCAGCAACGATCTGCGCCTGGATCCGCGTCGCGTCACCGAGACCCTGAAGCTGATCGCGTCCACCTACGAGGAGCCGCAGCAGGTCGTCGACCTCTACCGCAACGACGCCCAGTTGATGTCGGGCCTGCAGGCGCGGGTGATGGAGGAGCAGGTGATCGACTGGATCGCCGAGCGCGCCCAGCACACGGAGCAGCCGCTGTCCTTCAGCGAAGCGATCCGCCAGTAAAGGCTGGACCTCGGGAGCCCAGGGCTCCGACTTTCGGGCGCGGCTCCAGCCGCGCCCGAATCGTTTGCAGTGGCCCGAAATCGCGGCTCCCGAAGATTGAACAAAGCTGGCGCGCGGCCACTTGCGCTGGCGCATCATTGGCCCCAACTTGCTGACATCCCAGACCCGCCAGGTGCCTTTCCAGATGGACAACCGAACCCGAGCCCTGAACCTCGTCCCGATGGTGGTCGAACAGACCAGCCGCGGCGAGCGCGCGTACGACATCTATTCGCGCCTGCTGAAGGAGCGGGTGATCTTCCTGGTGGGTGGCATCGACGACCACGTTGCGAACGTGATCGTGGCGCAGATGCTCTTCCTGGAGGCCGAGAATCCCGAGAAGGACATCAGCCTCTACATCAACTCGCCGGGCGGGATCGTCACGGCGGGCATGGCCATCTACGACACCATGCAGTACATCAAGCCGGACGTGAGCACGATCTGCGTCGGCCAGGCCGCCTCGATGGGGGCGCTCCTGCTGGCCGCCGGGGCCAAGGGCAAGCGCTACGCCCTGCCCAACTCGCGGGTGATGATCCACCAGCCGCTGGGCGGGTTCCAGGGGCAGGCCACGGACATCGACATTCACGCCCGGGAGATCCTGACCCTTCGCCAGAGGCTGAACGAGGTCCTGTCCAAGCACACCGGCCAGGCGCTGGAGACCATCGCCCGGGACACCGAGCGCGACAACTTCAAGAGCGCGGAAGCCGCCCGCGAATACGGCTTGGTCGACCAGGTGCTGGAACGGCGTCCGGACGAATCGATCCAGGCGGGCTGACACGCTGACAGCCGGCCATCCGAAATTATTGATTTCGAACACAAATACACATGAAATCCGGGCTGCAGGCGGCCCGGAACGCTGTGGTATTCTCGGGCTGCCGGTCAATCGGCAGCCAGTAGCACGCAAGGCAGGGGCATGAGCGACGAACGACAAGGCCGCGGAGACAGCAACAAGATTCTTTATTGCTCCTTCTGCGGCAAAAGCCAGCACGAAGTACGCAAGCTGATCGCAGGCCCCAGTGTCTTCATCTGCGACGAGTGCGTAGAGCTGTGCAACGACATCATCCGCGAGGAACTCGAGGAGAAGGCGCAGTCGGCGCGCAGCCACCTGCCCAAGCCGCGCGAGATCCTGGACGTCCTCGACCAGTACGTGATCGGCCAGCAGCGCGCGAAGAAGACGCTCGCGGTGGCCGTGTACAACCACTACAAGCGCATCGAGAGCCGGCAGAAGAACGACGACGTCGAACTTGCGAAGTCAAACATCCTTCTGGTCGGCCCGACAGGTTCGGGCAAGACGCTGCTGGCCGAGACGCTGGCGCGCCTTCTCAACGTGCCGTTCACGATGGCCGACGCCACCACGCTGACCGAAGCCGGCTACGTCGGCGAGGACGTGGAAAACATCATCCAGAAGCTGCTGCAGAAGTGCGACTACGATGTCGAGAAGGCGCAGCAGGGCATCGTCTATATCGACGAGATCGACAAGATCTCCCGCAAGAGCGACAACCCGTCGATCACCCGTGACGTGTCGGGCGAGGGCGTGCAGCAGGCGCTGCTGAAGCTGATCGAAGGCACGATCGCCAGCGTGCCGCCGCAGGGCGGGCGCAAGCATCCGCAGCAGGAATTCCTGCAGGTCGATACGCGCAACATCCTCTTCATCGTAGGCGGTGCCTTCGCCGGCCTGGACAAGATCATCCAGCAGCGTTCCACAGAAGCCGGTGGCATCGGTTTCGGCGCCAAGGTGAAGAGCACCACGCGCAAGACCGACACCAGCAAGGTCCTAGCCGACGTCGAGCCCGAGGATCTGATCAAGTTCGGCCTGATCCCGGAATTCGTCGGCCGCCTGCCGGTGGTCGCTACGCTCGAGGAACTCGATGAGTCGGCTCTGGTGACCATTCTCACCGAGCCCAAGAACGCGATCACCAAGCAGTTCAAGAAGCTGTTCGACATGGAAGGCGTCGAGCTCGAGTTCCGTCCCGATGCGCTCACGGCAATCGCCAAGAAGGCGCTCAAGCGCAAGACCGGCGCCCGCGGCCTGCGCACGATCGTCGAGAGTGTCCTGCTGGACACGATGTATGACCTGCCTTCCCTGGAGAACGTCAGCAAGGTTGTGGTGGACGAGTCGGTCGTCGAACACAAGTCCGACCCGTACCTCATCTACCAGACGCCGCCGGCGGCTCCAAAGCTCGCTTCGGCGGAATGAACACGAGGGCGGCGCAAGCCGCCCTTGTTGTTTTTGGGGTCATCCCCGGAACGGGAGCGTCGCCCGGCCCTTCAACGCCAGGCCAGACCCCGCCGCCGCCATTTGATCTGCGGCCCGCTCGTCGGCAACTTACTGATTCCCGGCGACTTTCCAGGCAAAAAGACAATCGGTGAACGCGGTCGCTTGCATCCTATGGCGGACAGCCCCATAACCGTCCGAAGTGCGGCGCCTTTCCCTGAATCGCGGCCGTTCTACGTATCCGCCTGATTGCCTGGAGTTGCCATGACCGTCTCTTCCGACCGCGAAACGATGAACCTGCCAGTGCTGCCGCTGCGGGATGTCGTCGTGTTCCCGCACATGGTGATTCCCCTCTTCGTCGGCCGCGACAAGTCCATCCGTGCGCTCGACCTGGCCATGGAATCCGATAAGCGCATCCTGCTCGTTGCCCAGCGTTCGGCCGAGACCGACGATCCAACTGGCAAGGACCTGTACGAGACCGGCACCCTTGCCCACGTATTGCAGTTGCTGAAGCTGCCCGATGGCACCATCAAGGTGCTCGTGGAAGGCGTGTCTCGTGTCATGGTCGACCAGGTCGGCGAGAGCAATGGCGCGCTGGCCGGGCGGGCGCAGGTCGTGGACCCGATCCTCGATCGCGATGAGCGCGAACTCGACGCAATCACCAGGTCGCTGATGGGTTTGTTCGAACAGTACGTGAAGACCAACCGCAAGCTGCCGCCGGAGTTGATGCAAACCCTCGCAGGCATCGATGAGGCCGGCCGCCTGGCCGACACCATCGCGGCGCACCTCGGCGTGCGTCTGGGCGACAAGCAGAAGCTGCTCGAAACGCATGCCGTCGGGGCGCGCCTGGAACAACTGGTCGGCCTCGTCGATGGCGAGATCGACGTGCAGCAGCTGGAAAAGCGCATCCGCGGCCGCGTCAAGTCGCAGATGGAGAAGAGCCAGCGCGAGTACTACCTCAACGAGCAGATGAAGGCGATCCAGAAGGAACTCGGTGAGATCGACGAGGCGCCCAATGACATCGACGAATTGGCCCGCAAGATCGCCGAAGCTGGCATGCCCAAGCCGGTCGAGACCAAGGCTCGCAACGAGCTCAACAAGCTCAAGCAGATGTCGCCGATGTCCGCCGAGGCAGCGGTGGTGCGCAATTACCTTGAGTGGCTGCTCGGCGTGCCGTGGAAGAAGCGCACAAAGATCCGCAAGGATCTCAAGGCGGCGCAGGACGTGCTCGATGCCGACCACTTCGGCTTGGAGAAGGTCAAGGACCGCATCCTCGAATACCTCGCCGTGCAGTCGCGCGTGGCAAAGATGAAGGGCGCGATCCTGTGCCTGGTCGGCCCGCCCGGCGTGGGCAAGACCTCGTTGGGCCAGTCGATCGCCAAGGCGACCAATCGTAAGTTCGTGCGCATGTCCCTGGGCGGCGTGCGCGACGAGGCGGAGATTCGCGGCCATCGCCGGACGTATGTCGGTTCGATGCCGGGCCGCATCGTCCAGAACCTCAACAAGGTCGGCAGCAAGAATCCGCTGTTCGTGCTCGACGAGATCGACAAGATGTCGATGGACTTCCGCGGCGATCCGTCCTCGGCATTGCTGGAAGTGCTTGATCCCGAGCAGAACACCGCCTTCAACGATCACTACCTGGAGGTCGATCTCGACCTGTCCGAAGTGATGTTCGTGGCGACCTCGAACTCCTTGAACATTCCCGGGCCGTTGCTCGACCGCATGGAAGTGATCCGGATCCCGGGTTACACGGAGGAGGAAAAGCTCAACATCGCCATGCGCTACCTGTTGCCCAAGCAGATCAAGGCAAACGGACTCAAGCCGGACGAGATCAAGGTTTCGGAAGACGTGGTGCAGGATGTCGTGCGCTACTACACGCGCGAGTCCGGCGTGCGCAACCTGGAACGCGAGTTGTCCAAGATCTGCCGCAAGGTGGTCAAGGAAATCGCGTTGGCTGGCCCGGCGAAGGCGAAGAAGGGCGGCAAGCCCAAGCCTGTCAGCGTCACTTCGAAGAACCTCGACAAGTACCTGGGCGTGCGCCGCTATGACTTCGGCCGCGCAGAAGAGCAGAGCGAGATCGGCCTGGTCACGGGCCTGGCGTGGACCGAGGTCGGCGGCGACCTGTTGCAGGTCGAAGCCACGCTGGTTCCGGGCAAGGGCCAGTTGCTGCTGACCGGTCAGCTCGGCGATGTGATGAAGGAATCCGCTTCCGCGGCGCTGTCGGTAGTGCGGGCGCGGACGGACCGTCTAGGAATTGATCTGGACTTCCTGCAGAAGCACGACATCCACGTGCACGTACCGGAAGGCGCGACGCCGAAGGATGGACCCAGCGCCGGCATTGCGATGGCGACCGCGCTGGTGTCGATGCTGACCAAGAATCCGGTCAAGGCCGATGTCGCCATGACGGGCGAGATAACGCTGCGGGGCAAAGTACTCGCCATCGGTGGCCTGAAGGAAAAACTTCTGGCGGCGCTGCGAGGCGGCATCCGGACGGTAGTCATTCCGGACGAGAACAAGAAGGATCTGGCCGACCTGCCCAAGGCGGTAACCCAAGGCATGAAGATCGTCACGGCGAAATGGATCGACGAGGTGCTCGACGTCGCGCTGGAACGACCCGTCACGCCAACGCCGGCTATTCCTCCCGGCGAACTGCCGGTGCCGGACGGCGTGCAATCCAGCGCTTCGCAGGTCGACGTCAAGCACTGAGGCCTTGCGGGCGAGGCGCCTCAGGCTTCCACATAGGTCCCTGGAAGCCGCGTCATTGCTGGCTTTCAGGGTTGCGGGTTGCGTAATCGCGCTGGTATAACGACGCCAGCCGCGTTGCCGCTGTCCAGCGCACCATGCGGTCCACTCGATCGGAGAGTTGCCTGCAAGCTTGGGGCTGTCCGGTTATCTGCATACCCGCGGCGTTCTGCCGCACATGGAGTCCATACGAATGAACAAGGGCGAATTTGTTAGCGCCGTCGCTGACGCTGCCGAACTTTCCAAGGCCGACGCCGCCAAGGCCGTCGATGCCGCTATCAGCGTCATCACCAAGGCGTTGAAGAAGGGCGATGCGGTCACCCTCGTGGGCTTCGGTACCTTCCAGGTGCGCGAGCGCGCCGCGCGTGAGGGCCGCAACCCGAAGACCGGTGAAACGATCAAGATCAAGAAATCGAAGAATCCGTCGTTCAAGGCCGGCAAGGCGCTCAAGGATGCGGTGAACTGATCGTTCGGTTCGATGCTTGTCAAGAAAAGCCCGGCTCTCGCCGGGCTTTTTGCTTTTGGGCGACGGCGGCAGCAGGAGCCACGGTGCGGTTGAGCGCGCGAGGCGCGGGGACGGATCGCCACGGCTGCGCTATCATTCGCGCCCTCGGGTGCTTAGCTCAGCGGTAGAGCGTCTCCTTTACACGGAGAGGGTCGGGGGTTCGAAACCCTCAGCACCCACCAGGCAGAAAAAAGTGCGGGTCGGGTGTTGCGCGGAATGATTCCGGCCTGTATTATTTTTGGCTCAGCGCGGAGTGGTAGTTCAGTCGGTTAGAATGCTGGCCTGTCACGCCGGAGGTCGCGGGTTCGAGTCCCGTCCACTCCGCCATCTTTCGAAACGCCCGCAGCGATGCGGGCGTTTCCTTTTTCCGGGCCAGCGTACCGGTACCAGCGCTCGACGGCGGGTCGAGACCGGCCCTACACTGCGCGGCTACGTCACAGAACCCGTCTCCCATGTTGCAAGCCATTCGCGAAAAGACTTCGGGCTGGATCGCCACCGTGATCCTTGGCTTCCTTGCGTTGCTCCTGGTGCCCTTCGGGATCAGCCAGTACGAGGTCCAGCGCACAGAGGACTATGCCGCGCGCATCGATGCGCCGCCGGCCTGGTGGCCGACCGCTCCCTCCTGGTGGCCCGTGTCGGCCCTGTGGGAGCACGAGGAAGTGACCCGCGACCAGTTCCGCAATGCGTTCGAGCGTGCCCGCCAGCAACAACGCGCGCAGCAGGGCGAAGCGTTCGATGCGAAGGCGTTCGAGAGCGCGGAGAACAAGTTGCGCATCCTCGATCAACTCGTGAACCAGCGCGTGCAGAAGCTCGCCGCCCACGCCGCAGGCGTGAGCGTCAGCGATGCGATGGTGAAGAAGGAGATCATGGGGATTCCGGCGTTCCAGGCCGACGGCAAGTTCGATTACCAGCGCTACCGCCTGGCGCTTGCGTCGCAGATCCCGCCGCAGACCGAGAAGCAGTTCGAAGCACTGGTGCGCGAAGGCCTCGAGGGATCGCTTATCAACGCCGCCGTGGGCGACAGCAGCTTCTACACGGCAGCGGAAACCGATCGCCTGCTCAAGCTCATGTATGAGACCCGTGATGCGAGCCTGCTGGTGCTGCCGCCTCCCGCCGCGGATACCGCGCCGGTCAGCGACGCGGAGGCGAAGAGCTGGTACGACGCGCACGCGGCGGCTTATCGGGCGCCCGAGACGGTGTCGATCGAGTACGTCGAGTTGAATGCTGCGGACCTCCAGGTGCCCGCGCCTGACGAAGCGGCACTGCTTGCGCGTTACGAACAGGAGAAGAAGCAATTCGTGGAGCAGGAGCAGCGCCTGGCATCGCACATCCTGGTCCAGGTTGCCCCCAATGCCGACCCGGCTGCGCAGAAGGCTGCTGAGGCGAAGGCCAAGCAGATCTACGCCCAGGCAAAGGCACCCGGCGCGGACTTCGCCGCACTGGCCCGCGCCAACAGCGATGACCCCGGTTCGAAGGATGCTGGCGGCGATCTCGGCTGGAATGCCAAGGGTGTGATGGATCCCGAGTTCGACAAGGTCATGTTTGCCCTCAAGCCGGGCGAGATCAGCGCGCCGGTGAAGACGAGCTTCGGCTGGCACGTCATCCAGTTGCGCGAGGTGAAGAGCGCCCAGCAGCAGGACTTCGCGCTGGTCCGCGAACGCCTGTTGCGTGAAGAGAGCGAGACCGCACGGGAGCGTGCGTTCAATGACCTGAGCGGCAAACTGGTCGATCAGGTCCTGAAGAACCCGTCTTCCCTGGCCCCGGCTGCGGCCGCGATGAACCTGCCGGTGCGGACCCTGGGGCCGGTGGCGCGCAACGCCAATGAAGGCATCCTCGCCACGCCGGCGGTCAAGCGCCAGGCTTTCGACGAGGCGCGCATCCAGGACGGCACCGTCAGCGATCCGATCGAGATTGGTCCCAACCACAGCGTGCTGCTGCGGGTGACGGCGCATACGCCGGAGCGGGCGCAGCCACTTGCTGCAGTGCGCGACCAAGTTCTGGCGGCGGTACATGCCGATCGCACGCGTAAGGCCGCGGAGAAGGAAGCAGACGCACTGCTGGCGCGCCTGCGCGCGGGCGAGACGCTGGCCCAGATAGCCGCCTCGAAGAACCTGCCGCCGCCGAACGTGCTGCCTGGCCTCCGTCGCGGAATGCCCGTGCCGGATCCCGCAGTGTCCGAGGCGATCTTTGCCGCTGCGGTTCCCGCCGCGGGCAAGGTCACTCCTGGCAAGAGCTCCCTGCCGGGCGGCAATGCCGTGCTGTTCACGGTCGACAAAGTGACGCCGGGCGACCTTGCCGGGATGCCGCAGGCGCAGCGCGACGGCATGCGCGACCAGCTGGCGAACGTCGCTGCCGAAGAAGAGCTCGAGGCGCTGGTGACTTCGCTGCGCAAGGGCATGAAGGTGAAGGTGGTCGAGCAGAACCTCTGACCGACGCGCACGAGATGAAACGAAGGCCCGGCTACGCCGGGCCTCTTCTTTTGGCAACTCCTGCATATCTGCCGATTGGCTCATCGATTCGAGCGAAAGCGGCCCATTCAATGTGCCGCCGGCGAACCTATCGTCGCCTCGGGAATTGCCCCAAAGGAGAGAGAAGATGAAGACGAAATCGCTCGTTGGTATGCGCCTGCCGCAACTGGTCGTGGCAGGAGCCCTGATGGCGGCGGCGTTGCCTGCGCTGGCGGAGGACGCGGCCGGCTGTGCGCGGCAGTTCGAGGTGGCCCAGCGGGTGGACATGGAGTCCTTCCGCGATTTCGACAAGGAAACCTGGCTTGCGAGCCACGACGAGCGCGCGGTGACCGTGTTCGCCAGCGGTGCGAAGCGGATCGGCATCGATGCCATCGCACAGACCATGGCCTCGCATTTCGCCAACCGGGAAGCGGTATGGACCTGGACCGAGCTGTATCGCGTCGTGGATGGCTGCCGCGCCGCCACCATCCTCTACGACACCGTCTACGAGATCCCGCGCATCGGTTTTCGCCAGCACGCACTGACGAGCGTTACCTACACGCACAACGGCAGCCAGTGGCTGTCGATCGCCGACCAGGGCACCCTGCTGCCTCCGTGAGGCAATGCGGAGCCGCAACCAGTCTTGGCTGGTTGCGGCCGTTGCTTTAGTTCAAGTCGAAATCGAACCGGCGCGATGGGCCATCTTCGATGGAAACGATGATGGTGTAGCGTCCTGCCGGGTCACCCGGTTCCACTTGCCACGCGTTGAAGATGTAGCCGCTGCGGGCGTCGACCTCGCGCTCGGTGACGATGGCGCGGTTGTCGCCCGAAACGGCACGCGCGCCGACGCGTTCGGTTCCCCACGTGCGCGGTGGCGCGGGAAGGCGCAGGTCTTCGCGCCAACGGATTCGAGAGCGGTTGGTCTTCAGGCGGATCAACCACCCGTATTGCTGGCCTGGTGCCAGGGGAACGTGGCGGGTGGACTGCAGTGCCACCTGTCCCGCCACTTGCGTGCGATAGACGCCGAACGTCGCCTGGGTGATGACGACCGGGGCCGCATTGTTCCGGCAGGACCCCACCGCGAGGCACGCCATCGCCACGAGGAAGGCGGCGGCGGTGAGGGGTTTGGCCTTCATCCGGGTGGAAGCGCGCGCAGGACGCGCGCCCCTGTCACGCCATCACTCGACGTCGAGTCCGGTCATCCCGAGGATGTTGTAGCCCGAGTCGACGTAGGTGACTTCGCCGGTGACGCCGGAAGCCAGGTCCGAGCACAGGAATGCGGCGACGTTGCCCACCTGTTCGATGGTGACCGTGCGGCGCAGCGGCGCGTTCTCCTCGACGTGGCCGAGGATCTTGCGGAAGCCGGCGATACCGGCGGCTGCCAGCGTCTTGATCGGACCAGCCGAGATCGCATTGACGCGCGTGCCTTCCGGGCCCAGGTTGTAGGCGAGGTAACGCACGGTTGCTTCCAGGCTTGCCTTGGCCACGCCCATCACGTTGTAGCCGGCCAGGGCGCGTTCGGCGCCGAGGTAGCTCAGGGTGACGATCGAGCCGTTGCGGCCCTGCATCTGCGGACGCGCGGCCTTGGCCATGGCGGCAAGCGAATACGCGGAAATGTCGTGCGCGACGGCGAAATTCTCGCGGGTCAGCCCGTCGAGGAATTGGCCGGCGATGGCTTCGCGGGGGGCATAGGCAATGGCGTGGACGAGGATGTCGAAACCGTCCGTCCACTGCTTGCCCAGTTCGGCGAAGCAGTTGGCGATCTGCTCGTCACTGGTTACGTCGAGCGGGATCACGATGTTGCTGCCGAATTCTTCGGCGGCCTTCTCGACGCGGGACTTGAGCTTGTCGGTCTGGTAGGTGAAAGCCAGCTGTGCACCTTCGCGATGCATGGCTTCGGCGATGCCGCTGGCGATGGAGCGTTCGCTGGCGATGCCGGTGATGAGAGCGCGCTTGCCTTGCAGGAAACCCATGACTCGTCCTCTTCTGTGGCCGCGTGGGGCGGCTGAGCAAAGGCTCTAGTGTAGCGGAGGTGGAGCGGGAGCCTCAGCCTGCGCGCCGCGTGTCAGGGAGTGCCGGCGCTGGCCGCTGGGGTATCGCCCGCGGCGATTTCCGCGTCGAGGAGCAGGACTGTCCCCGGTCGCAACACGTTGCCGCTGTGAAGGCCGTTGCGTTGGAGCAGATCCGCCACGCGTACGCCGTACCGTGCCGCGATCTTCGATGGGTTGTCACCGCGAACGACGGTATGCCGGCGGGCTGTGGTCGCCGGCGTTTGTGGCGTGCCCTCCGCCGGGAGCGGGCCTGCGGCCGGCATTGTCGGGGAGCCGGCGACGGCCATGGCGTCTGGGGTGCGCTCCGGCGCCACCATATCGACGGCGCCCGTGGCGGCTGGAGTCGTGTCCATCGCAACGGCAAGCAATCGCGCCGGCTTCCCGTTGCCACGGGTGATACGGCCTCCGGCAAAGGCCGGATTGAGTCTCCGCAATCGATCGGCATCCTGGCCGCTCTGTCGCGCCCACGCGGCGATGTCCGGGATATCGGCGGGAAGTGCGATCGCCGTCAGCGCAGGCACGGGGCGGTCCAGTGCCTGGAGCCACTCGTCGCGATCGTCGGCCTGCTCCAGCAGGCACGACAGCGCATGCAGCTTGCGCACGTAGGCGTGGGTGATCGGAGACAGTCCCGGCAGGGTTTCCGGCCGGGCGTTGCGAGCGGTCTGCCCGGCGCGCTTGAGCGCCCCGAGTACCCGGTATTCACCGGCGTTGTAGGCCATCACCGCGAGGCGCCAATCACCCGCGAACATCCCGTACAGGGTCTTGAGGTAACGCACGGCGGCGGCGGTCGAGTCCACCGGGGAAAGGCGGCCGTCATACCCCGCCCGCATCGGCACGTTATGGTTGCGGGCGGTGATCGCGATCATCTGCCAGAGGCCCGCCGGCCCCTGGGTACTGCGCGCCCCTGGCTTGTAGCCGCTCTCGACGAAGGGAATGAGTGCGAATTCGGTGGGGAGGTTGGCGGCGCGGACCGCGTCAACGACGTAGCCGAACAGCGGCAGCACATCGTCGTTGCGCGTCGCCAGCTGCCTGGGGGCGTGGGCGAAGTGGGCCTGCCAGCGGGCGCTGGCGTCGGCCTTGCAATTGGGATCGGCCAAACCGGCCCGGAAGCTCTGGTAGATCTCCCGTCCGTTGCGCGTGCCGCCTTGGGCCTGAAGGGCATCGGGAGCTGCTTCGGCTGCGGATGCGCACAGAGGGGCGGCCAGCAGCAATGCCAGCACGGGTGCCACGAGCCGATTGGTCATGACGCGAACCCGTCCTTCCAGCGGCGCAATTCGGCGAAGGCTTCAACGCTGTCCGCCGGCTCCCGGCCCAGGCGCCCGCGCAGTGACTGGCGAACTTCGGGCGCGTCGACGCGCAGGAATGGGTTGGCGGCCAGTTCGTCGGCCAGCGTGGTGGGCACGGTGGGCAGTCCGCGTTCGCGCATGGTCCGGGCCTCCTCGGAAAGGCGCCGCAGCGCCAGGTTGCCGGGTTCTACCACGCAGGCAAAGCGGCTGTTGTTAACCGTGTACTCATGTCCGCAGCAGACCCGGGTTTCCGGGGGCAGGGTTGCCAGTTTTGTGAGCGAAGCCCACATCTGCGCCGGGGTTCCCTCGAACAAGCGGCCGCAGCCGAGGCTGAACAGGGTGTCTCCGCAGAACAGCAGGCCGTGGCCATGGAAGGCGACATGGGTGAGCGTATGGCCGGGAATCTCGATGACCTCGAAGCGCCAGCCTGCGACTTCCACACAATCGCCTTCGCGCACCGTCCGGGTAGAGCGGGGAATCCGGGCGTCTTCCGGCCCGATCACCGCCAGGTCGGGCCAGGTCCGGAGCAGTTCCTCCACCCCGCCGATGTGGTCCGGGTGGTGATGGGTGAGCAGGACCGCCGAAGGACGCAGGCCGCTGTCCCGCGCCGCAGCGAGCACCGGGGCTGCCTCCCCCGGGTCGACGACCAGCATCGTCGTCCGGTCCTGGTCGGCCAGCGTCCAGATGTAGTTGTCCGCAAAGGCGGGCAGGGCGTGCAGGTGCATGTCGGCTCCTTGGACCATCCGGGCGGTGATCCCGCACAATCCGACCATGTCCCCGCCGCCCGCCAGCCGTCAATCCGAAGGGCCCTTGTCCTGGTTCGCGAGCACCGCGGGCCAGGGACTCCTTGCCGTGGAAACCGCGGCGATCTCCCGCGTGCTCGCGGGCATCCCGGCCTTGCCGTGGTGCTGGCTTGGCGTGCCGGGAGCGGCGCCGCCGGACGTCCCGGGCGGCCGTGGCGTGCTGTTGCGCCGCGAGGCGGCTAGCGCCGAGCTGCGCTTCGGAGGCGCGGTTCGCTGCGAGGTGCCATTGCCCATGGCCAACGAGAGTTTCGGCGCCGTGCTCCTGCAGCATGCCCTGGACGACGGCGTGGATCGGGATGAACTGCTGGGCGAGTGCGAACGCATCCTCGTCCCGGGGGGCACCTTGTGGCTCGCCGCACTGAACTCCTGGAGCCCGTATCGCGCGCGCTGGGGGCGCACCGGCCTGCATGCCCACGTCACTGGCGCGTGGCAGGCCTCGCTGCGGAGGGCCGGATTCGCGCTGGATTCGGTCAACCTGCAATGGCTGGGCCCGCGCTGGCGCATGGACCAAGGCGATATCGGCGTCGGCATGAACGACTGGCTGCGTGCGGGGATTGCCCTGAGTGTCAGCAAGCGCGTGCATGCGCTGATACCTCCGGCGCGCAAACACAGCTTCCGCCTGCAGGGCGCAGCGCATTCGCGCGTGACCTGGCGCTTCGAGGAGCTGCGATCCGAACAACTGCGACGGCAGGCGGCGACTCCCGACAGGCGATAATCCGCGAATGACTCAAGAAAAACGAAAAGCAGTCGAGGTCCACACCGACGGCGCCTGCCTCGGCAACCCAGGACCCGGCGGCTGGGCCGCACTGCTGCGATACGGCCGCCACGAACGCGAACTGGTCGGTGGCGAAGCGGCCACCACCAACAACCGGATGGAACTGATGGCCGCGATCTCCGGACTCGAGGCACTGACCGAAGGCTGCGACATCGTCCTGTTCACCGATTCGCAGTACGTGCGCCAGGGGATCACCGAATGGATGCCGGGATGGATCCGCCGCGGCTGGAAGACGGCCGGTGGCGACCCGGTCAAGAACCGCGAGCTGTGGGAACGCCTGCATGCCGCGACGGGGCGCCATCGCATCGAGTGGCGATGGGTGAAGGGACACTCGGGCGATCCGGACAACGAACGCGTCGACACGCTGGCGCGCAACGAGGCGGTGCGCTTCAAGCAGGTCGTGCCGGTGTCCTGAACACGCCGGCGCCTTCCAGGCCCAAAGGCTTTAAGCTCTTCCCGCACCTAACGGATTCCGCATGCGCCAGATCATCCTCGACACCGAAACCACCGGCCTGAGCTGGGCCAGCGGCAACCGCGTGGTGGAAATCGGGTGCGTCGAGCTCGTGGAGCGCCGCCCGACCGGGCGCACCTTCCACTGCTATCTCAACCCGGAGCGCGAATTCGAGGCAGGCGCCCAGGAAGTAACCGGGCTGACCCTCGACTTCCTCGCCGACAAGCCCTTGTTCGCCGCGATCGCCGAAGAGTTCCTCGCTTTCATCGAGGGCGCCGAACTGGTGATCCACAACGCCGCGTTCGACGTCGGCTTCCTCGACCATGAATTGAGTCGGCTGGGTCCGCAGTACGGCCGGATTTCCGACCGGTGCACCATCGAGGACACGCTGCTGCTTGCACGCCAGCGCTTTCCCGGCCAGCGCAATTCACTGGACGCGCTGTGCAAGCGGTTCGACGTCGACAACACCCATCGCCAGTTGCACGGCGCGCTGCTCGACGCCCAACTGCTCGCCGAGGTCTACATCGGGCTGACGTCCGGGCAGAGCGAAATCGGCTTCGAAGCCGGCGTCGAGTCGGCAGCCGCCGCTGCGGCCGCGGCAGTCATGTTCGAGGTCGACCTGCAGGCGCCGCGACCCCGCGTGACCGTCGCTGCTGACGAACTCGAGGCGCATGAGGCGCGCCTGGCGCAACTGCGGAAGAAAGCCGGCAAGGCCTTGTGGGATGCGTGGGTGGAAGTGGAAGCCGAGGCCGTGGCCGCGCCGGCGTTGGAAGCAGTCCCCGCCTGAGCAGCGGGCCCGGCATTGCCGGGTCAGTGGTTGCGCACCAGCACCACGGTGACGTTGTCGGAACCGCCGCCATCCAGGGCGGCGGCCACCAGTTCGTCCACGCACTCCTGCGCGCTGCAGTCGTCATGCGACAGCACGCTGGCGATGCTGCGGTCGTCGACTTCCTCGGTCAGGCCGTCGCTGCAAAGGAGCAACTGCATGCCGGGCCGGAGTTCGCCGGTCATGGTTTCCACGTTCAGGTTGCGTGGATCGGTCACACCCAGCGCCTGCGTCACCACGTTGCGGTGCGGATGGCTGCGCGCCTGCTCATGGGTAATAGCGCCGTTGGCGATCAGCTCCTGCACGTAACTATGGTCCTGGGACAACTGGACCAGTTGGTTGTCGCGCCACAGGTACACGCGACTGTCCCCGACCCAGGCTACTTCGAAGCGATTGCCGGCAACCTTGGCGGCCACGACCGTCGTACCCATCGGCAGCGCGTCGTTACGGCGGCGGGAGATGCGGATGATTTCCTCGTCGGCGATGCGGATCGCGGTGGCCAGTGGCGTGCCGTCGCGGATCTCGCGCACGATGGTCTCGCGGGCGAGGGCGCTGGCGACTTCGCCGTATTCATGCCCGCCCATCCCGTCAGCGACAAGCCACAGGCCCAGTTCGCTGTCCCCGTAATACGTGTCCTCGTTGAGTTCCCGCCGCAGTCCGACGTGCGTCAGGTGTCCGAATTCGATCATCTGGAGGAGTACCGCGCGCGGGAGGGGGTTTCGGATGGGTTAACGCGATAATCATGGCCGAGCGGCCGTGAGGCAAGCGCCCCGGACGTGGCACTTGGCCCTGAAAAAGCAAAACGCCCCTTGCAAGGGGCGTCGGCTTGAATCTGGCGGAGAGGGAGGGATTCGAACCCTCGGTGCGCTATAAACGCACGCCTGATTTCGAGTCAGGTACATTCAACCACTCTGCCACCTCTCCTGAAGTGGGCCGCGAATGATACGTGGCGGACCCACCCGGAGCAAGTTTCCGGCCGCGGCCGCTACACTGTGCGCTTCGTTGGCCGGCCCCAAGTCCGGCCGCTCACCAAGCCGCGGCGACTCGCCCGGCCCCAAGCACGGCCCTTCCCATGTCCGAAATCCAGGTTCCGGTGTCCTTTGGCGAACTGCTCGACAAGATCGCCATCCTGCAGATCAAGTCCGAACGCATGACCGATCCGGCCAAGCTGGCCAACGTCCGCAACGAGCTGTCGGCACTGGAGCAGACCTGGATGGCGCATCCCGCCGCCGGCAGGGACATCGTCGAGCTGCGCGCGGCGCTCAAGGCCGTCAACGAGCGCCTGTGGGTGATCGAGGACGACATCCGCATCAAGGAAAAGGCGCAGGAGTTCGATGCCGGGTTCATCCGCCTCGCGCGCGCCGTCTATTTCGAGAACGACGAGCGCGCGCGCATCAAGAAGGACATCAACCTCGCGCTGGGCTCGACGTATGTCGAAGAGAAGTCCTACCAGGACTACGGTAACGGCGAGGGCAGCACCGGGAACGCCGGATAAGACGGGTCCGTCGTTCGTTTCCAGCCGCAGGTAGCCAGCAGGTGCTTGCGGTGCAGCGGACCATGGTGATCCGCCGGGGGGCGTCCATCAGCCTCAAGGCATGGTCGCTGTCGCCAACGGCGCGTCGCGCCCGACGGCCCTGAGTGGCCTCACTCTGAATGGTCGGCGACATAGCGTTCGAACGCGCCGATCGCGTCGTCCACGGTCACCAGGTCCATCACGCCGTCGTGTTCGATCTTGGTGCCCCACTTCAGCTCCGAAGCGGGCTTGCCCAGGTACTTGCGGGCCGCAGCGTCGTAGCGGTCGACGCAATAACTGCGGTCCGAATACGGCCCGCTCCGCGCGGGGTTGCTGGCCGCATGCAGCCCCAGCACCTTGACGCCCATGGCGTTGGCGATATGCATCGGCCCGGAATCGGGCGTCATCACCAGGTCGGCGCGCTCGAGCAGGGCCGGCAATTGCTTCAGCGTGTCCTTGCCGACCAGGTCGAGCGCCGGGTGGGCCATGGCCGCGAGGATGGCATCGGCCGTTTCGCGTTCCAACTGGCTGCGCCCTCCACACAGGACCACGCGCCAGCCGCGCCTTGCTACGTGGTCCGCGACGGCCGCGTACCGGTCGGCACGCCAGTTGCGCAGGACGTGGCTGGAGCAGGGCGAGATGAGCAGTGTCGGCCGCCCCTCGTCGATCCATTGCGCATCGGCCCACTCGCGCGCCGCGTCCGGTACCGGCAGGTCCCAGCGGACCTGGGTCTGCTTGAGGCCGAGTGGTTCGCAGAAACTGCCGATGGCATCCAGGACGTGGATGCCGGGGCGGTCGGCGATGCGCTCGTTGATGAAGAGTCCGTGCAGGTCCTTGGCCCGCGAGCGGTCGTAGCCGATGCGCCGGGCCGCCGGAATGAAGGCCGACAGCAGGTTGGCGCGTGCGGCCACCTGCATCTGCAGCAGGGCGTCGAACCGGCTGCGGCGCTCGAGCAGCTGCATGCGCAGTGCGCGCATGCCGGCGAAGCCGCTCTTCTTGTCGTATTCGACGAAGTCCACGCCGGGCAGGCCTTCGAGCAATCGGTGCTCGCCCTTGCCGATGACCCAGGTGAGCGCGACCTGCGGCCAGGCCGCCTGCAGGGTCCGCACCAGTGGCACGACATGGGTCACATCGCCGAGCGCGGACAGGCGCAACAGGCAGATCGACAGGGGTGTTTGCGGCATGGGTCTTGCTAGACTCGCTGGATGACCGGCTATGACGCTGCCGAAGGATTGACGCCGTTCCGCGACGAGCGCGGCTACGGCGCGATTCTGTTCGACAACACGCGCGTGCGACAAGCCAAGGCCGAATGGTTTTCGCCGAGCTTCTGGGGCGAGCATGCGCGGCCGGTGGCCAGCGGCGGCCGTGGCGGCGCGTGGTTCGTGGACGCTCCGTTCGGGGCTTGCGTGTTGCGTTGCTACCTGCGCGGCGGGTTGGCCGCGAACTTCAGCCGCGACCGCTACTGGTGGCGCGGCGCGAATCGCACGCGCAGCTTCGCCGAATTCCGCCTGACCCGCGAAATGGCGGCCAAGGGCGTGCCGGTGCCAAAGCCAATCGCGGCGTTCTACCGGCGCGAAGGCCATTTCTACAGCGCCGCCATCCTCATCGAGCGCATCGACGACGTACGCACGCTCGCCGATCGCGCCGCCGTGGCAGGCGATGGTGCGCCGTGGGAGGAGGCGGGCCGGCTGGTGGCCCGGGTCCATCGCGCAGGCCTCGACCATGCCGACCTCAATGCCCACAACCTCCTGTTCGATCCCACCGGCCGTGGCTGGGTGATCGACCTGGACCGCGGCGAGCAGCGCATTCCTGCCACCGGGTGGCGCGAGGGCAACCTGTCCCGGCTCAAGCGCTCGCTGTTGAAACTGCGCGGGGATCGCCCCATCGAGGACGTGGAGCGGGACTTCGCCCGGTTGCGCGCGGCCTACGACCGCGTCTGGGCACGAGGCACCTGATGGTCTGGAGTCTGCGGTTGCAGGGCGTCGGCAATGCGTCGGCGGTCCAGCTGGGTTCGGCGATGGCCACCATCGAGCGCGACGGCAGGCCGTGGCTCACGGTCGACTGCGGCAACGAAGGCCTCAGCCATTACCTGGCCCAGTACGGCGAGGCCCCGCGCGCGCTGTTCATCACCCATACCCACCTCGACCATGTCGCGGGTTTCGAACGGCTGTTCGTATCGAGCTACTTCGACGAGGCGCGTCGCGGCCGCGTGCGCGTCTACGTGCCGGCCGCCCTCGTGCCGCTGCTGCACCAGCGCGTGGGCGACTATCCCAACCCGCTGGCCGAGGGCGGCGCCAACTTCTGGGATGCCTTCCAGGTCATCCCGGTCGGTGCTTCCTTCTGGCACGACGGCGTGCGCCTGGAGGTCTTCGCCACGCGCCACCATTGGCCCGAGACTTCCTTCGGTCTGCGCCTGCAGGGCAGCGTGGTCTGGACCGGCGACACGCGCCCGATCCCGGAGCAACTCGCGAAGTTCGCCGCCGACGGCGAACTTGTCGCCCACGATTGCGCGCTGCACGGCAATCCCTCGCACAGCGGTATCGACGAACTCGAGCGCGAATATCCGGCCGCGTTGCTGGCACGTTGCGTCCTGTACCACTACGCCAGCCGCGAGGAAGGGGAAATCCTCGCCGCACGCGGCCATCGCGTGGCGAAGGCGGGCGAAGTGATCGAACTGGCGGAACCGAGCGCGGCGCGGGCAGAGTCGTGAACGCATTGGGCAGTCAGGATCCTCGCGTCGTGGCGGATCCCCGCGACACGTTGGGACGGCCGTTGCGCGACCTGCGCCTGTCGGTGATCGAGGCCTGCAATTTCCGTTGTCCGTATTGCATGCCGGCGGATCGGGTACCGGACGACCACGGCTTCGACGCGGCAACGCGCCTGACGTTCGACGAGATCGATACCCTGGTGCGCGGGTTCGCGCGCAATGGCGTGAGCAAGCTGCGCATCACCGGCGGCGAACCCCTGCTGCGCAAGCGCCTTCCCGATCTCATCGCGCGCCTTGCCCGCATCGAGGGCCTCACAGACATCGCACTGACCACCAACGGGTCGCTGCTCGCCGCGCAAGCGGCCTCCTTGCGCGAAGCGGGATTGCACCGCATCACCGTCAGCCTGGACGCGCTGGACCCGGACTTGTTCCATTCGCTTTCGGGCGGACGGGGCAGGATTGCGGACGTGCTGGCCGGGATAGATGCGGCCACGGCGGCGGGGTTCGCCCCGATCAAGCTCAACTGCGTCGTGGAACGCGGCATCAACGAAGGCGAGGTCCTGCCGCTGGTGGAGTTCGCACGCGCACGCGGCCACGTCATGCGCTTCATCGAATACATGGATGTGGGCACCTGCAACGGCTGGCGCCGCGAGCGGGTCGTGCCGTCGGCGGAACTGCGCGATCGCATCCACGCGCGTTGGCCGCTGCGCGGGCTGGAGGCGCAGTACCGCGGCGAAGTGGCGTCCCGCTACGGTTTCGCCGATGGCAGGGGCGAAGTGGGTTTCGTCAGTTCGGTAAGCGAGCCGTTCTGCGGCGATTGCCACCGCGCGCGCGTGTCGGCCGATGGCCGCCTCTACACCTGCCTGTTCGCGGCCGAGGGCGACGATCTGCGTCCGGCAGTGGCGGCCGGGGAAGAGGCAGTCGCGCGGCACGTGGCCGCGCGCTGGGCGCGGCGCGACGACCGGTACAGCGAGCTGCGCGGCAGCGCCGGCGCGGCGCGCAAGCACGTCGAGATGTACCTCGTCGGTGGTTGACCTTGGCGCGGCTTCCGCTGTCCGCGTGATCGGCGCAGAATTCCCCGGTGAAGAAGCCAATCCGCAAGCCATTGACGCACATCGATCCGGCCGGACGTCCGGCGATGGTCGACGTCTCCGCCAAACCCATCACGGCGCGTGAAGCCGTGGCCGAGTGCCGGGTTCGTTTTCCCGTGGAAGTCGCGGCGCAACTGCGCACGAGCGGGCTCAAGAGCGCCAAGGGCGGCATCGTCGAAACCGCGATCGTGGCGGGCACCATGGCGGTCAAGCGCACGCACGAGCTGATTCCGTTCTGCCATCCGCTTCCGATCGACGGCTGCCGCATCGGCATCGAGTGGAGCGGGGAGCGCGAGCTGCGCATCGAATGCGCGGTCAGGACCACCCACCGGACCGGCGTGGAGATGGAAGCGTTGACCGGCGCCGCCATCGCGGCGCTGACCGTCTACGACATGTGCAAGGCCCTGTCGCATCGCATCGTCGTGGGTCCGGCCAAGGTGCTGGGCAAGCGTGGCGGTCGCCACGATTTCGGGGCGATGGGATGAGCGCCAAAGTCACCGTGCTGTACTTCGCCGCGCTGCGCGATGCCTCGGGGACCGCAAGCGAGCTGGTGGACACCGCCGCGACGGACCTGCGTGGGCTCTACAACGAATTGCAGGCCCGCCATTCGCTGCCGTTTCCGGCGCGCCAGTTGCGCGTGGCGGTCGACGGCGAGTTCGCGCGCTGGGAAGACGCGCCGCGGGAAGGCAGCGAGATCGCCTTCATTCCGCCGGTCAGCGGGGGGTGATGGGTCGATGAAGCGTTTTTCCCTCTCCGCCACCCCGTTCGATACCGCGACGTTGCGTGCGGAATTGCTGGACGACCGCGTGGGTGGCTACGCCAGTTTCGAGGGCTGGGTGCGCAACCACAATGCCGATCGCGCGGTGAAGGGCCTGCGCTATGAGGCGTACTCCGCGCTTGCCGATAGCGAGGGCGAGAAGATCATGGCCGAAGCGCTGGAACGATTCGCCGTGGTCGATGCGCGTTGCGTCCACCGTGTCGGCGACCTGGCGATCGGCGAACTGGCGGTCTGGGTCGGCGTGAGCGCCGCGCATCGCGATGCCGCGTTTGCCGCGTGCCGTTACATCATCGACGAGGTCAAGTCGCGGGTCCCGATCTGGAAGCATGAACGCTACGCGCAAGGCGATGCGGGCTGGCTGCACCCGGACCGGGCCGCTAATTCCTAGCCCAAGGGGCGAGGCGGACATCCGCCCGCCCCGTCCTTGCCCAGGTCTTCGCAGCTACGGTGCGTAGAGCGGATACAGGTTGCCTTCTTCGCGTTCGATGCGCATCACCAGCAACTTGCCTACGTCATCGTATTCCCGCATGAAGTCGTGCGCGTTGGCCGACGTGACGCGCGTCTGCTGGTAACGCCTGACGAAATCCACCACCCCGCGTGCGATGCCGTTCATCTCACGACGGAAATCGCGGATGAGCGCCATGTTCTCGCTGTCGTTGGACAACGCCTGTTCCAGGAACACGTAGAAGCGCACGTTCTCGATCAATAGATGCGCTTCCAGCCTCGTCTTGAACGCGAGCAGCGCATTCGGGATGCGCTGGTAGTGACCATCGCGCACGTCCTGCCCCAGTTGCCCGTACATGGCCACCAGTTCTGCGTGATCGTTCGTCAGGTTTGCGACCAGGCCAGGGTCGTAGCGGATGGACCGCTCCGGTGGCTTGAGGTATTCCAGCGTGCTTGCTGCGGGTCGCGTGTGTTGCGGTTGCGGTTTTCCCTTGAACCAGTTGCCAAACAATCCCATGTGGCGCTCCCTTGCTTCCTTCCTTGGCCGGTCCCCCATGACCAGCCTGCCGGCGGCACTGTGGAGGGGCTGCCGGGGAATGGCAAGCGGAACAGCGGCGAATTGTGGGCGCGTCTGCACACTTGGATGAGCGATGATTCCGCAGCGCTGGAACACGGTCGGGGCCTGGCGGCTTGCGCAGCCGATGTGGGGAACTGCCCAGCGCGCGAAGTCCGGAGCAAGGGTCGGACCCTGGGTCTGGGCGGAGTCCAGAACGGGTGATGACCCCGCCGGCTGACCTCGGCGCCCGCGTCGATCGATACCGTTGCTGCCTTCCGGCCCTGGCGGGGTTTTCGACCTAGCGTCGCGAGGGGCCGACGGGGCCACCATAGAGACTTGCTACTACTGCCAAAGCCACGCGTTGCACGCGACCTTGTTGCTCATGCGGCTGGCGGAGAGAGGGGGATTCGAACCCCCGAAGCGCGGTTTAGACGCTTACACACTTTCCAGGCGTGCTCCTTCAACCACTCGGACACCTCTCCGCACCTGGCACCGCAGGCCTGAATGCGGCGTCCGGCCGACTTCAGGGGCGCAGATTCTAACCGTTGGCGGGCTGGCACCACAACAAAAGCCCCCAACAAGCGTGCGTGCGCTCGCACCACGGCAAGCCACCGGGTCCGGGCGGGTGAAAATACCCGCGGCGCGGGCAAAGTTCGTCGCGGCGCGGCAGAATGGCGCCATGTCCTACCTCGTCCTCGCCCGCAAGTGGCGTCCCAAGCGTTTTGCCGAACTGGTCGGGCAGGAGCACGTGGTCCGCGCGCTCACCAACGCGCTGGATTCGGGTCGCGTGCACCACGCCTTCCTGTTCACCGGCACCCGCGGCGTGGGCAAGACCACGATCGCGCGCATCTTCGCGAAATCGCTCAACTGCGAGCGAGGTACCTCGGCGGATCCTTGCGGCGAGTGCGAGACCTGCCGCGCGATCGATGCCGGCCGCTACATCGACCTGCTCGAGATCGACGCGGCCAGCAACACCGGCGTCGACAACGTCCGCGAACTGATCGAGAACGCGCAGTACCTGCCTTCGCGCGGCCGCTACAAGGTCTACCTGATCGACGAAGTGCACATGCTGTCCAAGGCGGCGTTCAATGCACTGCTGAAGACTCTGGAAGAGCCGCCGGAACACGTGAAGTTCCTGTTCGCCACGACCGACCCGGAAAAATTGCTGGTCACCGTGCTGTCGCGCTGCCTGCAGTTCAACCTCAAGCGCCTGGACGAACAGCAGATCGGCGGCCAGATCACCCGCATCCTCGAGGCCGAGGGCATCCCGGCCGAACCCGGGGCGATCCGCCAGTTGGCGCGCGCCGCCGATGGCAGCCTGCGCGACGGGTTGTCACTGCTGGACCAGGCCATCGCCTACACCGGCGGCCGGCTCGAAGACGCGGCGGTAGCCACCATGCTGGGCACGGTGGATCGCACGCGGGTCGGTGCCCTGCTGGAGGCGTTGTCGCGCGGCGACGGTGCCGCGCTGCTGGCCGAAGTCGGCATCCTCGCCGAGTTCTCGCCCGACTGGAGCGGCGTGCTCGATGCGCTCGCCGATGCACTGCACCGCGTGCAGGTGCGGCAGCTGGTGTCCGATGCGCCGGTGCAGGGCGAAGGAGTGGACATCGATGCGCTCGCCGCTGCACTGCGGCCCGAAGTCGTGCAGCTCTGGTACCAGATGGCGCTCAACGGTCGCCGCGACCTGCCGCTGGCACCGAGTCCCCGTGCTGGCTTCGAAATGAGCGTGCTGCGGATGCTGGCGTTCCGTCCCGCGGAGGGCGAGGGCGCCCGCACACCGGCGGTACCCGCATCCGCGCGCGGCGAACCCACGCCGGCGCGCGCGCCCGCTGCCGCAGCACCCACGAACATGTCTGCCGCCAATGCGGCGCGCGAGGCGCTGGTCCGCGAGACCGCGCCGCGCCAACCGGAGCGCATGCCCGTTGCGGCGCCGGCACCTGCTGCCCCCATGCCGCGTGTCCCCGAAGCCGCGACCATTCCCGCTCCACCCATCGCCGAACCGGCGCCAGTCACCTCGGCTGCCATCGCGGATGCGGATGCCTGGCTTGCCCTGGTCGCCAATAGCGGGCTGCGCGGGCCGGCGCGCATCCTCGCCGAGCACGCCGCCTTCGTCGGTTTCGACGGCAGCGTATTGCGCCTCGCCCTGCCCGCATCCGACGAACACCTGAAGTCCAGCGCGCTGATCACGATGGTGTCGAACGGGCTGGCGCCGGCCTTGGGGAGCGCGCCGCAGATCCGCTTCGAGAGCGCCACCGCCCAGGGCGAGTCGCTGCGCGAGCGCAACGAGCGCGCGCGCGACGAGCGCCAGAGTGCCGCGGAAGCGGCCTTCATGAACGATCCCGACGTGCAGCGGTTGATCACGCAGCATGGCGCGAAGCTGGTGCCGGATTCCATCCGCCCGTTCGACGAGAACTGACCATTCACCCCACGCCGTCCGCGCAGGGCGGTGCACCTTCAAGAGAGCAAGACTATGCGTGGCAACATCGCCCAAATGATGCAGCAGGCACAGCGCATGCAGGAAAACCTGCAGCGCGCGCAGGAAGAGATCGCCAAGATCGAAGCCACCGGTTCGGCCGGGGGCGGCATGGTCACCGTGACGCTGACCGGCCGCAAGGAATGCCGCAAGGTGCGCATCGATCCGAGCGTGCTGTCCGACCAGGAGATGGTCGAGGACCTGATCGCCGCCGCCTTCAACGACGCATCCAACAAGATCGATGCCGAGTCGCAGGCGAAGATGTCGGCTGCTACCGCCGGCATGCCGCTGCCGCCGGGAATGAAGCTGCCGTTCTGAGCGACTTCTCCGCGTGAGCGCACTGCTCGAACAACTGATCGAAGCGCTGCGGGTGCTGCCGGGCGTCGGCCCGAAGTCGGCGCAGCGCATGGCCTATCACGTGCTCGAACGCGATCGCGACGGCGGTCAGCGCCTGGCCGAAGCCTTGTCCACCGCAGTCGAGAAGATCGGCCACTGCGCGCGCTGCCGCGACTTCAGCGAAACCGAGGTGTGCGCCACCTGCGCCAGTGCATCGCGCGATGCGTATCTCCTGTGCGCCGTCGAATCGCCGGCCGACCGGCTGGCGATCGAACAGGCTACGGGCTACCGCGGGCTGTACTTCATCCTGCAGGGCCGGCTTTCGCCGCTCGACGGCATCGGGCCGCGCGAACTCGGGCTCGACCGGCTGGCCGCGCGCCTTGCCGAAGGCGAAGTGCAGGAGCTCATCATCGCCACCAACCCCACTGTCGAGGGCGAGGCAACCGCGCACTACCTGGCCCAGCTCGCACGCCAGCACAAGGTGCGTCCGAGCCGTCTGGCGCACGGCGTGCCGCTCGGAGGGGAACTGGAATACGTTGATCGCGGCACGCTGTCGCACGCGTTCGGCAGCCGCAGCGAAATGCCTTGAACGAACAGGGAAAGCCGATGCCAGACACCATCTTCCACAAGATCATCCGCCGCGAGATTCCGGCCACGATCGTCTATGAAGACGATCACGTGATCGCCTTCAAGGACATCGCGCCGCAGGCGCCGGTGCATGTGCTGTTCGTGCCCAAGGTCGACATCGCCACGCTGAACGACGTGCAGCCGTCGCAGGCGGAGGTCATCGGACGCCTGCACATCGCTGCGGCCGACTACGCCAAGCAGCAGGGATTTGCCGAGGACGGGTATCGCGCGGTAATGAACTGCAACGACCACGGCGGGCAGACGGTTTTCCAGTTGCATCTGCATCTCTTGGCGGGAGCGCCGCTGGGGCGCTTCGGCACGCCGAAATAGAAGGCGCCCGGAAAGCCCGGGCGCCAGGGACGCAGCCAGGGCTCAGCGGCCGGAACGACCTGGTTCTCGAGCAGCGGATTGCGCGCGGGCTGCCCCTTCCGGTTGCACACGGCGTCGGACACGGTACGTCCCATGATGCTGACGGTGCCCTGCACGTAGCAGCGGTATTCCTGGCCTTTCTTCGTCTTCACGATGTAGTTGGTGTCGACGCCGCTGTCCGTGCGGTTGCTGATCGCGAAATCGCCCTTCTCCAGGCCCAGCGCGAACGCGGTCTTGTCTTCGAGGCTTGCATCGGTCACTGCCATCGACGCGCAGCCGGTGACGATGGTGGCGACGAGGAATCCAGCGGTGATATTTGACGTGCGGAACATTTGAATCTCCTTATCCATGCGCCCATTCTCCTGGTGCGTCGCCGGGCGCTTCAACGACGGCGGGATTCCATGCGCGCGGTGAAACAAAAACGCCCGGCGTTGCCGGGCGTTCGCGCAAATCGGATTTCTCCTACCACCAGCCCCACCACGGCCACGGCGCGGGGCGGGTCACGACATCGACGCGCTCGCGGACGGGCCACAGGTAGACGACATCGGCTTCCACCCGCGGGAACCGGTAGTCGTAACCGCCGATGTGCCGGTTCTCGTAGCCATCGATGCGGCCCGTGAAAGTGACCTCGCGATTCCTTTCGAACAACGCAGGGTCATAGAAGCCGGTCTTGCAGGCGATGAAGCGGCCGCCGACGTCGTCGGTTGCCCAATATGGACGGCCATAGGCCGACAGCCGCGTCGAGATCATCTGGAAGCAGGTGCGATTGGTCTGCGGTTCGACCTCCACGATGCGTCCGCCCCATCGCACGGTGGCGCCGGTGGAATCCGCCGCCGCGGCTTGCTGCGGGGTGATCTCGGTGAAGGTGCCCTGCAACGGTCGGGGTTGCGAGGCGCAGGCCGCAAGCACGAGTGCGGCCAGCGTGGGGAGAACGATTCGGGCCTTCATTTCCTTGTCTCCTTTGGGCGGATCCCTCGCGGGTTCCCGTTCGTCCTTGTGCGGGTCAGGTCACGATTGCGGGCGATGCCTACGCAGTGCACGGACCAGGTCCGCGGCGGCACGGCTGCCGCGCATCCCGGGCTGGAGCTGAGCGTAGCGCCAAATGGCGAAACGGTGGCTGAGTTCCTGCAGTCCGGGCGCCAGCTCTGGGCGGACGCGGGCGACGCGGTCGACCCATTCGCTGGCCGGTTCGTGCGGTTGGCGTTCCAGGCCGTACTTGCGGTAGCGGGTGCCGAGCCGATGCCATGCACGCAGCACCGGGTCCGGCTCCCGCTGGCCGCGAGCGCTGAGCCAGATCATCCAGAGCAGCGCCAGCATGGCCGCAAGCGCGAAGAGGGTGGACAGCTGCCGGGTACTCACCCTGTCCAGCCCGACCAGGCTGAACATCTGCGACTGGCGGTTGGCGTCGAAGCCAAGGACCACGTCGTTCCAGTTGCGTCGCAGCCAGTCGCGCACGTTCCACAATGGCATGCCGAAGTCGCCGAGCAGTCCTTGCGCCCCAGGGGTGCGATCGGCAACCGTGTCGTAGATCCGTTCGGGCGCTACCGCGGCCGTGGGGTCGACCCGTATCCATCCGCGTCGGGGCAACCAGACTTCCGCCCAGGCATGGGCATCGGACCTCCGCACGATCCAGTAATCGCCGATCGGGTTGCGGAAGCCCCCCGCATAGCCCGTCACGACGCGGGCGGGGATGCCGGCACCGCGCATCAGCACAACGAACGATGAGCTGAAGTGCTGGCAGAAGCCGGCTTTGGTATCGAACAGGAATTCATCGACGGCGTTGCGGCCCCACGGCGGGGTGACCACGGTGTAGGCGAATTCGCGTCCGATCCAATCCAGGGCCCGGCGCACGATCGCCGCGTCGTCGTCACCGGCTTCCAGTCGCCACTGCCGGGACAGCGCGAGGGTGCGCGGGTTGAATCCGGGCGGAAGCTGGAGGGCCGCCTGGCGCAGGGCAGCATTCAATTGCGGTTCGTGGTCGACGGCCGCGGCGGATGTCATCCGCCAGCGTGTCAGCGAAGTCAGCGTGCGGTCTACGCGCAATGAGTGGTCGCTGGCCAGACGGCTGCCGGGCGGCGCCGACAACGGCAGGTCGAGCGGGGTCAGCTGCCGGCGGTCGGTTGGCTCCACTTCCAGCTCATAGTTCCAGCGCCGCGGTGCGAAGCGTGCTGGTGGCGCCGACAGGCCACGCATCCACCGTGGTTGCGTCCATTCCTCGCCATCGAACTGCGACAGTGTGAGGTTGCGCCAGTACATCTGGTCGGGAGCCGGCGTGGCCCCGAAGAACCGCACGCGCAGCACGGGCGTGTCATCGCCCATCATGTCGAGCCAGTCACTTGGCCGCATCGAATCCGAGAGGCCGGGTCGGGCGAGGGCGCGCTCCGGAACGCCCCACATTGGCGTCGCAAGGCGCGGAAACAGCCAGAACGTCGCCAATGCCAGCGGCAACCCGATCATCAGCAGGTTGAGCACGCCACGCACGCGGCTGCGCCACGGGAGATTGAAGGCGGCATCACCCGACTCCAGGTCGGTGAGCCGCTGGAGCGCGGCAAGCGAGCCGCTTGCGGCGACCAGCCCCAGCAGCAGCGACAGCGGTCCCTGGTCGAGCAGGAAGGTCGCGAACGGCGCGAACAGCGCGAAGCCGATGAGACTGCGCGCGTCGCGCAGCTTGACGGTCTCCGCCGGCTTGATCGCGAGCATCGCCGCCAACAGGGCGCACCCGGTGTCGCGGCCGAAACGAAAACCCGAGACGCCCAGCACCGCGCCCACCACCAGCAGTGTCAGCAACAGGCGAAGCGCGGCTGGAAGCGGCTTGCGCCACGCGAGCGCGGTGGTCAGCGTTCCTGCGGCGGCAATCGGCCACGCGAGTTGCCCCGGGAGCTGCAGCAGGAGCGGAACCACGCACGCGATCGCGGCCAGCAATGCCCAATGGCGACTGCTGGGGTCGAGGAGCAGGGGCGGGGAGGGCGTCGTCACCGGACCGCCCCGGAAGCCTGCGGCAACAGCGCCAGCGCGCGCTGGCAGGCATGGCGGTGCAACGGTCCACGGTCAGGCCCGATGTCCGCATGGCCCGGCAGGCACAACCGATAGCGGCGACCATCGCGTTCGGCTTCATCCACCCAGCGGGCCAGTCGCGAGATGCGCGCCTCGTAGGCAAGGTTGCCGAGCGCGCGCCAGTCGAGCACCACGTCGGCGCCCAGGGGTTGTTCGTACTCGCGCACCAGCAGCGAATCGCGACGCGCGGAGGGCTTCCACGCGATCGCGCGCCGCGCGTCGCCCGGACGATAGCCACGCAGGTGATGCACGTCATCGCCCGCTGGATGCAGTCGCGTCTGCGCCTGTTCGCCGGAACCCAAGGGCAAGGCTGGGCCAGCAGGCTCGGGAGCGGCGTACACCAGCAACGGCGCGTCGCTCCAGACGTAGGTCCATGCACGCGCGAGGCCGAGTGGGCGCGTCGTGAACACGCACAGGCGGGGTGGGTCGATCCAGCCGCGACTGTGCGTCTCCAGCGAGATCTCCGCCTCGCCATGCCCCTGGTCGAGATTCAGCAATGATGACCCCGCCCCCTGCTCGTCGTCGACGCGAAGCCCGCGCCTGAGGCGCGAGGGGTCCGCCTGGGCATGGATCCGCAAGAGCAACGGCTGACCCGCCGCCACCGGTTCGGCATCGATCGCCGCGATGGTCAGGCCAGTCAGCTGCATCTGCGCGGCGATCAGGCTGGCCAGGGCCGCGCCGCCGAGTAGCAGGCAGAGGAGGAGCGCGGGATTGTTGTTGTAGTTCAGCGCACCCGCCGCCATGCCCAGCAGCAGGGTGGTGTAGAACAAGCCAAAACGCGTGGGCAGCACGTACACGCGTCGCGAATCGATGGCGACGGGCAGGGATTCTGACCTGCGCGGCCGCGCCAGCCTGGATGCGAATGCACGAAACCTTCGCCACCACATGGCAGCGTTCAGTCCACCGGCACCGAATGCAGGATCGCCTTCGCCAACGATGCGTCGCTGCCCGCCTGCGCATCGGCGACCAGGCGATGCGCCGCCACCGGTCCGAACAAGGCCTGCACGTCTTCGGGCAGGACATGCGTGCGTCCCAGCAGCAGCGCGTACGCCCGCGCGGCGCGCAGCAGCGCGAGCCCCGCGCGCGGGGACAGGCCGACGCGCACGCCCGGATGCTTGCGGCTGCGCGCGAGCAGCGCCTGCACGTAGGCGATCAGCGCCTCGCTCGCATGCACGTCCTGCACGGCGCGCCGGGCCGCCAGCACGTCCGCGGTGCCGAGCAGGGGCATCGTCTGTGCGATCAAGTCGCGGCGGTCGACGCCGGCAAGCAGGTCGCGCTCCGCCGCTTCACCTGGATAGCCCAGGGCCAGCCGCAGCAGGAAACGATCCAGTTGCGAATCGGGGAGGGGATAGGTGCCGGCCAGGTCCACCGGATTCTGGGTGGCGATGACGAAGAACGGATCCGGCAAAGTGTGCGTGGTTCCGTCGATCGTGACCTGGTGTTCGGCCATCGCTTCGAGCAATGCGCTTTGCGTACGCGGCGGCGCGCGGTTGATCTCGTCGGCCAACAAGACCTGGGCGAACACCGGGCCGGGGTGGAACTGGAAACCGCGTGTTTGCGGGTCGAACACGGAAACGCCCACCACGTCGGCGGGCAGCAGGTCGGAAGTGAACTGCACGCGCTGGAAGTCCAGCCCCAAGGTCGTCGCCATCGCCCGGGCCAGGGTTGTCTTGCCGAGGCCGGGCAGGTCTTCGATCAACAGGTGGCCGCCGGCAAGCAGCGCGACGAAGGAAAGGCGCACTTCATGCGCCTTGCCCAGGACGAGTGCATTGACCTGCGATTGCGCGCGTTCGAGGGTGGTGCGCAAGGCATCGGTTAGCATGTTCGCCGCGGTCGGGGATGCCGCCATTTCGAAGTCTCCTCACCAGTGTCGGCAGTGTAGCGGGGTTGTTCTCCTTCCATGCGTGTTGAAGCGATGCAAGCCGGGCCAGGTCCTGGGCCGGTACGAAGCGGCTTCTGGCTGCTGTGGGCAGTCATCCTCCTGGCGAAGCTGGCGATTGCCGCGCGACTGCCGCTGTTCGTCGATGAAGCCTTCTACTGGCAGGAAGGACACCACATCGCCGCCGCGTATTCGGATCTGCCCGGGATGACGGCTTGGCTGGCGCGTCTGGGCGTGGCCCTCGGCGGCGAGCATTCGTTTGCATTGCGTGCGCCGTTCCTTTTCATCGCCGCGCTGGTGCCGCTGCTGGTGGTGCGGATCGCGACCAGGGAGTTCGGCGAACGCTCGGGCTGGCAGGCAGGATGCTTTGCGTTGTTGCTGCCGCTCGCAGGCACGCTGGGGCTGCTCGCGTTGCCCGATGCCATGATGGCGCTGGCGACCCTGCTTTGCATCGATGCGGGCGCGCGCCTGTTGCGCCAAGTGGATGCGAGCGCCGCGCTGGAACTCGCGCTGGGGCTGATGTTGGGGGCGTTGAGCCACTACCGTTTCATAGCCGTGATCGGCGTGGGATTTCTCGCGTTGCTGCTCTTGCCCGACGGGCGCCGTCTCCTGCGCGACGTGCGTGTATGGACGGCGATCGCGCTTGGCGCCTCGGCATGGGTGCCGCTGCTCGCCTGGAACCTCGACAACGCCGACGCCGGGCTCCGCTTCCAGTTGGTCGACCGGCATCCCTGGGCATTCCATGCCGATGGAATCCTGTTCCTCGCGGTGCAGGCGCTCTTGGTGACGCCGCTGTTGTTCGCCGCGTTGCTGCTTTCAGGCTGGCGCGGACGCCAGGGCGCGTTGCCGGCGGCCCGGTACTTCGCCTACCTGGGCGGATTCGTCGTGCTCGGCTTCTTCGTGCTTGGCTTTTTTGCCGACACCGAGCGTGTCAGCTTCCACTGGCCCCTGCCGGGGTATCTCGCGCTGCTGCCGCTGTTGCCGTCCGTGCTGTCACGCTGGCCGCGCTGGCTGCGCCTGGCCACGTGGGGCCTGGCTGGTGTCGGACTCGCTGCGATGCTGGCGTTCTATGCAGCCGTCTCAATGCCGCAGGTGCGCGTGCTGAGCGCCGCCGAGAAGTTCTATCCCGCGAACTTCGCCGGGTGGGGCGACCTGGCCGATGCAACGCGCCTGCGGCTCGAACGAATGCCAGGTGGCACGGCGATCCTGGCTGACAGCTTCAAGGTGGGCGCGGAACTGGGCTTCGCGCTTGGCAACCCGGACATTGCGGTGCTGGACCATCCGGTCAACCACAAGCACGGTCGGGCGCCGCAACTGCGCTTGTGGGGACTGCAGCACGCAGCACCACGCGACTGGTCCAGGCATCCCGCCCTGCTGGTCGTGGGCATCAGCGAGGTTCCTTACAAGGACCTGCTGCGTCGTTACCACGCACTGTGCGACATGGTCGGGCCGCTTCCGCCGCCGCAGGTCCTGAACGTCGACCACGGCCGCCAGCGCTTCGCGTTGTTTGCGCTCGATGCGCGGCGCACGGGGCCCTGCACCACCCCGGCGATGGCCTGGATCGATGCGCCTTCCGCCAATGCCGAAGTCGGTGGCGTGTTCGAGTTGCGCGGCTGGGCGTTCAAGGACGGCGTCGGGCTGGCGCGGGTCGAGATCCTGTTCGATGGGCACCGGGTCGCAGACGCGGACTACGGCCTGCCTTACGAGGGGCTGCAGACCAACTGGCCGGGCAGCAACGATCCACAGCATCCCAATGTAGGTTTCCGCGCCCACGTCGATCTGCGCGCGTTGGGTCCGGCGTCCGGCCGCCACTGGCTCGGGTTGCGGCTGCACGGCCTGGATGGAAGCGTGGAGGACTGGTCCGATCAGCCCATCCGGATCCGCTAGACGTCGTGGTCTTCGACGCCTGTTCTTCAGGGCAGGGTGAACCCAGCTTCGCGTAGCAGGCGCGCCGTGGCGATCAACGGCAGGCCGATCAGGCCCGTAGGGTCGGTCGATCGAATGGCATCGAACAGGGTGATGCCCAGTCCTTCCGACTTGAAACTTCCGGCGCAGTCCATCGGCTGTTCTGCATCGACGTAGCGTTCGATTTCGGCCAGGGAAAGCCCGCGGAACTGCACCGTCGTCGTATCCATGGCAATGCGCGGCATCTCGCCATGGCGCTGGACGCAGACCGCGGTCCGGAAGTGTACTTCCCGTCCGGACATGGCCCCCAGCTGCGCGATTGCGCCCTCGCGCGTGCCTGGTTTACCCAGTGCCCGGTCCCCCAGTTCGGCTACCTGGTCGGACCCGATCACGAATGCGCCCGGTTCGCGCGCGGCGATGGCCCGGGCCTTGCTGATCGCCAGGCGTTCGGCGAGGTAGGTCGGGATCTCTCCCGGCAGGGGCTTTTCATCGACTTCCGGGCGGGCGACGTCGAATGGCAGCCTCAGCCGCCCCAGCAACTCCCGCCGGTAGACCGAGGTGGACGCAAGAATCAGGCGCTGCATGGGGTCAGATCTGGGCCGCGCGGGCGCGGGCAATCTTGGCGAGCTGGGCTTCGATCCGGCCCCGGGCGGCGTCGATCGAACTGCGGACCTCGGCCAGTTGGGTAAGGCTGGCCTCGCGGCCGTGGTCGCGCAGCCACAGGCGCTGGCGCAGCATCTCCCGCATTGCCTCCCCGACCGGGTCCGGGCCCTGTTCACCCGCGACGGCTTCGATTTCGGCCCGCGCGGCGCGCAGCTTGGCCTCGAGGGCGTCGGCGGCGTCGAGCAACTCACGGACCGCGCGGGCGCGCCGGCCGGGCCCCAGTTGCCGGAGCAGGACGGCTACCAGAATCGCGGCGCCTGCCGCGACCAGGATCCAGATCAGTACGGGCAGAGTCACGGCACCGGCTGCGAAACAAGGGGGTTGCAGTCTGAACCGCCGGGCCCGGTCCGCACAATCGCCTCCGTTCGGTCTGCAAAACCCCGCCGCCACAAGGACTTGCGGTTTGACACGAGGGTGCCGCGACCTCTAACATCCCGCGTCTTATGTCAGCTGGCACGCCATCCGAACGGGTTCCCGAGTTTCTGGACGCCTGGCGAATGGTGGCGGCGCGGCGCGGAGTCCAAGGACGCCTGCCGCTGTCGGCGCTGACACGGCTGGAGGGCAGCCTGCTCGACACCCAAGGTGACGTGCGATTCGCGCTCGATTTCGATCGCGATTCGTTGCAGGTCCCTTATGTCGAACTGCGCATCGACGCCGAGCTGCCGCTGGAATGCCAGCGCAGCCTGGAGCGGTTCATCCTGCCGGTGACGATCGTGCAGCGGCTCGGTCTCATCCGCGACGAAGCGGAGGAAGCCGCGCTGCCGCCAGGTTACGAACCGCTGCTGGTGCCAGAAGGTGGCGAGCTGCGGACGGCCGAGCTGGTGGAGGATGAACTCATCCTCGCCGTGCCGGTGGTGCCGGTGAAGCCCGGCGGCGAGGCGGTGGAGCGCGACTGGCCCGCCACGCAGGTTGAACAAGAGCGCGCAAATCCATTTGCCGCGCTGTCGGCATTGAAGTCGAAACCGAACAAATAACCAGCTTTATCTAGCAAATTTTTCTGGAGCAAGACCATGGCAGTTCAGAAGTCCCGCGTCACCCCGTCCAAGCGTGGCATGCGCCGTGCGCACGACGCGCTGTCGCCCAAGCAGCTGGCCACCGACCCGACCACGGGCGAGACCCATCTGCGCCACCACGTCACCGCCGACGGCTACTATCGCGGCAAGAAGGTGATCGACACCAAGTCGAAGGTCGCCGACGAAGAATGATCATCCCGGCGCCTCGCGCCGGAGTGATTGCCGCAGTTGGAACGGCCGCTGTGCGGCCGTACGACGCCGGCGGCGAGGCGGGCGCGTAGGCGCCCGTTCGCGTTCGTGCAGATGGTTGTGAAACGGGCGCTCTGTGCGCCCGTTTGCATTTGTGCAATGCGCCAAGGGTCGCCCAAGCGAGTAGCATTCAGCCTTTGCCGTCCGGTCGCCCGGGCGGCCAGCTTCCGCCGGCCGACATGGACTCCGTTCCGTCGCCACCCCACGATGAGAAAGGCATGACCCAGCAAGTGTTCTCGCGTATCGCAGGAACCGGCAGCTATCTGCCGGAAAAGGTGCTCACCAATGACGACCTGTCGAAGATCGTCGACACCAGCGACGAGTGGATCGCCGCCCGAACCGGGATCCGCGAGCGCCACATCGCTGCGGAGGGCGAAACCACCAGCGACCTGGGCTTCCATGCCGCGACGCGCGCGCTCGAGGCCGCTGGGGTGGATGCCAAGGAACTCGACCTCATCGTGGTCGGTACCACGACGCCGGACCTGATCTTTCCCTCCACCGCCTGCCTGATCCAGCACCGTCTCGGCGCCGATGGCTGCCCGGCGTTCGACGTCAACGCCGCGTGCTCGGGGTTTGTCTATGCGCTCACGGTAGCCGACAAGTTCATCCGTTCCGGCGCGGCCAGGACCGCGCTGGTCATCGGCGCGGAAACCCTCACCCGCATGGTCGACTGGAGCGACCGCACCACGTGCGTGCTGTTCGGCGACGGTGCCGGTGCGGTAGTGCTCAAGGCCGACACCGAGACCGGCATCCTCAGCACGCACATGCACGCCGACGGCGGCAAGAAGGAACTGCTGTGGAATCCGGTCGGCGTGTCGGTCGGCTTCAAGCCCGGCGAGGACAACGCAGGCGTGCGCATCCACATGAGCGGCAACGATGTCTTCAAGCACGCCGTGAAGGCGCTCGACTCGGTGGTCGAGGAAACCCTGGATGCCAACGGGCTGGATCGCCACGACATCGACTGGCTGATCCCGCACCAGGCCAATCTGCGCATCATCGAGGCCACCGCCAAGCGCCTGGACATGCCGATGGACCGGGTGATCGTCACCGTCGACAAGCATGGCAACACGTCATCGGGTTCGGTGCCGCTGGCGCTTGATGAAGCCGTACGTTCGGGCAAGGTCCAGCGCGGCCAACTGGTGCTCCTGGAAGCCTTCGGCGGCGGCTTCACCTGGGGCTCGGCGCTGCTTCGCTACTGAGTAACGGCCGCGGAGTAGACTCCGCGGCCGCCGCTGCATACGCACTGGTACAGACGGATGATCAGGTTCGCCCGTATCATGCCGCCTCTTTTTTGAAGGGAACCCGCCGTGACGGAGCCTTCTGTGCAACTCGCATTCGTGTTTCCCGGCCAGGGATCGCAGTCGCTGGGCATGCTCGGCGACTTCGCCGGGGCGCACGCCGTGGTCCGCGAAACGTTCGCCGAAGCCAGCGAAGGCGCCGGTGTCGACCTGTGGACGCTGTCCCAGGACGGACCCGAAGAACAGCTCAACCGCACCGAGTTCACCCAGCCGGTGCTTTTGGCTGCCGGCGTGGCGGTATGGCGTGCCTGGCAGAAGCAGGGCGGCGCACAACCGTCGGTGCTGGCGGGTCACAGCCTGGGTGAATACACCGCGCTCGTCGCTGCCGGGGCGCTGTCGCTGAGCGACGGCGCGCGCCTGGTGCGACTGCGCGGCCAGTTGATGCAGGACGCGGCGCCGGCGGGTACCGGCGCCATGGCGGCCGTTCTCGGCGCCGACGACGAGCTCGTGCTGGAAGTGTGCAAGGCCGCTTCCGCCGACGAGATCGTCGTGCCCGCCAACTTCAATTCGCCCGGCCAGATCGTCATCGGCGGCCACGCCGCCGCCGTCGACAAGGCCCTCGCCATGCTAGGCGAGCGCGGCGTGCGCAAGGCAGTCAAGCTTGCGGTGAGCGTACCGTCGCACACGCCCATGATGCGCGAAGCCGCGAACCGCCTGGCCGAGGCCATGAACGACCTGCGCTGGCACGAGCCAAGGCTCCCGGTCGTGCAGAACGTCGACGCCGAAGTGCACCAGGGCATCGAATCGATCCGCGGCGCGCTCGTGCGCCAGTTGTATCTGCCCGTGCAGTGGACCGGTTGCGTGCACGCGCTCGCGGCGCGCGGCATCATCCGCATTGCCGAGTGCGGCCCCGGCAAGGTGCTCGCCGGACTGGTCAAGCGCATCGAAAAGTCGATCGACGCACGTGCGATTGGCGCCACCGCAGAATTCGAATCGGCCCTCACGGAGTGGAAGGCATGAGCAATCTCCCCTTGTCTGGTGAAATCGCATTGGTCACCGGCGCCAGCCGGGGCATCGGCGCGGCGATCGCCGACGAACTCGCGGCGCTGGGCGCGACGGTCATCGGTACCGCGACGTCGGAGTCCGGCGCCAAGGCGATCGGCGATCGCCTTGCCGCGCACGGCGGCCACGGCCGCGTACTGAACGTGAGCGAGGCCGAATCGATCGATGCCCTGATCGAAGGCATCGCCAAGGAAATCGGCGCGATCTCGATCCTGGTCAACAACGCCGGCATCACCCGCGACAACCTGCTGATGCGCATGAAGGACGAGGACTGGCAGGCCATCCTCGATACCAATCTCACCAGCGTCTACCGGACCTCGAAGGCGGTGATGCGTTCGATGATGAAGGCGCGCAAGGGCCGCATCATCAACATTGCTTCGGTCGTCGGCGTTACCGGCAACGCCGGACAGACCAACTACGCCGCGGCCAAGGCCGGCATCATCGCCTTCAGCAAGTCGCTGGCGAAGGAAATTGGCTCCCGCGGCGTGACGGTGAATGTCGTGGCGCCGGGCTACATCGCCACCGACATGACCAAGGATCTGCCGGAGGACGCCAAGCAGGCGCTGATGGGACAGATCGCCCTCGGACGCCTCGGCGAACCCGCCGACATCGCCCGCGCGGTCGCCTTCCTCGCGAGCCCGGCGGCCGCGTACATCACCGGTGAGACCCTGCACGTGAACGGCGGCATGTACATGCCTTGAGATTGGCTTCCACCGGTTACCAGTGCGTCCGTAACCGGTTGAAGCGAAAGGGTTTTCGTGACTTCCGCGAATGCCCGTGATTCCTTTAGACTATTCCATCGAATTTCCCGATCCCGGGAGGAGTGAGACCCAATGAGCAGCATCGAAGAGCGCGTCAAGAAGATCGTCGTCGAACAACTCGGCGTGAAGGAAGAGGAAGTCACCAACAACGCTTCGTTCGTCGACGACCTCGGCGCGGACTCGCTCGACACCGTCGAGCTGGTGATGGCCCTCGAAGAAGAGTTCGAGTGCGAAATCCCGGACGAGGAAGCCGAGAAGATCACCTCGGTGCAGCAGGCCATCGACTACATCAAGGCGCACGTCAAGGCCTGATGTGTCGCGGGGCCCGGTCATCCGGGCTCCAGCGGCGAGTCGCATCGATCCTCGATGGCGAGCCGCGAAATCCATGCCGGGGCCGCTTCTGCGGCCCCGTGTTTTTGGTAGCAGGTTCCAACAGGATCCTGCGCGGCGGATTTCACGATCCGCGGCGCTTGTATCCGCCATTCTGCCGGCGTAGGTCCGGTGCAGCGTTCGGAGTGTTTCATGTCGAAAAGGCGCGTAGTTGTCACTGGTCTGGGCACCGTTTCGCCGCTGGGTAACGACCTGGCGACGACGTGGGACGGCATCGTCAATGGCCGTTCCGGCATTGGCCCGATCACCCACTTCGATCCGGCGCCGTTCACCACGCGCATCGCCGGCTTGGTGAAGGACTTCGACGTCACCAAGTGGGTCAATCCGAAGGACGCCCGCAAGATGGATGAGTTCATCCACTACGGTGTCGCGGCATCGCTGATGGCGCTCGAGGATGCGGGCTTCAAGATCGACGACTCGAATGCCGAGCGCACCGGTGCGCTGATCGGATCGGGCATCGGCGGGCTGCTCGGGATCGAGGAGCAGACGATCAAGTACCACGAAGGCGGCGTGCGCAAGATTTCGCCGTTCTACGTGCCCAGCACCATCATCAACATGCTGCCCGGCCAGGTGTCGTTGCTCACCGGCGCCAAGGGCCCGAATTTCTCCGCCGTGTCGGCCTGCGCCACATCGAACCATTCGATCGGCATGGCCATGCGCATGATCCAGTACGGCGACGCCGACGTGATGATCGCCGGCGGTGCCGAGCGCGGTTCCTCGCCGACATCGGTGGGCGGCTTCTGCTCGATGAAGGCCATGTCCACGCGCAACGACGAGCCGACCAAGGCGTCGCGCCCGTGGGACCAGGATCGTGACGGTTTCGTGCTGGGCGACGGCGCCGGCATCCTGATCCTGGAAGAGTACGAATACGCCAAGGCCCGCGGCGCGCGCATCTATTGCGAACTGGCCGGCTTCGGCGCGTCGTCGGACGCCTTCCATATGACCGCGCCGAGCGAAAACGGCGAAGGTCCGGCGCGCTGCATGGTCGCGGCGATGAAGGACGCGGGCGTGAGCCCGGAACAGATCGGTTACCTCAACGCGCACGGCACTTCCACGCCGCTGGGCGATCTCGCCGAGACCCTGTCGATCAAGCGAGCCCTCGGCGACCATGCCTACAAGACGATGATTTCCTCCACCAAGTCGATGACCGGCCACCTGCTGGGCGCCGCAGGCGGTGTCGAGGCGATCTTCACTGTGCTGGCCCTGCACCACGGCATCATCCCGCCCACGATCAACCTCGATAACCCGGGCGAGGGCTGCGATCTCGACTACGTGCCGCATACGGCGCGACAGGCGAAAGTCGACGTCGCGGTGTCGAACGGCTTCGGCTTCGGCGGCACCAACGGCAGCCTCGTGTTCAAGCGCCTCTGAGGCGCCGGTCCCCCGCCAAGGCAAGTCGCGATCCCCGCCACGGCGGGGATCTTTTTTTGGGTACTTCCGTTCCAGACGCTGTCTAATACCGCCATGTTGCTGACCCGCTCCCTGACGCAGCCGATCGACCTGCTGGCGCTGCAGCGCCTCGCGCCATTGCGCTACCCGCTGCTGCTTGAATCCAGTGCCCATGGCACCGCACAGGGGCGCTGGGACCTGCTGCTGGCGGCCAACGGCGAATGCCTACGCCTGGATCGCGATGGCGCCACCCGCGATCAGGATGGCCGTGAAAGAGGGCGCGATTTCCTGGCCGCGCTCGATGCCGAGTGGACATCGCAACGCATCGGCCGCGACGAGCCCCGGTGGCCGTTCCGTGGTGGCTGGGCGCTGCTGCTGGGCTACGAACTGGCGGCGCAGATCGAGCCGGTACTGCACTTGCCGCCTGCGCCCGGTGGGTTGCCGGTCGCGTTGGCGCTGCGCTGTCCCGCGGCAGTGCTGCGCGATCACGCTACGGGCGAGTGCGTCGTCGTGGCCGAGCCATCGGCGGCGTCGATGTTCGATGCCATCACGGGCGACATCGAGAAGGCCCGGGAGCTGTCGGCGCTGCCGAACTGGGAGGCGCCATCGATGGTCGAGGAAGACGAGCCGCGCCGCTACGTCGACGGCGTCCGCCGCGTGCTCGACTACCTGGCCGCGGGCGACGTCTTCCAGGTGAATCTGTCGCGCGGCTGGCGGGCGCGATTCCAGCGCCCGCTGGACCCTGCGGCCTTGTTCCAGCGCTTGCGCGAGAACAATCCCGCGCCCTTCGCCGGCGTATTCGCGCAGGCCGATTGGGCGGTCGTGAGTTCTTCGCCCGAACGCCTGGTGTCCGTGCGGGGCGAGCTTGTCGAAACCCGTCCCATCGCCGGGACACGCGCAAGGTTCGATGGGGACGATGATGCCGAACGCATCCGCGAACTGGTCGGACACCCGAAAGAGCGCGCCGAACACGTGATGCTCATTGACCTGGAGCGCAACGACCTTGGACGCGTGTGCGCGGCTGGCAGCGTCGAAGTCGATGAGCTGATGACCGTGGAGAGCTACGCGCACGTGCACCACATCGTCAGCAACGTGCGCGGCCGGCTGCGTGCGGATGTGACTCCGGGCGACGTCATCCGGGCCGTCTTTCCCGGTGGCACGATCACCGGCTGCCCGAAGGTGCGTTGCATGCAGATCATCGCGGAGCTGGAAAGCGTCGGTCGCGGCGCCTACACCGGAGCGATGGGCTGGTTGAACCGCGACGGCGACCTCGACCTCAACATCCTGATCCGCAGCGCGGAGGTGGAGGGCCACGAGGTGCGCTTCCGCACCGGGGCGGGCATCGTCGCCGATTCGGACGCGCAGCGCGAGCTGGAAGAGACCCGCGCCAAGGCCCGCGGGATGGCGCGCGCACTGGGGACCGACGGGTGAATGCTCGGATCTTCTCCGGCGATACCCAAGTCGACAACGTCGCGGCGGATGATCGCGGCCTCGCCTACGGCGACGGCCTGTTCGAAACCATGCGCGCCGCGCGTGGCGACGTTCCGTGGTGGAAACTGCACTGGCGTCGGCTGCAGGAAGGCGCGCGGCGGCTGGGGATCGCGTTGCCGGACATCGAGCACGCCCGTAGGGAAGCGCAGGCGCTCCTCGCCGGCGATGACGCCGTGCTCAAGCTACTCGTCACCCGGGGACGCGGAGGGCGCGGCTATGCACCGCAGGCCGACGCCAAACCGACCTGGGTGCTGTCCCGGCATCCGCTTCCGCCCAAGGTGCCCGAGGAAGGCATCGCGGTGCGCTGGTGCGGGACCCGGCTGTCCGTGCAGCCGGCGCTGGCGGGCCTCAAACACTGCAATCGCCTCGAGCAGGTGTTGGCGCGCGGCGAGTGGTACGACCCGCAGGCCGTCGATCGCGATGCTTTCGAAGGTTTGATGTGCAGCACCGAAGGTGATGTGGTCTGCGCCACCGCGGCGAACCTGTTCGTGCTGCAGCAGGGCCGCTGGCGCACGCCGCGCGTCGACCGCTGCGGCGTGGCGGGCATTTGCCGGGAGTGGCTGCTGGACGAACTCGGCGCAGACACGTGCCGGCTCGATGTGACCGATGTCGAAGCCGCCGATGCGGTTTTCCTGTGCAATGCGGTGCGCGGTATCCTGCCGGTGACCAGGCTTGGCGAGCGGCGGTGGGCGGCGGATCCGCGGATCACCGCGATTCGAGAACGCCTGCGAGCAGCCAATCCGGCCTTCAATCCCAACCCGGAGTCGACGTGAGTCGCAAGCCCAAGCGCCGCTTTGGCGGATTGTTCCTCCTGTTGCTTCTCGTGGCTGCCGGCACCGGTTACTGGGCCTGGCAGCGCTATGCCGGGTTTGCTTACCGGCCCATGCCGGGCATCGCGGAGGGTGCTTCGGTCATCGTCGAATCGGGCGACTCGCTCCCGATCGTCCTGCGCAAGCTCCGCGATACGGGCGTCGATACCGGTGATTCGCTGCAATGGCGGGTCCTCGCCCGGCAGTTGCATGCGGCGGGCAAGCTGCAGGTCGGGGAATATCCGCTCGACCCGAACACCACGCCTCGCGAGTTGCTGATCGCCATGCGCGACGGCAAGGTCACCCAGCGCCGCTTCACCATCGTCGAGGGCTGGAACATCCGCGAGCTGCGCGCGGCCCTCGCGCGGGCCAAACCGCTCCGGCAGGAAGCAGCGCAGTTGGACGATACGGCACTGATGAAGGCGCTCGACCATCCCGGGGAGCATCCGGAGGGACGGTTCCTGCCCGAGACCTACTTGTACACGGCCGGCGACAGCGACCTCGACATCTTGCGCCGCGCGCACGAGGCGATGGACAAGGCGCTGGCGGAGGCATGGGAGCAACGGCACAAGGACAGCATGCTGAAGACGCCGGATGAAATGCTCACGCTGGCCTCGATCGTGGAGAAGGAAACCGGCATCGCCTCGGAGCGCCCGCAGATCGCGGGACTGTTCGAGCGCCGGCTCAGGATCGGCATGCGCCTGCAGACCGATCCCACGGTGATCTATGGCATGGGCTCGGCCTACAACGGCAATATCCGCAAGAGTGACCTGCTCGCCGACACGCCGTACAACACCTACACGCGCGCCGGCTTGCCGCCCACCCCGATCGCGATGCCGGGCAAGGATGCGCTGGCGGCGGTGGCGAATCCCGCGGCGGGCGATGCCTTGTATTTCGTGGCGGTCGGCGATGGCAGCGGACGGCACCTCTTCGCGCGCACGCTCGACGAGCACCAGGCGAACGTCGGTCGTTACCTGAAGAATTACCGCGCGCAGCAGGGCGTTTCCGCGCCCGCGACGGAGAAGCAATGACGTTGCAGACCCAGGCCCGCTTCATCACGATCGAGGGCGGCGAGGGGGCCGGCAAGTCCACTGTGCTGTCGGCGCTGCGCGAATTCCTGCTGGCGCGCGGATATGAAGTGGTCTCCACGCGCGAACCTGGCGGTACGCCGTTGGCGGAACAGATCCGCGGCCTGCTCCTGGACACGCACCACGAACCACCGGCTGCGGAAACGGAGCTGCTGCTGGTGTTCGCCGCACGCGCCCAGCACGTGCGCGAAGTGATCCTGCCGGCGCTGCAGCGTGGTGCCTGGGTCATCAGCGATCGCTTCACCGACTCGAGCTATGCCTACCAGGGCGCCGGCCGTGCGCTCGATCCCGCGTTCATCGCCGAACTCGAGCGCCGCGTGGTCGGCATCGCGCCGGCCATGACCTTGCTGCTGGACATCGGCGTGGCGCACGGACGCGATCGGGCGCGCAGTCGTGATCTGCAGCCGGACCGGATCGAACGCGAGCAGGACCAGTTCTTCGAGCGCGTGCGCGAAGGCTTTCTTGCCCGCGCCAAGTCGGAGCCCCAGCGGTTTCGCATCGTCGACGCCACCCAGTCCGCGCAAGCGGTCGCGCGGCAGGCGGTGTCGCACCTGCACGCTCTGGTGGATGCATGAGCACGCGGGCCTCCGACCGCTTCGCGCCCTGGCAGCAGCAGATCTATGCCCAGGCGGCGGCCGCGCTGGATGCGGGGCGCCTGGGCCATGCGTTGTTGTTCGCCGGCCCGGCCCGGCTCGGCAAGCGCGCGGTCGCCCAGCGACTCGCACAACGACTGCTGTGCCAACAGCGCCTCGCCGACGGCGAACCCTGCGGTCACTGCCGTGGCTGCCATCTGCTGGAAGCAGGTACGCACCCGGACTTCCAGTTGATCTCCTTCGTACCGAACAAAGAAGGCACGCGGCTCCGGACTGAAATCGTCATCGAACAGATCCGGGAACTGTCCGGTCGCCTGGCGCTCACGCCGCAGTACGGCGGGGCGCAGATCGCCATCATCGATCCGGCGGAGGCGATCAACCATGCCGCCAGCAATGCCCTGCTCAAGACCTTGGAGGAACCGGTTGCGGGCCGCTACCTGTGGCTGGTGAGTGCGCATCCCGCGCGCCTGTCGGCGACGATCCGCAGCCGCTGCCAGAAGCTCGAGTTCCGCCTGCCTCCGGCAGAGGACGCCTTCGCCTGGCTGCGCCAGCAGGGCCACACGGATGCTGCCGCGCGCGAGGCCCTGGAAGCGGCTCGCGGCCATCCTGGCCTCGCGCACGAGTGGCTCCAGGGCAATGGGCTGGCCCTGCGGCGTGAAGTCGCGGGAGATCTGGCCAAGCTGGCGCGGGGTGACGCGAATGTCGCCGAGACCGCGCAGCGCTGGGTTGCCGACGACGATCTCGACCTGAGGCTGCGCCATGCCGCGGACCTGGCCTTGGCCGAGGCCGGGCGCTTGACCGAGCCGGCCCAAGCGCGCAGGCTGGCCGAGTGGTTCGATCGGGCCAACCTGGTGCGCGACCTGACGCGAACCACGGTGCGCGCCGATCTGGCCGTAGTCGAATTGTTGCTCGCCTGGCGCGGTAGTGCAGTCGCCGCCAAGGCAGCCGGAGGTGCCGGGAGATGAGTGGTATGACAGGAGCAGGTGGTGCGCGGCAGGGCATCCTCTCGCACGCGATCAAGGACAAGGCGGCGCTCTACAGCGCCTACATGCCGTTCCTGAAATCCGGGGGCATCTTCGTCACTACGACCAAGCGCTACTTCCTCGGCGACGAGGTCTTCCTGCTTCTCACCCTGCCTGAATCCAGCGAGCGCCTGCCCGTGGCGGGCAAGGTCGTGTGGGTGACGCCGCCCGGGGCGCAGGGCAACCGGCCGGCAGGTATCGGGGTGCAGTTCCCGGAGACCGCCGAAGGCGAAACCGTCAAGGGCAAGATCGAGGCCCTGTTGGCCGGCACGCTGACCGCGGAGCGGCCCACCCACACCATGTGAGGTGCGTGGAGCCTCGTTCGGGCTCGGCGAAAAACCCATTCAGCATGCAGGGCCGACGCTGGTGTCGGCCCTTTTGATGTGCGCGTTCCAACCTGGTCAGAGGCTTTCCCAACCCGGTCGCGGCGCAAATCGATCGCCATGCCGGGCCTGCAAGGCCTTGAGCTTCTCCAGCAGCCTCTGTGCACCTGATTCGCGGATGTACTGGATGGGGCCGCCACGGAATGGCGCGAAGCCGGTGCCGAAGATCACGCCGGCATCAAGCAGGTCGGCGTCGGTCACGACGCCGTCGTGCAGGCAGGCGACGGCTTCGTTGAGCAGGGGCAGGATCAGGCGGTCCTCGAGATCCTCGGGCGCCCTGTAATCCTTGGGCAATTCGGGCTTCTGGGGCTTGCCGTCTACCCACTTGTACAGGCCCTGGCCGTCCTTCTTGCCGCGCTTGCCGGCTTCCGGTGGCGCGGAGAGCGCAGCGGGAATCGGCAGTCCGAGGAACGGCGCGAGTTCGGCGCCGACGCCGGCGGCAACGTCGAGCCCAACCGTGTCGATCAGCTCGATCGGGCCCATCGGCATGCCGAATTTCACCGCCGCCTTGTCGATGGCTGCGCCGGGAATGCCTTCGGCAAACGCGGTGGCGGCTTCAAGCATGTACGGGAACAGCACGCGGTTGACGAGGAAGCCCGGCGTACCCGCAACCGGCACCGGCAACTTGTCGATCGCCTTGCAGAACGCGGCCAGGCGCTGGCCGGTCTCCGGCGCCATTCGGTCGTGGTGGATGATTTCCACCAGCGGCATCAGGGCCACGGGATTGAAGTAGTGCAGGCCGGCGAACTGCGCGGGGCGTGCAATGTGTTCGCGCAGTTCCGACAGCGGTATCGACGAGGTGTTGGTGGTCAACAGCGCATCGGGCTTCATGCGTGGTTCGACGGCGGCATAGAGGTCCCGCTTGGCTTCGGGCTTTTCGATGATCGCCTCGATCACCAGGTCGGCCTGGGCCGCGCCATCGCCGGCGAGATCCCCTCTGAGACGGGCCGCCACGGTGGCGCGCTTGGCTTCCTCCTTCACCTTCTTGCTGAACAGCTCGGCCGAGCGGGTGAGTGCGGCATCGATGAAGCGCTGCTCGCGATCGCTCAACGTCACCTCGAAGCCGCGATAGGCAGACCACGCGGCGATGTCGCCGCCCATCACGCCCGCCCCGACCACGTGCACGTGCCGGATGCCGTGGTCCTTGCCGCCGCTGGCCTTCAGGCGCTCCTGCAGGAAGAAGACGCGGATCAGGTTGCGCGCGGTCGGCGTGGACGACAGTTTCACCACCGCCTTGCGCTCGGCCGAAAGCAGCGATTGCACGCCACCGCCGGCGCGCTGCCAGCTGGAAATCAGCGCGTAGGGCGCGGGGTAGTGCTCCTTGCGGGCCTTGCGCGCGACCTGCTTGACCAGCATCGGCGCCAGCAATTGGCGTGCCGGCCAGGTGTTGGTCGCCCAGGCCATCAAGCGCTGCTTGAACGGCCGCTGCGTGCCACGCAGCGCGAGCCTGGCCGCTTCTTCAACCAGCGACGCCGGATCGACCACTTTGTCGACCAGCCCAATCGCGCGCGCGGCCGACGCCGACAGCGAACGCCCCGTCAGCATCATGTCGAACGCCGCAGGCGCGCCGACCAGGCGCGGCAGGCGCACGCTACCGCCCCAGCCCGGGAAAATGCCCAGCTTCACTTCGGGCAGGCCGATGCGCGTGGAGGGGTCGCTGCTGGCGACGCGATAGCGACAGGCGAGCGAAAGTTCGGTGCCGCCGCCCATGCAGAAGCCGTGGATAGTGGCGACGGTGGGGAAGGGCAGCTCGGCGACGCGCTGGAAGACCTGCTGGCCGCGGCGGATGGCGTCGTTGACGTTGCCCTTGGCGTCGAACTCGGCGAATTCCTTGATGTCGGCGCCAGCGATGAAGCCGGAAGTCTTGGCGGAGCGGATCACCATGCCCTTTGGCGGATCCAGCGCCAGGCGCTCGAGTACGCCGTCGAGCTCGATCAGCACTTCCTGCGCGAACGTGTTCACGGAGGTTCCGGCGCGATCGAACGACAGGACCACGACGCCGTCGTCGCGCTGTTCCAGTTTCCAGTGCTGCAAGCGAAGACCGTCGAGGCCAGCGATCATGCGGGACCATCCTTTCCAGATGAGGGGGGCGGTGGGTTGCACCGGACTGCCGGCGCCGCGGCCGGTCGATGGCCCTATGATCCAGAGCTTGTTTCGACGCCGTCAAACCGTATGGTCGAACCATGACAGATGGCGCTTGCAGCGTATGGTCTGTATCCCCACCAATGTAGCCATGAATGAACTTTCGCCCGGAAGGGCTGTCCCACGGTTCGGCCTCGCCGAGCTGACAGGAGTGCCGGCGCAGTGATGGCCGAAAAATCGTTGACCCCGGAAACCGACCTGGACCAGGAGCTGGTCCGGCGCGTGCAGCGTGGCGACGGTGCTGCGTTCGATGCCTTGGTGCGCAAGTACCAGCACCGGATCGTGGCGCTGATCGGGCGCTACGTCGCCGATTGGAGCGAATGCCAGGACGTGGCGCAGGAGACATTCATCCGTGCCTACCGCGCGCTGCCCAACTTCCGTGGCGACTCACAGTTTTATACGTGGCTGCACCGGATCGCCGTGAACACCGCCAAGAACCATCTTGTCGCCCAGAACCGCAGGCCGCCCACCGACGATGTCGACGCGGGTGATGCCGAGCAGTACGACTCCGGCACGCGCCTGCGCGAAACGGCGACGCCGGAGCATGAACTGTTACGCCAGGAAATCGAACTTACCGTGATGCGCGCGGTCGAAGCCCTGCCCGAGGAGCTCCGCACGGCGATCAACCTGCGCGAGGTCGAGGGACTGAGTTACGAGGAGATTGCGGCCAGGATGGATTGCCCGATAGGCACCGTGCGTTCCCGGATCTTCCGGGCGCGCGAGGCCATCGACACCGAATTGCGACCCTTGCTGGACCACGACGCGAACCTTCGGGAGCGTGCGCACCGATGACGACCGGTTCTTCCAAATCCAACCACCATTCGCTGCACCCTCGCGACGACCGCGAGGCACTGAGTGCGCTCTTCGATGGAGCGTTGCCTGCCGATGCCGCGCGCTTCGCGCTCAAGCGCCTCGACCACGACGTCGAGTGGCGGGAAGCCTGCGGTCGATGGCAAATGATCGGCGATACCCTTCGCGGCGAAAGGGCAGTGCTTGCGCCAGCGCATTTCGCAGCGGGCGTGCGGCATGCATTGGCGTCGCAGATGCAGGCAGCAGGCGCAGTTGCGCCAGCCGCGTCGACCATGGCGTCGGTACCGCCGGATCGTTCGCGCCGTCGCTGGCTCGGTGGCGCCGCGCTGGCGGCGTCGGTCGCCGTCGCCGCGGTGCTCGTGGTGCGTCCCATTTCCCAATCTCCGACATCGACGCCGGATGGCCGTATCGCCACGGAAGTCGCGTCGCCTTCTTCCACGCCGGGCGCCGCCGCGGTGCCTGCTGCAGCGACGGCCGTCGCAACGGCGCCGGCGTCGGCGTCGGCCGGCGCCGCGGATGCCACGCCTAGGGGTAGTGACGCCCCTGCGGAGCGCATCGCGCGTGCCGCACCGCGAGCCGCGCGTGGCCCGGCATCGACGCGCACGACCGGGGGCGCGCTGCCGACCGCGGTGGCGTCCGTGGCGCCGTCTGGCGCCACCCGACAGCCCTTCCATCCGCCCGCGGACGACGTAGTAACGCGCCCATGGCCCCGTTCGGTGTTGTCCGGCGAGGCGGGAGGGGGCGCGCTCACGGTGGGTTTCTCGCCCGAGTCGGCGGCCGCCTCCCCGTTGTACCCCTTCGAACCGCGCCTGCAGGAAAGCCCGCCGACCAGGCCGCAACCGGCCGACCCGCAGCGCTGACCGCTGGCATCGTCCGATCCGGAGCGCGGCCCGGCCGCGCCCCAGTCCCACCGCAACCAAGACACCATGCCCATGAACCGACCGCTTCGCTCCCTGGCTGTGCTCGGCGTCATCGCCGCCACGCTCCCTGCTGCCTGTACCGCCCAGCCCCCCGCGGCAGGCGGGTCGATCGCCCCCGCGGCCGCACAGACCGTGCCCGCGGCGCCCATCGTCACGGGGCTGCCGGATTTCACCAATCTGGTCCAGCAAGTCGGGCCGGCTGTGGTCAACGTCAGTGCCGAAGTCGGCTCGAGGCGGGTCGCGCGTACGCAGAACGGTCCGGATGACGACCAGATCCCCGAATTCTTCCGTCGCATGTTGCCGCCGGGAATGTTCGAGGGTCCGGAAGGCCCGCAGATGCCGCAGGCGCCGCGAGGCTTCTCGATGGGGACCGGCTTCCTGATCTCCAACGACGGTTACGTGCTGACCAACCACCACGTGGTGGAGGGCGCGGATACGGTTACGGTGAAGCTGTCCGACCGCCGTGAATTCAAGGCCAAGGTCGTCGGCAGCGACCAGCAGTCGGACGTCGCCCTGCTCAAGATCGAAGGCCGCGACCTGCCCGCGCTGCGGGTCGGCGATTCCGCGCACCTCAAGCCGGGCCAGTGGGTGGTCGCGATCGGGTCGCCATTCGGGCTCGACCAGTCTGTGACCGCCGGCATCGTGAGCGCCGTGGGCCGGGCAAATCCTTATGCCGACCAGCGCTACGTACCTTTCATCCAGACCGACGTGGCGATCAACCGCGGTAATTCCGGGGGGCCGCTGCTCAACACCTCCGGCGAGGTGGTGGGGATCAATTCGCAGATCTTCAGCAACTCCGGCGGCTACATGGGCGTCAGCTTCGCCATTCCGATCGACGTGGCGATGAGCGCAGCCGAACAGATCAAGAAGAACGGCAAGGTCAGCCGCGGCCAGCTGGGTGTGCAGGTACAGGCGATTTCCGCGGACGACGCGCGCGGTCTCGGGCTGCCCGACTCCAGCGGCGCGCTGGTGTCCGTGGTGATGCCCGGCAGCGCGGCAGCCAGGGCGGGCATCGAGCGCGCCGACGTGATCCGCTCGGTCAACGGGCGTCCGGTCAATGTTTCCAGCGACCTGCCGCCGCTGATCGGTGGACTCGCGCCCGGGTCGAAGGTGCGCCTCGGAATCCTGCGGGAGGGCAAGTCGCGCCAGGTCGAGGTCACCCTGGACACGCTCAACGAAAGCCTGGCCGGCGGTGCAATCGACCAGTCGGGCGGGGACGACGAGGCGGAGGCGCCCGCCGCTTCCAGCCGAGGAAACCCGCTGGGCTTGGTGGGGCGCGACCTGGCGTCGGCCGAACGCCAGCAGCTTGGGCTGCAGGCCAACGAAGGCGTGCGCCTGGCAAGGGTGGGCAATGCCGCGGCCGAGGCCGGGCTGCAAGCGGGCGATGTGATCCTGTCCGTGGGCCGCACGAGCGTGGGCACGGCAGCCGCGCTGGACCGTGCCCTGGCCGGTGTGAAGGACGGCCAGACCGTGATGCTGCTGGTCCGTCGCGGCAACGCTACCCAGTTCATCGCGGTAACCGCGGGCGAAGGCTCCGAAGCGGGCTGAGCCAGGCCGGGCGCGGTTTCGTCTGCGCCCGCCCGCAGGGCGGGCGCAGTCGCGTATGCGATAATCGCGCGTTAATTTCTTCGAGACGGCACGAAGCCGCCCGCATGCAGCTCATCCGCAATTTCTCCATCATCGCCCACGTCGACCACGGCAAGTCGACGCTGGCCGATCGCATCATCCAGCTCTGCGGTGGCCTCGAAGCCCGCGAAATGGAAGCGCAGGTGCTCGACTCCAATCCGATCGAGCGCGAGCGCGGCATCACCATCAAGGCCCAGTCCGTTTCGCTGCCGTACAAGGCGAAGGACGGCAATACCTACCAGCTCAACTTCATCGATACCCCTGGCCACGTCGACTTCAGCTATGAAGTCAGCCGCTCCCTGGCAGCCTGCGAAGGCGCCTTGCTGGTGGTCGACGCAGCCCAGGGCGTGGAAGCCCAGTCCGTCGCCAACTGCTACACCGCGGTGGAGCAGGGCCTGGAAGTCGTTCCGGTGCTTAACAAGATCGACCTGCCCACCGCCGACGTCGAGCGCGCCAAGGCCGAGATCGAAGCAGTGATCGGGATCGACGCGGAGGACGCGGTCGCCATCAGCGCCAAGACCGGCCTCAACGTCGAGCTGGTACTGGAAGCCATCGTCCATCGCATCCCGCCGCCGAAGCCGCGCGACACCGACAAGCTGCAGGCGCTGATCATCGACTCGTGGTTCGACAACTACCTCGGCGTGGTCTCGCTGGTGCGCGTCATGCAAGGCGAGATCACCCCGGGCAGCAAGATCCTGGTGATGTCGACCGGGCGTACCCACCAGGTCGACCAGGTCGGCGTCTTCACCCCCAAGCGCAAGGTGCTTGCCAAGCTCGGCGCCGGCGAGGTGGGCTGGATCAACGCCTCGATCAAGGACGTGCATGGCGCGCCCGTTGGCGACACGCTGACGCTCGCAAGCGATCCGGCGCCCAAGCCCCTGCCGGGCTTCCAGGAAATGCAGCCGCGCGTGTTCGCCGGCCTGTTCCCGGTCGATGCCGAGGACTATCCGGCCCTACGCGAAGCGCTGGAAAAGCTGCGCCTAAACGATGCCGCGCTGCGATTCGAGCCGGAAAGCTCCGAGGCGATGGGCTTCGGTTTCCGCTGCGGCTTCCTCGGCATGCTGCACATGGAGATCGTGCAAGAGCGCCTGGAGCGGGAGTACAACCTCAATTTGATCTCCACCGCGCCCACGGTGGTCTACGAAGTCCTCAAGACCGACGGCACCATCATCCCGATGGACAACCCGGCCAAGCTGCCGCCGGTGAACATGGTCGAAGAGGTCCGCGAGCCGATCATCCGCGCGAACATCCTCACTCCGCCGGACTACATCGGCAACGTCATCAAGCTGTGCGAGGAAAAGCGCGGCGTGCAGATCGGCATCCAGTACCTGGCCAGCCAGGTGCAGATCAGCTACGAGCTGCCGATGGCCGAAGTGGTGCTGGACTTCTTCGACAAGCTCAAGTCGGTGTCGCGCGGTTATGCCTCGCTCGATTACCACTTCCTGCGCTTCGAGCCGGGACCGTTCGTGCGCGTGGACACGCTCATCAACGGCGACAAGGTCGACGCGCTGAGCATCATCGTCCACCGCAGCCACGCGGATCGTCGCGGCCGCGAACTGTGCGAGAAGATGAAGGACCTGATCCCGCGCCAGATGTTCGACGTGGCGATCCAGGCCGCGATCGGCTCGCAGATCATCGCCCGCAGCACGGTCAAGGCCATGCGCAAGAACGTGCTCGCCAAGTGCTACGGCGGCGACATCAGCCGCAAGAAGAAGCTCCTCGAGAAGCAGAAGGAAGGCAAGAAGCGGATGAAGCAGGTGGGCCGCGTCGAGATCCCGCAGGAAGCCTTCCTCGCCGTGCTGCAGGTGGACAGCAAGTGACCCGGTCGTCCGCGCGGAACGGAATCCGCCGCGTCGCCGATCGTTTGTCGTGACGACGGGTCCTTCGCTACGCTCGGCCTTCGTCGCGTACCCCGGGGCCAGCCCCGAACTCCCAACCCGGCTCCGAAGGAGCAAGCATGAAGTGGTTTGAGATCATCCTCGTCATCCTGACCCTGTTCACGGGCGTGGTCTGGTTGCTGGACAAGCTGTTCCTCGCCAAGCGCCGCGCTTCTGCAGCGGGGTTGCTGGACGAGGGGGAAGAACCCGTCGTGGTCGACTACTCGAAGGCGTTCTTCCCGGTGCTGGCGGTGGTGTTGATCCTGCGCAGCTTCGTCGCCGAACCGTTCCGGATCCCCTCGAATTCGATGATGCCCACGCTGTTGACCGGCGACTTCATCCTGGTCAACAAGTTCGCCTACGGCTTGCGCCTGCCGATCACCAACAAGAAGTTCTTCGACGTTGGCGAGCCCAAGCGCGGCGACGTGGTCGTGTTCCATTTCCCGGGCCATACGCCTGACGATCCCAACAAGGGCGTCGACTTCATCAAGCGGGTGATTGGCCTTCCCGGCGACCGCATCGGTTACCACGACAACCAGGTCACGGTGAACGGCACGCCCTTGAGCTACGAGGAGATCGGTACCTACCAGGGCACCGGCCAAGGGGCGGAGATGACGGGCTTCCTCGAGTTGCGTGAGAATCTCCCAGGCCGGCCCCACGCCGTCCTGGAATCCGCGGCTTCGCCGTTCGTCAATCCAGGGGAGGGCGACTGGGAAGTGCCGCAGGGGCATTATTTCGTGATGGGAGACAACCGCAAGAACAGCGACGACAGCCGATACTGGGGCGTCCTGCCGGAGAGTCAGCTGCGCGGCAAGGCATTCCTGATCTGGATGAGCTGGGATGGCGGCCTCGAATATCGGCGAATCGGCACCAGCATCCGTTGAAGTCGCGTTATCGATAACTGGGGAGAGTCGGATGAAGCGCAAGCAGCAAGGCATGACCCTGATCGGGTTCATCATTTCAATGGCCGTGGCCGGTGTGTTCATTTACGTGGGCATGCAGCTGTTCCCGATGTACAGCGAGTTTTTCTCGGTCAAGAAGTCGCTGGCGAGCCTGGCCAACGAGCCGGGTATCGCCGAGGAAAGCCCCGAGAAGATCAAGGACAAGTTCTTCAAGCGCATGTACATCAACTACTCCGAAGAGCACGTAAAGCCGGAGCACGTGAAGATCGTCCGTCGCGAAAGCGGCTGGATGATGACCGTTGATTACGAGGTCCGCCGGCCGGTGATCGCCAACCTCGACGTCGTCGGCAAGTTCCATGCGCAGCAGGAGCTCAGCCGCCACCTCGCGGGCGACTGATTGAGCATCGGAATCACCCACCGCTTCTCGCATCAGGAGCTGTTGACCCAGTCCCTGACCCACAGAAGTGCAGGCGCTCCCCACAACGAGCGCCTGGAATTCCTCGGCGACGCCCTGGTCAACCTGATCGTTGCCGAGGCGCTGTACCAGCATTGGCCGCAGGCCGACGAAGGCGCCCTGACCCGCGCACGCGCCGAATTGGTGCGCGAATCCGCGCTTGCGACGATCGCCAGGCAGTTGGACCTGGGCTCGAAACTCATCCTCGGTCCGGGTGAGATGAAATCCGGTGGGCATCGCCGCGATTCGATACTCGCCGACGCTCTGGAGGCCCTGGTCGCGGCGATCTACGTCGACGCCGGCTTCGAGACCTGTCGTTCCGTGGTGATGCCGTGGTTCCAGGCGCCGATGGAAGCCCTGCCGCCGCCGCACAAGGTCGGCAAGGATGCAAAGACGCGCCTGCAGGAATGGCTGCAAGGCAAGCAGAAGCCACTGCCGGTCTACGTCCTGGTCTCCGAGAGCGGCGAGGAGCACGCCAAGACCTTCCACGTCACCTGCACGCTGCAGCATCCGGAGCTGGTGACGGATGGTGCGGGCGCGTCGCGTCGCGCGGCCGAGCAGATTGCGGCCGAAGCGGCCTTGCAGGCGTTGGGCGCCGGCTGATTCCGCTTCGAGCGCTGCGTGCCTGGCGGTTTGCCCTCCGGCATCGCGGGGCGGACAATCCACCCCATGACTGATTCCACGCATCGCGCCGGCCACGTCGCCGTCATCGGCCGGCCCAATGTCGGCAAATCCACGCTGGTCAACGCCCTCGTCGGCGCCAAGGTGAGCATCGTCTCGCCGCGCCCCCAGACCACCCGCCACCGCCTGCTCGGCATCGCGACGTTTCCGGAAGGCCAACTCCTGCTGGTCGATACGCCCGGCATCCATCGCGAGCAGAAGCGGGCGATGAACCGGCTCATGAACCGCGCCGCGCGCGGCGCACTGGAGGGCGTCGATGCCGCGATGCTGGTGGTGCGCGCCGGGCAATGGGACGACGAGGACACCCTGGCTTACGACGCCCTGCGCAACGCGGGCCTGCCTGTGATCCTGGTCGTCAACCAGGTCGATCGGATCACCGACAAGACCAAGCTGTTGCCCTACCTCGCGAAGGTCAGCGAAGGTCGTGACTTCGCCGGCGTGCATCCCATCTCCGCGCTCAAGCGCAGCGGGCTGGAGGCCCTGGTGAAGTCGGTGCTGGCCCAGCTCCCCGAACAGCCCGCGTTGTACGGTGAGGACGAGATCACCGACAAGAGCCAGCGCTTCCTCGCCGGTGAACTGGTGCGCGAGCAACTCATGCGCCAGCTGGGCGAAGAGCTGCCTTACGCGACCACGGTGGAAATCGAGCGCTTCGTCGAGGAGCCTTCGCCCAAGGGCGTGCTGTTGCGCATCGGTGCCGTGATCTGGGTGGAACGCGACGGCCAGAAGAAGATCGTGATCGGCAAGGGTGGGGAACGCCTGCGCGAGATCGGCACGAGGTCGCGCCAGCAGATGGAGCGCCTGTTCGATGCCAAGGTCTTCCTCGAAACCTGGGTGCGGGTGCGCGAAGGCTGGTCGGACGACGAAGCGGCCCTGCGCGCGTTCGGCTACAACGACTGACCGCCCGCGCCGACGCAATGCGGCTCTCCGCCGAACCCGCGTTCGTGCTGCATACCCGGCCGTGGCGCGAGAGCAGCCTGCTCGTCGAAGTGCTGACGGCCGAGCACGGCCGGCTCGGACTGGTGGCGCGTGGCGTGCAGGGCCCCAAGCGGCAGCCGTTGCGCGCCGCGCTGCAGCCGCTGCAGTTCATCCGCTTCGACGCCGTGCAACGCGGCGAACTGGCCACGCTGCGCGCGGCCGAGGCGCTGGATGCCGCGCCCCGGCTGGCCGGCGACGCGATGCTTGCCGGGTTCTATCTCAACGAACTGACGCTTCGCCTCGCGCCACGCGGCGATCCGCAGCCCGAGCTGTTCGAGGCTTATCGGATCGCGCGCCAGCGCCTGGGCCAGGGCGAGGGTCTGGCCTGGTCGTTGCGGCGTTACGAGCGCGACCTGCTGGGCGCGCTCGGGTTCGGTTTCGACTGGACCGAGGATGGCGAGGGCACGCCGATCGACCCGGCATCGCGCTACCGCCTCGATCCGGAGTACGGGCCTCGGCGCCTGCTTGCCGATCGTGGCCATGAAGACCGGCGCAGCGCGGCGACCGGCCGCGCCTTGCTTGCCCTGGCCGCGGACGACGTCCCCGGCGTCGAGGATCTCGCCAGCCTGCGCCGGCCCATGCGTGAGGTGCTTTCCTTCCACCTGGGGCCGCGAGGCCTGAAATCGTGGGAAATGCTGGGCGAACTCGCCCGCATGTCGTCCGGCGACTGAGCCGTGCGCGGATCAGTCCGGAAGGGCCCGGGAAACGTCCGCCGGCTCCAGTAGTTCGCACGCCGCGACGGTGAAATCCCGCAGGCGCTCCGGTGCCCGGTCGTCTTGGTCCAGCCCCTGCACCGCGAACTGGAGCCGGGACGCGCCGACGAAGCCACAACTGGCGCGCAGCCGATGCAGTTCCGAATGCAGGCCCTGGAAATCCTCGTTGCGGAACGCATTGCGTACCCGTTCCAGTACCGCCGGGAGTTCGGCGATGAAGAGCTTGCGCAACGCGGAAATGTGTTCGCGGTTGCCGTTGAGCGCGCGCGCCGCGGTCTCGTCGTCCCAGGGCGGAGGCTCGCCCGCGCTCGGCCGGGGCGTCATTCCGAGCGCCTCACGCACGGCCACGTGGACGGCGGACGATGGCACGGGCTTGACCAGCACGCCCTGGAAACCCGCGCCGAGCAGGGCCTGCCTGAGCGTGTCGTCGGGCGCGGCGGTGTGTGCGAGCGCGGGCGTGGTGCGATCGCGCGTACGCAGGCGGGCCAGCAGCTGCCCGCCGCTGCCGTCAGGCAGGTGGGCGTCGATCAGCCACAGGTCGTAACGCGCGGCGACAGTGAGGGCGATGGCGGCCGCCATGCTGTCGGCCGCGTCAACGGTGGCGGGCAGTGCCTGGACGGCGGCCGAGAGGAACGCGCGGCTGACCGGGTCGTCCTCGACGAGCAGCACACGGGGCGGCGGCGGTGTCATGGTGTTCGCACTCCTGTCGGTATCCTTTCCCGAAATGCCCGGTCGGATGGTACGCCTGCTGTGTGGTCTCGGCCTTGTCGCAGTCGCGGCAATGCCAGCCCATGCACGATCGCTGAGCGCGCGCATCGCCCGGGTGACGACGCCGGTGGCGACGATGCAGGGCGTGCGGGTGCGGCTGGACTGGGCCGCGACCGCGCCCCAAGGCGTGCTGCGCCTGCAGGCCGCGCGCGTGGATGCCCCGGACCTTGGCTACGTCTTCCGCGAGGTCGACTGGCAGTGCCCGCTCCTCCGCGACGGGGAGGGCGGCTGGCGTTGCGACGGCAACCTGCGCGGCGGTCGGGGCGCGCCGTTGCGACTTTCGCTCGAGCTCGGCGTCGCCAGCACCGACGCACGCCTCTCGCGCGGCGCCGGCGCGCTGTCGCTGCACCGGGATGCCGCGACGCCGGACCGCAGCGACATCGACCTGGTGAGCGTGCCGCTGGCATGGGCCCAGGCCTTGCTCGCCAACGCATGGAGCGACGGGCGCCTCACCAGGGGCACGCTGGACGGACACCTGGCGGTCGTCGCCGCGCCGAAGCAACCGCTGCTGGTCAGCGGGCCGCTGCGCATCCACGGGGGCGCCTTCGATACGCCCGACGGCACGATCGCCGCGGAGAATCTCGGCGCCGATCTCGCGCTGGACCTGTCGTTCGCGACCCGCAGCAGCGCGCGCGTGCGGGGCCAGCTGCGAGGTGGCGAGCTGCTTTTCGGCAACGCCTACGTCGCGCTACAGCAGCGGGCGGTGGATCTCGACATCCTCGCCACCCGGCAGGGGGAGCAGGGCTGGCGCCTGCCGCAGGTGCGCTGGTCGGATCCGGGCGTCCTGGACGCGCAGGGCAGTGCGGCGTTCACGCCGGCAGGTGAGTTGGACGCGCTCGACCTGCGCTTGCAGGGTCCCGACCTCGCCCCGCTGCGCGACGCCTACCTGTCCGGCTGGCTTGGCGTCGCGGGCCTGGCGCAACTGCAGCTCACCGGCGCGGCGGACGCGACGCTGCGGCTTGGCGGCGGCGGGGTGCAGGATTTCCTGGTGTCGGTGCACCAGGCATCGATCGTCGATCCCGCGCAGCGTTTCGGTTTCGAACGCCTCGATGGCGACGTGGCGCTTTCCTCCAACGCGCCCGTGCAGTCAGCGTTGGCCTGGCAGGGCGGTCAGCTCTATGGCCTGCGTTTCGGCGCCGCGCGCCTGCCGTTCTCCAGCCGCGACGGCGAGCTGCAGTTCCGTGAGCCGGTGTCCGTGCCCATGCTCGGCGGACAGCTCCGCTTCGATCATCTCGCGCTACGGCCGCCCGCAGGCGGGCAAGGGCTGGACGTCCGCTTCGGCATGACCCTGCAGGAGCTGGACGTGGGACAGCTGGCGAAAGCGCTAGGCTGGCCGGCCTTCACCGGCGAACTCAGCGGCGAAATCCCGCAGGCGCATTACGCGCGCGAACGGCTCGACTTCGACGGCGGCCTGCGCATGCACGTGTTCGATGGCGAGGTCGCGGTGTCCGCGCTGTCGATGGAGCGCCCGTTCGGGGTCGCGCCCACCCTCTCCGCCGACATCGCCCTGGACGAGCTGGACCTCGAATCGCTGACCGGCGTATTCGGCTTCGGCAGCATCACCGGGCGCCTGGACGGCAGCATCGATGCCTTGCGCATGGTGGACTGGCAGCCCGTCGCGTTCGACGCCAGCCTGCGTACGCAGCGCAAGCCGGGCGTGCGCCAGCGGATCAGCCAGCGCGCGGTGCAGGACCTGTCGAGCGTCGGCGATGCGTCCTTCGTCGGCAGCCTGCAATCGCGGCTGATCGGCCTGTTCGACGATTTCGGCTACGCCCGCATCGGCATCTCGTGCCGGCTCGCCGACGACGTCTGCAACATGGACGGACTGGGTTCAGCCGGGCGGGGATTTATTATCGTGCAGGGTGCGGGACTGCCGCGTCTGACCGTAGTCGGCTTCAACCACCGGGTCGACTGGCCGACGCTGGTGGAGCGGCTCGGCGCGATCGGCAAGGGCGATGTGAAACCGATAGTCGAATGAACCGCGCCAACTGCATTGCGAACGGCGGATCGCGATCCGCCCTACAGGAGAGGGAATCATGCGTCGTCTGATGGGAATACCGGTCGCCGCCGTGCTGCTGACGGCCTGCGTCACGATCAATGTCTACTTCCCCGCCGCCGAAGCGAAGGAAGCCGCGAAGGAGTTCGTCGAGAAGGTCATCGGCGACGAAGCCAAGGATGCGCAGCCCAAGCCCGATGGCGGTGGCATGGCCTATCGCGCCGCCGCCGGCCGCAGCCACCTGCTCGCCCGCGTCGACCTGCTGAGCCTGGTGGGCATCGGTACCGCCTACGCGCAGTCGCAGCCCGACATCACCATCAAGACGCCGGCGATCCAGGCGATCCAGGCGCGCATGGCGGAGCGGTTTGATGCGCAGCTGCGCGAGGGCTTCGACGCCGGGGCGCTGGGTTTCGCCGGCGACGGCACCATCGTCGTGCGCGATGCCTCCAAGCTCGCGCTCAAGGACCGCGTCGCGGTGAACCAGGCGGTGGCCGACGACAACCGCGACCGCAAGGCGGTCTACCGCGAAGTCGCCGTCGCCAACGGCCACCCCGAGTGGGAGACGCAGATCCGCGACGTGTTCGCCAAGCAGTGGATCGCCAGCGCGCACGCGGGCTGGTGGTACCAGAGCGGCGGGGCGTGGAAGCAGAAGTGACTTCCCGCCCTCGACGGTGATGCCTGGAAAAGCCCGCTCCGGCGGGCTTTTCCGCGCTTGTGGGAATCCTTGCCGCCGGTTTCGAGCGCATCTTCGGCCGCTGGCGCGCCAGCGGCTGCCGGGTGCATCAAGTCGTCCGCGGGCCGGCCCCTCTGCGACAATGCGCGGCCCGAAGTAGCGGTTTTCCCCGTGGCACGCATCGACCAGACCCCGTTCGAAGTAGACATCACCGATCTCAGCCACGATGGCCGCGGCGTCGCCCGTCGCGACGGGGAGGGAGGCAAGGTGACCTTCATCGCCGGCGCATTGCCGGGCGAGCGGGTGGTGGCGAAGCAGACCTCGCGCTCGCGCCACTTCGACGAGGCCACGACGCTGGAAGTGCTGCGCGCTTCGGACGACCGCGTGCCGGCGCGCTGCCCGCACTTCGGTACCTGCGGCGGCTGCGCGTTGCAGCACCTCGACGAGGGCAAGCAGATCCTGGCAAAGCAGCGCGTGCTGCTGGAGAACCTCGAGCGCATCGGCCACGTCACCCCGGAGCGCGTGCTGCCGCCGCTGGTGGACGCGGCCTGGGGTTATCGCCGCAAGGGCCGCTTCTCGGTGCGCCGCGTCGAGAAGAAAGACAAGACCCTGGTCGGCTTCCGCGAGCAGGATCCGCGCTTCGTCGCCGACCTGTCCGAATGCCATACCGTGATTCCCGAAATCGGCAGCAAGGTGTCCGCGCTCGCCGCGCTGGTCGATGGCCTGCAGGCGCGCCGCGACATCCCGCAGATCGAGTTCATCGCCGGTGACCGCACCGACGAGTTCAGCGGCATCGCACTGACCATCCGCCACCTCGCGCCGTTGTCCGACGCCGACCAGGCCGCGTTGGTCGCCTTTGGACAGCAGCATGGATTCGCCATCTTCCTGCAGCCCGGCGGCGTCGACAGCGTGCATCCGCTGTGGCCGGCGGAACCGAAGCTGGCGTTTGCATTGCCGCAGTGGAACATCGAGTTCGTGTTCCGTCCGCTCGACTTCATCCAGGTCAACGCCGGCCTCAACGGCAAGATGATCCAGTCCGCGCTGGACCTGCTCGATCCGCAGCCGCAGGACCGCGTGCTCGACCTGTTCTGCGGCCTGGGCAATTTCACCCTGCCGCTGGCGCGCCGCGTGCGCGAAGTGGTCGGGGTCGAAGGCGAGGCCGGGCTGGTCCGGCGCGCGCGGGAAAATGCCGCGCACAACGGCATCGCCAACGCCGAGTTCCACGCCGCCGACCTCGGCAAGGACCTCAGCGACCACACCTGGATGCGCGAAGGCTTCGATCGCCTGCTGCTGGACCCGCCGCGCTCGGGCGCGGACTTCGCGCTGACCCAGCTGAAGCTCAAGCAGTTCAAGCGCATCGTCTACGTCAGTTGCCATCCCGGCTCGCTCGCGCGCGATGCGGGTTACCTGGTCAACGAGAAGGGCTGGAAGCTGCGCGCGGCGGGCGTGATGGACATGTTCCCGCACACCGCGCATGTCGAGTCCATCGCCATGTTCGAGCCGCGCCGCGACTGAGTTCAACCATACATCCGGACGCGCCGCGGCGCGCCTGGAACCCGGCCACGAGCATTTCGGAGCACAAGTCCCATGCCCCTGGAAATCGAACGCAAATTCCTCGTCACCAGCGGCGCCTGGCGTGCCGCCGCGCATGAGGTCGTGCCGATGGCGCAGGGCTACCTCAACGATGCCGCCGCCCTGGATGCGGGAGCGATGAAGGCCTCGGTGCGCGTGCGCATCCAGGGCGACATGGCCTACCTCAACCTCAAGTCGCGCGAGCTCGGCCACACCCGGCAGGAGTTCGACTACGCCATTCCCGTCGCGGACGCGCGCGAGCTGCTGGCGCTGAGCGTAGGCGGTCTGGTCGACAAGCGCCGGCACTACGTCGACGTTGGCGGCCACCTGTGGGAGGTGGACGAGTTCCTGGGCGAGAACGCGGGGCTGGTGGTGGCCGAGATCGAGCTGGACTCGGCCGACGAAGCCTTCGAGAAGCCCGCCTGGATCGGGCGTGAAGTGACCGACAGCAAGCGCTACTACAATCTGGCCCTGGCCACCCGGCCGTATTCGCAGTGGAGCGAAGCGGAGCGGGCCGGCAAGGACTGAGGCCGGATCCCCGCGGGATCGCGTGCCCCCACGAACTCATCTGGAATCGCAAACATGTTGGTAATCGGCGTCGCCGGCAAGGAACTCACCGCGCAGGAGCGCGACTGGCTGCAGCACGATGCCTGCGCCGGGGTAATCCTGTTCAGCCGCAACTTCGCCTCCAAGGCGCAGGTGGCGGAGCTCTCGCAGGCGATCCGCGAAGCCGCGCCGCGCCCGCAGCTGGTCTGCGTCGACCAGGAGGGCGGGCGCGTGCAGCGCTTCCGCGAAGGCTACAGTGCGCTGCCGCCGCTGGAGGGCTTCGGCCGGCTGTACGCGCAGGACCGCGCATCCGCGCTGCAGCTCGCCGAGGAGCACGCCTGGCTGATGGCGAGCGAAATCCGCGCCACCGGCGTGGATCTCAGTTTCGCGCCGGTGGTCGACCTGGGCCGCGGCAACCTCGCGATCGGCAATCGCGCGTTTTCCGCCGACCCCGAGGTCGTCGCCGACTTCACCCGCGCCTACGTGCGCGGCATGCACGCCGCCGGCATGGCGGCGACGCTGAAGCATTTCCCGGGCCACGGCTCGGTGCTGGAAGACACGCATTTCAACGATGCCGTCGACCCGCGGCCGCTGGAGGAGATCCGCGCGCTCGACCTGGTGCCGTTCGTTGCCGGCATCGAGGCCAAGGCCGACGCGGTGATGATGGCGCACGTGGTCTATCCGGCCGTCGCGCCGGAACCGGCGGGTTATTCGAAGCGCTGGATGGAGGAGATCCTGCGCGCCGAGATGGGCTTCCGCGGCGTGGTCTTCAGCGACGACATCGGCATGGCCGCGGCGTTCTCCGCCGGCGGCATCAAGCAGCGCGTCGACCTGCACCTGGATGCGGGCTGCGACGTCGTGCTGGTCTGCCATCCGGAACTGGTCGAGGAATCGCTCGCGGCGGTCAAGGACCGCAAGCTCAACACCTCCGCCCTGATCGGCCTGATCGGCCGCGGCGCGATGGGCTGGGACGGGCTCATCGCGGACGCACGCTACGGGCAGGCGCGCGGTCGCCAGGAAGGACTGGCGTAATGGCCGACCTGCAGAGCGCGCTGGCCAACAGCGACCTGATCCACGACCGCGTCACGCTGGAAGCGGCGATCGTGCGTATGTCCGCGAAGATCCATGCCGATTACGTCGGCAGCGTGCCGCTGTACATCACCGTGATGCACGGCGGCCTGCCGTTCGCCGGACAGCTGGCGCTGGAACTGGGTGCGCGCGGCCTCGATGTCGAATTCGAATACCTGCACGCCACGCGCTACCGCGGCGCGACCTCGGGTGGCGAGCTCGCCTGGAAGCACCGTCCGACCACGTCGCTGCAAGGGCGGCGCGTACTGCTGGTCGACGACATCGTGGACGAGGGGCACACGCTGGCGGCGATCCGCGAGTGGTGCCACGAGCAGGGTGCCGCCGAGATCCGCATCGCCGCGCTCGCGGTCAAGGTGCACGACCGCTGCGTGCCGGGATTGACCGCCGATTACATGGGCGTCGAAGTGCCGGACCGCTACGTCTACGGCTACGGCATGGACTACCACGAGCAGGGCCGGGGACTGCCCGCGATCTACGCACTGCGGGATTGAGCCGATGGCGACGCGCAGGAGCACCACTGGCTGTCATGGGTGTCGACCTGCCGCTCAGGCGCGGCTTCCTCTTTCGCATCGCCGCCTGCTGGCGGCAAATCCCACTTCCGTTGCAGAGAGCGCATCGCCATGAGCGAGATCGAACTGGCCATCATCGGCGGCACCGGCCTGTACAAGCTGGCCGAGCTGCAGGATGCGGAGGCACACCAGCCCGTCACCCATTACGGCGCGCTGTCTGGCCCCGTCCGCGTCGGCACGCTGGACGGCCACCGTGTCGCGTTCCTCGCGCGCCACGGCGAAGGCCACTCGCTGCCGCCGCACCAGGTCAACTACCGCGCCAACCTCGCCGCACTAAAGGCGTTGGGCGCGCAACGGGTGCTCGCCCTCAACACCGTGGGCGGCATCACCGAGCGCTTCGGTCCGCGCGTGCTGGCATGCCCGGACCAGCTGATCGATTACACGTGGGGCCGGATCTCCACGATCTGCGAGGAACCCGGCACCGACGTGCTGCACGTCGACTTCGGCGAGCCGTACACGCGGGCGCTTCGGCAGGCCGTCGTCGCTGCTGCCGCCGGCGCGGGCGTGGCGCTGGTCGATGGCGGTTGCTACGGGGCGACGCAGGGACCGCGCCTGGAAACACGCGCCGAAATCGCGCGCATGCGCCGCGATGGCTGCGACCTGGTCGGCATGACCGGCATGCCGGAAGCGGGCCTCGCCCGCGAGATGGGGTTGGATTACGCCTGCCTCGCCATCGTCGCCAACTGGGCGGCAGGCGCGGGTCCGGATCCGGACGAGGTCATCACCCTGCAGGACGTGCTCGACAACGTCGCGGCCGCATCTTCGGGACTGCCCGCGCTGCTGCGCGCCCTGCTGGCGGCCTGAAACCGGTTTCGATTGGCGGACCGCACCTCGCGCGGCGAGACGGGTTGCGCTCGTTCAGCAAGTTGGCATACTCGCCTGGCGCCGCCAGGGCCGGCGCTCGTCATCGCATCCAGCAGAGGTCAACAAGGACATGCAGTACGGTACCGTGAAGTGGTTCAACGACGCCAAGGGATTTGGCTTCATCTCGCCCGAAGACGGCAGCGCCGATGTTTTCGTGCATTTCTCCGCCATCAATGCCAAGGGCTTCCGCAGCCTGCAGGAAGGCCAGCGCGTCAGCTACCAGCTGACCCAGGGCCCGAAGGGCGCGCAGGCGTCCGAAGTCGCACCGGTCTGAGACCGCGAGGCGACTCGAGCCGCGAGGCTCGATCAGCATGACTTTCAAGGCCCCGCTCCGGCGGGGCCTTTTCTTTGCAGGCGGCTCTGGGGTGCTGTGGTACCAGCCCGCGGAACCACGCTGCGCTACAGTCAGGCCTCACCGGGAGGCGGCAGTGACTGCATCGGCTTTCGAAACGCATGTCGTCGACAACCAGCCGCCGGAATTCGCCGGGCGCGACCTGTGGACCGACGATGCCGCCCTGCGCGAGGCGGTCCAACGCGAAGGCGCGGCCGCATTCGACGAGCGCCTGCACGCCTACGGCCGGCTGGCCGGCGGCGACCTGCTGCAGCTGAGCTTCGATGCGCATCGCGACCGGCCCCGGTTGCGCACGCATGACCGCTTCGGCCACCGGATCGACGTCGTCGAATTCCACCCGAGCTACCACGCGGTGATGGCGGCGGCGATCGGGCATGGCGTGGCGGGACTGTCCTGGCGGGAGCCGGGCCGCGGCAGCCACGTCGCACGCGCCGCGCTGAGTTACCTGCACGGACAAGTGGAACCGGGCAGCAGTTGTCCGCTGACGATGACGCATGCCGCGGTACCGGTGCTGCGCCGCGAGCCGAAATTGCAGGCCTGGGCCGACAAGGCCGCCGCGCCGGTTTACGACCCGCGCAATGTCGCCAGCGACGACAAGGCCGGCGTCACACTCGGCATGGGCATGACCGAGAAGCAGGGCGGCAGCGATGTCCGCTCCAACGCCACGCGCGCGGTGCCTTCGTCGGCCGAGGGTGAGTACGCGCTCAGCGGGCACAAGTGGTTCTTCTCCGCGCCGATGTCGGATGGTTTCCTCGTGCTGGCGCAGGCGCCGGCCGGACTGAGCTGCTTCCTGATGCCGCGCTGGCGGCCGGACGGCGCGCGCAACGCATTCCGCCTGATGCGGCTGAAGGACAAGCTCGGCGACTGGTCCAATGCGTCGTCCGAAGTTGAATTCGACGGCGCCTGGGCGCAGCGCATCGGCGACGAAGGGCGCGGCGTGGTCACGATCATCGAGATGGTCATGCTCACCCGCCTGGACTGCATGCTCGGCTCGTCCGCGCTGATGCGCATGGCGCTGGCGCAGGCGCTGCACCACGCACGGCATCGGCGCGCCTTCGGCAAGCGCGTGGTCGAACACGCGCTGATGCAGAACGTGCTTGCCGACCTTGCCATCGAGGCGGAAGCGGCAATGGCCTTCTCGCTGCGCGTCGCGGGGGCCGTCGATCGCGCCGGGGACGATGCGCGCGAGGCCGCTTTCGCCCGCGTCGCCACGGCCATCGGCAAGTTCTTCGTCTGCAAGCGCGCGCCGGCATTCGTCAACGAGGCGCAGGAGTGCCTGGGCGGGGCGGGCTATGTCGAGGAGTCGCTGTTGCCGCGGCTGTACCGGCAGGCGCCGTTGAACTCGATCTGGGAGGGCAGCGGCAATATCCAGTGCCTCGACGTGTTGCGGGCACTCGCGCGCGAACCGGAGGCCGCCGCGGCGCTGCTGCACGAACTGCAGTCGGCCGCCGGCCTGCATCCCGCGATGGACCGCGAAGCCGCTGCACTGCGCGCCGTGCTGGCTCACCAGGCGGGCGAAGCCGATGCGCGTCGGCTGGTCGAACGGATGGCGCTGGCGCTGCAAGGCGCCATCCTGCTGCGGGCGGGCAGTCCCGTGGCGGATGCGTTCTGCCGCTCGCGCTTAGGTGGCGAGCACGGCCTGGTGTTCGGGACCTTGCCGGCCGGCGTGCCGCTGGCGCCGATCCTCGAGCGTGCCTTGCCCGCCTGACGCCAACCGGTCAGTCGAGGAACTGCAACCGCGCCAGTTCGGCGTACAGGCCTCCCTGCGCGAGCAACTGCTCGTGCGTGCCCTCGGCGATGACGCGGCCGTGGTCCATCACCACGATGCGGTCGGCCTTGAGCACGGTGGCGAGGCGATGGGCGATGACGATCGAAGTGCGCCCGTGCATCAGCGTTTCCAGGGCCTGCTGCACCGCGCGCTCGCTCTGCGCATCCAGGGCACTGGTCGCTTCGTCGAGCAGCAGGATCGGGGCGTCCTTCAGCAGGGCGCGGGCGATGGCGATGCGCTGTTGCTGGCCGCCGGACAGGCGCGCGCCGCGTTCGCCCAGTTCCGTGTCCAGGCCCTCCGGCAGCGCATGGATGAAATCGCTGGCGTGGGCATTGCGCACCGCAGCGTCGATCTGTCCTTCGTCGGCTTCCAGCCGGCCGTAGCGGATGTTCTCGCGCGCGCTGGTCGCGAAGATCGTGGGTTGCTGCGGTACCAGGGCGATGGCTTCGCGCAGCTTGGCCGGATCGAGGGTGCGGACGTCCGCGCCGTCGATGCCGACCGTGCCGGCGTCCGGGTCGTGGAAGCGCAGCAGCAGGGAGAACACCGTGCTTTTCCCGGCGCCCGACGGCCCCACCAGCGCCACGGTCTCGCCGGGGCGGACACGCAGGCTGAAATGCACCAGTGCCGCCTGGTCGGGGCGCTGCGGGTAGTGGAAGGTGACGTCATCGAAGACCACGTCGCCCTGCACGGGCGAGGGCAACGCACGGGGCGAGGCGGGCGGGGTGATCGCCGGCGCCTCCTGCAGCAGTTCGCTGATGCGGCCCATGCCGGCCGCCGCGCGTTGCACTTCGTTCCAGACTTCGGCCAGCGCACCGATCGAGCCCCCGCCGATCACGGCGTAGAAGACGAACTGCAGCAGCACGCCGGCCTTCATCCGGCCGGCGACGACGTCGTGCGCGCCCGACCACAGCACCAGCGTGATCGCACCGAACACCAGGGTGATGGCGACCGCAGTGACGATGGCCTGTGCGCCGATGCGCTTGCGCGCGGTGTTGACCGCGGTCCTGAGCGCGTCGGTGAAGCGGCCGCGCTCGTACGGCTCGCGCGCGTGCGCCTGCACGGTGCGCACGGCGCCCAGGGTTTCCGATGCGAGCGCGTTGGCGTCGGCGATGCGGTCCTGGCTCGCGCGCGAGATCTTCCGCAGCCGGCGCCCGCCGACCACGATCGGCAGCACGGTCAGCGGGATGCCCACCAGCGCGAACGCCGCAAGCCGCGGACTGGTCACGAACAGCATCACGATCGAGCCGATCACGGTGACCACGCTGCGCAGGGCCACCGACATCGTCGACCCCACGGTGCTGCGCAGCAGTTCGGCATCGGCGGTCAGGCGCGATACCAACTCGCCACTGCGGTTGCGGTCGTGGAAGCTGGCGTCCAGCGCCAGCAGGTGCGAGTACAGGTTCGCGCGCAGGTCGGCGACGACGCGTTCGCCCAGCAGTGAGACGAAGAAGAAGCGCGCCGCGGTCGCAAAGGCGAGCACGAGCGCGACGCCGAACAGCAGCAGGAAGGCGCGATCGATCGCGGCGCCGCCGCCGCCGGCGAATCCCTGGTCGATCATCACCCGCGACGCGGCGGGGAGCGCCAGCGTCGCCGCGCTCGAGCAGGCCAGCGCGAGCAGCCAGGCGACGAACAGGGCCCGGTGGCGATGGACGAAGGGCCACAGCCCACGGAGGCTGCCGAGGGGGGCTTTGCTTTGGAGGTCGGGCATGGGCGGCAGTCTGGGTCCTGGTGCTGACAGGCTTGCGCCGGGTCGCGCCATCGTGCGTGCGAAAAATCGGGAGGGGTGCGACGGGCGGGGTTCAATCCATTCCGAACCGCACCCTGTCCCGGGTGGCGTCCCGCAGCTGGATTTTCAAGGCTTCCACGCGATCGGCGGGGAGCCGCAGGCGCAACGCGACGCCCTCGGCGAGGAAGTCCTCGGCTAGTTTTTCGCCGCCGAACGCCCCCAATGCCGCGTGGACCGCGCCGGTGAGGTCGAACGGATACTCGAGGCGCACCTCGCGGTAGGCGATCAGCGCCTGGCGCGGTGCGGTGCGCAGGCACTCGGCCGCCGCGCCGCCATATGCCCGCACCAGGCCACCCGCGCCGAGCTTGATGCCGCCATACCAGCGCGTCACGACCGCCATGACCTGGTCGTAGCCCTGGCCATCGATCGCCGCGAGGATCGGCCGGCCGGCCGTGCCCGCGGGCTCGCCGTCGTCGCTGAAGCGATATTGCGATCCGATCCGGTAGGCCCAGCAGTTGTGCGTCGCCGCCGCATCGGCGACATCGGCGAGGAAGGCGAGGGCGGCATCCGGCGTGGTGACCGGCGCCGCATGGACGATGAAGCGGCTGTGCTTTACCTCGAGCACGTGCGCCGCCGGCGCGGCCAGGGTGTCGCTCATCGCCGGGCGTCGGTGGCCAGCAGTGCGCGCAGATCGTCGGGAAGACGCGTGCGGGGATAGTCGCGGCGGAACAGCCTGAGGCTGGCGCGCGCATGGTCGAGGTCGTCGGCGTCGCGGCGGTCGCGGATGCGTGCGAGCCACTCGGCGGCGGGCAGATGCGTGTCCTCGCTGACCGGAACCTGCGACCAGTCGACATCGGTTTGCCGGATGCGCGAGCCGGTCACCTCGATGCGGTCGAGCGCGGCGGCTTCGGCTTCGGCGGGCGGCTCCGCCGGTGCGGGTGCCGGTGGTGCAGCGGGCGCGACGGGTGCGGCGGGTGCGGCTGCCGCGGCGCGTGCCTGCTCGCGCCGCTCGGCCGTGGCGCGCGCGGCGGTCGTGTAGGTCGCGTGACTCTTGCGTGCGGGGGCCGGTGCAGCCTGCGCGGCCGGTTCGGGGACGAAGCGGTTGTCGGCGACGGCGGCGCTGGCGGCGGCATCCGCCTCGCGTTTCGCCTCGCTCGATGCCGCCTGCGCGGCCAGCATTCCGGCTTCATCGGCGGCGGGCGCGGGTTTCGCGCTCGCGGCGTTGGCGTGTGCCGGGGCCGCGGCCCCGGATGCCGCGCTGGCCACGTTCGACCCGGCCCGCGCCGCCGGCGCCGGCGTGGCGGGCTGGTCGGGCAGCGGCGGGGGATTGGCCACCGGGGCGCGCGCTGCGCCCAGGGGCTCGGCCATGATGATCACTTCCTCGTCGGCGCCAGCCTCCGGACGCGTGGCGATGCCGCCGTACTGGGGCCGCAACTGCCAGACGAGTCCCAGCGCCAGCACGGCCGCTGCGGCCACCCCGACACCGGTCACGAGGGCGGGAGGCAGGCCGAGCCACGCCAGGCGGCCGTGCCGGCGCGGCTTGCGACTCGCGGCCGCTGCATGCGCGGCTGCGAGGATGCGGGCGTCCAGCGCCGGCGACGGCCCGTCGAACGGGCCGACACGACCGAGCCGCGCGGCGAGATCGCGTTCCTCCGCGTCCAGGGGTTCGTGCTGGTCGGGCCGGGTGGTCATTCGTTCAATCTCTGGCGCAGCTTGTCCATGGCGTAACGAAGCCGCGATTTCACCGTTTCCCTGCCTACGCCGGTAATGGCGCCGATTTCCTCGAGACTCAACTCCTGTTCGAGCCGTAGCACGAGTACTTCTCGCTGCTCGTCCGGCAGCTCCTCCATCGCCCGCTGCAGGCGCCGGCGTTGCTCGAACCCGGACAGTTCGCGCTCGGGCGTGCTCGGATCCGGGACCCGGGCGGCGCGCTCGTCGCCGTCCTCCGGCGCCGTGGGGCGATGCCTGGCCGCACGCCAATGATCGTTGAGGCGGTTGTGCGCGATCCTGAACAGCCACGTGGAGAAGGCCGCGTCCGGCTTCCAGCCCGCGCGTGCGGCGATCACGCGTTGCCAGACGTCCTGGAAGCATTCGTCCGCCAGCGCCTGGTTGCGCAGCTGGCGGAGCAGGAAACGGTACAGCGGGCCGCGGTGGCGGGCGTACAGGATCTCGAATGCCGCGACGTCGCCGCCCACCCAGGCCAGCATCAACAGGTCGTCATTGGCGTCCGCGCCCGGATTCATCGGCGGCAGGTTACGGGCTGTCGCCGGGTACGTGAAGCCGTCGGCAGTGGCTTCGCCACGATCCGGCATGGAGCGGACGGGCTCCCGGGATCGCTTGGAAGGCGTGCAGGCGAGGATCGGATGAGGGGCAAGAGCGAGCTCCATATGCGCTAGGAACGTCCGGGACGTGCCGGCGGGGTTCGGGGCTTCCATGGGCTCCTGCTAGAGGTATGCTCCAACCTGACCGTCGGGGGACGGCTGGTGCCGAGGGGCGAGTGCAGCGATTGCGGGCGATGATGGCCAGGCCGGCGGAACCGGCGGATAGCGCTGCGCAGGCATTGGCGGGCGTGCTCCAGGAAGGGCTCCCGGCCGGGGCGCAGGTGCTCGTGCGCTGGCGCGACGAAATCGGTGTCCCCGGCTTCTCGATGTCGGAGCAGGTTCCGGACCGGCTGCACCAGGCGGCGGAACAGCAGATGGCCTCGGGCAAGGCGCTCGAGGACGCCCAGACCCTGGCTGAAGTCTGGGACGGCGACGGCGAGATGCGCGTCACCATCGTGGCCCATGTCCCGGAGACGATGCCGCAGGCGGCGCGCCGCGGCTGGCTCGCGATGGCGAAGATGGTCGTGGCGGCCCACCTGGTCGCGAGGGAGGCGCAAGCGCGCGCGCAGCTGCTGGAGAAATCCGAACGGCTGCAACAGGCGCTGTACGAGATCGCCGATCTGGCCGGGTCCGACCTGGAAATGGCGGACATGCTGCGTCGCATCCACGCGATCGTCGCCGGCCTGATGTATGCGGAGAACTTCTACATCGTCCTCTACGACGATGCCCGCGATTCGATCCGCTTCCTGTACTTCGCCGATCGCCAGGACCCGTACGTCGCCGATCCGTCGCTCGACATCCCGGCCATCGACATGCCCAACAGCATGACCCTGGCGTTGTTGCGCCACGGCGAGCCCCTGCGTGGTCCGTCCGATCACCTGCGCGCCCAGTTCGGCGTGGCGCGCGACGTGGTCCACGGTCCGGACAGCGCCGACTGGCTGGGCGTGCCGATGCGGCGCGAGGACCGCGTCTGCGGCGCCGTGGTCGTGCAGAGCTACGACCGGCCCGAGGTCTACCGCGACGAGGAGCGCGCGCTGCTCAGCTACGTCGCCCAGCACATCCTCACCGCGCTCGACCGGCGCCAGGCCCGCGAGGATCTGGAACGCCGCGTGGAGGAACGCACGCGCGCCCTGCAGCACAGCAACCGCGACCTCCAGGCGGAGATCGTCGAACGCCAGCGCGGCGAGCGGCTGCAGCGGGCGCTGTTCCGCATTGCCGAACTGTCGATCACCTCGGAAACGCTGGAGCGCTTCTACGCCCAGGTGCACGACGTGGTCGGCGAACTGCTGTACGCGCGCAACTTCTACATCGCCCAGGTGTCCGAGGACGGCACCATGATCGAGTTCCCGTACTCGATCGACGAGCGCGACTCCGTGCGCCAGGCGCGCCAGTTCGCGCGCGGCCTCACCGAATACGTGATCCGGGAAGGACGGGCCCTGCTCGCCGACCGTCCCCTGATCGAGGAGCTGCAGCGCGTCGGCAAGGTGCGCAGCCTGGGCACGCTCGCGCATTGCTGGCTGGGCGTGCCCTTGTTCCGCGAGGAAGTGGTGGTGGGCGTGATCGCGGTGCAGAGCTACTCGCCGGCGATCAGCTTCACCGGACGCGACCAGGAACTGCTCACCTTCGTCGCCCACCACATCGGCATCGGCCTGGCGCGCAAGCAGGCGCAGGACCGGCTGCTGCTCGCGCACGGCGAACTGGAGCAGCGGGTGACATCGCGCACGCGCGAGCTCGCGGAAGCCAACGCCGAACTGCTGTCGCAGATCGGCGAGCGCCTGCGCGCCGAGCAGCAGCTGACCTACCAGGCGCGCCATGACGCGCTCACCGGGCTGCCCAATCGCAGCCAGTTGCTGGAACGGCTCGCGGCAGCCATTGCCCGCGCCCAGGCCGAGGCCGCCCAGGGCGGCCCCGCACCGGCGCGGCATTTCGCCGTGCTGTTCCTCGACCTCGACCGCTTCAAGCTGGTCAACGACAGCGTCGGACACTCCGCCGGCGACGAACTGCTGATCGAAGCGGGGCGCCGCATCGTCGCCACGGTGCGCGGCGGCGACGTGGTCGCGCGCCTGGGCGGCGACGAGTTCGCCATCCTGATTGGCGACATCGACAACATCGCCATTGCCGAGGAACTGGCGCGCCGCGTGCTCGTGGCGTTGGGCGAGCCGTTCTGGGTCGCGGGACGCGAAGTCTTCCCGTCCGCCAGCGTCGGCATCGCCGCCTGGCATCCGCGCTACCAGACCGGTGCCGAACTGCTGCGCGACGCCGACGCCGCGATGTACCGCGCCAAGGCCAGCGGCCGCAATGGCTGCGCGGTGTTCGACGAGGTGATGCGCGAGGAGGCCATGCGCATCCTGGACCTCGAAGCCGACCTGCGGCGTGCGATCAACGGCGACAACTTCGTCGCCTACTACCAGCCGATCGTGCGCCTGAGCGACCGCCGCGTGATCGGCCACGAGGCGCTGTTGCGCTGGCGGCACGAGCGCCGCGGCCTGCTGGCGCCCGGCGAATTCATCGGCCTGGGCGAGGACAGCGGCCTGATCGAGGAAGTCGACTGGCTGATGTACGCGCAGGTGGCCAAGCGCCTGGCGCGCGAGGAATACGGCTACATCTCGGTGAACGTCTCGCCGCGGCATTTCCTCTCCGCGGATTTCGCCGATCGCCTGCTGCGCCTGCTGGACGAGGCCGGCGCGGACCCGCACCGGCTGCGCATCGAGATCACCGAGGGCGCGCTGCTCGACGACACCGCGCGCGCGCTGCGGATGTTGCGCACGCTGCGCAGCAACGGCGTGCTGGCCCAACTCGACGACTTCGGCACCGGGTTCTCGGCGCTGTCGTACCTGCATCGCTTCCCGCTCGAGTGCCTGAAGATCGACCGCAGCTTCGTTGCCGGCCTCGTCGGCGACACGCGGCCGGAGAGCATGGCCGTGGTGCGTGCGATCCAGGCCCTGGCCGGATCGCTGGGCATCCACACCATCGCCGAGGGCGTCGAGAGCGAATCCCAGCGCATCATCCTGCGCGAACTGGGCTGCCAGCACGGGCAGGGCTTCCTGTTCGGCAAGCCGACGGAACAGTTGTTGCCGCTGGCTTCGTTACCGCGCTGAGCTTTCGAAAGCAGACGGCCCCGGGAATCCCGGGGCCGTCTTGTTGGTGCGGTCGAGAACTACTCGCTGACCTCCACCGCGACCCCTTCGGCCGAGGTCAACGCGCGCGCCCGCTCGACCAGCCCGACGAACTCCTTGCGTTGCCCCCACGGGTCGCTGCCGATGGAACGCTGCGCGGATGCGGCGATGTCCTTCCAGCTCCACTGGCCGATCTGCTTGCCGCCGCGCAGCGCATCGGCGAAGGCGGCGACCGCGGTGGCGAAGCGCAGCGACTCGCTGGGAGCAGCGACCAGCTGCGAGCGCAGGATCGGCGTTTCGATCAGGCGGCTGGTGTCCTCGCCCGGGCGCTTGTAGCGCAGGCGCAGATGGGCGAGTTCCTTCGTATTGGCGGCGGCCTTGGCGGCGTCGCCGTAACGCAGCGGCGGCAGACGGTCGGCGCCGGAACCGGCCGGGGTGATCTCGTACAGCGCGGTCACTTCGTGCCCGGCGCCGATGTCGCCCGCGTCGACCTTGTCGTTGGCGAAGTCCTCGCGGTTGAGCACGCGATTCTCGTAGCCGATAAGGCGGTACTCCGCGGCGACCGCCGGGTTGAACTCGATCTGGATCTTCACGTCCTTGGCGATCGTGAGCAGGGTCGAGCCCATTTCCTGCACCAGCACCTTGCGCGCTTCCATCGGCGTGTCGATGTAGGCGTGGTTGCCGTCGCCGACATCGGCGAGCTTCTCGGCCAGTTCGTCGTTGTAGTTGCCCTGGCCGAAGCCGAGCGTGGTCAGCGCGATGCCGCTCTTGCGCTGGTCGGCGACCAGCGTTTCCAGCGCGTTCTGGTCGACGGTGCCGACGTTGAAGTCGCCATCGGTGGCGAGGATGACGCGGTTCACGCCGCCCTTGATGTAGGCCTGCCTGGCCATCGCATAAGCGAGGCGGATGCCGTCGCCGCCGTTGGTGCTGCCGCCGGCTTCGAGGCGGTCGAGCGCCTCGAGGATGTCGTCGCGGTTGGCGCCCGATGTCGGCGGCAGCACCAGTCCCGCCGAGCCGGCGTACACCACCATCGATACCCGGTCCTGCGGACGCAGCTGCCTGACCAGCTGGCGCAGTGCGTCCTTCACCAATGGCAGCTTGTCCGCGTCCTGCATCGAGCCGGAGGTATCGATCAGGAACACGAGGTTGGCCGGCGGCAGCGCCGCCTTGGGCACGTCGTAACCCTTGATGCCGATCATCAGCAACTGGCGCTTGCCGTTCCAGGGCGCCGGCGCGAGTTCCGTGGTGACCCGGAAGGGCGTCTCGCGCGAGGCCGGCGCGGGATGGCCGTAGTCGAAGTAGTTGAGGAATTCCTCGGCGCGCACCGCGTCGCTGGGCGGGCGCACGCCCTCGGCAAGCATGCGCCGCACGTTGCTGTAGCTGCCGGTGTCGACGTCGATGGAGAAGGTGGAAACGGGTTGCTCGGATGTCCGGTGCACCGGGTTGTCGTCGTTGTGCGCGTACTTCTCGGTGTTGGCCGGCTGCGGCATCGGCTGGGCCATGAGTACCGCCGCCGGCGCCACGGAGACCTGGTTGGCGGCGATGCGCGAGCCGGTGACTTCGATCCGGTCCAGCGATGCCGCGGGATAGGCGGTGCGCGGCGATGCAGGCGGGGGTGGCGGCGCATAAGCGACGGAGGCCTTGCGTTCGGCTTCGCCTTGAATCCGTTGGCGTTGCTCCTGCAGCGTTCCGCTCGCGGCCGCCGCGGCATCGGCCGCTTGGGCTGCTGCCTCCGCCGCGGCGACCGCATTGCCGGCAGCCGCGGCCTCGTCGCTCTCGCGGGCGTCGGCCAGGTTGTGGTTGGCGGTGCTGCAGGCGCTCAGGGCAACGACGAGAGCGAGGGCGAGGGTCGAACGGTGCGGCTGGGGCGTGCGTTGCATGGTGCGTCTCCGCGGCTGGGTTGCCGGTGGAAACGCATGGCTTGCGCGAACGGGGTTACACGGAATGCAGGATGAGGCCTCAGCCCCGGATCACCAGCAGCCGCTGCTCGGTCATGTCCTCGATGGCGTAGCGCACACCCTCGCGCCCGAGGCCTGAGTGCTTCACCCCGCCGTACGGCATGTTGTCGACGCGGAAGCTGGGGACGTCGCCGACGATCACGCCGCCGACGTCGAGCCGGTCCCACGCGCTCATGGCATGGGCGAGGTTGCCGGTGAACACGCCGGCCTGCAGGCCGAAGTCGCTGTCGTTGACGCGGTCGAGCGCGTCGTCGAAATCGTCGAACGGTTCGAGCATCGCCACCGGGCCGAAGACCTCCCTCCGGTACAGGTCACTGTCGTGCGGCACCTTCTCCAGCAGCGCGGCCGGCAGCATGTTGCGCGTGCGCGGACCGCCGGCCAGCACCTTCGCCCCGGCCTTGCGCGCGGCGGCGATCCAGTCCTCCACGCGCTGTGCCGCTTCTTCGTTGACCATCGGGCCGATGAAGGTCTTCTCGTCGCGCGGATCGCCCGTACGCAGCTTGGCCACGGCGGCCTTCAGCTTGCGCCGCAGCTTGTCGTGGATCTCGGCGTGCGCGTAGATGCGCTGCACGCTGATGCAGCTCTGCCCGGACTGGTAATACGCACCGAAGACCAGGCGTTCGACCACCTGGTCGAGTGGCGCGCCCGGGTCGGCGTCGACGATGCAGGCGGCGTTGCCGCCCAGTTCCAGGGTGACCTTCTTGCGCCCGGCGCGTGCCTTGAGGTCCCAGCCGACCAGGCCGCCGGTGAAGCTCAGCAAGGCGATGCGTTCGTCCTCGACCAGCGCGGCGGCATCGTCGGTCGAGCACACCACAACCGAGAACGCGCCCCTGGGCAGGTCGGTCTCGGCGAGGATCTCGGCGATGATCAGCGCGCCGATCGGCGTCTTCTCCGCGGGCTTGAGCACGAAGGGACAACCGGCCGCGATGGCGGGTGCAACCTTGTGCGCAACCAGGTTGAGCGGGAAATTGAACGGCGTGATGAAGCTGCAAACGCCGATCGGCACCCGCTTGACCATGCCGCGATAGCCGCGGGCGCGCGGCGACACCTGCAGTTCGAGCAGTTCGCCGCCGCTGCGCGTGGCTTCGCCCGCCGCGATGCGGAAGGTGTCGATGAGGCGCGTGACTTCGCCGCGCGCATCCTTGATCGGCTTGCCGGCTTCGATGCACAGCGCCTGTGCCAACTCCTCGAATCGCTCGTTGAAACGGCGCACGCAATGCTCGAGCACGTCGCGACGGGCATCGGGCGGGAACGCCGCCATCGCCTCGCGCGCCTTGTGCGCCGCGACGATGGCCTTGCGCACCGCGGCGGCGTCGGCCAGCGCCACCCGCGTGGCGCGCTTGCCGGTGTATTTGTCGAGGACGTCCAGTTCCTGCTTCGCACTCACCGGCTGGTTGGCGAGGTAGTAGGGGTAGTGCGGCTTGAGCGCAGGCTTGGCCATGAAACCCTCCTTGTCTCCGGAGCCTAGATGATGCCGCGTAAATGCGGCATGCGCCCCGGGCGGCGCCGCGGCTACGCCTCGCCGGGATCGACGACCCGGAGCGGGAGATTGCCGTCGGCCAGGCGGGCGTCGAGACGATCGCCCGGGGCCGCGTCCAGCACGCTGCGCACCACGCGTCCGTCGGGATGGCGCAGGATCGTGTAGCCGCGGGCGACCGTGGCGAGCGGGCTGACCGCTTCCAGCGATCGCGCGAGTCCACGCAGCCGCAGCATCTCGTTGCCGAGCCGGCGCACGATCGCGCCCTGCGGCCGCGACGACAGCGCCGCGAGCCGCTCGCGCAGGCGCGCGATGCGACGTTGCGGGTGTCCCGCGCGCAGGACCGCATTCGCGTGGCGCACGCGGGCGTGTTCGCGATCCAGGCGCCGTTGCCATGCGGCGGAAAGCCGGCGCAACGCGTCGGCCTGGCGGCGGCAGAGGGCATCGAGCCGGGCGCGCGGGCGCAACGCGTTCAGGCGCAAGGCCGCGCGGTCGGCGCGCTGCATCGCCGCACGCAGGCGCTGGGCCTGCAGGTTGCGCAGGCGTGCTTCCAGTGCACGCAGCCGCCGCTGCAGGTCGTCGCGATTGGGCACCAGCAGTTCCGCCGCCACCGATGGCGTCGGCGCGCGCAGGTCCGCGGCGAAATCGGAAAGGCTGAAGTCGGTTTCGTGTCCGACCGCGGACACCACCGGGACCGGCGAGGCGGAGATGGCGCGTGCCAGGCGCTCGTCGTTGAACGACCACAGGTCTTCCAGCGAGCCGCCACCGCGCGTGAGCAGCAGGACGTCGTAGCGGCCGGAGGATGCCGCACGCTGGAGCATGCGCACGATCTGCGGCGCCGCCGCCGCGCCCTGCACCTGCACCGGCAGCACATCGGCCTCGGCCAGCGGGAAACGCCGCGCCAATACGCTGAGCACGTCGCGCACGGCCGCGCCGCTGGGCGAGGTGATGACGCCGATGCGCCGGGCGAAGTGGGGCAGGGGACGCTTGCGGTCGCTGTCGAACAGGCCTTCGGCGGCCAGCTTCGCCTTCAGCTCCTCGAACGCGCGCCGCAGTGCGCCTTCGCCTGCTTCCTCCATGTGGTCGAGGACCAGCTGGTATTCGCCGCGGGCCTCGTACAGCGTCAGCCGCCCGCGCGCGAGTACGTGCACGCCCTCGCGCGGCACGAACTTCAGCCAGCTGCTCTTGGGCCTGAACATCGCGCAGCGCACCTGCGCGCGCTCGTCCTTGAGGACGAAGTACAGGTGGCCGGAGGAGGGTCGCGAGACGTTGCCAAGCTCGCCCTCGACCCAGATCAGGGGGAACGATCCCTCCAGCAGGTCCCTGGCCAGCGTGTTGAGCTGGGACGGCGTCAGGACGTCGCTGGGGTCGTCGAGGTTCATGAATTTGGGCGTGGCGCCCTGCCGACTGCACGGCGGCCCACGGTACCGCAGCCCGGCCGCCGGGTCACGGCGTCGCTACAATATGCGCATGAATTCAGAGATCGACCTGACTCCCGCCGCGCCCTGCGCCGGCATGGCCTTCGGCCCCGGCCCGCGCCGCCACACCCGTGCCGTAACCATCGGCGGCGTCCAGGTCGGCGGCAGCGCGCCCGTGGTGGTGCAGTCGATGACCAACACCGACACCGCCGATGTCGCCTCGACCACGAAGCAGGTCGCCGAACTGTGGCGCGCCGGTTCCGAACTCGTGCGCGTCACGGTGAACACGCCCGAAGCCGCTGCCGCCGTGCCGCGTATCGTCGACAAGCTGGCGATGATGGGCCTGAGCGTGCCGATCATCGGGGACTTCCACTACAACGGCCACCAGCTCCTCACCAACGAGCCGGCGTGCGCGGAAGCCCTGGCGAAGTACCGCATCAATCCCGGCAACGTCGGTTTCGGCAAGAAGAAGGACACGCAGTTCGCCACCTTGGTCGAGTTCGCGATCCGCTACGGCAAGCCGGTGCGCATCGGCGCCAACTGGGGTTCGCTCGACCAGGCGTTGGCCGCGCAGCTGATGGACGAGAACCACAGGCTCGCCCAGCCGCTGGACGCGGCCGAAGTGCTGCGCGAGGCGTTGATCCGCTCCGCGCTGGATTCGGCCGCCCGCGCCGTCGAACTGGGCTTGCCGGCCGAGCGCATCGTCCTGAGCGCCAAGGTCAGCGGCGTGCAGGAGTTGATCGCCGTGTACCGCGAAATGGCGCGCCGCAGCGACTTCGCCCTGCACCTGGGCCTGACCGAGGCCGGTATCGGCAGCAAGGGCATCGTCGCCTCCAGCGCCGCGCTGGGCGTGCTGCTGCAGGAAGGCATCGGCGACACCATCCGCATCTCGCTCACGCCCGAGCCGGGCCAGTCGCGCACCACCGAGGTCATCGTCGCGCAGGAACTGCTGCAGACCATGGGCCTGCGGGCGTTCACGCCGATGGTGACGGCGTGCCCCGGGTGCGGCCGCACCACCAGCACGTTCTTCCAGGAATTGGCCAAGACCGTGCAGGAACACGTGCGCGCGAAGATGCCGGAATGGAAGATCACGCATCCCGGCGCGGAGAACCTGACCCTCGCGGTGATGGGCTGCGTGGTGAACGGTCCGGGCGAGTCGCGCCACGCCAACATCGGCATCTCCCTGCCGGGCACCGGGGAGGCGCCATCCGCCCCCGTATTCGAGGACGGCGAGAAGACCGTGACGCTGCGCGGCGAGAACATCGCCCACGAGTTCGTCGCGCTGATCGACCGGTATGTCGAGCGCCGTTACGGCGCGCGTTGAGGCAACCGCTCCGTCCCGGCTCGCAATGCCGCCGCGGATTCCTCCAGCCCCAAGGTAAATCCCCGCTTGCGCCGCGGCGCGGCATGGGCGCGCGGATTTTTTGACGTACTATGCAGTTTGCGTGCAATGGCAGACCTTCGAAGGGGTTCGAAGGCCTGCTGCCGCTACTTGAGTCCTCGGCAGCAATTAGGGGTTTGCCGAGGAGTAATCAGTACCGCCTCTGGGGAAAACCATGTCGAACCTGAAGAAGTGGGGAGGCGTTCTCGCGCTTTGCATGCTGGTAGCCGTGGCGTTGGCCGCGACCTACCGGATCCGCGAGCAACGTGAAGTGACAGGCAGGATGGCCGCAACGCGCAAAGCCAGCACGGCCAGCACGTTGCCGGCAACGAGTACCGCGAGCGCCACCAACATCGATGCATTCAATGCAGGCAGCGACGTCAAGACGCCGGCCCGCAATTCCGCCGACGCCAGCGATGGCCGCGGCACGTATATCGTGGTCTTCGGCGATGAACCGCTGGCGACCTACAAGGGCAGCCTGGCGGGCTTTTCCGCTCCGCCGCGCCGCATGGGCGCGTACGGCAAGTACAAGCTGGATACACGCAGCAACGAATCGCTCCGCTACCTGAGCTACCTGCAGCGTCGCCAGGGCCAGATGGAGCAGCAGATGTCCTCGGCGCTGCTGCGTTCGCTGCCGGTGCGCCGTCGCATGCAGCACGCGATCAACGCCATCGTGACCGACCTGACGCCCACCGAAGCCGGCGTGGTATCCCGGCTGGGCGGCGTCCGCCTGGTCGAGCAGTACCGCGAATACGCCCTCGACACCGACGTCGGTCCCACGCTGATCGGAGCGCCGGTCGCCTGGGCGGGCAGTGTCGGCGAGTACTACAACTCGGCCAGCCCGGTGAAGGGCGAAGGCATCGTCGTCGGCATCATCGACTCGGGCATCAACTTCGGCAGCCCGTCGTTTGCGGCCACCGATCCGATCGACGGCTACGTCCATGTCAACCCGTTGGGCGCCGGCGTCTACCTGGGCACCTGTGCCGCGGGCGGCGTCGACGAAGGCCGCTGCAACAGCAAGCTGATCGGCGGCTACGACTTCGTCTGCAACGCGCCTGGCAACACCTGCGGCACCGCCAACGTCCGTGAGGAGCCCGGCTTCGGCGACACCAACGGCCATGGCAGCCACACCGCCTCGACCGTCGCCGGCAACCGCCGCGACGTTGTGTTCAGCGGTGCGCCGCTGCGCATCTCGGGCGTGGCGCCGCGCGCCAACATCATCGCGTACGACGCCTGCTACACGAACACGAGCACGTCGCAGGGCCTGTGCCCGAACGTGTCGACTGTCGCCGCCATCAACCAGGCGATCGCCGATGGCGTGGACGTCATCAACTACTCGATCGGCGGTGGCGCGGAGCCCTGGGCCGAGTCGACGTCGCTGGCGTTCCTCAACGCCGTCGACGCCGGCGTGTACGTCGCTGCCTCGGCCGGCAACAGTGGTCCGGCCCCGAACACCCTCGGCCACCTGGAACCGTGGGTGGCATCGACCGCTGCCGCGCAGCACGGCCGCGGCGACTTCGCCCTCCTGATGCAGGTGACCGGCCCGGCACCGGTGCCGCCGGCCCTGCAGCCGCTGGTGCTCACCAATGGCAACAGCGGTGTCGAGCTGACCGCGACCATCCCTGGCACGACGCCGCTGCGCGTCAGCGCGGGCATCGACGCGGCCGACGACGGCTGCAACGCCTATGCGCCGGACACCTTCGCCGGTGCGATCGCGGTGATCCGCCGCGGATCCTGTTCTTTCAGCATCAAGGTCAACAATGCTTCGGCTGCCGGCGCCTTGGCGGTGGTGATCGCCAACAACCAGGCTGGCTTGATCTCGCCCACCGTGCCGGGCACCACCATCCCGGTGTTCGCGGTCCTGCAGACCGAGGGCAATGCGCTGCGCGACTTCGTCGCCGCCCACCCGACTGCGACCGCGCAGATCAGCTTCCCGGCGGTGGGCCTGCCGAATGTGGCCGACGCGCTCGGTTCGTTCAGTTCGCGCGGCCCGGCCGGCCGCTTCTCGCTGGTGAAGCCTGACCTCACCGCGCCAGGCGTCAACATCCTGGCGACGATCGCCGGCACCACGATCACCGGTTCCGAGAACCTGATCGGGCTGATGAGCGGTACCTCGATGGCGTCGCCGCACCACGCCGGCGCCGCCGCGCTGGTGCGCCAGGCGCGTCCGGGCTGGACGATGCCCGAGATCAAGTCCGCGCTGATGATGACCGCGACCCCGACCGTGTACAAGGAAGACCAGGTCACGCTCGCCGATCCGTTCGCGCGCGGTGCGGGTCGCATCCGCGTCGATCGCGCCATCCGCGCCGGGCTCGTCCTGGGCGAGACGACCGCGAACTTCCAGGCGGCCAACCCGGACAACGGCGGCAACCCGACCACGCTGAACGTCGCGAGCCTGGGCAACGCCAAGTGCTTCCCGACCTGCTCGTTCACCCGCACCTTCCGCAACCCGGGCACCAGCATCGGCCTGTGGCGGATCAGCATCAGCGGCGTTCCCGGCACGGCCAATCCGTCGTTGATGTGGGTGCTGCCTGGCGCCACCCGCAGCGTGACCTTCACCATCAACTCCGCCACGCTTCCCGGCGATGGCAGCTGGAACTTCGGCCAGGTGCTGATGGAGTACCGCGAGAGCGGCGGCGGCGTGAACGACTACGCCTCGTTGCGCATGCCGATCGCCGTGTCCGTGCCGCCGCCGGTGGTGTCGGTGCCCGCATCGGTGAGCGCCAGCACGACCGCCGGCAACAACGGCAGCGCCAACTTCAATATCGGCAACGTCGGCGGTTCGACGCTGAACTACACCGCCAGTGGCACCGGTAACGGCGTGGTCACGCCGTACCTGGCGCAGCGCGGCGCGGTCAATTCGGGCTTCCGCAACACCAGCTACAACCCGGCCCAGCCCACCAGCCAGGGCGAGTTCGCCGCCGACGACTTCAATGTCCTGGAATCGACCAGGATCACCTCGCTGACGACCGAAGGCTTCGTGGTCAGCGGCGTGGCATTGACCTCGGCGGCCACCAGCATCACCTGGAGCCTCTATCCGGATGCGAGCGGCGTCCCCGCCGGCAATCCGCAGACGGGCGCGGCGGCGGCGGTGTGGACCTACACGGCGACCCCCACGGCCGCCGGTGTATCCACGTCGACCAACGCGATCACGCTGAACCTGGTCGCGGCCGGCCAGAACGTGACGCTGACCCCCGGCAAGTACTGGCTGGTGGTGAACACGCGCGGCACCTTCGCCAACCGCTGGGCGCAGTTCGGCTCGGCGACCGGCAGCGGTTCGTTCGCGTCGATCATCATCGACCAGAACGGCGCCGGCAACTGGGCGAGCAACGCCGCCTTCGCCGGCCTGTCGATGGTCGTGAAGGGCACGGTCGCGTGCGGCGCGCCGTGGTTCGGCGCACTGACGCCGGCCTCCGGCGCGGTCGCGCCGGGCGCGTCGCAGCCGACGACGCTCGCGCTCAACAGCAGCGCCCTGGCTGCCGCGAGCTACCGCGCCAACGTGTGCGTGAGCAGCAACGATCCGGTCAGCCCGGTCGTGGCGGTGCCGATCGTGCTGACGGTGTCGCCGGCTCCGTAAGCGATCGATCCAGATGTGCAGAAGGCCCGGCACTCCCGGGCCTTTTGTTTTCCGGTCGCGCGCTGCCGCATCATGCCGCGATGCAACCTCACGTTCCCGCCCATGTGCCGCCTGGCGCGAGCCGACGCTGGCCCTTGCTGGTTGCGGGCCTGCTGCTGCCTTCGACCGTACTCGCGGCACTGGGGGCACGAGTCGCTGCGCGGCGTGCCCTGCCTTTAGACGACGCGACCCTGCTGGCCGCGCATGCGTGGTCGGGCCCACTGCTGGACCGCGTGTTCCAGGTGGTGTCGCTGCTGGGCTATGGCTACGGCGTCGTGCCGTTCGAGATCGTGTTCGTGCTGGTGCTCGCAGTCCGGCGCCACGCGCGCGAGGCCTGGTTCGGGGGCTTGGCCCTGTGGGGTTCTCTGCTGCTCAATACGCCGTTGAAGCTGGTCTTCGAACGCGCGCGTCCCGCGTTATGGGATCCGCTCGAACGCCATGCTACCTACAGCTTTCCAAGCGGCCACGCGATGGCCACCGCGACCCTGGCCAGCGTGCTGATCCTGCTGTACTGGCGCACACGTTGGCGCTGGCGCGTCGTTGCCGCCTCGCTGGCCCTGGTGGCGCTGGTCGGACTCTCGCGCGTCTACCTCGGCGTGCATTACCCATCGGACGTGATCGGCGGGTGGGCATTCGGGGTGCTGTGGACCGTGGCGTGCTTCTGCGCCGTGTTTCGCCAGCACCGGCGCCCATGGCAGGCGTTCGCGAAACCACCGCGTGCGCGGGACCTCGCCTGACGCAAGCGTTGCGCCTTATTCGCCCGGCTTGGCCGCTTCCACCGGCGCAGTCGTCGCATGCCGGCGGGCCAGCTGCGCCTCGCGGTGGGCGATGTAGGCATTGGCGATGAAGATGATGGCCGCGCCCAGCACCGTCCAGCGGTCGAGCCTCTCGCCGAACAGCAAATAACCCGCGACGGCCACCACCGGCAGCTGCATGAAGCTGATCGGCGTGAGCGCGGACACGTCGCCCATGCGCAGGGCCCGCGTCCACAACAACTGGGCGATGGTGCCGAACAGGCCCGTCGCCACCAGCCACCACCAGGTGAGGCCCTGCGGCCACTGCCACACGAACAGCGCCGGCAGCAGCGACAGCGGCACCCAGAACACGTACGTGTAGAACACGATGGTGTCGGCCGGATCGATGCGCGAGAGCTGCTTGATCTGGATCGCGACGACGGCGCTGAAGACCGCCGCCATCACCGCCACCAGCGAGCCGGAAGTGAAGCCGGTCGTGCCGGGGCGCACGATCACCAGCACGCCGAGGAAGCCGATCACCACCGCGGCCCAGCGCCGCATGCGCACGTGCTCGCCGAGCCAGAACACCGCCAGCACGGTGACGAACAACGGGGTGGAATACGACAGCGAAATCGCCTGCGAGAGCGGCAGGTGGCCGATCGCCCAGAAGCCGCACAGCATCGAGCCGATGCCGATCGTGCTGCGCAGCAGGTAGCGCGGCAGCTGCTGGGTGCGGAACACCGAGCGGTTCCCGCCGCGCAGCAGCATCGGCATCAGCGCCAGCAGGCCGAACGCGTTGCGGAAGAACGCGATTTCGAACGTCGGCAGCGACTGCGACGCATAGCGGATGGTGATCGCCATCAGCCCGAAGAACATCGTGCTGACGACCATCAGCATCGCCGCACGCAGGAACCGGTGCGGTTGCGCCGTCACCAGGCGGCGCCGATCACGCGGGGTTCGGGTTCGATCGCCACGCCGAAGCGCTCGTGCACCGATGCGGCGATACGCCGGGCCAGGGCCAGCAGTTGCGCGCCGCTGGCCTGGCCGTGGTTCACCAACACGAGCGCATGCGATGCGGCGACGCCGGCGTCGCCATCGCGGTGGCCCTTCCACCCGCACTGGTCGATCAGCCAGGCCGCGGACAGCTTGCGCGACTCGTCGTCGTTGCCACGGAAGACCGGCAGGGCTTCGTGCCGCGCCTTCAACGCATCGGCCTGCGCCGCCGGCACGATCGGATTCTTGAAGAAGCTGCCCGCATTGCCGAGCACGGCGGGGTCCGGCAGCTTGCGCCGCCGGATCGCGATCACCGCATCGGCCACGTGCTGCGGCGTGGGTGCATCGACGCCCATCGCGGCGAGCTCCTCGCGGATGCCGGCGTAATCCAGCTTCAACGCTGCCTGCCGCGACAGCGCGAACTCCACGGCGGTGACGATGTAACGGTCGGGCTGGCGCTTGAACAGGCTGTCGCGGTAGGCAAAGGCGCAGCCGGCTGCATCGAAGCGGCGCACCTGGCCCGTGGCCGGCTCGAACGCCTCGACGGCGTGGATGCACTCGCGCACTTCCGCGCCGTAGGCGCCGATGTTCTGGATCGGCGCCGCACCGACGGTGCCGGGAATCAGGGCGAGGTTCTCGAGCCCCGCGAACCCCTGGCGCAGCGTACGCATGACGAAGTCGTGCCATTCCACGCCGGCGTCGGCGCGGATGACCGTGCGATCGCCGGTCTCACCCTCGTCCAGCTGCGCCACGCGCTTGCCTGTGAGCGCCAGGACCACGCCTTCCGGATCGCCTGCGAACAGCAGGTTGCTGCCGCCGCCGAGCACCAGGGACAGGCGCTCGCCGAAACCGGGATCCGCGAACAGCGCGGGCAGGGCGCTCGCGTCGGAGACCTCCACCAGCACCGGCGCGGTCGCCTCGACGCCGAAGGTATTGCGGGATTTGAGCGAAGCGTCGCGGGCGATGCGGATCGAGTCGGTCATGGATGCGGCTGCGCGCTCAGACTTCGGGCGGCAGGTGGCCGCGGCTGGGAGCTTCCTTGCGACGGCGCAGCGCCTCCACGCATTCGCGCACCAGCTCGGGTCCGCGATAGACCAGGCCGGTGTAGAGCTGGACCAGCGTCGCACCTGCCGCCTGCTTGGTCGCGGCGTCGGCCCCGGAAAGGATGCCGCCCACGCCTATGAGCGGGATGGATTCGGGCAGGCGCGTACGCAGCATGCGCAGGATCGTGGTGGATGCACCCATCAGCGGCCTGCCGGACAGGCCGCCGGCTTCGTGGGCGAATTCGGAGCCTTCGACCATGGTGCGCGAGATGGTGGTGTTGGTGGCGATCACGCCGTCCACTTCCAGGTCGGCTAGCACGCGCGCGGCCGCGTCGACGTCGCTCTCGCTGAGGTCCGGGGCGATCTTCACCAGCATCGGCACGCGCTTGCCGTGCTTGGCGCCCAGGCGCTCCTGCTCCTCGCGCAGGGTGCCGACCAGGCGGCGCAGTGCCTGTTCTTCCTGCAGTTCGCGCAGCCCGGCGGTGTTGGGCGAGGAGATGTTGACGGTGACGTAGTCGGCGAGCGGGTACACGCGCGACAGGCAGTACATGTAGTCGCCCTCGGCCGCTTCGTTGGGCGTGTCCTTGTTCTTGCCGATGTTGATGCCGAGCAGGCCGCCGCGGCGCTGCGCGCGCTCGACGTTGCGGACCAGCACCTCGATGCCTTCGTTGTTGAAGCCCAGGCGGTTGATCACCGCGCGGTGCTCCGGCAGGCGGAACATGCGCGGCTTGGGATTGCCCGCCTGCGGCTTCGGCGTGACGGTGCCGACTTCGATGAAACCGAACCCCAGCGACAGCAGCGCATCGATGTGCGCGCCGTTCTTGTCGAGGCCGGCGGCCAGGCCGACCGGGTTGGGGAAGGTCAGGCCAAAGGCCTTGGTCGGCAGCGGATCGGGCTTGCGCGCGAGCAACGGGTTGAGGCCCGTGCGGTACGCGGCCTCGAGCGCGTCGAGCGTGAGCGAATGCGCACGCTCGGCGTCGAGGCCGAACAGGAAGGGACGCGCGAGTCCGTACATCGCCGGGGCCGTCGCTTACAGGTCGAACTTGATGCCCTGCGCGAGCGGCAGCGAGTCGGAGTAGTTGATGGTGTTGGTCTGGCGGCGCATGTAGGCCTTCCACGCGTCCGAACCCGACTCGCGACCACCGCCGGTTTCCTTCTCGCCGCCGAAGGCGCCGCCGATTTCCGCGCCCGAGGTGCCGATGTTGACGTTGGCGATGCCGCAGTCCGAACCCGATGCGGCCAGGAATGCTTCGGCCGCCTTGAGGTTGGTGGTGAAGATCGCCGACGACAGGCCCTGCGGCACCGCGTTCTGCATGTCGATGGCCTCGTCGATCGTCTTGAACTTCATGACGTACAGGATCGGGGCGAAGGTCTCGTGCTGGACGATCTGCGCGTCGTTGGTGAGGCCGGTGACGATCGTCGGCAGGACGAAGTTGCCCTTGCCCTCGATCGCGGCGCCGCCGGTTTCGATCTTGCCGCCGGCGGCCTTGGCCTTCTCGACGGCATCCAGGTAGGCGTCGACGCCGTCCTTGCTGTTGAGCGGGCCCATCAGGTTCTTCGGGTCGGTCGGATCGCCGATCTTGCCTTCGACCTGCTTGTAGGCGGTGACCAGCTTGCCCAGCACTTCGTCATACATCGACTCGTGCACGAACAGGCGGCGCGTGGTGGTGCAGCGTTGGCCGGCGGTGCCGACGGCGCCGAACACGATCGCCGGGATCGCCAGCTTCAGGTCGGCGGTCTGGTCGACGATGATCGCGTTGTTGCCGCCGAGCTCGAGCAGCGAGCGGCCCATGCGCTGGGCGACGCGCTCACCGACCATGCGGCCGACCTTGGTCGAACCGGTGAAGCTGATCAGCGGCACGCGCCTGTCGTCGACGAACTGCTGCGCCAGCTCGCTGCCGGCGTCGTTGAACAGGAAGAAGATGTCGGGGAAGCCGCCCTTCTTCAGCGCCTCGTTGCAGATCTTCATCGCGGCGATGGCCGAGAGCGGGGTCTTGGGCGACGGCTTCCACACGGTGATGTCGCCGCAGATCGCCGCGACGAACGAGTTCCAGGCCCACACCGCAACCGGGAAGTTGAAGGCGGAGATCACGCCGACGATGCCGATCGGGTGCCACTGCTCGTACATGCGGTGGCCCGGGCGCTCGGAGTGCATGGTCAGGCCGTACAGCTGGCGCGACAGGCCGACGGCGAATTCGCCGATGTCGATCATTTCCTGCACTTCGCCATCGCCTTCGGGCTTGGACTTGCCCATCTCCAGGGCCACCAGCGAACCCAGCGCGTCCTTGTGCGTGCGCAGCGCGTCGGCGCACAGGCGGATGGCTTCGCCGCGGCGCGGGGCGGGAGTGGTGCGCCAGACTTTGTACACGGCCTGGGCGCGCTCGATGATCGTGTCGTAATCGGCCTTTGACGAAGCCTGCACGCGACCCAGCACCTCGCCCGTGGTCGGGTTGACCGGCTCCAGCACGCCCGCGTCCCTGGTGGCCGACCACTGGCCGCTGCCGAGGTAGGTGCCGGATTCGTTGTCGGTCAGGCCGAGCGCGGTGAGTACGGTGTGGGTCATGGGGGAACTCCAAATGGCAATGGGACGCGGCCGGAGCAGGCGTCCGGCGGGCAATGCGGGAACTGGCGGCCCCGACACGATTCGAACGTGCGACCTTCCCCTTAGGAGGGGGACGCTCTATCCAGCTGAGCTACGGGGCCTTGAGGCGCCGAATTATCGCAGAGATCGGTGGGACGCCGTACCCCGCAGCCGCGTTACCGCGGGTTGCCGCCACGCGGCCATGCCGAAGCCTTCTTGTCACTTCGACGGCGTCGCGCCACCGGTTCCGCCGAATCCTCCAGCAAAACGACAGAACGCCCGGATTTCTCCGGGCGTTCTGCTGATCCGAACGGTTGCAGGCGGGCCGCTTACTTCTTGCCCGGCTTGCCCTTGCCGCTGTCGGCCGGCGGGGTGACATCGTCGGCCTTGGGCGGTTCGACCAGGCCACGGCGCACCAGCAGCGGTTCGATGTACGGATCGCGGCCGGTGAAGTCGTGGAACAGCGCCAGCGCGTCCTTGCTGCCGCCGCGCGAGAGCAGGGTGTCGCGGAAGTGGTCGCCGTTGGCGCGGGTCAGGCCACCGTTCTGCTTCATCCATTCCACGCTGTCGGCGTCGAGCACTTCCGACCAGATGTAGGCGTAGTAGCCCGCTGCGTAGCCGCCCATGATGTGGCTGAAGTACGGCGTGCGGTAGCGCGGCGGCACCGGCGCGAAGTCGAGGCCGTCCTTCTTCAGCGCCGCGGCTTCGAAGCCCATCACGCCGTCGGCGTTGGGCACTTCGTCGGCCGACTTCACCTGGTGCCAGCGCTGGTCGAGCATGGCCGCGCCGAGGTATTCGGTGGTGGTGAAGCCCTGGTTGAACTTCGAGCTCGCCAGCACCTTGTCCAGCAGTTCCTTCGGCATCGGGGCGCCGGTCTGGTAGTGCTTGGCGTAGTTGGCCAGCACTTCCGGCCAGTCGGCCCACATCTCGTTGACCTGCGACGGGTATTCGACGAAGTCGCGCGGCACGCTGGTGCCGGAGAAGTACGGGTACTTCACGTTCGAGAACATGCCGTGCAGCGCATGGCCGAACTCATGGAACATCGTGGTCACCTCATCCCAGGTCAGCAGCGTCGGCTGGCCGGCCGGCGGCTTGGGGATGTTGAGGTGGTTGGCGACCACCGGCAGGAAGCCGGTCATCGCGGACTGGTCGACGTACGAGTTCATCCACGCGCCGCCCTGCTTGGACGAACGGGCGTACATGTCGGAGATGAAGATCGCCAGCTGCTTGCCGTCCTTGTCGAAGACGTCGAACACGCGCACGTCGTCGTGGTAGACCGGCAGGTCCTTGCGCTCCTTGAAAGTCAGGCCGTACAGCTTGCCGGCAGCGTAGAAGACGCCGTCGCGCTGCACGCGATCGAGTTCGAGGTAGGGCTTGAGCTGCGATTCGTCGAAGTTGTACTTGGCCTGGCGCACCTTCTCGGCGTAGTAGGCCCAGTCCCAGGACTGCAGCTGGAACTTGCCGCCTTCCTTGTCGATGATCGCCTGCATGTCGGCCGCTTCCTTGCGCGCGTTGGCGACGGCGGCCGGGGCGAGCTTGCCGAGCATGGCGTTGACCGCTTCCGGGTTCTTCGCCGTCTCGTTGGCCAGCGCGTAGGCGGCGTAGGTCGGGTAACCCAGCATCTGCGCGCGTTCGGTGCGCAGCTTGACGACCTTGGAGACGATCTCGCGGTTGTCGAACTTGTTGCCACGCGCGTTGCGGGACAGTGACGCTTCCTGCAGCTTCTGGCGCAGGGCGCGGTTCTGCAGGTAGGTCTCCTGCGGCTGCTGGCTGAAGTTCATCAGCGGCAGCACGTACTTGCCTTCCAGCTTGCGCGCCTTGGCGGCCTCGGCGGCGGCGGCGATCTGGTCTTCCGGCAGGCCGGCCAGTTCCGCCTTGGTGTCGACCACCACGGCGAGGTCGTTCTTCTCGCCCAGCACGTTCTGGCTGAACTGCGTGCCCAGCGAAGCCAGTTCTGCGTTGATCGCCTTCAGGCGCGCCTGCTGCTCGGGGCTGAGGTTGGCGCCGGCGCGGACGAAGTCGTTGTAGTAGCGCTCGACCAGGCGCACGCCTTCGGCGTCGAGGCCGAGCTTCTCGCGGGTGTCGTACAGCGCCTTGACGCGCGCGAACAGCTTGGGATTGAGGTAGATCGCGTCGCGGTGCGCGGCGAATTTGGGCGAGTACTCGGCATCGAGCTTGTCGCGGGTGTCGTTGGTGTCGGCGCCGACGAGGTTGCCGAACACGGTCGCCGCGCGGGTCAGGATGCGGCCGGACTTCTCCATCGCGAGGATGGTGTTGTCGAAGGTCGGCTTCGCCTTGTTGTTGGCGATCGCGTCGATTTCCTTGCGGTTATCCGCCATGCCGCGATCGAAGGCCGGCGCGAAGTCGCTGTCCTTGATCTTGTCGAACTGCGGGTAGTGCAGCGGCAGCGGGCTTTCGCTGAAGAAGGGATTGGCCTGGGCGTTCACGGCGCTGGGTGCGGTCTTGGAGGACGGTGCCTTGGGAGTCTGGGCGGCGAGGGCCGGGACGGTGGCCGAGGCCAGGGCGATGGCGACGGCCAGCGCGAGACGGTGCTTCATCGGGCGATCTCAGTGGAGCGGGAGCCGGAGGGTAACCGATGGGGGGTGAGCGGGACCCATGACGAAAGGCAGGGGCGGGGGCTCGCTGCAGCCCGCACCGGAGCTGTCACGCCGCGAAAACCCGGCGTTGCCCATGCTGGACGCCTGCTTCAGCAAAGTTCCCACGTGGAGGTCCACCATGAACGTCCAATCCGTGATGACGCCCAATCCCGCCTGCTGCATGGCCACCACGCCGCTGCGCGACGTGGCGCGGATGATGCTCGACCACGACTGCGGCCAGATCCCGGTGGTGGACGAGTCGCAGCGACCGATCGGCGTCGTCACCGACCGCGACATCGCCGTCCGCATCGTCGCCGAGGGACGCAACGGCAACGAGGCCACGGCCGCCGACGCCATGAGCATGCCGGTGCGCACGGTCACCACCGAAACCAGCCTGGCCGATTGCGTTTGCCTGATGGAGGCCGACCAGATCCGGCGCGTGCCCGTGGTCGACACCAGCGGCAAGCTCGCCGGCATCGTGTCGATCGCGGACCTGGCCTTGGCCGGCAAGCAGGAAGCGACCGCCGAGGTGGTGAAGGAAGTTTCCGAGCCAGCCCGGCACTGAATTGCACCCGCCGGCTGCCGTGTGGATGGCACGCGACCGCCGCCCTCCGTCGCTCAGGAATGCCGGGCGGCGTTAGCGCGGATCGCTGCCACCAGGTAGGCGGCCAGCCCCGGCGCCCGGCGCTCGTAGAAGTCGCGGAAGCGCGGGTCGGTCTCGTACAGGTCGGCCAGGCCGCACTGCATGGCGTGGCTGCAGGGGTAGTAGCTCCGGTCGATGTGCAGCCGGTGGCGTTCGGCCACGTCCATCGCCTCGGGACTGTCGCCGGCATGGCCGCGGTCGCGCACCGCGAGCAGGTCGTCGATCAGTTGCAGGTGCCGGGCCTGCGCAGATTCCCAGTCGGCGCGCGACTGCCCGCCGATGCGGCGGCGCGATTCCCTCCACGCGTCGGTATGGCCCCAGCGCTGCTCCGCCTCGCGCGCGTACTCGCCGTTCTCGAACTGCTCGAAACCTTCGAAAAGCTTGCCGGTGGTCATGGGTCGTTGCTCCGTCAATGAGTCCAGGGTCGCATCGACCGCATGCAGCACGGCTTCGGTGTGGCGTCGCTGCTGTTCGACCAGGGCGCGCCGCGCCAGCAGCGCCTCGCGCTGCCGCGCGAGCGTCGCGTCGACCAGCTCACCGACTTCGTCCAGCCCGAAGCCCAGTTCGCGGAACAGCAGCACCTGGCGCAGGCGGCGCAGGTCGTCTTCGTCGTACAGCCGGTAACCCGCGGCGCTGCGCTGCGATGGCTTCAGCAGGCCAATGGCGTCGTAGTGGTGCAGCGCGCGCACCGTGAGGTGGGTGAGGGCGGCGACCTGGCTGACGGTGAGATGCTGGCGTTTCATGGGGCTTGCGAGGGGATGCGGCGTGCAGGCTGGGGCCTGACGCCGCGTCAGGGTCAAGCCCGCATCGCGGCGGCCGGCGCCGCGATTCAGCAAGGCGCCAGCACTCCCGTGGGGCGAGGCACGGCAAAAACCAACCTTCGGCCTAGGCAGCGCCTGCGGTTTGCGGCCATGCTGCTGCCTCCACACGCACCTGACAAGGAACCGGGAATGAAACGTGCACTGGCCCTCTCCCTGGCGATGATCCTCGCCGGTCCCGCCTTCGCGGCCGAAACGCTGCGCTACGTCGCCCTCGTCGACAACGGCAAGGAAGCCGGCCACCAGGTCGTCACCACCGGCGACGACGGCGTGACCCATGTCGATTTCGTCTTCAAGGACAACGGCCGCGGGCCCGAGCTCAAGGAGGAGTTCAAGCTCGCGCCCGACGGCACCTTTACCCGCTACCACGTCACCGGCAGCACCACGTTCGGTGCGCCGGTGGACGAATCCTTCGGGCGCGACGGCAACAAGGCGTGGTGGAAGTCCACCTCCGACCAGGGCGAGCAGAGCGTCGAAGGCACCGCGCAGTACTCGCCGCTGGGCGGGACGCCCGCGGGTTTCTCCGTCGCCTTCGCCGCGCTCGCCAAGCGCCCCGACGGCAAGCTGCCGCTGATTCCCAGCGGCACCCTGAGCACGCGCAAGGTCGCCGAGGCCGAGGTCAGCAACGGCAAGGAAAAGCGCAAGGTTCAGCTGGTCGCGATCACCGGCGTCGGGCTGACGCCCACGTTCGCATGGGCGACCGAAGGCGACGCGCCGCGCCTGTTCGCCTTCATCGTGCCGGGCTTCCTGCAACTGATCGAGGAAGGCTGGGCGGGCAACGGCGCTGCCCTGGAAAACCGGCAGAAGCAGGCCGAGAGCGAAACGCTGGTGGCGTTCCAGCAGCGGCTCGCGCACCCGCTCAAGGGCAGCACCCTGATCCGCAACGCGCGGGTGTTCGACAGCGAGCACGCGAAGCTCGGGCCGGCCTCCGACGTGCTGGTGCGCGACGGCCGCATCGTGTCGGTGGGCAAGACCGGCGCGCCCGCCAAGGCCGACAACGTCATCGATGCCGGCGGCCGCGTGCTGCTGCCGGGGCTGTTCGACATGCACGGCCACCTGGGCCGCTGGGACGGCGGGCTGAACATCGCCTCCGGCGTCACCACCGTGCGCGACATGGGCAACGACAACGCCACGCTGCAGCAGATCATCGCCGAGGAGAAGGCGGGCACGCTGCTGTCCACGCGCATCGTGCCGGCCGGCTTCATCGAGGGCGAGAGCCAGATGTCGGCGCGCAACGGCTTCGTGATCAAGAACCTGGACGAGGCGAAGAAGGCCGTCGACTGGTACGCCGAACACGGCTACCCGCAGGTGAAGATCTACAACTCGTTCCCGAAGGCGCTCCTGCGCGACACCGCCGCGTACGCGCACAGCAAGGGCATGCGCGTGAGCGGGCACGTGCCGGCGTTCATGCGTGCGCAGGACGTGGTGGACCAGGGCTACGATGAGATCCAGCACATCAACCAGGTGCTGCTCAACTTCCTGGTCGACGACAAGACCGACACGCGCACGCTGACGCGCTTCTACCTGCCGGCCGAGAAGGTCGCCGACCTGGATTTCGACAGCAAGCCGGTGCAGGACTTCATCGCGATGCTGGCGAAGAAGCAGATCGCGATCGATCCCACCCTGTCCACGTTCGAGTTCATCCGCCAGCGCGCCGGCCAGGTCGCGCAGAGCTATGCGCCAGTCGCCGACCACATGCCCCCGGACATCCAGCGCGGCCTGAAGGTCGCCGAGATGAAGATCCCCGACGATGCGACGGCCGCGCGCTACAACAAGTCGTACCTGAAGATGGTCGAGTTCGTCGGCCGCATGTACAAGGCGGGCGTGCCGATCGTGGCCGGCACCGATGCGATTCCGGGCTTCACCGTGCAGAGCGAGCTGGAGTGGTACGTGCGCGCCGGCCTGACCCCGTCGCAGGTGCTGCAGATCGCGACCTGGAACGGCGCGAAGTACTCCCGCACGCTCAACGACCGCGGTTCGATCACCCCGGGCAAGCTGTCCGACCTGGTGCTGGTGGACGGCGATCCCACGGCCGACATCTCGGACATCCGCAAGGTGGCCCTGGTCGTGAAGGGCGACACGGCGTACTACCCGAGCGAGATCTTCGACGCCATGGGCATCAAGCCCTTCGCCTCGCCGGTCAAGGTCGGCGCCGGCCATTGACCGCCCCGCGTGGCGCCCGCCGCCGGGCGGGCGCCACGCCATCGCATACTTCGCGGTACGGGGGCTTTAACCATGCGGTAACATTCGCCGGCCTGAACGAAGCGACAGGCGGGAGCGGTCCCGCGCCGACCATCACGGGATGGTCCAGTCCGCCGCCGACTGTGCCCAGACGCAGCGGCATCCTCGAATCCGGTGGCCTGCGGCCACCTTTCCTGTGAGACCGACCATGTCATCCAAGCCGCTGCACGCTCGCCAGCTGTCCCGCCATGCGCTGGCCACCGCCATCGCCCTGCTGCTGCCCGCGCATGCGGTGCTCGCCCAGGACGACACCACCACAGCCGCGCAGAAAGCCACCACCCTGGACACCGTGCAGGTCACCGCCCAGCGCAAGGTCGAGAACATCCAGGACGTGCCGGTGTCCGTCAGCACGGTCAGCGGCGAGAAGCTCGATGCCCTGGCCTCCGGCGGTACCGACGTGCGCTTCCTCTCGGGACGCGTGCCCAGCCTGAACATCGAGTCGTCGTTCGGCCGCGCGTTCCCGCGCTTCTACATCCGCGGCTACGGCAACACCGACTTCCGCCTCAACACCTCGCAGCCGGTGTCGCTGGTCTATGACGACGTCGTGCAGGAGAACCCGATCCTGAAGGGCTTCCCGGTGTTCGACGTCGACCAGGTCGAAGTGCTGCGCGGTCCCCAGGGTTCCCTGTTCGGCCGCAACAGTCCGGCGGGCGTGGTCAAGTTCGAGTCCGTGCGTCCGTCGCAGGACCTCAGTGGTTACGGCAAGGTCGGCTACGGCAGCGACAACATGTGGAACTTCGAAGGCGCGGTCGGTGGCGGCCTGACCGAGAACTGGTCGGCGCGCGCGTCGGCGCTGTTCCAGCGTCGCGACGACTGGGTAAAGAACACCTTCCCGGGCCCGAACGACGGCTTCGAGGGCTACGACGAATCCGCGGCCCGCGTGCAGTTCCTGTATGAAGGCGACGGTTTCGAGGCACTGCTGGGTGCGCACGCGCGCCATCTCAACGGCACGGCCCGCCTGTTCCGCGCCAACATCATCAAGCCCGGCACCAACGACCTGGCCGACGGCTTCGACGAAGATGAAGTCTCGCTCGACGGCTACAACCATTCCGAGCTCGACAGCAAGGGCGCCAGCGCGCGCCTGAGCTGGGACCTGGGCTCGTACAAGCTGCATTCGATCACCGGCTACGAGTCGGTGGAGACCTACAGCCGCGGCGACATCGATGGCGGCTTCGGCGCGGCGTTCCTCGGCCCGGGCAACTCCGGTCCCGGCGTGATCCCGTTCGCATCGGAAACGGCCGACGGCATTCCCGAGCACTCGCAGTGGACGCAGGAATTCCGCATCGAGTCGAATACGGGCACGGCGTTCGACTGGCAGGCGGGCCTGTTCTATTTCAAGGAAGACTACGACGTCGAGAGCTTCAGCTACGACTCGTTGAACGGCGGCGCGCAGGACGGCTACGAACGCATCAACCAGACCAACGACTCGTGGGCGGTGTTCGGTGCGGCCACGTGGAAGGTCACGCCGGCATTCGAGTTGCGCGCGGGCGCGCGCTACACCGTGGACAAGAAGGACCTGACCGTCGAGGCGTACACGAACAGCGGCTTCGTCCCGTGCGTGCTGCAGGGCAAGTGCACGCTGGCGCAGCTGGCCGCCCAGGAGCCCGACGGCGACCTGTCGGCCCATCCGGAAGACAAGAAGTTCAGTTGGGACCTGTCGGCCACCTACGCCATCAACGACGACATGAAGCTCTACGCCCGCGCCGCCACCGGCTATCGCGGCAGCAGCGTCCAGGCGGCCGGTGCGTTCAATGGAAAGTCGGTCGCGGACCCGGAAACTTCGACCTCGATCGAGGCGGGCATCAAGGCCGACTTCTGGGACAAGCGCGCCCGCCTCAACGCCGGCGTCTTCTATTACCAGGTCAAGGACCAGCAGCTGACCGCGGTGGGCGGGTCCTCCGGCAACGCCAACATCCTGCTCAATGCCGACAAGACCGTCGGCAAGGGCTTCGAGATGGACTTCCAGGCGTACCTGACCGACCACCTGCTGGTGACCCTGGGCAGCAGCTACAACGACACCGAGATCCAGGACGCCAACCTCAACGTCTTCGGCTGCGCCGCTTGCACGGTCACGGACGACCCGGTGCTCGACCCCGTCACCCAGTTGCCGACTGGCCGCTACCTGATCGACGGCAACCCGCTGCCGCAGTCGCCCAAGTGGACCCACAACCTGACCGCGCGCTGGGGCATGCCGGTCGGCAATGACGGCGAGTTCTATGTGTTCACCGACTGGGCCTACCGCAGCGAAGTGAATTTCTTCCTGTACGAGTCGAGGGAATTCACCGGCCAGTCGCTGGTCGAGGGCGGCCTGCGCATCGGTTACAACTGGGGCGCCGGCAGGTATGACCTCGCGGTGTTCGGACGCAACATCACCGACGAGGTGAAGGTGACCGGCGGCATCGACTTCAACAACCTGACCGGCTTCATCAACGAGCCGCGCACGGTAGGCGTGGAGTTCAAGGCTGCGTTCTGAGTCACGCGAACACGATGCACGACGAAACGCCGGGCCCGTCCCGGCGTTTCTTTTTTTCCTTCGCGCGCCGGGGGTATGCTGGCGAACACCCCATTCCGGAAGCCGCCATGACGACCGCCTACGACTTCGACGCCAGCGACATCGACGGCCAGGCGCGATCGCTCGCCGACTACCGCGGCAAGGTGCTGCTGATCGTCAACGTCGCCTCGCAGTGCGGCTTCACCCCGCAGTACACGGGGCTGGAAAAGCTGTGGCGCGACTACGCCGACCGCGGCCTGGTGGTGATGGGCTTTCCCTGCGACCAGTTCGGCCACCAGGAACCGGGCGACGAGGCCGAAATCAAGAATTTCTGCTCGCTCAACTACGACGTCACGTTCCCGATGTTCGCCAAGGTCGACGTCAACGGCGACAAGGCGCATCCGCTGTGGAAGTGGCTGAAGGACGAGAAGGGCGGGTTCCTTGGCATCGATGCGATCAAATGGAACTTCAGCAAATTCCTGGTTGGTCGCGATGGCACGGTGCTCAAGCGCTACGCGCCCACCGACAAGCCCGAGTCCATCGCCAAGGACATCGAGAAGGCCCTTGGGTGACGCCATGGCGGCGCCGGGACCGAGCGTTCCGCTGCAGGTCGGATTCAACCGCCGGCCATCGCTCCTGCGCGTGCACGTGACTGGTGCGAGCACGCTGGACAACACGTTGGCCTACTGGCAGGCGATCGTCGCGGAGGTCGCCCGCGCGCCGACCGACGCAATCCTGGTGGTCGACCAGCTGGCCGGGGTGCCGTTGACCCAGGGCGAGTGGCTCAGCCTGGTGCGGCACATGGCGGGACACGGGCTGGAGCGCGTCCGCATCGCCCACGTCCGGCCCGCGGGGCTGCAAGAGATGGAGTACTGCGAGATCTTCGCCCGCGACGCCGGATTCCATGCCCGCGTCTTCGACGATGAACGCGCGGCAGAGCTGTGGTTGCGCTACGGCGAACCCTTGGGCGACTGAGGGAAGGGTTAACCCGCCGGAGGGGGGCTGGCCCGCAGCCGCTTGCGCGTCGGCGCCGCGGCGGGGGGTACACTGCCCCGCTATGGCCACGCTAGCCCCGGATATCGGGCAGGGCGGCGGAGCCGGCGCAAAGAGGGCAGGGATGGCACCGACGGCCGACTTCGTGTCCGCGCTGTTCGCAGCTTCCAGCCTCGAGGAAATCGCGGCTGTGGCGGAGCGTCGGGTGGAAGCCGCGTTCGGCGCGCGCGATGCCCGCCTGTACCGCGCCCCAGCCCCGGCGCATGCAGTCCCCCGGATGTCCGCTTCCGAGGCGTTGCGCCACGCGTCGCACGAGCGCGATGGCGAGCTGCCGGCGCCAGGCTGGCGGCGCGTCGTGGTCGATCTGGACGTCCGCGATGCCGAACACCCCCTGTGGCTGGCCGCCAACTGGCCCGCGTCCCACTGCCTGCCGGAACTCGGCGATGCTGCCTGGAACGAGTTCGCCAGCGTCCTCAAGGCGCGCCTGGACGCCGCCCTGGAGTTAGCCGAACAACGCCTCGCCGCGCAGCGCCTGGAGAAGAACGCCAAGCTGCAGACGGCCCTCTTCGCCATCGCCGACCTCGCCAGCAGCCAGCTGGACATGCCCGAGATGCTGGCGCGGGTGCACGGCGTCGTGGGCGAGCTGATGTACGCGAAGAACTTCTACATCGCGCTCTACGACCAGGCGCGGGACAGCGTGCGCTTCATCTATTTCGCCGACGAGCACGACTCGATGGTGATCGACCCGAGGGAGGAAATCCCCGCGTCGGAAATGCGCAGCAGCCTGACCCTGTCGATCATCCGCAATGGCCGGCCGGCCATGGGGCCTTCGCGCTCGCTGCTCGTGGAGTTCGGCCTCGACTATCCCGACGACACGGACAAGTACGGCCCAGACAGCGCCGACTGGCTCGGCGTGCCGATGGTCTCCGATGGCGCCGTGCGCGGCGCGGTGGTCGTGCAGAGCTACGACGAGCGTTCGCGCTATACGGAGGAGGACCGCGCGCTGCTGGCGTTCGTCGCCCAGCACATCCTCACCGCGCTGATGCGCAAGCAGGCGCACGAGGAGCTGGAGCGCCGGGTGGAGGAGCGCACGCGCGAGCTGACCAAGGAGGTGCGTGAGCGCCAGCGCGGCGAGAAGCTGCAGACCGCGCTGTACAGCATCGCCGACCTCGCCAGCAGCGAGCTCGACATGAGCGAGATGCTCCACCGCATCCACGCGATCGTCGGCGAGCTGATGTACGCGAAGAACTTCTACATCGCCCTGTACAACGCCGAGCAGGACACGCTGCGGTTCCCGTATCGCGCCGACGAGATGGATCCGGGGCTGGTGCAGCCCGACGAGGAAATCCCGGTGGAGAAGCTGCGCAGCAGCCTGACCCTGGGCCTGATCCGGCACGGCCGCACCGCGATGGGGCCAGCCCGCGAAGTGGCGAAACTGCTCGACGTGCCGGGCGGCATCGGCCTGGGCACGCCCGCGGCCGACTTCCTCGGCGTGCCCATGGTCGGGCAGGGCGAGGTGCGCGGCGTCGTGGTGGTGCAGAGCTACGACACCTCGGTGCATTACACCGAGGAGGACCGTGCACTGCTCTCCTACGTCGCCCAGCACATCCTCACCGCGCTGGCGCGCAAGAAGGTGCAGGGCGAGCTGGAGCGACGGGTCGAGGACCGCACCCGTGAGCTCGCCGCCGCCGTGAGCGAGCTGCGCGAGCAGATCGAGGTGCGCGAACGCGCCGAGCAGCAGCTGGTGCACGAGACCCTGCACGATTCGCTGACCGGGCTGCCCAACCGCACCTTCCTGTACGGGGCGATCGAGCGCGCGCTCGCACGGCTGCAGCGCGATCCGGAGCATCGCTTCGCGGTGCTGTTCCTCGACCTGGACCGTTTCAAGATCATCAACGACAGCGTCGGCCACCTGTCCGGCGACCAGATGCTGCGCCAGGCCAGCGAACGCCTGGCCGCGTGCGTGCGCGAGTCCGACGTCGTGGCGCGCCTGGGCGGCGACGAGTTCGCGCTGCTGATGGAGGACGTGCAACTGCCGGAAGACGCCTGCCACACCGCGCAGCGGGTGATCCAGGCCTTGAGCGAGCCGATGTACATCGGCGGCAAGGAGCTCTTCACCTCGGCCAGCATCGGCATCACCCTGGGCAGCCCGCGCTACCACAAGGCCGAGGAACTGCTGCGCGACGCCGACGTCGCCATGTACCGCGCCAAGGCGCACGGCCGCCAGCGCTTCGAGATCTTCGACGAACGCCTGCACCAGGAGGCGTTGCAACTGCTCGACCTGGAAGTCGACCTGCGCCGCGCGATCCTGCGCGACGAGTTCGAGCCGCACTACCAGCCGATCGTCGACCTGCGCACCGGCAAGGTCGCCGGCTACGAGGCGCTGTTGCGCTGGCGCCGCCCGGGCAGTCCGCTGATGCTTCCGGGCGAGTTCCTCAAGGTCGCCGAGGACAGCGGCAGCGTCGAGCAGATCGACTGGCGCCTGTTCGAGCACGCCTGCCGCGAGATCGACTCGCTGGTCGACGATAACGGCTACGTCACCATCAATGTCTCGCCGCGCCATTTCCGTTCGCCCGCGCTCGCAAGGCAGCTGCTGGACCTGCTCGCCGCCTACCAGGTGCCGCCGCAGCGGTTGCGCGTGGAGGTCACCGAGGGCGCGCTGCTGGAGAACCCCGACCAGGTCTTCGCCACCCTCGATGCATTGCGCCGCGGCGGCGTGCTGGCGGCATTGGACGATTTCGGCACCGGATACTCCTCGCTGAGCTACCTGCACCGCTTCCCGCTGCATGCGCTGAAGATCGACCGCTCCTTCGTCAGCGCGCTGGTGCCCGGCGAACGCGGCGGCAGCGTGGCGGTGGTGCGCGCGGTGCTTGCCCTGGCCAACACGCTGGGCATGGAAGTGATCGCCGAAGGCATCGAGACCGAAGCCCAGCGCGATTGCCTGCTGTCGATCGGCTGCGAGCAGGGACAGGGCTTCCTGTTCTCGCGCGCGCGGCCCGCCACCGACTGGGTCGCGCGCGCGGCGTCGTTGCCGCACTAGGCCGGCCTTGACGGTTAGGCGGCGGCCATCTCCGGCTGCATCGCGGCCGCTCGCACCACCGGCTTCAACCCGAAGCACGGCCGCAGCCAGCGCACGCGGCGGATCACCAACTCGTGCAGCGCCCAGCAGGCGACGACCGTGCCGCCAATGAGCAGCAGCGGTTCCGCCACCGGACCCAGGTGCAGCGGCAGCAACCAGTAGCCGATCAGCAGGATCACGCTCTGGTGCAGCACGTACCACGGATACACCGCCTCGTTTGCCCATGGCAGCCAGCGGAACGGACGGTCCAGGCAGGCCTTGGCCCAGCCGAGGATCGCGCACAGCGCCATCCAGATGTACAGGTTGCGTAGCGTGCGGCCGACCACCAGCACCCATTCCGGCAGGTCGTCGGGCAGGCCGAACACCATCGCGAGATAGGCCGTCACCAGCGCCAGCGCGGCGGCGAGTGCGTGCCGGCGCAGGCGCACCAGCTCGTCCCACACCCCGGCGCTGCCGCCCAGCCACCAGCCGTAGAGGAAGACGGTGAAATAGATCGCGTGGCGGTACCAGTCGTGGATCAGGTCGCCGGTGTCCTCGAACAGCGGTTGCAGAACCAGGGTGAACAGCAGCAGCGGCAGGGCCGGCAGCACCAGCAGCCAGCCACCGCGCAGGCGGGCGAACGGGTTCGGCAGCCGGCGCAGCAGCGGCAGCAGCGCTGCGAACACCATCGTGTAGCACCACAGGTAAACCAGGTACCACAGGTGGTTCCAGGTGAAGCCGTGCTCCCAGCCGTCGAAGGCGTCCGCAGGCCACTGCCGCCCGCCGAAGTAGTCGCCCAGGAAGTGCAGGTAGCCCGGCTCGACCGCGCCATTGGCGATGCCCTGCACGTACGGCTGCACGGGCACCACCACCAGGCAGCCGAACACCAGCGGTAGCAGCAGCCGCCAGCTGCGCTGGGCGATGAAGCGCCCGGCCGACGTGCCGCGCAACAGGAAGTGCACCGACAGGCCCGAGATCAGGAAGATCAGGTCCATCCGCCAGCGGTTCACGACCAGCATCGGCAGCTGCAGCCACTCGGCGAGGTGGGTGCTCTTGAGGTGCCAGCCCCAGTCCTCGCCGGCGACGTAGAACATGCCGCAGTGGTAGAGGATGAGCAGGGCGAAGGCGAGGGCGCGCAGGGCGTCGATGTCGTGACGGCGCTGTTGCATGGGGGGCTCCGTGGCGGGAATGGCGCCACGATCGATCGGGCATCCGGCCCGCACCACCGGCAAGTGATTGGTCGAGCGGCCCAGGGGACGAACCGCGGAGCTCCGGGACGAGCCGGGGCGGTTTTCGCGCCTGCCTGGGCGAGAATGCGGCGATGAATCCGACCACGTCCGCTGCAGCCCCTTCCACCGACAACCTCTGGGAGCGCTACCAGCCCTGGCGCCGGACGATGGAGTGGGGCTTCTGGATCGTCAGCTACGTGATTGGCGCGCTGTCCAACAGCGTGACCGTGCTGATGGACGTTCGTCGCCTGCACCTGGACTTCGCCAGCTGGGAGCCGGCGGTGTGGGAATGGAGCAGCCACCTGGTCTCGCTGGCGCTGGTGCCGGCCGTGCTGTGGTTCACCCGCCGCTTCCCGCTGCACTTCGATACCTGGCGCCGCAACCTGCCGTGGCTGGCGCTGGGCAGCGTGGCGTGGTCGGCGTTGCACGTGGGCGGCATGGTGGCGCTGCGCAAGCTGGCCTACGCCGCCCAGGGCGGCCAGTACGACTTCAGCCCGTGGCTGACCGAGTTCTTCTACGAATACCTGAAGGACGCGCGCCACTTCGCCGGGCTGGTCGTGTTCATCGAGCTCTACCGCCTGCTGGTCCGCCGCCTGCAGGGCGAGGCCAGCGTGCTGGCCGCGCCGGACGACGCGCCGCTGCCGGAGCAGCCCGAACGCCCGGAGCGCTTCCTCGTGCGCAAGCTGGGCAAGGAGTTCCTGGTCGCCGCCGCCGAGGTGGAATGGCTGCAGGCCTCCGGCAACTACGTGAACCTGCACGTGCGCGGCCGCGACTATCCGCTGCGCACCACGATGGCCGCGATCGAGGCGCAGCTGGATCCGGCGCGCTTCGTGCGCGTGCATCGCAGCTTCATCGTCAACCTGGATTGCGTGGGCGAGATCGAGCCGCTGGATACCGGCGACGCGCGCATCGCGATGCGCGATGGCACGACGGTGCCGTGCAGCCGGACCTATCGCGATGCGTTGCGGCCCGAACGCCGCGCGGCGTAGCGGGCGTTCCGCCCGGAGCAGTGCGCGGCGTTCACGGAGTCGTTTCGATGCGCGACGAGTGCGAGGCGACCATGATCCAGCCGCCGCCGCGCCGCACCCAGACACGGGTGAAGCGGAAGCGCCCGCTCCACGGCTGGCCGTTGCTGACCGCCGACTGCACACTGGTGCCGGTGACGACGACGGTATTGCCATAGCGGCGCAGCCGCACGTCTTCGTTGTCGATTGCCTGGTTGCGGCGCGTGCGCGTGCGCAGTTCGTCCAGGTACTCGGACTTCGTCTGCACGCGGCCATCGGAGTGCGTGAGCAGCCAGTCGTCAGCCAGAAGGCGATCCAGGCCTTCGACATCCGGCTGCAGGCGCAACGCATTCCAGCGGGCATCGATCGCGAGCAGCTCCGCGTCGCTCGTGGCGTGCGCGAGAACGGGCACCGACAGGCACAGCGCCAGCAGCAGTACGACGATCCGGTTCATGCATTCCTCCGTTGCTCGTACAACGATGAAGGCCGCCGGTCCCGGCGGCGGACGGAATCACTTCTCGACGAACGCCCGCTCGAACACGTACTGCCCCAGCGAGCCGATGCGCGGCGCCGCGGTGAAGCCGCGGCCATCGAGCAGGGTGCGGAAGTCCGCCAGCATCTGCGGGCTGCCGCAGATCATCGCGCGGTCGTGCTGCGCGTCGAGCGGCTCGATGCCGAGCTGGTCCATCATCCGGCCGCTCGCCATCAGGTCGGTGAGGCGGCCGCGCTGGTCGTGGCCGGCGAACACGAAATCCTCGCGCGACACCGCCGGGTAGTACTTCAGCTTGGCGCTGATCTGCTCGCCGAGGAACTCGTGGCGCGGCAATTCGTTGACGATGTAGTCGCGGTACGCCAGGTCCTGCGCATTGCGCACGCCGTGGCAGAGCACGACCTTGTCGAAGCGCTCGTAGGTTTCCGGATCCTTGATCACCGCCAGCCACGGCGCGAAGCCGGTGCCCGTGCCCAGCAGGTACAGGTTGCGGCCCGGATGCAGGTCGGAGATCAGCAGCGTGCCGGTGGGCTTGCGGCCGATCAGCACGGTGTCGCCCGGCTGGATGTCCTTCAGCCGCGAGGTCAGCGGGCCGTTGGGCACCTTGATGCTGAAGAACTCCAGCTGCTCTTCCCAGTTCGCGCTGGCGATCGAATACGCGCGCAGCAGCGGCTTGCTGCTGCCGTCCGCCTGCGGGACCTGCAGGCCGATCATGACGAACTGGCCGTTGTCGAAACGGAAGCCGTCGTCGCGGGTGGTGGTGAAGCTGAAGTAGGCGTCCGTCCAGTGACGGACATCCAGCACGGTTTCGGTGCCGAAAGCGGAAGACATGGGGGGAGGGATCGGCGTTGCGGACCGCCATTTTAGCCGACGGGGTCGTCCGGTTTGCCCTCGATCGCCGCGTCCAGGGCTGCTTCGCCCAGGGTCGGCCGCTGCCGGTCGCGCTGGACTTCGGCCGCGATCGCGGGCAGCGCGACCGCATCGATCAGGCCCAGGGACGCCGCGTGCCGGGCCATCACCAGGCTGTCGGCGGCGCCTGCGTTCCGGCGATGCGCTCGATGTGCGCGTCGGTCGCGGTGTCGAATGGCGAATCGATTCCCGGATCGACATCGCGGATGTAGATCGCGGCGATGCGCTCGCCGAACTCGCCCGCGGCTTCGGCGTACAGCTCGGCGTCGTCCTGCCCGGAATCGCCCAGCAGCACCCAGCGCAGGCCCGGGAAGCGATGGATCAGCGTGCGGACCTGCCCCAGCTTGTGGCCATGGCCGGGCGTCTGGATGAACTTGCCGGTGTCGGTGCCGAGGTCGCGCAGGAAGACCGGTCCGTGCGGAATGCGGTTGAGCTCCATGAAATCCTCCAGCAGGTCGTAGAGGTTCCAGGGCGAGCTCGAGACATAGAACAGCGGCTGCGCCGCCGTGCCGCCGCTGCCGGCCTGCAGCGCCTGGTAGAATCGGGCCACGCCGTCCAGCGGCTTGCGCGTGCGCGCATTGCCGAGGAAGGTCAGCTGCGCGGCGGTCTTCCAGTGGGTGATGCCGCTGTGCAGGACCGTGTCGTCGATGTCGGAAATCACGCCGATGCGGGCCTGCGGCAGCACCTGCAGCACCGGTTGGCGCGCGGTGAGCGTGCCATCGGCGAGCGACACGGTGGCGTCATCCCACAGCGAGTTGCCGTGTGCCGGGGGCACCTCCATCGCCACGCGGTAATAGCCCTCGTGGTCGGTGGTCGCCTGCGCCGTCGTGCCGCGGAATTGCACCTTGATGCCCACGCCCGGCACTTCGTCGCTGGCGAAGCGGCGGTAAGTGTTGAGCAGGTTGTCCCACCAGTCGTCCTCCTCCATCGGCCCGCCGAGCGGGCGGTTGGCGAGCACGCGCCCGCCCAGTTCGACCTGCGTGCTGTCGGCAAAGCCGCGATACGCGGCGATGTGGTGCGGCCGGTTGCGGTGGAAGCGCGTGTTGTAGCGCAGCCGCAAGGCATCCAGCGCGTCGTCGCCGGCGATGATCGAGTCCTGCAGCCGCCGCGTGAGGCGTCCGCGCCAGCCTGGGGGAGGGGAGGCAGCCATGCCTACGCGCGTGGGCCCGATTCCTCGCGCGGGCGCGCCCGGCGATCGCGCAGCAGCGCGCTGACCACGATGCCGACGCCCAGCGCCGCGGCCAGCAGGAACATCACCAGCGCCAGCGCGGGATAGCCAAACAACCGCACCTTGGTCTCGATGCGCATGATCATCGCCGCCGCGACGATCAGCGCCGCGACGATCAGGCCGGTGGTGATGCGGTTGGCAATCTTCTGCAGGTTCTCCATCAGCCGCGATTCCTCCAGCCCGGTCACGCGGATCTGGAAGCGGTTGTCGGCCAGCAGCGACAGCATGTCGGACAGCTTCCTCGGCGCGTCGCGCGCCAGCGTCTGCAGGTCGAGAAGTTCGCTCGCCACCCGGTGCGGCGACAGCGAGCGGCGCAGCCGGTCGGTCATGACGCTCTGCAGGTGCTGCTTGACCACGTCCTTCATGTCGACGCGGGGGTCGAGTGCGCGGCACACGGTCTCCAGGTGCGCCAGGGTCTTGCCCAGCAGGCTCAGTTCGGACGGCGAGCGCAAACCGCACGCGGTGCTGATGCGCACGATGTCGAACAGCAGGCGGCTCTCGCTCGCCGACTGGCCCGAATGCGCCGCGTAGCGCGCGACCAGCTGGCCGACTTCGCGCAGGAAGCGTTCTTCCTCGAAATCCTCCAGGCGCGTGCCCATGCCGATCGTTTCGTGCGCCGCGTCTTCGCCGCGCCCGTCCACGGCTGCGAACAGCAACCGGAACAGGCGGTCGCGCTGCCGCGGCGGCACGTGCACGACCATGCCCAGGTCGAACAGGGCCAGCCTCCCGTCCTCCATCACCAGCAGGTTGCCCGGGTGCGGGTCGGCATGGATGTCGCCGTGCACGAGCACCTGGTCGAGGTAGCCCGCGAGCAGCGCCTCGGCCAGGTCGCGGACGTCGTGTTCGGCACGGAACAGCCCGGTGAGGTCGGTGACCTTGCGTCCGGTCACCAGCTCCATGGTCAGCACGTGGCGGGTAGAAAAGTCCCAGATCGGCGCGGGAACGAAAATCTCCGGGTAATCGCGGAAATGCTCGCGGAAGCGGCTGAGGTTCTCCGCTTCGCAGACGTAGTCCATCTCCAGCAGCAGGGCCTTGCGGAACTCGTGGACCCAGTCGGCGAAGTGGACGCGGCGCCCGACCCGGGTGGCCGAGTCCGCTCCGCTGGCGATGGCGGCGAGCGCGTCGAGGTCAGACTGGATCACCTTGGCGATGTCCGGGCGCTGCACCTTGACCGCTACGGGCCGGCCGTCGCGCAGGATCGCGCGATGGACCTGCGCCAGCGAGGCACTGCCCAGCGGCACGTCGTCGAATTCCGCGAAGACATGGGTGTGGCGCACGCCGAGCTCGGCTTCGATCGCGGCGTGGATCTGTTGCGCCGGCAATGGCGCGATGTTGTCCTGCGTACGCTCCAGCGCCGCCAGGTAGGCCGGGGGCACCAGGTCCGGGCGCGTGGAGAGCGCCTGGCCGAACTTGATGAAGGTGGGGCCGAGCGCCTCGAGGTCGGCGACGAATTCCTCAGGCTTGCCACCCATCTCGGGCGTGGCGCCGTCATTCACGCTGTCCAGGTCGAGTCCGGTGAACACCCCGGCGCTCCGGTACTTGAGCAGGAAACGCAGGATGCGTGCGGTACGCGCAAGCCCGGCGGTGGCATCACCCATGGATATCGGCTCCGTTGCTGGCTGGCAGCCTAGCCGGGTCGATGTAAAGGCCGGCTCAGCGCGGCGGACGCAGCCGCAGCAGGCGCCCATTTTCCTCGTCGGTCAGCACGTAGACGCTGCCGTCATTGCCGACGCGTACGTCGCGGATGCGCGCGCCGAGCTCCTTGAGCAGGCGTTCCTCGCCGACGACGCGATCGCCGGACAGCGACAGGCGGATCAGGCTGCCGTCCGCGAGAGCGCCGACAAACAGGCTGTCGTTCCATTTCGACGTCGGCTGCCCGACCAGGAAGGCCAGCCCGGAGATCGCCGGCGACTTGGCCCAGACGTAGTGCGGGGATTCCATGCCGGGTGCCGTCGTGCCCACGGCTTCCGGGATCGGGAAGCCGGAATAGTTGATGCCATTGGTGATGATCGGCCAGCCGTAGTTCCGGCCCGCCTGCGGCAGGTTGATCTCGTCGCCGCCGCGCGGCCCGTGCTCGCTTTCCCACAGCGTGCCGGTGCGCGGATCGACCGCCAGCCCCTGCATGTTGCGGTGGCCGTAGCTCCAGATCTCCGGGCGCGCGTCGCTGCGGCCGACGAAGGGATTGTCGCTGGGCACGCTCCCGTCGAGGTTGAGGCGTACCAGCTTGCCCTGCAGCACGTCCAACTGTTGCGCGCGCGGACGTTCGCCGCGCTCGCCCTGGCTGATGAAGACGTGGCCAGTCTTGTCGAAGGCCAGGCGCGAGCCGAAGTGGATGGAACTGTCGAGCTTCGGCTCCTGCCGGTAGATCACTTTCAGTCCATCGAGCGAGGTGTCGCCGAGGATCGCCGTGGCGGCGGCGGTGCCTGCGGTGCCGTTGTCGCCGGGTTCGGCGAAGGTCAGGTAGATGCGCTTGCTGCGGGCGAAATCCGGCGCAAGCGCGACGTCGAGCAGGCCGCCTTGTCCCTGTGCATAGACCGCGGGCACGCCGCGCAACGGCGCCGACACCGCCCCCGCCGCGCTGACGCGCCGCAGGCGTCCCGGGCGCTCGGTCACCAGGAAGCTGCCATCGGGCAACAGCGCGACCGACCACGGATGCTCGAGTCCGCTGGCAATGGTGGTGACTTCCACGCCACCGAGCCTGCTTGCGACCGTGCGTGCCGGCGTTGCCTTCGCAGGTGCGGCGACGGCCGCGCCGCCGGTATCGGGCGTGCGGCGCGCCTCGCAACCGGTCATCGGCAGGGTCAACGCGAGGGCAGTGCAGAGCAGCAGGCGGCGCATGGGACCTCCTCGAAGCAACGGCCTGGATTGAAGGCGAGCCCATGATGCATGAGCGCAGTGAAGGAGGCGCGGGCTAGCGATATCCCGCAGCCTGCAATTCGAACAGCTCCGCGTAGCGTCCACCCTGCGCCATCAACTCGTGGTGCGTGCCGCTGGCCTCCAGCCGTCCCTCGTTCAACACCAGGATCCGGTCCGCCATGCGCACGCTGCTGAAGCGATGCGAGATCAAAACCGCGGTGCGCTGCTCCGACAGCTCCTTGAAGCGCTGGAACACCTCGAACTCGCTGCGCGCATCCAGTGCCGCCGTCGGCTCGTCGAGGATCATCACCTGCGCGTCGCGCATGTAGGCGCGCGCGATGGCGATCTTCTGCCACTGGCCGCCGGACAGGTCGACGCCGCTCTTGAAGCGGCGGCCGATCAGCTGGTCGTAGCCATGGGGCAGGGGCTCGATGACCTGGTCCGCCAGCGCGCGCCGCGCGGCTTCGCGGATGCGGTCGCGGTCGTACATGGCGTCGATCTGGCCGACGCCGATGTTCTCGCCGGCGGTGAGGTGGTAACGCACGAAGTCCTGGAAGATCACCCCGATGTTCGCGCGCAGGTCGTCGAGGTCGTACTCGCGCAGGTCGCGGCCGTCGAGCAGGATGCGACCCTCGTCGGGGTCGTACAGGCGCGCGAGCAGCTTGACCAGCGTGGTCTTGCCCGCGCCGTTCTCGCCGACCAGGGCGAGCACTTCGCCCGCGCGCAGTTCGAAGTCGAGCGTACGCAGCGCCCAGCGCTCCGCGTCGGGATATCGGAAGCCGACGTTCTCGAACACGAAGCCCTTCGCGATCGGTTGCGGCACCGCGACTGGATGCGCCGGCGAGCGGATTTCCGCCTGGATCTCGAAGAACGAGAACAGGTCGTCCAGGTACAGGGCCTGCCCGGCGACCTGGGAAAAGCCGATCAGCAGCCCTTCCAGCAACTGGCGCAGGCGCAGGAAGCTGCCTGCGAGGAAGGTCAGGTCGCCGATGCTGAAATCTCCCTTGACCGTGCGCCAGGCGATGTAGGCATAGGCGACGTAGTAGCCCAGCGTGCCCAGCGCGGCGAGCACGGTGCCCCAGAACGCGCGCCGCCGCGCCAGCCGGCGGTTGGCGAGGAAGAACTTGTTGGACAGTTCGCGGAAGCGGGTGATGAAGAAGCGGTTGAGGTTGAAGATCTTCACCTCCTTCGCCGTCTCCACGCTCGCACCCATCTGGCGGATGTATTCGAGCTGGCGCCGCTCCGGCGTCCACTGGAAGTTGAGCGAGTAGCCGAGCGCGTTGAAGTGCGCCTCGCCCACGAACGCCGGCACCAGGGCGATCGCGAGCAGCACGATCAGCCAGGGCGCGTAGACCAGCAGTCCGGTGCCGAAGGTCACCACGGTGATGGCGTCCTGCACCTGGCCGAACAGCTGGCTCATCAGGTTCATGCGCCCCATCGTCTGCCGGCGCGCGCGGTCGAGCTTGTCCTGCAGGTCGGGGTCTTCGAAGTCCTCCAGGTCCAGCGTCGCCGCATGCTCCATCAGGCGCACGCTGGTCGCGTTGGTGAACAGCTCCGACAGCAGTGCGTCGCCGTAGCTGATCAGGCGTCCCAGCAGGTCCGAGCCGATCGCCAGCGCGAATTCCGCGGCGAGCAGCCACAGCAGGTGGTCGAGCTGGCCGCCTTGCCAGGCGGAGGGGAGCGATTCGAACGACGCACCGGCGCCGACCAGACGCACGGCCTCATCGATGATCAGCTTGCCGACATAGAGCGTGGCGACCGGCAGGAACGCGCGGATGAGCCGCAGGCCCAGCGTGGTCAGCGTGAGCCCGGGGCTGGTGGTCCAGATCTGCCGCAGGAAGGGCGGCAGGTTGCGCAACGCGTTGAAGCGTTCGCGCAGGCTGGGCTGGCCCGCGGGCCGGGAGGCGCGCGCGCGCGGGGTGGAGTCGGGGGAGGCGGCCATGCAGCAAGTGTGCCCTGCCGATTGCCACGGCGGCGAAAACGCGGACGTCCACGCGTGTGTTCATCGCGGCGCGTGGGCCGCAGTCGCCGCGGTCCGGCGCGCGGACTCGCGGCGACAGGCCTGCGGTCAGGCGGCGACCGGCAAGGGCTTGTGCAGGCCGACGTTGAGCATGTTCCAGGCGGTGATCATCGCCACGGTGAAGCTCAGCTCGGAAATCTCGCGCTCGTCGAAATGCGGCCGCAACGCGTCGAGCGCGCCTTCCGGGATCGGCGTGCTGCCGATGCGGTTGAGGGTTTCGGCCCAACCCAATGCGGCCCGTTCGCGCGCGTCGAACAGCGGGCTCTCGCGCCAGGCCGGCACCGTATCGAGCTTGCGCTGGTCCATGCCGGCCTTGCGCAGGGCGGTGCTGTGCATGTCGAGGCAGTACACGCAGCCGTTGAGCTGCGAGACGCGCAGCGAGACCAGTTCGACCAGCTGGTGGCCGAGCGGACCCTTGTGCAGGCCCATGCTCAGTTGCAGCAGGTGCTGGTACGACTGCGGTGCGTGGACGGTGTAATCGATGGGGGAAGCGTTCATTGCGGTCTTCTCGTGGCGGCCACCGTGGCCGTGTCATCAGGAAGACGGGCGAGGGTGGACTGGCGTGACACGTCGCCGCGAAATTCCTTCAGTGGTAGGCGTGCAACTTGTCCGGATTCAGCACGGAAAGCACGCGGGTGATGCGGTCGCCGTCGATGGCGATCGTGGTGATCGAATGCAGGCGGCCCTGGTACCAGCGCAGGATGGCCGGCTCGCCGTTGACGTAGCCGATCCGGCATTGCGTCTGCGCGCCGATCCGGTTGGCGACGGCGCCGTACAGGCGCGCGATGCGCGCGGCGCCCTCCAGCGGACGGATGACCGCGGTCACCTTGCCGCCGCCGTCGGAGACCAGGCGCGCATTGGTGTCGAGCAGGGCGACGATCGCCGCCTCGTCGCCCGCTTCGGCGGCGTGCATGAAGCGTTCCAGCAGGCGGCGATGCTTGTCCGGCGCGACTTCGAACCGGGGCCGCTCCGCCTGCAGGCGCTGCCGCGCCCGATGCACCATCTGCCGGCAGTTGGCCTCGCTGTGGCCGATGAGCTGCGCGACCTGCGCGTAGTCGTAGTCGAAGACTTCCTTGAGCAGGAACGCCGCGCGTTCCTCCGGGCCCAGGCGCTCCAGCAGCGAGAGGAAGGCGAGCGAGACCTGGCTGCCGATGTCAGCCCGGGACTCCGGGGTCGGCGATTCGTCGACCGTCAGCGGTTCCGGCAGCCACGGCCCGGGATAGTGCTCGCGCTCGGTCCGGGCCAGCCGAAGGCGGTCGATGCCCAGCCGCGTGGTTGCCGTGACCAGCCAGGCCTCGACGTCGCGGATCGCGGAACGGTCGGCCTGGTGCCAGCGCAGCCAGGCGTCCTGGACCACGTCCTCGGCGTCGCTGCGGCTGCCCAGCAGCCGGTAGGCCAGCCCGAACAGGCGGGAACGGTAGCTTTCGAAGAGCGATTCGGTGGTCATGCAGCCAGGACGGGGCAGGGGGCGCCCGTGTGACAGTCAGGCCCGGGCCGGCCCGGTGGCCTAAAATAGCCGACTTCGTCCGCTACCCCACCGGCCGCCCGTGACCGCCAGCAAGCCCGCTTCCTCGACTCCTGTCTCCATCAAGCAGGAAGACCTGATCCAGTCGGTCGCCGACGCCCTGCAGTACATCTCGTACTATCACCCGGTCGACTACATCCGGAGCCTCGCTTCCGCCTACGAGCGCGAGGAATCGCCGGCCGCGAAGGACGCGATCGCGCAGATCCTGATCAACTCGCGCATGTGCGCGGAAGGCCATCGCCCGATCTGCCAGGACACCGGCATCGTCACCGTGTTCCTCGAGATCGGCATGAACGTGCGCTGGGACGACGCGACCATGGGCGTGGAAGACATGGTCCATGAGGGCGTGCGCCGCGCCTACAACCACCCGGACAACAAGCTGCGCGCCTCGGTGCTGGCCGACCCGGCCGGCAAGCGCATCAACACGAAGGACAACACGCCGGGCGTCGTGAACGTCAAGGTCGTGCCGGGCAACACCGTCGAGGTGATCGTCGCCGCCAAGGGCGGTGGTTCCGAGGCGAAGTCGAAGTTCGCGATTCTCAACCCGTCCGACTCCATCGTCGACTGGGTGCTCAAGACCGTGCCGACCATGGGCGCGGGCTGGTGCCCGCCGGGCATGCTCGGCATCGGCATCGGCGGCACCGCCGAGAAGGCGATGCTGCTGGCGAAGGAAGCGCTGATGGAGCCGATCGACATCACCGAGCTGCAGCAGCGCGGTGCGTCCAACCGCGCCGAGGAACTGCGCCTGGAGCTGTACGAAAAGGTCAACGCGCTGGGCATCGGCGCGCAGGGCCTGGGCGGCCTGACCACGGTGCTCGACATCAAGGTCAAGGATTACCCGACGCATGCGGCGAACCTGCCGGTGGCGCTGATCCCGAACTGCGCGGCGACGCGCCACGCGCACTTCACCCTCGATGGTTCCGGTCCGGTGATGCTCGATCCGCCGTCGCTGGCCGACTGGCCGGAGCTGACCTACGACGCCTCGAAGGGCCGTCGCGTCAACCTGGATACGGTGACCAGGGAAGAAGTCGCCTCGTGGAAACCGGGCGAGGTCCTGCTGCTCAACGGCAAGCTGCTCACCGGCCGCGACGCCGCGCACAAGCGCATGGTCGACATGCTCAACAAGGGCGAGCAACTGCCGGTCGACCTCAAGGGCCGTTTCATCTATTACGTCGGCCCGGTCGATCCGGTCCGTGACGAAGTCGTCGGCCCGGCCGGTCCGACCACTGCCACGCGCATGGACAAGTTCACCGAACAGGTGCTCGCGCAGACCGGCCTGATGGGCATGGTCGGCAAGGCCGAGCGCGGCCCCGCGGCGATCGAGGCGATCAGGAAGCACCAGTCCGCCTATCTCATGGCCGTGGGTGGCGCGGCGTACCTCGTGTCGAAGGCGATCAAGGCCGCCAAGGTCGTCGGCTTCGCCGACCTCGGCATGGAAGCGATCTACGAGTTCGAAGTGCAGGACATGCCGGTCACCGTCGCGGTCGATTCGCAGGGCACTTCGGTGCACAACACCGGGCCGAGGGAATGGCAGGCGAAGATCGGCAAGATTCCGGTGGTCGTGGCCTGACGGCGATCAGCGTCTCCCGCGCGGGGCGTGGGAGTCGCATGCGCGCAGCGTTGGACGTGCGCAGGGCGCGTGTGGGGAGCGACCTCGTTGGCGCCCGGCGCAGCGCCCGCTACAGCTGCGACTTGATCGGCAGGATGAATTTCTCGACCAGCTTTTCCTTGAGCGGCCGGTCCTGCCAGGTCTGGTAGGTGTAGCGCTTGGTCGGCTTGAGGTCGGCTTCGAACACCTCGGTCATGCGCGCGGCAAATGCCGGGTCGTACACGTTGAGGCTGGCCTCGTCGTTGAGCCGGAACGAGCGCAGGTCGAAATTGGTGGATCCCACCGACACCATTTCGCCATCCACGATCAGCACCTTGTTGTGGAACATGGTCGGCTCGTATTCGTAGATCTCGATGCCGGCCAGCAGCAGCGGTCCCCAGCCTTCTTTCGAGGCGAACCGCGCCGCGTCCGAGTCGGTGTTCTTGCCGGGGACGATGACGCGGATGCGCACGCCGCGATGGCGCGCGGCGATCAGCGCCTTGGTGATGAGTTCGTCCGGTATGAAATAGGCCGCTTCCAGGTCGATGGTGTGCTCCGAGGCCGCGATCGCCATCAGGTACATCAGGTGCATGCTCTCGCTGCCGCCCGCCGGCGAACTGATGAACATGTGCGCGTCCATGTCGCCGCCGCGCTCCAGTGGCGGGAAGTAGTCGGCGCCATTGAGCACCTCGCCGGTGGTCTTGATCCAGTTGTCGTTGAAGGCCGACTGAAATTGCGCGACCACCGGGCCTTCGATGCGGAAATGCACGTCGCGCCAGTGGTCGGGATCCTGGGCGTGGCCGTTCCACGGGTCGCCGATGCCGACTCCGCCGGTGAAACCGACGCGACCATCGACCACCAGCAGCTTGCGGTGGGTGCGGTTGTTGATCCGGCCCAGGTTGTACCAATGCAGCGGGCGATAGCGTTCGACATGCACGCCTGAGTCCTGCATCTGCTTCAGCTGGGCCTCGTCCATGGTGATGCTGCCGGCCCAGTCGATGGTGACGTTGACGGCAACGCCGGCGCGCGCGCGCTCGGACAGGGCATCGGCGAAGTCCTTGCCGACCTGGCCTTCCCAGTAGATGTACGTTTCGAAGGTGACCGTCTTGCGCGCGCCGCGGATGGCGGCGAGCATCGCCGGGAAGATCTCGTCGCCATTCTCGAGGTCGGCGACGTGGTTGCCGGGCACGATGGCCGGGCCCAGCAGCACGCCCATCTCGCGGCGGAACTGCGGGTCGGAGACGGCGTAGCGGTGTTCTATCTTGCGCTCGAGCTTCTTCTCGGGAACGGCGAAGTTGAGCGACAGGACGACCACCAACAAGGTCGCCAGGGCGGTGAGTGCGATCGTCCAGAGCATGCGCTTGCGGGTCCAGGGCATGCGGGCACTCTGGGGCCGCGTTCAGCAATGCGCCGTGAAAACGCCGCCGGTCAGTACCACTCGAGCAGCGAGATTCCCAAGCCGAGGTACCAGGCGCGGTGGTCGTAGTCGATCAGGCTCTCGCCATACCCGTCGAACACCTGCACATGCCCGCGCAAGGTCCGGTTGATCGGAAAACCCCAGTCGAACTGCAGCGCGCCGCGCGAGTCGTCCCCGGTGCGCAAGGAATGGCGGGCCATGAGTGCGAGCTCATGGTCGTTGCGGCGGTGCACCAGGGTGATGTCGCCACGGCCGATGTAATTCTCGATCCCGGGGTTCTCGTCGGCACGGCGGCCATCGGGAATCCGCCACCAGGGCCGGATCATCACCGCCCAGTCATCGCGGTCGAGGCCGATGTTGGCGACGACGCGGTTCCAGCTGCGCGATATCGGATCGGCGCGACCGTTCGACTGGTGGTTGATGCCCATCCCGACCATCCGGCCGTGCCAGCTGCCGAGCGAGTAGCTGTTGCGGAACACCAGCAGGACTTCGGGTTCGTAGTTCGTTTCGCGGAACGGCCGCGATTCACCGCCGTTGTAGACCTGCCAGCGCGAGCTCTGGGTGTAAGCCGCCCACAGGTCGCCGTTGTCGCCGAACAGGTTCTCGGCGACCTTGGTCTTGAAGCTGAGCTGGAACTTGGCTTCCACCTGGTCCAGCGCCTGTTGCTGGGGCGGCACCCGCGAGGGATTGGACGAGGTCGGGAGCGCATTGGGGTCGCTGCTCCAGAAGGCCGGCAGGAGGTACACGGGCTTGTAGGCGCGGAAATTGAAAGCTCCCAGCTTCGAATCCCTTGCCAGTTCCCAACGGCTGTCGAGCAGCGAGCCCTTGCCGGCATTGGCGATGCGTTGGTCGAAGACCGAGCCCCCTTCCTTCTTGAACAGATCGCTGACCACCCGGCGCGTGCGTTCCTTGGGCGGGAGCGTGTCGCGTTCGAGGCGCTCGTACTGCTGGATGACCTGCTTGGTGGCCTTGGCGGCGCTGGCTGCCTCGTCAGCGGCGGTGGTGTCGGCCGCGCCGCGCCTCATCGCCGCGTCGTAGCAGGCTAGGCGATCGGCATCGATGTTGATGGCCACGCAGGCCTGTGGATTGGAGCCCGGTTCCGGCGGGGTCTCGGCGAGGACAGGTGCAGCAATGACCAGCAGCAGGGCCGCGGCCCTCATTGGACGAACCACGCAATGGCGAACAGTCCGACCATCACGAACGCCAGTCCCAGCTTCAGGATCGTTCCGACCACGATGCCCAGCCAGGTACCCAGGCCGACCTTGGTCGCCTTGCCCAGTTCGCGGCCACCGACGCCGCGCAGCCACGCCAGTTCGCCGAGCAGCGCGCCCACGAACGGGCCGACGAACACCCCGACGATTCCGAACAGCAGTCCGGCGAAGGTCCCCAGGACCGCGCCGATCAGGGCGGGCTTGCTCGCCCCGACCCGCTTGGCGCCCAGGGCGGTGGCCATGAAGTCGATGCCCAGGGACAGCAGCGTCAGTAGTGCCAGGACCACCATGGTCCAGCCGCCCACCTGCTCGAAGTCGCCTGCCCATGCCGCCAGCAGCATCCCGGCGAAGACCAGTGGCAGCCCAGGCAGGGCGGGGAGCACGGTGCCGGCGACACCCACCAGCATCAGCACCACGGCGAGCACGTAATAAAGAGTCTGAAATTCCATTGCGATCCTTGTTCCAGCCTGCGTCATTTGGCCGGTCGCTGGGGGATTTTGCCGCCGGGCCGGCGTCGTTGCATTTTCACCATTCCCGGGGTACCGTGCGGGCGCTGTGTTTGCCAGGGTCACCGTGAACCGTGGCCCGATGCGGTTGATCCATCGATCCGCTACATCGTTGCACCTCGCTTCCTCCTTGCGAACCAGCACACGACACCTGTCGTGCTCAACCAGCAAACGTTCCAAGGAGCAAGTAAATGTCCCGCGAAACCGGTACCGTCAAGTGGTTCAACGATGCCAAGGGCTTCGGCTTCATCAGCCGTGAAAACGGCGAAGACGTGTTCGTCCACTTCCGCGCCATCCAGACCCAGGGCTTCAAGAGCCTGAAGGAAGGCCAGAAGGTTTCGTTCACCGTCGTCCAGGGCCAGAAGGGCCTGCAGGCTGACGCCGTCGAACCGATGTAATTCGTCCCGGCGCGGTACTCCCGCGTAACAGGATTTTTTGGAACCCGGCCCCGGCCGGGTTTCTTTTGTCCGGTTGCCCGCTTTTGGCCGGGCCCCGCACCCCGCAGCTCATCGGTCGTCGGGAGGACGAACGGTCGGTCCTGTGCCAAGGGCGGGCGTGCGAAGAGCGGCACGTCGGGATGCAGAAGCGGGGAACTGCGCGGCTGCCCGACGGGTGACCAGCCGTTGCGGTGTGCCCACGTGGCGTCACTCCCGGATTGAGTGGAGAGTTCGCCACGTACTAGGCGTTCGAAGCCGGCGTAGCGGATGCCGAGACCGCGACTCGCTGCTGGGCGCCATCGTCAATGCAGCGTCGATGTACGTGGAGGCGCCAAAACCTCTTCGCCGGCGCCAACGACGGCATGCTGCATGCAATCGATGCAGTGCATGACCAACGACCAGGACTGAAGGCAGCACTGCGCGACGTCGGGTGCTGTTAAGCAGGCCGGTCGCGAACGTATCGAAGAAGAAGGGCCCGCGCTGCGGGCCCTTCGCGTTCGTGTTGCGAGTGCAGGTGATCAGCGCAGCGTCGCGCGACCGTTGATGATGCGGACGTACGAGCCCTCGCGCACGCCATTGAGGTCGGCCTGCGTGACCGTGACCGTACGGCCATCGTCCATGCGCACGTAGACGTTGTAGTGCGGACCCCTGACGTTGCGCTCGATGGCGCTGCCGGCGACCGCGCCGGCGACCGCGCCGGCAGCCGTTGCCGTGTTCTGGCGGCCCTTGCTCTTGTCGTCGGCGATTTCACGTCCCGCGGCTGCGCCCACGATGCCGCCCAGAACGGCGCCGGTCACGCCGCTGGTGGACTGGCCGACCTGTTCGATACGGGTGACGGTGCCGCAGTCGTAGCAACTGGCTTGGCCATAGCCGCTGCTGTAGCCGCTGTCGCGATAGCTGGGCGACGAAGCGCAGCCGGCCATCGCCATCGAGGCCGCAGCGACGCAGATCAGAAGGGGATTGCGGATGTTCATGCGACGCTCCTGTTGGTGACGGTGGTCTGGTTGGACCACGTGTCGCCAACCTAGGCGCGAGGGCGTGAACCGGTCATCAACTTTGGCCCCGTCCCGCTGCCGTGTTCAGCGTGCAGCGGGACAGGTGATGCGATCAGCGGAAATCCTGGTGGCAGGCCTTGCAGCCGGCGCCGATGTCCTTGTTCAAGGCGGCCACGCCCGCGCAGTTCAAGGGCGGCGAGGACAAGCCCGCATCGAGCGTGCCGCGGAACTTGCTGGCCGCATCGGAGAAGCGTTGATCGTCCGCAAGGCCGGGGAAGGCCCGCTCGAGGTCGTCGGCGGTCGTGCGCAGTGCCTTGAGGTGCGGCAGCGTATCGGTGGCTGCGCAGCGGTTCTGCTCGATCGCCTTGCCCAACTGGTCCATGTGCCAGCCCTGGACATGCATCAGGCTTTCGGGGAAATGATTCTTGCGGGCATCCCAGGCGCGCAGCGCCATCACCACGCCCACCGCGCCGACCACCAGTCCAAGCAGGAAGAGGAACAGGTACCGGGAGCCATTGCCCTTGCGGACAACCGTACCGGGATTGGGATCGCTCATGCCGACTCCTTCGCTTAAAGAGGCCGCGTCCGCGGCGAGTTGCCGGCACCATAGCAAGGCCGAGGCCCGATCCGCCACCGGCCTCCCGCATACAATGAGTGCATGACCACGCATGCATTGGATCCCCGCTGGCAGGAACGTTTCGGCGGCATCGACCGTCTCTACGGCAAGGGCGCGCTGCAACGATTCGCGCGCGCCCGCATCGCCGTGATCGGCATGGGCGGCGTCGGTTCCTGGATTGTGGAAGCGCTGGCGCGCAGCGGCATCGGCCACCTGTGCCTGATCGACGCCGACGACCTGTGCGTATCCAACACCAATCGCCAGTTGCCAGCGCTGCAGGGGCAGTATGGGCGGAGCAAGGTGGAAGCGATGGCGGAGCGGTGCCGCGCCATCAACCCCGGAATCGAGGTGGAGGCAATTCCGAGCTTCCTCACCGCGGGGAACGTGGAGACACTGCTGGACCGTGGTTTCGACCTTGTGCTCGACGCTTGCGACAGCTTTCGCAGCAAGGTCGAACTGATCGCGTGGTGCCGCCGGCGCAAACTGCCGCTGATCGTCTGCGGTTCGGCCGGCGGGCGCACGGACCCGACGCTGGTTCGCGTGCGGGATCTGTCCCGGACCGAGCACGATGCGATGCTGGCGCTGGTCCGCAAGAAGCTGCGCAGCGAGTTCAACTTTCCGAAGAACAAGGACCGTTACTTCGGCATCTCGGCAATCTATTCGCTGGAAAACGTGCAGTACCCGCAGCCCGACGGCAGCGTCTGCGGCGTCAGGCCGCAGGTCAGTGGCGACGCGGCCCTGAAGCTGGATTGCGGTGCCGGGCTGGGAGCGGCGACGCACATTACGGGAACCTTCGCGTTTGCCGCGGTGGGGCGCGCCCTGGAACTGCTGCTGAAACCCAAAAAGCCGGGCTAGACCGTCGGCAGGCGGAACAGCCGTTCCGCATTCGCGGTCGTGGCGATTGCGACTTCGGCGGGATCAACGCCGCGAAGCAGCGCGATCGTCGACAGCACGCTCGTGAGGTGCGCGGGTTCATTGCGCTGGCCGCGAATGCTGGCGTCGGGCTGGTCGGGCGCGTCGGTTTCGAGCAGCAGGTGTTCCAGCGGCATCGCTGCGGCCAGCCTGCGCAGGCGGTTGGCGCGGTCGTAGGTCACCGGGCCGCCCAAGCCGATCATGAAGCCCAGGTCCCATAGCTGCCGCGCCTGCTCCTCGCTGCCGGAAAAGCTGTGGACGACGCCTCGCAGTTTTCCCACCCTCCGAATGGCGGTGATCACGGCATCCACGGCGCGCCGCGCATGCACGACGACCGGCAGGTCGAATTCGCGCGCCAGCTCGAGTTGGCCATCGAAATAGTGGGACTGCTGGTCGCGGTCGAGACCGTCGACGAAATAGTCCAGCCCGCATTCGCCCACTGCCACGGGCTGCTCGCGTTCGAGCCACTCGCGCAGTTGCGTCAGGTGTTCGACGCGATGGGCATCGAGGTACATCGGGTGCAACCCGTACGCGGGGAACAAACCGGCATCGTGCGCGCAGACGTCCCTCAGCCTGGGCCAGCCGGCGGCGTCGATGGCGGGGACGATCTGTCGGGTGACGCCCGCATCCCGGGCGCGCGCCACTACGGCATCGCGATCGGCATCGAACTCGGCTACGTCGAGGTGGCAATGGCTGTCGACCAATTGCATGGCGTCAGCGGCGCGACTCGCCTTCAATCACCTTGTTTTCGGGCGGAGTCTTGCGGGTTCTGAAGTTCGCCAGCAGCAGACTGCCCAGGCCGAGCAGGATCTCGTCCGCCAGGGGAATGAAGTCGGGAATGATCAGATCGATCACAAACAACGTGGCCGTGATCACGAACAACCGCGGATAGCTCAAACGGCCCAGGAAGCCGAGCACCGGAGCCAGCAGAGGATTGGCCATGGCGGAAATATCCCAGTGACGTTGGATGTGTGCACGCTATCACGCTGTGAACAACTGGTTCAGTTCCGTTAGGTTTTCGTTGCTGTGGATATGCACTTGTTCAGGTTCGCGGTGATGGAATGCAGCCGTCCAACCAACACGCGGGCAGATTCCCGCAGCAGGAGGCTTCTAATGAACAAGAACATGCTCGCCGTCGCGCTGGCTTCGCTGCTGGTCGGCGGTGTCGCCGTGGCGGCCTACAACAGCTTCCGCAGCAACGACAACGCGGCGGGCGATTTCGCCACGGCCAACCCGGCCGCAGCGGCTGGGGCCGAAGGTGACATTGCCGCCGGCAATGCGATCGAGGGCAGCAAGCTCGAGTACGCCGACGTGGTCAACGTCAAGGAACTGACGGAGAAGAAGCCGCTCTACGCGACCGTGATCGGCACCGAGCCGGTGAAGGAAACCAGCACTACTTCGGCTCCGCGCGAAGTCTGCGAGGACGTTGTCGTGCAGGAACGTGCCCCGGAACGCGACGGAAACGTCGGTGGCACCGTGGCCGGTGCGATCATCGGTGGCCTGGTCGGCAACCAGGTCGGCAGCGGCAACGGCCGCAAGGCCGCGACCGTCGCTGGCGCCGCCGCCGGTGGGTACATCGGCAACCGCGTCGACCGCAACCATGTCGGCGGCAAGGTTGTGAGCCGCACCGAGCGCCAGTGCCACACCGTGTCCGACACCCGCAGCTCGAGCAAGACCGTGGCCTACAACGTCACCTACCGCAATGCTGACGGCACCACCGGCACCATGCGTACCGGCAGCAAGCCGGGCAGCCAGATCCGCATGGGCAGCGAAAACGAAGTGACCGGCTACGATGTGACGTACCGCTACAACGGCCAGGAGCAGACCATTCGCATGGATGAGAAGCCCGGCGCGAAGCTGCCGGTCGTCAACGGCGAAGTGGTGACCCAGACCGCCTCGGCCGGCTCGGACAAGACCCAGGGCTGAGTCGCCAAGCCCGGAGCAGTACACCCGACGGGGCCGGTTCATCCGGCCCCGTTCTTTTGTGCGGGCCGGGGGAGGGGACTTCGACCGGCCTGCGCAATCCGCAGGATTCCGTCGTCGCTTTGCGTCCGCGCGCGCCCGTCCCTCGGCCATTCCACGGCTGCCGCGCCGCAACACCCGCCGATACAATGGGGGTCTTTCTTCGCGCCCGAGCTATCAGATATGGCTGCCCTGAATCCCTACGATCTGTACGACGTCCGTTCCCTCCTGAGCGAGGAAGAACAGGCGGTCCAGGACACGGTCGCGCGCTTCACCAACGAACGCGTCCTGCCGATCATCGGCGATGCCTTCGACCAAGGGCGCTTTCCGAAGGAACTGATCCCGGAAATCGCCGAACTGGGCCTGCTCGGCTCATCGCTGCCCGAGAAGTACGGCTGCGCCGGCCTCAATGCCGTCAGCTATGGCCTGATCTGCCAGGAGCTGGAGCGTGGCGACAGTGGCATCCGCAGCTTCGTCAGCGTGCAGTCCTCGCTGTGCATGTACCCGATCTACGCCTACGGCACCGAAGAGCAGCGCATGCGCTGGCTGCCGGGCATGGCCCGCGGCGAGATCATCGGTTGCTTCGGCCTGACCGAGCCGCATGGCGGCTCCGATCCGGCCAACATGAAGACCAACGCGCGCAAGGACGGCGGCGACTGGGTCCTCAACGGCTCCAAGATGTGGATCACCAACGGCAACCTCGCCGATATCGCCATCGTCTGGGCGCAGACCGACGACGGCATCCAGGGGTTCGTGGTTGAAAAGGGCATGGCCGGCTTCGCCGCGCAGGAAATCAAGCACAAGATGAGCCTGCGCGCGTCGGTGACCAGCGCGCTGTACTTCGACAACGTGCGCGTGCCCGAAGCGAATCGCCTGCCGAACGTGAAAGGCCTGAAGGGCCCGCTGGGCTGCCTCACGCAGGCCCGTTACGGCATCACCTGGGGCCCGATCGGTGCCGCCATCGCGTGCCTCGATGAGGCGCTGAACTACACGAAGGAACGCATCCTGTTCGATCGCCCGGTAGCGGCAACGCAGAGCGCCCAGATCAAGATGGCCGAGATGGCCCGTCGCATCACCCTGGCGCAGCTGCTGGTCCTGCAGCTTGGCCGCCTCAAGGATGCCGGCACGATGCAGCCGGCGCAGGTCTCGCTGGCGAAGTGGAACAACTGCCGCATTGCCATCGACATCGCGCGTGAATGCCGCGACCTGCTCGGCGGGGCGGGCATCACCACCGAGCACGCAGCGATCCGCCATGCGCTCAACCTCGAATCCGTGATTACCTACGAAGGCACCGAGACCGTGCACCAGCTGGTGATCGGTCGCGAGCTGACGGGCATCAACGCGTTCTGACCATTGCCCCCATCGCCGTCCGCGTCGAGCGGTGGCGATGCGCGTCCGCAACGTCCTGGAGGATCCGGTCTTGGCTGCTCCCGATGTCCAGCTTGAAACGCCGCGACTGGTGCTGCGCGTGCCACGCGTTGAAGACTTCGAACGCTACGCCGAAATGCTGGCGGACGAGAGTTCGTACCACATCGGCGGCCCGCTGTTGCGCCACGATGCATGGCGGCGCTTCCTGCAGATGCCGGGCGCTTGGATGCTGCAGGGTTTCGCGATGTTCTCGGTGATCGAAAAGGCCAACGGTCGCTGGATGGGCCAGGCGGGGCCATGGCAGCCGGACGGTTGGCCCGGCACCGAGGTCGGCTACTCCTTCCATCCGGACGCGCGCGGCAAGGGCTATGCGACCGAAGCCTGCGCCGCCGCGATGGACTGGGCCTTCGACGTGCTCGGCTGGAGCGAGGTGATCCACTCCATCGCGCCCACCAACACCGCGTCGCAGGCGGTCGCGCGGCGGCTCGGTTCGCGCAATCGGGGCCCTGGCAAGCTGCCGGCGCCGCTGGATGCGCATCCGATCGAGATCTGGGGCCAGACGCGCGAGGAATGGTCCGCTCGCCGCAAGGAGGCCGTGGCGTGATCACGGTCTACGGGTTCTCGCCCTCGGGCAATTGCCACAAGGTGCGCCTGTTGCTGGAGCAGCTCGACCGCGATTACCGCTGGATCGAGAAGCGCAGCGACGACGCCTCCACGCGCACGCCGGAAATGCTGGCGAAGAATCCGAATGGCAAGGTGCCTTTCATCGAGCTCGACGACGGCCGCGTCCTCACCGAATCCAACGCGATCCTGCACTGGCTGGCCGAGGGCACGCCATTCCTGCCAGTGGACTCATGGCAGAAGGCGCAGGCTCTCAGTTGGATGTTCTTCGAGCAGTACAGCCACGAACCCTACATCGCCGTTGCGCGCTTCATCTGCGGCTGGACCCCGCTCGATTCGCCACGCCGCGCGGACCTGCCGCGGCTACGCGAGCGTGGACGCCAGGCGCTGGCGGTCATGGAGCGCCATCTCGCTTCCCACGCCTGGTTTACCGGCGATTTCTATGGCATCGCCGACATCGCGCTGCATGCGTATACCTGCGTCGCCGAACACGGTGGCATCGGACTGGCCGGGTATCCGGCGGTCCGCGACTGGCTGGCTCGGGTCGAGGCCACGCCCGGCTTCGTGGCTATGCCGGCGCCCGACGATGACGCCCAGGCGCTGATCGACCAATCCGAATAGGCCGGGCCCAGGCCTGCCTGTGAACTCCTAACAGCGGCCGGTTGAAGCCGCGTCCCGAGAAACTGCCACCATGTTCGCCACCATTCCCAATCCCGTTCCCGCCCGCATGAAAGGCCTCAACCGGGCCGAGATCTGCGACGTCAACTTCAGCGAGTTCGTGAAGGCCTGGAACGGACGCAGCGACGCGAAGCCGGCCGCGCACGAGGCCATCCTCGATGGCAGTGCGCTCGATGCGCAGGGTTTTCGCGAGCTGTTCGAATCGCAGCTGGTCAGTCGCCACCTCGACCTGATGGCGCGCGTGCTGCGCGTGCAGAACAAGGTCTTCTACACCATCGGTTCCAGTGGCCACGAAGGCAACGCGATGGTCGCGCGCCTGACCCGGCACACCGATCCGGCCTTCCTGCATTACCGTTCCGGCGGGTTCATGGCCGAACGCTTCCGCAAGCTGCCGGGCATGGATCCGATCATGGATTCGGCCTTGTCCTTCGCCGCCAGCAAGGACGATCCCGCCTCGGGCGGCCGCCACAAGGTGTGGGGTAGCAAGCCGTTGTGGGTGCTGCCGCAGACCTCGACCATCGCATCGCACCTGCCCAAGGCGCTGGGCACCGCGGTCGCCATCGAAACCGGCAAGCGCTTGGGCCATGCGCTGCCGATCCCGGACGACAGCATCGCCATCTGCTCCTTCGGCGACGCCTCGTCCAACCACGCCACCGCGCAGACCGCGTTCAATGCCGCGGCCTGGACCGCCTACCAGAAGCTGCCGGCGCCCGTGCTTTTCGTGTGCGAGGACAACGGCATCGGCATCTCGGTGAAGACGCCGACGGGGTGGGTCGCCAACCGCTTCCAGCACATGGACGGCCTCGACTACTTCTTCGCCGACGGCCTGGACCTGGCGAGCGGCTATGGCGACGTGAAGAAGGCGGTCGAACACTGCCGCCGCACGCGGCGTCCGACGTTCCTGCACCTCAAGACCAACCGCATCATGGGTCATGCGGGCACCGACTTCGAGATCGAGTGGCGTTCAATCGACGAGCTGTGCGCGGTGGAAGCGGCCGATCCGCTGCTGCGTTCGGCCGCGATCGCGCTGGAATCCGGCCTGATGTCGAAGGACGAAGTGCTCGAGCTGTACGAGGCCACGCGCAAGAAGTGCTTCGCGGCGGCCGAGGAAGCCGATCGCCGTCCCAAGCTGGAGAGGCTGGAGGACGTGATCGCGCCGCTGGCGCCGTATACGCCGGCCAAGGTCGCGCAGGAAGCGAAGCGTGCCGACTACGCCGAGCGCCGCCTCGAGGTCTTCGGGGGCGAAGCCAAGCTGCCGGAAAACCAGGCCCCGCGCCACCTCGCCATCCAGATCAACAACGCCCTGCACGACATCTTCGCAAAGTACCCGGACACGCTGCTGTTCGGCGAGGACGTGGCGCAGAAGGGCGGCGTGTACACCGTCACCAAGGGGCTGCAGAAGGCGTTTGGCCCGCGCCGCGTGTTCAATACCTTGCTGGACGAGACCATGATCCTGGGCATGGCCCAGGGCTTCGCCAACATGGGCATGTTGCCGATTCCCGAGATCCAGTACCTGGCGTATTTCCACAACGCCTGCGACCAGATCCGCGGCGAAGCGGCGTCGCTGCAGTTCTTCAGCAACAACCAGTACGCCAACCCGATGGTGGTGCGCATCGCCGGCCTGGGATACCAGCGCGGTTTCGGCGGGCATTTCCACAATGACAACTCGATCACCGCGCTGCGCGACATCCCGGGCCTGGTCGTGGGATGTCCCTCGCGCGGCGACGACGCGGCAACCATGCTGCGCACGCTGACCGCGCTGGCGAAGGTGGACGGCCGCGTGAGCGTGTTTCTGGAACCGATCGCGCTGTACATGGCCAAGGACCTGTACGAGCCCGGCGACGGCCAGTGGCTGACGAGTTACCCGAAGCCCGACGAAGCGATGCCGCTGGGCGAGGGCCGCGTTTACGGCGAGGGCAACGACGACCTGGTCATCTTCACCTACGGAAACGGCGTGCCGATGAGCCTGCGTGCCGCGCGCGCCATCGAAGCCAAGCACGGCTGGAACACGCGGGTCGTCGACCTGCGCTGGCTGGTGCCGCTCAACGAGGCCTACATCGTCGAACAGGCCAAGTCGGCCAAGCGCATCATCATCGTCGACGAAGGCCGCCACAGCGCCGGCGTGGGCGAGGGCGTGATCACGGCAATCGCCGAAGGAGGTTTCGGCGCGCGTCCGTTCCAGCGCGTGGTCGGCACCGATACCTACACGCCACTCGCGGGCGCGGCCTTCCTGGTGATACCGGGAGACGACGACATCGTCGCGGCGGCCGAACGCTTGGCTTGAGCAGCAGGGCGGCGGGCGACTAGCGCGCCAGCCCTTCCATCAGCGGTAACTCGCGGGCATCCACGGCGCCCACCTGGAGGGCCGTGGCGTCCCGTTCGAGCGGGACCACGGCCAAGGCCAGGTGGCGCTCGGCGTTGTCGGCAGCCGTGACGACATGCCCCATCGGCTCGCCGCCATTCTTCAGGTCGTCCCCCGCGTGCAGCGCGGCAGGCGCCTCGACCAAGGCGAGTCCGCGCTTCACCTTTCCGAGGAAATGCGTGCGCGCCACGATCTCCTGCCCGGGATAGCAGCCCTTCTTCACGCTGAAGGCGTTGAGGCGCTCCAGCGAGAGCTGTTGCGGCGTCCAGTGGTCCGTCTGCGAGGACGGCAGGCGGGGCAGGCCGTGTTCCAGGTCGAAGGCGGCCCAGCGCCCCTTCCAGGCCGGATCGTGCGTGGCGGTCGAGGCCGACAGGATGCGCAAGGTCCGGGCGCCGCCGTCCGCACCCATGTCGAGCTCGACGACCGATCCTGCATCGCCGGAGAACTCGTTCCCGCGCGCCTGCGCCGGAGGGGCGAACGCGCCTTCCACGCGCAGGTCATCGCGCACGGCGATCGTCACCTTGCTGCGGAACACGAAGCGCTGCAGCGCCGCGGCGAACGTCACCGGGTCGGCATCCGGCACCAGCAGCCACAAGGTTTCCTCGTCGAATTTCAGCAGCGCGAACAGCGCGATGAGGCGTCCCTTGGGCGTCAGCCAGCCGCTCCATTGCCAGCGTCCCGGCGCCAACACCTTGAGATCGTTCATGAATTGCGCCTGCGCGAACGTCGCCGCGTCGCGCCCGGAAAGCGCGATCACGCGGTGGTCGGGAAGGCTGAAAGCCACGGTGGAATCGGCTTGCGGGTTGTCATGCATGGGGGCGGGATTTAAGCTTTTGCGCCGTGATGATAGGCCAATCCCCCCAGGAAGCCCCGGAAGAGGACGTCAAGGACGCAGCCGCCGAGGCAGGTTCCACGCCGGCGCCGGGCCAATCGACGGCAACGCAGTCCCCAAGGGAATGGGGCGGACGCGAAGGTCCCGAACCGACGCGCTACGGAGACTGGGAAAAGAACGGCCGTTGCATCGACTTCTAGGTTTCCGCTCCACGCTCACCGCTCCTCCCTTCCGCCACGCGGCCTGACGCCGCCCCGCCGAGACACCGCACGCCCATGGCTGCCCCAGAACCGCGTGTTCGCGAACGTCCCTTGTCGCCCCACCTCCAGGTTTACCGCTGGCAGGTGCAGATGGTGACTTCGATCCTGCACCGCGCGACCGGCGTCGTCCTCGCCCTGGGCAGCCTGCTGATGGTTTGCGCGTTCCTCTCGCTCGCCGCGGGACCGGAACAGTGGGGGCACTTCAGCGCCTTCGCGCGCTCGCCGCTGGGTTTCATGATCCTGTTCGGCTGGAGTTGGGCGCTGGCGTTCCATCTGGTCAACGGCATCCGCCACCTGATCCAGGATGCGGGCTACGGTTATGCGATCGATTCCTTCGTGCGCAGCAGCTGGATCTCGGTATTCGGCAGCCTGCTGCTGACCATGCTGGTCTGGGTGCTGGCGATGATGCAGCGGGGTGGCGCATGAGCAATTCCAACAAGCGCCTGCGCACGCCGCTGAAGACCGCGCGCGGACTCGGTTCGGCGAAGGATGGCACGCACCACTTCGTCGTGCAGCGCATCACCGCGGTCGCGCTGGTCTTCCTGTCGCTGTACGTGGTCTGGCTGATCCTGTCGCTGGTCGGCGACGATTACCTGGCGGTGCTCACCACCGTCGGCAAGCCGTGGAACGCGACGCTGCTGATCGCCTTCGTGGTGGCCACGTTCTGGCACGCCAAGCTCGGTCTGCAGGTCATCATCGAGGACTACGTGCACACGCCGTGGTCGGCGACGGTGCTGCACCTGGCCAACATCTTCATCTGCGTTCTCGCGGCCCTTGCCAGCGTGCTCGCCATCATCCGCATCGCGCTGGGAGTTTGAGTCGTGGCGGCTTATCAGATCCAGGAACACAAGTTCGACATGGTCGTGGTCGGCGCCGGCGGCGCGGGCCTGCGCGCCACCTTCGGCCTGGCCCAGAAGGGCCTCAAGACCGCCTGCATCACCAAGGTCTTCCCGACCCGTTCGCATACCGTGGCGGCGCAGGGCGGCGTGGCCGCGGCGCTCGCCAACATGGGCGAGGACGACTGGCGCTACCACTTCTTCGACACCGTGAAGGGTTCGGACTGGCTGGGCGACCAGGACGCGATCGAGTACATGTGCAAGGAAGCGATTCCGGCGATCGTGGAGCTCGAGCACTACGGCGTGCCGTTCTCGCGCACCGACGACGGCCGGATCTACCAGCGCCCGTTCGGCGGCATGACCACGCGCTTCGGCGAAGGCCCGCCGGCGCAGCGCACCTGCGCCGCAGCCGACCGTACCGGCCACGCGATCCTGCACACGCTGTACCAGCAGTCGCTGGCGCATGACGCGCAGTTCTTCATCGAATACTTCGCCCTCGACCTGATCATGGACCAGCACGGCGCCTGCCGCGGCGTGCTCGCCCTGGACATGGCCGAAGGCACGCTGCACCTGTTCCGGGCGCAGGGCACCGTGCTCGCGACCGGCGGTTACGGCCGGGCCTACTTCAGCGCGACCTCCGCGCACACCTGCACCGGCGACGGTGGCGGCATGGCGCTGCGCGCGGGACTGGGCATGCAGGACATGGAGTTCGTGCAGTTCCACCCGACCGGCATCTACGGCGCCGGCTGCCTGATCACCGAGGGCGTGCGCGGCGAAGGCGGCATCCTGCGGAATTCCAACGGCGAGCGCTTCATGGAGCGCTACGCGCCGAGCGTTAAGGACCTGGCGCCGCGCGACATGGTCAGCCGCGCGATGACCATCGAGATCCGCGAAGGCCGCGGCGTCGGCGAGCACAAGGACCACATCCTGCTCGACCTGACCCACCTCGGCCCCGAAGTCATCCACGAGAAGCTGCCGGGCATCGCCGAATCCGCGCGCATCTTCGCCGGCGTCGACGTCGAGAAGCAGCCGATCCCGGTGTTGCCGACCGTGCACTACAACATGGGCGGCATCCCGACCAACTACCACGGCGAAGTGGTGCAGCTGCGCGATGGCAACCCCGACGCCGTCGTCCCGGGCCTGTACGCGATCGGCGAAGCCGCGTGCGTGTCGGTGCACGGCGCCAACCGCCTGGGTTCCAACTCGCTGCTCGACCTGGTCGTGTTCGGCCGTGCCGTCGCCAACCGCGCCGCCGAGACCGTCAAGCCCAACGGCGACCACGCCAAGCTTGCATCCGACGCCTGCGATGCGTCGCTCGCACGCCTGGACAGGCTGCGCAACGCCAGCGGCGGCACGCCGACGTCTGTCATCCGCGACAAGATGCAGCGCACGATGCAGGCCGATGCGGCCGTGTTCCGCACCGGCGAGACCCTGGCCGACGGCGTGCGCAAGATGCGCGAGATCCACGCGTCCTTCGCCGACGTCAGGGTCAGCGACCGCTCGCTGGTCTGGAACTCGGACCTGATCGAGACCTTCGAGCTGTCGAACCTGCTCGATCAGGCGCTGGTCACGATCGTGTCGGCCGAGAACCGCACCGAGTCGCGCGGCGCCCATGCCCGCGAGGACTTCCCGGAGCGCGACGACGCCAACTGGCAGAAGCACACCCTGTGCTGGATCGATGGCGCCGGCAACACCGCAATCGACTACCGCCCGGTGCACATGTACACGCTGACGGACGACGTCGCCGTGGTGCCGCCGAAGAAGCGCGTCTACTGATCCGGAGCGAGAAAAAGTGGCTGAATTCACTCTCCCCAAGAACTCGCAGATCCAGAAGGGTCGTCACTGGGCCTCGCCGGGCGCCAAGCAGCCGCGCACCTTCAAGGTCTACCGCTGGAACCCCGACGACGGCATGAATCCGCGCGTGGACACCTACGAGGTGGACATGGCGACCTGCGGCCCGATGGTTCTGGACGCGCTGATCAAGATCAAGAATGAGATCGATCCGACGCTGACGTTCCGCCGCTCGTGCCGCGAAGGCATCTGTGGTTCGTGCGCGATGAACATCGACGGCACCAACACGCTGGCCTGCACCAAGGCGATCAGCGATTGCAGCAGCAAGGGCGAAGTACCGATCTATCCGCTGCCGCACATGCCGGTGGTGAAGGATCTGGTGCCGGACATGACGCATTTCTATGCGCAGTACGCGTCGATCAAGCCATGGCTGCGCACGCAGAGCCCGACCCCGTCCGATCGCGAACGCCTGCAGTCTCCGGCCGACCGCAAGAAGCTCGACGGCCTGTACGAATGCATCCTTTGCGCCTGCTGCTCGACCAGTTGCCCCAGCTACTGGTGGAACGGCGAGCGCTACCTGGGTCCGGCGATCCTGCTGCAGGCGTACCGCTGGATCATCGACTCCCGCGACGAGGACACCGGCGCTCGCCTGGACGACCTGGAAGACCCGTTCAAGCTGTATCGCTGCCACACCATCATGAACTGTGCACGGACCTGCCCGAAGGGCCTGAACCCGGCGCTGGCGATCGCCGAGATCAAGAAGTTGATGCTGGCGCGTCGCGTCTGAGTTCGCGCCGAAACGGATCGAAACAACGAAAGGCGTGCATTGCACGCCTTTCGCCTTAGGAGAGCAGGGATGGGTACGAACGCGATCTTCCTTCCCGGATTGGCGATGGCGCTGCTGACGTTCGCAGTGTGGTGGCGCATGTACTTCACCCGGATCGGGCAGATGAAGCGTGAGCGCATCCATCCCCAATCCGTCGCGCTGTCGTCCCAGGCCGCGACCAGGCTCACGGACAGCCGGGCCGCGGACAATTTCCGCAATCTCTTCGAGTTGCCGGTTCTTTTCTATCTCGCCGTGGTGGTGGCTGCCCAGGCTGGCCTCGCGACCACGCCAATCCTGTTGCTGGCCTGGTTGTTCGTCCTGCTGCGCTTCGCGCACAGTTGGATCCAGTGCACCTACAACAAGGTGATGCACCGCTTCTACGTATACGTTGCCGGCGGCATGGTGCTGTGGGCGATGTGGGGCGTGCTCGGATACGGATTGCTGCGCGCATGAGCGAGGCCGACGAAGCCGAACTGCGTCGCCTGCGCTGGAAGTGCCGGCGCGGGATGCGCGAGCTGGACCAACTGCTCGGCCGCTACCTCGACCGCGAATGGCGGCAATCCTTGCAAGCCGAGCGCGGCGTTTTCCTACGCCTGCTGGAAACCGAGGACGATAGGCTGTGGCACTGGTTCATGGGCCACGAAAGCTCCAACGATGTCGAAATCCAGACCCTGGTCGAACGCATCCGCTCCCTGCCGCCTTGAGTGGAGGGCGTCACCCTTGCTCGCATCCGCCCTGCTCGCGCTGGGCGCGCTTGCGGCGTTCGCGCTGGTGGCATCGGAGCTGGCATGGTTCGTCGCGTTTCCGCTCGCAGCCGGCGTGCTGTTTCGTGCCGGCGTCCTGGCGATGCGGGAGCTTCGCCGGCCCGTCGCCAGCGTCGTGATTCCCGGCCCGGGATCGGCCGCGACCCTCGATGGCGAACTTCTGGAGGAGCTGGCGCTGCAATGGCGCGGGCCATTGGCCTTCCTCAGTTTTCGGGACGTCCGCGGCCGGCGGCGCCACCTGCAGGGTTGGCCCGACAACCTCGACGCCGCCGGGCGCCGTGAACTGCGGCTGGCCATGGCGGCTCGCGCCCCGGCGCGTGCGCCGCGTTCGATGGCACCATAGCGGCTTCGCGTCACGGCCTCGATTCGATCCGGCATGTTCAAACCCGTCCCCGTAGCCATCGGCCTGCGCTACCTGCGCGCCAAACGCCGCAATGGCTTCATTTCCTTCATCTCGTTCGCATCGATCGTGGGCATTGCTCTGGGTGTCGCCATCCTGATCACCACCATGGCGGTCATGGGCGGGTTCCAGCGCGAGATCCGCGACCGCATGCTGCAGATGACCGCGCACGCCACCGTGAGCGGCTACGGCGAACCGGTCCAGGATTGGCCGCATGCCGTGGAAGTCGCGCTGGTCGACAAGCGCATCGTCGGTGCCGCACCGTACGTGGAGAAGGAGGCGCTGATTTCGGGAGCGCGCAACCAGCCCGCGCTGATCCGCGGCGTGCTCCCGGCGGAAGAGGGCAAGGTGTCGGTGCTCGCCGACAAGATGGTCGAAGGCAAGCTCGAGCAGCTGACCCCGGGTAGTTTCAACATCGTCCTTGGCCGCGAACTCGCGCTATGGCTGGGCGTGGGCGTCGGCGACAGCGTGATCGTGACGACCTCCGACTTCCGCAGCACGCCAATGGGGGCCGTCGCCACGCAGAAGCGTTTCCTGGTCAGCGGCATCTTCGAGGCGGGCTACAACGACTTCGACAAGGGGCTGGCCGTCGTCAACATGCAGGACCTGCAGCGCGTGCTGCGCATGGGCGAAGGTGTCACTGGGGTGCGCCTGAAGCTGCGCGACATGGACCTAGCCTTCGACGTCGCCCGCGAGCTCGCCCTGCACCTTGGCGGCCCCTACAGCGTCAGCGACTGGAGCAGCGAGAACGCCAACCTGTTCCGGGCGCTGAAGATGGAAAAGACCATCATGGCCATCCTGCTGGCCTTCATCATCGGCATGGGGGCGTTCAACCTGGTCAATTCGCAGGTGATGCTGGTGACCGACAAGCAGGCGGACATCGCGATCCTGCGCACGCTGGGGCTGACGCCACGCGGCGTGATGAAGGTGTTCATGGTGCAGGGCACGCTGATCGGCGTGATCGGCACGACCATCGGCGTGATCGGCGGGATCCTGTTGACGCTCAACCTGGAGCACATCCTGCGCGGGATCGAACGCGTCTTCGGCGTGCAATTGTTGCCCGAGGATGTGTACTACATCACCGGCCTTCCCACAGACCTGCAGGCCAGCGACGTGGTGCTCACGGCCGCCGCTGCCCTGACCATGGCGTTCCTCGCCACCGTCTATCCCGCCTGGCGCGCCGCGCGCACGGCGCCCGCGGAGGCCCTGCGCTATGAATGAGCTTCCCGTCACCGCCGCCGTCATCCATGCCGAGGATCTCGGCAAGACCTATTCCGAGGGCAAGCTCCGAACGCCCGTGTTCGACGGCCTGTCGCTGTCGGTCGCCAAGGGCGAAACGGTCGCCATCCTCGGCGCGTCCGGTGCGGGCAAGAGCACGCTGCTGCACCTGCTGGGGGGGCTCGACACGCCTACGGCAGGCGAGGTCTACGTCGCCGGACAGAAGATGAGCGCGCTGTCCGATGCCGCGCGCGGAGCGCTGCGCAACAAGTCGCTGGGCTTCGTCTACCAGTTCCACCACCTGCTGCCCGAGTTCACGGCACTGGAGAACGTAATGTTGCCGGTGCTGCTCAATGGCACCGGTGTGCAGGAGGCATCACGGCACGCGCAGGCGCTGCTCGAATCGGTCGGCCTGGGCCATCGCCTGGAACACAAGCCGGGCGAACTCTCCGGCGGCGAGCGCCAACGCGCCGCGGTCGCGCGTGCGCTGGTGAACCGTCCGGCCTGCGTATTGGGCGACGAACCCACCGGCAACCTCGATGAGAAGACGGCGGCAACCGTGTTCGAGCTGATGCTCGCGCTCAACCGCGAGCACCACACCAGCCTGGTCCTGGTGACCCATGCGCGTGCGCTGGCGCGGCGGATGGATCGCGTGCTGGAGCTGCACGAAGGCAAGCTGCGCGAGCTGCGACGCGACGAGGTGTAGCGCGCATGAGCCACGTGGCAAGGACGCCACCCAGCCCTCCGACGTTCGGAACGTCCGCCGCCCTGGCCTTGCTGGCTGGCGTGGTCGGCTGCCTCTGCCTGCCATGGCTGAGCCCATGGTGGCTGTCGGTGGGGTTTGCAGTGCTTGGGCTGTGGGGCTGGGTGCCGTGGGGTAGGGGCAATGGTGCGTCCGCGACCGAACGGTGGATGCACCGCGGTCGTCTGCGCATCCTCGGCGCCTTCGTGTTCGGTTTCGGGCTCACCGGGCTGCACGGCGCCCATGCGCTTGCGGTGCAGCTGCCCGCGCCATTGGAGAAGAAGGAAGCGATCCTCCGCGGCCGCGTGATCGACCTGCCGCGGCACGAACCGCGGCGGACGCAGTTCCTGTTCGTGGTCGATATGGATGGCACGAGTGTCCCAGAACTGCGCGGCCGCACGCTGAGGCTCTCGTGGTACGACGAGGATCATCGGGACCCCACGGCACGCCGGCCGCGTTTCGACGTGAAGGCCGGCGAGCGCTGGTCGCTGCCGGTCCGCGTGCGCGCACCGCGAGGGTTGCGCAACCCCGGCGGCGCCGACGCGGAGAAGTTCGCGGTGGCCGACCGCTTGGCGGCGACGGGTCACGTGTATGCGCCGGAGATGGCGCGCCGCGTCGCGCCGGCGCGGGGTCTGCAGGCGTGGCGCGAAGCGATGTCTGGCCGGATCGCAACACAGGTGCGCGCACCATCGGCGCGCTTCGTGCAAGCGTTGGCCTTGGGGGACACGCGCGCGCTCAGCGACGTCGACTGGGAAGTGCTGCGCGCCAATGGGCTCACCCATCTGATCGCGATTTCCGGCTTCCACGTGGGGCTGGTTGCAGGTTTCGCCGCGTTGCTGGCGCGCGGTGTCTACTGGCCTTGGCCTGCGCTGGCCCGGCGCTGGCCCACCCCGGTCGTGGCCGCCTTGGCGGCGATGCTGGGCGCGGCACTCTACGCCGCAGCGGCCGGATTCGCGTTGCCCACGTTGCGGACCGTGATGATGATCGGCGTCGTCGCCGCGGCCCGCGCATGGCGCCGGCCGGTTCGCGCGCCGCAGGCGCTCGGGCTGGCGGCGATCGCGGTGGTCCTGGTCGATCCCTTGTCGCTGCTCGGCGCAGGGTTCTGGCTCAGCTTCCTGGGCGTCGCATGGTTGCTGTGGTGCCTGCCCGACAACGGCGGCGGCACGGTCCGCCAGTTCCTGGCCGCGCAGGGGGTGGCGACCCTGGGATTGTTGCCGCCCAGCGTCGTGCTCTTCGGCCAGGCCTCGCTGGCGGGGCCGCTGGCGAACCTTGTGGCGGTGCCCTGGTGGAGCCTGGTGGTGGTGCCACTGGCGCTTGTGGGCCTGTTGCTGGAAACGATCTGCCCGGGCGCGGGCGGCGGGACCTGGCGCGCGGCCGCCTGGTGCTTCGAGCTGAGCTGGCCGCTGTTCGAATGGCTGGCGCACAGTGGCCTGGCCTTGTGCTGGCTGCCCGAGGCGCGCTGGTTCGCCTTGCCCGTGGCGATGTGTGGCGCGTTCTGGCTGCTGTTGCCGCGCGGCATGCCGGGCAAGTGGCTGGCGTTGTTCCTGTGGTTGCCCTTGCTGCTGCCGGAGCGTGACATCCCCACGTCAGGTGATGCCGAACTGCTGGTGATCGACGTGGGGCAGGGGCTGTCGGTCCTGGTGCGGACGCACGGGCACGCCTTGCTCTACGACATGGGGCCCGCGATACGTGATGGTTTCGATGCCGGCGACCGTGCCGTCGTCCCGGCGCTGCACGCGCTGGGGGTGCGCCGCCTGGACCGCGCGGTGGTCAGCCACGGCGACAACGACCACGCCGGAGGTTTCGCGGCGGTGCGCGCGGAATTCCCGGTCAACTCGGCGTATGCGCCGGAAGGGGTCGGACTGCCTTTCGCAACGTCGCCGTGTCGCGCCGGCCAGCGCTGGGACTGGGATGGCGTCGAGTTCGAGTTCCTGCATCCGCCGCCGCATTTCCCCTACCTGGCCAATGAGTCCAGCTGCGTACTGCGGATCCGCAGCCGGCATGGATCGGCGCTGCTGACCGGCGACATCGGCGAGGTGATCGAGCGCGACCTGGTGCGCCTGCATGCCCAGGCGCTCCACGCCGACGTGGTGGTGGTTGCCCATCACGGCAGCGCGGGATCCTCCGATCCGACCTTCGTCGAGGCGACCTGGCCTCGCTTCGCGCTGGTGTCGTCCGGGCACGGCAACCGCTTTGGTCATCCCAAGCCCGAGGTGCTGCAGCGATGGCGGCACGGCGGCGCGCAAACCTTCGAGACTTCGGTGGGTGGTGCCCTGCGCGTTGGCTTGCGCGCCCGTGGCATCGATGTGGAAACGCGACGCGGCGCACAGCCCCGCTGGTGGGATGCCGCCCGCAGGCCTTGACGTCCCCGCCGCAAAGCCTTGATAGGGCTGGTTTTGCCCCGAAATATCGCCACCGTCCGGTCCGCTCCGTATGCTAGCGGCCTGATTGTCCCGGACGATGTCCCCCGAGCGGCCCAAGGCCGGAGGTTTGCGAGTGCTGGAACTGGTGAAGGCCGGCGGTTGGCCGATGATTCCGCTGATCCTGCTGTCCGTGTTGGCGCTGACCATCATCGTCGAGCGCGCCTGGACGCTGCGCCGCCGATCGGTGCTGCCGCCGGGCTTGGGCAAGGAAGTGCGGACGTGGGCCGCGGGCGGCAAGCTGGATCCGGCGCATATCGAATCGCTGCGCGCGAATTCGCCGCTGGGCGCACTGCTGGCCGCCGCGCTCGACGTGCGCAACCGCCCGCGCGACCAGATCCGCGAGCGCATCGAGGACGTAGGCCGCCACCTCGTGCACCGGATGGAGCGCTACCTCAACACCCTCGGCACGATTTCGGCCGCCGGCCCGCTGCTGGGCCTGTTCGGCACCGTGGTCGGCATGATCCAGATGTTCCTGGGCATCCTCGACCACGGCATCGGCGACGTGAACCAGCTCGCCGGCGGCATCGGCAAGGCGCTGGTCTGCACCGCCACCGGCATGATCGTCGCGATTCCCGCGCTGATCGCCCATCGCTGGTTCCGCGGCCGCATCGCCGAATACATCGTCGACATGGAGCACGAGGCGATCCAGCTGCTCGACACCATCGAGCCGCGTGCGGCGTCCGCCCGCGTGGCCCCAGGGACCCACGGCATCACGCCGCCGGTAGGCACGCCCTGAGCCCCCGCACGCCGGCCCGCCAATGAGAATCCGCGACCACCGCAAGGACGACGAGCCCGAGATTAACCTGATCCCGCTGATCGACGTCATCCTCACGCTGATCATCTTCTTCGTCGTCACCACCACCTTCGACGCGCGCTCGGTGCTCAAGCTGCAACTGCCCAAGGCCACCGGCGAAGCGGCAACCGACACCACCCGCGCGCTCAGCGTGCTGGTGAACGCCGACGGCCGCTACTTCGTCGACGACCGCGAGGTGCTGCGCGACGACGTCGAATCGCTCAAGGCCACGCTGGCCGAAGTCGCCGGCCCGGACCGCGACCGCAAGGTGTTGCTGCGCGCCGACGCACGCACGCCGCACCAAGCCGTGGTCACCGCCTACGACGCGCTCGGCCAGCTCGGCTTCCGCCAGGTGATGATCGCCACGGCGCCGGAAGTGCGCGCCCAAGGGAAGGCGCAGTGACCCAGGCAGCCTCGCGCTGGCAGATCTACCACCGCCTGAGCGGCTTCACGCGGTCCTACCGTGGCCTGCTGGCACTGGCCTTCGTTGGCATGGTGGTCGAAGCCGCCGCTGGCGGTGCCTTCACCAAGCTGATGGAGCCGGTGGTCAACATCACCTTCATCGACAAGCAGGAACGGCTGAGCCTGTTCCTGCCGTTGGCGATCGTGGGCATCTTCGTCATTCGTGGTATGGCCGGCTACCTCACCGACATGTGCATGGGGCGCTCCGGCCGCGGCATCGCCCGCGACATGCGCGTGCGCGTGCTCGACAAGTACCTGCGCCTGCCCGGGTCGCGCTTCGACAGCGAGCCGGTGCCGTCGATGCTGGTCCGCCTCGGTTCGGACAGCGACCAGGTGGCGCAGGCCGCCATCGACGCGATGAAGGTGATGCTGCAGCAGTCGTTCCAGGTGATCGCCGCACTGGTGGTCATGGTGTGGACCAGCTGGCAGGTGACGGTCGCCATCCTGCTGATGGCGCCCCCGCTGGCCTGGATGATGGACAAGGTTGGAAAACGCTACCGCCGCATCAGCCATCGCATCCAGGAAAGCGGCGGCAAGCTGATGCAGGCGGCCGACCAGGCGCTCTCCAACCAGCAGGAAGTCAAGGTCTACGGGGCGCAGGCGGTCGAGATGCAGCGCTATGCCGCGCAGGCCGATACGCACCTGAGGCTCAGCCTCAAGGTCGAGTCGACTCGCAGCATTTCCTCCGCGGTCGTCCAGCTGATGGGATCGGTCGGGCTGGCGCTGCTGCTGTTCTTCGCCGGCCGCGAAGCGATGGCGGGCCGCTTGTCCGCGGGCGGCTTCGTGACTTTGATGATGTCGATGATGGCGATCATCCCCGCGCTCAAGCAGCTGACCAACGTGCAGAACATGCTGCAGAAGGGCATCGCCTCGGCTGAGCGTCTGTTCAACGTGCTGGATGCCCCTGACGAGGCCGACACGGGCACGCGCCCGCTGTCGCGCGCGCAGGGCGTGATCGAGTTCCGCGACGTCACCGCGCGGTATCCGGGACAGGCGACGCCGGCGCTGCAGGACGTCAGTTTCGTGGCGCGCCCCGGCAGCGTGACCGCGATCGTCGGCCGCTCGGGCAGCGGCAAGTCTTCGCTGATCAAGTTGCTCCCGCGCTTCTACGAGCCGGAAAGCGGCAGTGTGCTGCTCGATGGACATCCGCTGTCCGAATACCGCCTCGGCGATTTGCGCCGCCAGGTCGCGCTGGTGGGCCAGCAGGTGATGCTGTTCGACGGCACCATCGCCGACAACGTCGCTTACGGCGAAATGCAGGATGCAGGTAGTTCGCGCCTCGAACAGGCGATCCGGGGCGCCAACGCGATGGAGTTCGTCGAGCGCCTGCCCGAGGGCGTGCAGACCCACATCGGTGCGAAGGGCAACAAGCTGTCCGGCGGCCAGCGGCAGCGCGTCGCGATCGCGCGCGCGATGCTCAAGGACGCCCCGATCCTGATCCTGGACGAAGCGACGGCTGCGCTCGACACCGAGTCCGAGCGGCTCGTGCAGGATGCGCTCAACCACCTGATGCCGAACCGCACCACGCTGGTGATCGCGCACCGCCTCTCCACCATCGAGCACGCCGACCAGGTACTGGTGATGGACCAGGGCCGCATCGTCGAGCGCGGCACGCATGCCGAATTGCTGGCGCAGGGCGGCCTGTACGCGCACCTGCACCGCATGCAGTTCCGCGAGGGCGAATAGCCATGCCAGGCGGACAGCGACCCCGTTACTGGTATGGCGATGCGAGCGTGCCCTGGGGGCCGCGCATGCTGTCGGCAGCCTACGCGGGACTCACCGGGCTCCGGCGCCGCCTGTATGAGAAGGGACTGCTGCGGAGCCAGCGCAGCGATGTGCCCGTGATCGTGGTGGGCAACATCAGCGTCGGCGGGACCGGCAAGACTCCGTTGACGATCGCCCTTGTGCAGCGCCTGCAGGCGGAGGGATTCAAGCCCGGGGTCGCCAGCCGCGGCTATGGCCGCGAAGAGCCAGCGCAGCCGCGCTGGGTCGACCGGGAAAGCAATCCTTCGAAGGTCGGCGACGAGCCCGCGTTGATCGCGCACCACACCAGCGCGAAGGTGCGCGTCGATCGCGACCGCGCGGCCGCCGCCAAGGCGCTGGTGAAGGCCGGTTGCGACGTGGTCGTCTGCGACGATGGCCTGCAGCACTACCGGCTGGCCCGCGACATCGAGATCGAGGTCATCGACGGCCGGCTTCGTTACGGCAACGCCCAGCGCCTCCCTGCGGGTCCGCTGCGCGAACCGGTGGAGCGCGCGCAACGCTGCGACTTCCGCGTGGTCAACCTCGGCAGCAATGCGGCCCAGGCGAGCAATGTCGGCGCGGGCTTCGGCGAGTGGCCGATGAAACTGCTCGCCGAGCACGTGACCCCGATCACCGGCGGGCGTGCGCGGCCGCTGGTCTCGTTCGCCGGCCAGCGCGTGCACGCCGTGGCCGGGATCGGCGATCCCGAGCGATTCTTCGCCATGCTGCGCGCGTTCGGCATCGCGGTGGTGCCGCATGCGTTCGGCGACCATCACCGTTACACCGCCGCGGACTTCGAGTTCGGCAGCCGGCTTCCCGTGCTGATGACCGAGAAGGACGCGGTGAAGTGCGTCGACATCGCCCGCGACGACTGGTTCAGCACCCCCGTGCGTGCGGAGTTGCCCGAGGCCTTCTGGGTCGCGCTGCTGGACAAGCTGCGCGCTGCCATGGGCTGAGCCGGCACACGTCGCATTGAAGAAGATCCGCTCATGACCGCATCCGATTTCGTCGTCGCCATCCCCGCGCGCTACGCCGCCTCGCGCCTGCCGGGCAAGCCGCTGCGCCTGCTCGCGGGTGAGCCTCTGGTGCTGCACGTCGCGCGACGCGCGCTGTCCGCCGGCGCGCGCGAAGTCTGGGTCGCGGCCGACGACCAGCGCATCGCCGACGCGCTGGCCGGCAGCGGCGTGCGCGTCGCCATGACCTCGAGCACGCACCCCTCCGGGACCGACCGCCTGGCCGAATGCGCGCGCATCGCCGGCTGGAGCGACGACACCATCGTGGTCAACCTGCAGGGCGACGAGCCGTTCGCACCGGCAGAAGGCATCCGGGCCGTGGCCGCGCTGTTGCGCAAGAGCGGGGCGGAGATGGCGACCCTGGCAGCGCGCGTAACCGATGTGGAAACGCTGTTCGACCCCAATGCCGTCAAGCTGGTGCAGGCGGCGAGCGGCGACGCGTTGTACTTCAGCCGCGCCCCGCTGCCGTGGCCGCGCGACGCCTTCGCCCGCGACCGCAGCCGGCTGCCCGATGGTGGCCATTGGCTGCGGCATATCGGCATCTATGCCTATCGGGCCGGGTTCCTGCAGCGCTTCGCCGCCATGCCGCCCGGGCGGCTCGAGCAGATCGAATCGCTGGAGCAACTGCGGGTGCTCGAAGCCGGCTTCCGGATCGCCGCCGCGGTCACGCCGGCGCCGTTCCCGCCGGGTGTCGATACGCCCGAGGATCTGGAGCGTGCCCAGGCGCGCATGGCCGGGCAGGGCTGACACGCGATGGACACGCCGGCGCGCGTGCTGCTCGTGTGCCTGGGCAACATCTGCCGCTCGCCGATGGCCGAGGGCATGCTGCGCGCGCGGATCGAAGCCTCGGCGCTCGCGGGTCGGGTGGTCGTGGATTCCGCGGGCACTGGTGCGTGGCACGTGGGCCGGCCCCCGGATCCGCGCGCGATCGCAACGGCGGCGCGCCATGGCGTCGACATCTCCGGCCTGCGCGCGCGCCAGCTGGCGCGCGACGACTTCGATCGCTACGACTGGCTGCTCTGCGCGGACGCCGGCAACCTGCGCGATGTCCGTGCCCGCGGTCCCGCGGAGGCGCATTCACGTTGTGCGCTGCTGCTGGAGTGGGCGGGCTTGGCGGCCGCGGCCGACGTGCCCGACCCGTACTCCGGCGCGGTCGAGCAATTCGAGGCGGTCTGGTCGCTGCTCGACCGCGCCGCGCTTGGCGTCATGACGCGCCTGGAAGCCGGATTGCGCAACCGCGCCGACGCTTGAGCTAACGCATAATCGGCCCAACATCAGCGAGCCGATGCCAGCAGATCCGATGACTTCCCCCCCGCCGGCCTTCGACGGCAAGGCCTTCGTGAAAGGGCTGAGCACCGCGCCGGGCGTCTACCGCATGATCGCCGCCGACGAGGCGGTGCTGTACGTCGGCAAGGCCAGCGCGCTGCGGAACCGGGTCGCGAGCTACTTCAACGCCTCGCCGAAGTCGCCCCGCATCGCCACGATGCTGGCGCAGGTCGCGCGCATGGAGGTCACGGTCACGCGCACCGAGGCCGAGGCGCTGCTGCTGGAAAACCAGCTGATCAAGTCGCTCAAGCCGCGCTACAACGTGCAGCTGCGCGACGACAAGAGCTACCCGTACGTCCTGCTGACCACGGAGAACTGGCCGCGCATCGGCCTGCACCGCGGCCCACGCGCCGTGCCCGGGCGCTATTTCGGCCCGTATGCCAGCGTCGGTGCGGTGCGCGAGACCCTCAACCTCATGCACAAGCTGTTCCGGCTGCGCAGCTGCGAGGACAGCGTGTTCCGCAACCGCTCGCGTCCGTGCCTGCAGCACCAGATCGGGCGTTGCAGCGCGCCCTGCGTTGGCCTGGTGCCGGCGGAGGAATACGCCGAGAGCGTGCGTCGCGCCGGCCTGTTCCTCGATGGCCGCAGCGACGAGCTCAGCAACGAGCTGGGCAAGTCGATGGAAGCCGCGAGCGAACGGCTCGAGTTCGAGGAGGCCGCTCGCCTGCGCGACCTGATGCAGTCGATCCGCAGCCTGCAGGCGCGCCAGTACGTCGACGGCCGCGCGGCCGAACTCGACGTGCTGGCCGTCGCGCTGCAGGATTCCGCTGCCTGCGTGCTGCTGCTGTCCTTCCGCGACGGCCGCAATCTCGGCACGCGCGCCTTCTTTCCCAAGACCGGCGGCAGCACTGATTCGGGCGAAGTCCTGGCCGCCTTTGTGTCGCAGTACTACGCCGAACAGGCGCCGCCGCGGGAAATCGTGCTGGATCGCGACATTCCCGATCGCGAGCTGATCCAGGAAGCGCTGTCGCTCACTGGCGATCGCAAGGTGCAGATCAAGGCCGCCGTGCGCGGCGAGCGGGCTGGCTACGTCGACCTGGCGCGGCGCAATGCCGAACTGTCGCTGGCCAGCGAGCGGACCAGCCACGCCGCGCAGCGTGCGCGTGCCGAGGCGCTGCGCGACCTGCTCGTGCTGCCCGCGCTGCCCGCCCGCATCGAATGCTTCGACATCAGCCACACGATGGGCGAAGCCACGGTGGCGTCGTGCGTCGTCTTCGACAGTGAAGGCCCGGTGCGTGGCCAGTACCGCCGCTACAACATCACGGGCATCGAACCCGGCGACGACTATGCCGCCATGCACCAGGCCATCGAGCGGCGTTTCCGGCGCGCGGTGGAGGAGCAGGGAGTGATGCCGGACGTGCTGTTGATCGACGGCGGGGCGGGGCAGGTCGCGCAGGCGCGAGCCGCCCTGGATGACCTGGGCGTGGAGGGGGTTGCCCTGGTCGGCGTGGCCAAGGGGCCAGCGCGCCGCCCCGGCGACGAGGAACTGCTGCTGCCCGACGGCCGCATCGTGCATCCGGGCGCCGAATCACCCGCGCTGCAGCTGGTCCAGCAGGTGCGCGACGAAGCGCACCGTTTCGCCATCACCGGCCATCGCGGCCGCCGCCAGAAGGCGCGTAGCACCAGCCGCCTGGAGGACATCCCGGGCATCGGTCCGCGCCGGCGCGCCGCGCTGCTAAAGCATTTCGGCGGCTTGGGCGGGTTGAAGGCCGCCGGGGTCGAGGAAATCGCCCGCGTCGCCGGCGTCAATGCGGCGCTCGCCGAACGCATCTATGCCGCGCTCCACGGCGTGGCCTCGTGAGCCGCTGGCCATCCCCGCGCGAATTGCCCATAAACTGCCCCCAGACCCGAACCGCCCCGTCCTGATGAAGTTGACCGTTCCCACCATCCTGACCCTGCTGAGGATCGTCCTGATCCCGGTGCTGGTCCTGGTGTTCTACCTGCCCTACAAGTGGACCAACTTCGCCGCCGCTTTCGTGTTCATCCTGGCCTCGGTCACGGACTGGCTGGATGGCTGGATCGCGCGGGCCTATAACCAGTCGTCCGCGTTCGGTGCGTTCCTCGATCCGGTGGCCGACAAGCTGATGGTGGCGGTCGCCCTGCTGCTGATCGTGCAGAAGCATCCGACGCCTTGGATGGCGCTGTGGGCGGCGGTGATCGTTGGGCGCGAGATCGCGGTTTCCGCGCTGCGCGAGTGGATGGCCGAACTGGGCCAGCGCGCCCGGGTGAAAGTCGCGAGCATCGGCAAGATCAAGACCATCGTGCAGATGGTCGCGCTCACGTTCCTCCTCTATTTCGAGCCAATCCAGTTGACGGTCTCCGGCCGCACGCTGACGGTGCCGGTATTCACCATCGGCGACTGGATGCTGGCGGTCGCGGCGCTGCTGACCCTGTGGTCGGGGCTGGCCTACCTGCGCGCGGCTTGGCCGACGTTGCGGCAAGACGGCCGCAGTTCCTGAAGGGCGCCGTCGCGAGCAAACGGATCGCAACAAATCTGCATTCAGGTGTTGACACGTCCGTTTCCATGCCTAAAATGGCGCTTCCTCTGCGGGAATAGCTCAGTTGGTAGAGCACGACCTTGCCAAGGTCGGGGTCGCGAGTTCGAGTCTCGTTTCCCGCTCCAGTTTCTACGAAGCCCCGTTCGCGGGGCTTCGTCTTTTTCGGATCAGCAATACCGCCGCATTCGTGAAACACGTTTGCGAAACACCGGCGGTGTGACAGAATCCGAAGCGTTCAAATCGTCATCCGGCCGGGTGGCAGAGTGGTTATGCAGCGGACTGCAAATCCGCGTACGCCGGTTCAATTCCGACCTCGGCCTCCAGTTACAGATCATTGCCCCGCTTGGCTCGCGCCAGGCGGGGCAATTTTTTAGCTCATGCGATGTGCTGGCGTTGTCCGGCAATTGCCCGGCCCGTGCCCGCCGACGGATCTTGGGGTCGGGCAGTCCCGACCCCCTGTCGCGCAAGCCCGTCAGGCCTTCTTCGTCGCGATCCAGCGATCGATCTTGGCCGCAAGCACCTCGAGCGGTACCGCGCCGTCCTTGAGCACTTCGGCATGGAACTCGCGCGCATCGAACCTTGGCCCGAGCTCGGCCTGCGCACGGTGGCGCAGTTCCTGGATCTTCAGTTCGCCGATCTTGTACGCGAGCGCCTGGCCCGGAACCGCCATGTAGCGCTCGGCCTCGGCCGTGGACTGCGTCTCCGACTCGGCCGAATTGTCGAGCATGTACTTGATCACCTGCTCGCGCGACCAGCCTTTGCTGTGCAGGCCGGTATCGACGACCAGGCGGATGGCGCGCCATAGCTCGTTCTGCAGGTAGCCGAAGTAGTCGTACGGATCGGTGTAGACGCCGAGGTCCCGGCCGAGCGATTCGGCATACAGGCCCCAACCCTCGGCGAAAGCGGTCTCGCCGCCGAAGCGGCGGAACTTCGGCATCGTGGCCAGCTCCTGCTGCAGCGAGAACTGGAAGTGGTGGCCGGGAATCGCTTCATGCAGGAAAAGGTCTTCGGCGAGCCAGGTCCTGCGCGTCGGCAGGTTGTACGTGCTGACGTAGAAGATCGCCGGGCGACTGCCATCCTCGCTGGATGGGTAGAACTCGCCGGCTGCGGCCGACTGCGCGCGGAAAGGCTCGACCGGACGAATCTCGAACGGGGCCTTCGGAACGAGCAGGAATTGCTCCGGGATCTTGCGTTGGACCCTTGCCTCCACCGCGCGGTAGTGCGCCAGCAACGCATCCTCGCTTTCAAAGCTGAAGCGCTTGTCGGTCTGCATGAAGTGGAAGAAATCCTGCAGCGAGCCCTTGAAGCCGACCTGCTGCATCACCTCGCGCATTTCGCCGTGGATGCGTGCCACCTCGTCCAGGCCGATCTGGTGGATCTCGGCCGGCGACTTGTCGGTGGTCGTGTACTGGCGTGCGGCGAAGGCATACCAGGCCTGGCCATTCGGCAGCGCGTCCAGGCCGGGCGCGGTGCGTGTCTTCGGCATGTATTCGTTGGCGATGAAGTCGCGCAGTTCCTTGTACGCCGGAATCATCCGCTGCCCGATCATCTCGCTGTACGCGGCGGTCAGTCGCGCCTTGTCCGCGTCGGAGAAGTCGGCCGGCATGTTCTTGATCGGCCCCCAGAAGATCGTGTCCTCGGGCCGGTCCTTGATGACCATCGCGAGTTGGGGAACCACCTTCACCATCAGCGCCTTGGGCTGCACTACGCCCGCGGAAATGCCCTGGCGCATGTTGCCGATGGCGCTGTCGAACAGCACCGGCACGCGGTTCGCGCGCGCGAGCCAGTCGTCGTAGTCCTTGACCGTGCGGAACGGCTGGGTGCCGCTGCCCGAGCCGAACTGCACGGCGAGGCTGGCGATGCTGCCCATCTGGTTGATCGGCAGCATCCAACTTGGGAACTGTTCGGATTCCAGCGACAGCTTCGCGTCGCGCACGAATATCTGGTAGCTCAGCAGGTCCTGTCCCTGCAGGCCTTCCGGACCGACTGCCTCGACGGCATCCAGCCAGCGCCGGGTGAAGGCATGGACCTGCTGACGGTATTCAGCGGACAGGAAGTCGGGCAACTGGTCGTTGTAGCGCGGGTCGCCCTGGAACGTGGCCTGGATCGGGTTGAGTTTCAGGCTTTCTTCCCAGTACGCCTCGTACAGCTTGGCCAGGCGCTCGCCCTTGCTTTCGGAAACCTGCACCGCGGCCGTGGTCGAAGTGGTGCCCGGCGCACTGGCGCAGCCAGCGAGCGCTGCTCCAATGGCTAGGGCGAGCAGGGCGGGCAAACGTGCGCTCATCGGGAACTCCGGGTCAGTGGGTCATTCGGGACGCGCAAGCCTCGACGGCACGGCCCGAGGTCACATGGGCCGAAGGTCACTGGCGTGGCGAGCCGCCAACAAAAGCGCTGGCGCGGACATCCGCGCCGACTGCTCTGGACCATCGGGCGCGGCGTCTGGGTAGCTTCGTATGCGGAGCAGCCCTCCATGTGGACCCTGTTCGTGCCAGCATTCGAGCTAGGGGGCGATGACGATTCGAGCAACAACACTTCGTTCCGCTGGATGTCCAGGTAGCGCAATGTCCTTGTCGCGCTCGAATAGCAGCGCGATGCGCAAGCCGGCGCCGTATTCCGTGGTTCGATTCCGTGCTTGGGGTTGTGCAGGTAAGCTAGTCGAATGCCTGGGTGGCGAAACCGGTATACGCAGCGGACTTAAAATCCGCCGGCCGCGAGGCCATGCGGGTTCGAGTCCCGCCCCAGGCACCATCGCATCCGCGGCCGCAGTGTCCGGCCGATCCCACGCAGGACGAACAGGGCAGGTCGAATGCTGGATCCCCGCAACGCACGGATCGCCGTGATCGGCCTCGGCTACGTCGGCCTGCCGCTGGCCATCGAATTCGGCAGGCAGCACGACACGCTCGGGTTCGACATCGACGCGCAGCGCGTGGCCGGACTGCGCGCGGGGCGGGATGACAACCACGAAAGCAGCGCCGAAGAAATTTCCTCGGCGCCGAAGCTGCGATTCAGTGCCGACGCCGCCGACCTGCGCGGACGCAACGTCTATGTCGTGACCGTTCCCACCCCGGTCGACGTGCACAAGCGTCCCGACTTCACGCCGCTCATCCAAGCCAGTCGCAACATTGGTGCCGTCCTGGCGGCAGGCGACGTGGTGATCTACGAATCCACCGTGTACCCCGGCGCGACAGAGGAGATCTGCGTGCCGCAGCTGGAAGCGACGTCGGGGCTGCGCTTCAACGTCGACTTCTTCGTCGGCTACAGCCCGGAACGCATCAATCCCGGCGATCGCCAGCGCCGCCTCGTCGACATTCCCAAAGTCACCTCGGGTTCGACGCCCGAGGCGGCCGAGTTCGTCGATGCGCTCTACCGCAGCATCATTGCCGCAGGCACGCACAAGGCATCGAGCCTGCGCGTGGCCGAAGCCGCCAAGGTGATCGAGAACACGCAGCGCGATGCGAACATCGCCTTCATCAACGAATTCGCGCTGATCTGCCAGCGCCTGGGACTGGATACCACCGAGGTGCTGGAGGCGGCCGGCACGAAATGGAACTTCCTGCCATTCCGGCCAGGCCTGGTCGGCGGGCATTGCATCGGTGTCGACCCGTACTACCTGATCCAGAAGGCGCAAGCGACGGGCTACTACCCTGACATCCTCCTGGCCTGCCGTCGCATCAACGACGCCATGGGCGAGCATGTCGCCAACGAGGTCATCAAGCTGATGATCCAGCGCGACATCCCGGTCGCGGGTTCGCGCATCCTCATCCTCGGCATGGCGTTCAAGGAGAACTGCCCGGACCTGCGCAATACGCGCGTGGTGGAACTCGCCCAGCGGTTCCGCGAGTACCGGGCCCTCGTGGATATCCACGATCCCTGGGTCGATCCGGCTGTCGCCGCGCAGGAGTACGGCGTGGAACTGCTCACCTCCGCACCGCAGCCGGGCCGCTACGATGCGATCGTGCTTGCCGTGGCGCATGACCAGTACCGCCACCTCGGCCCGGACGGCGCGCGCGCGTTCGGCCGCAGCGGTGCGCTGCTCTACGACATCAAGAGCCTGTACCCGCGCGACAAGGTCGACGCGCGACTCTAGCCGCCCCGGAGAGCAGCACATGCGCTACGCCGCCTACGCCGCCAGCCTCGCGCTCCTCGCTGTCTCCTTGGTAATGGCCGCCTGGCATGGTGGGTCCTGGTGGAGCGGTGTGGCCGTATTCGGAGTGCTGGCCGTGCTTGGCACCATCGACCTGCTGCAGAAGCGCAGCACGCTGCGGCGCAACTATCCGGTGCTCGCGCACTTCCGCTACGGGCTGGAATCCATCGGCCCCGAGATGCGCCAGTACTTCATCGAATCCGACACCGCGGAGACGCCGTTCTCGCGCCAGCAGCGCGCGCTGGTCTACCAGCGCTCCAAGTCGGTCAACGACACGCGCCCGTTCGGCACGCTGCAGGACGTGTATGGCCTCGACTACGAATGGATCAACCATTCGCTGACGCCGGCCCATCCGGAATCGTTCGACTTCCGCCTGGTCGTCGGCGAGAACAGCACGCAACCGTACTCGGCCAGTGTGTTCAACATCTCGGCGATGAGCTTCGGTTCGCTTTCGGCGAATGCGATCCGCGCGTTGAACCGCGGGGCAAAGGCCGGCGGCTTTTACCACGACACCGGAGAGGGCTCGATCTCGCCGTACCACCGTGAAAACGGCGGCGACCTGGTGTGGGAAATCGGCTCGGGCTATTTCGGCTGCCGCGACGAGCAGGGCCGATTCGACATCGATCGCTTCATGCGCGCCGCCCGCCACCCGCAGGTCAGGATGATCGAGATCAAGCTGTCCCAGGGAGCCAAGCCGGGCCACGGCGGCGTGCTGCCGGCGGCCAAGGTCAGCGCGGAAATTTCCGCCACCCGCGGCGTGCCCATGGGCGTGGATTGCGTGTCGCCGGCGCAGCACAGCGCCTTCCGCACGCCGGTGGAACTGCTCGAATTCGTGATGCGCCTGCGCGACGCCGCCGGCGGCAAGCCGACGGGATTCAAGCTGGCGATCGGGCATCCGTGGGAATGGTTCGGGATCGCCAAGGCGATGCGCGAAACCGGACTGCTGCCGGACTTCATCGTGGTCGACGGCGCGGAAGGCGGCACCGGCGCGGCGCCGGCGGAATTCATCGACCACGTGGGCGTGCCCCTGCAGGAGGCGCTGATGCTGGTGCACAACACGCTGGTCGGCCTGGACCTTCGCGGCGGCATCCGCATCGGCGCGGCCGGCCGCATCACCAGCGCCTTCGATATCGCCCGGACCATGGCCCTGGGAGCGGATTGGTGCAACGCCGCGCGCGGCTTCATGTTCGCGCTGGGCTGCATCCAGTCGCTCAGTTGCCACACCGATCGCTGTCCCACCGGCGTGGCGACGCAAGACCCGACGCGATGGAGGCACCTGGACGTCCCGGACAAGGCCACGCGCGTCTTCAACTTCCACCAGAACACGCTGAAGGCGCTGCGCGACCTGCTGGCGGCGGCAGGACTGGACCATCCCGGCCAGCTCGGCCCCGAACATATCCTGCGCCGCGTGTCCCCGACCGAAGTGCGCTCGCTCGCGGCCCTGTACCACTTCCTGGAGCCCGGCGAACTGTTGCTGCGCGTGCCGGACCACGCCGTCTTCAAGGCGTTCTGGGCCGAAGCCCGCAGCGATTCCTTCTCTCCGCCCGAGCGGGTGCGGCGCATGCGCGACAGCAAGTCACGCTAGCGGTTGTCCGCGTTCACAGCAGGGTGAGGACCTGTTCCGGCGGCCTGCCGATCACGGCGCGACCGTTGTGGACGAAGATCGGGCGTTCGATCAGGCGTGGGTGCCGTGCCATCGCGGCAACCAGCGCTTCCTCGGACAGCGACGGATCGTCCAGCCCCAGGGCGGCGTATTCGTCCTCGCCGGTGCGCAGCAGCGCGCGGGCCGGCAGCGCCAGCATCTTCAGGAGCTCGGCCAATTCGTCCGCCGTTGGCGGCGTGTCCAGATAGGTGACCACGCGGGGCTGGATGCCCTGTTCGTGCAGGATCTCGAGGGCGCCACGTGACTTGGAGCAGCGAGGGTTGTGGTACAGGCGGGTGTCGTCCATCGTGGGCTCCGGGTGTGGGGCGCGAAAAGCAAAAAAGCCGGCTTGCGCCGGCTTTTTGCGTCCTGCTGGCCAGAAGCCGGCAGTGGTCGATCTGGTGGGCGGTGCAGGGTTCGAACCTGCGACCCTTGCCGTGTGAAGGCAATGCTCTACCGCTGAGCTAACCGCCCGTCGCATCGCTCGGGAGCGGTGCTGGGCCGCGCATTTTAGGGGCTATGGGCTTCGGGATCAACCGGGTTTGCCCGGATTTGCGCCTGCAGGCCCGAGTGCCCGGATTTACTCGATCTGTTCCCGCGCGTACGCCGCATCCAGGGCCTCCATGGCATCGGCGGGTTTGACCTTGGCGGCCTTTTCGTAGGCCGCGGCCGCGTCGTCCTCCTTCTTGTCGCCGTACAGGAGCATCAGCACGTTGCCGTGCTCGATATGGGCGATGGGCGAAGTGGGCGTGAGTTTGAGCGCGGTCTTGATGTGCTTTTCCGCCTCGGCCGGCTTGGCGCCGTAGGTCATGCCGCCGATCAGGGCGCCGATCTTGTTGACGATCTCGGCGTGGTACACGGCCATCGCCGTATGGGCTTCGGCGTGCTTGGGCGCGAGCTCGAGCGTTGCATCGAGCGCGGCGCGGACCTTGGTGGCGATCCCTTCCTTCAGCGCCTTCACGATCGAAAGGCCCTGGCTGTAGCGGCCCAGGGCGAAGGCGAGGCGGTAGTGGCTGTTGGCTTGGTCCGGCAGCGCCTTGACCGCGGCTTCGGCGAGCTTGGCGGCCTGCTCGAAGCGCTTGAGCTTTTCGGCCTCGCCGTCGACCAGGTAGGTGGCGTGGATGCCAATCGCCTTGACCGCGACCGATGCGCCGACCGGCCCGAGTTTTTCGCCGGCGTCGAATGCCGCCTTGAAGTCCCCGCGATGGAACGCGCGCCACGCGTCCTGGAGCGCGGAAGCCAGCATTTCGGCATCGAGCTTCGGCGCGGCCTTGCCGGCCGCCTTCAGCAGCGCGGCTGCGTGCTTGGCATCGGGGAAGGGCTCGCAATCGCCCGCATGCAGCTGCGGCCAGGCCTTCTTCAACGCGTCGCCGGCGAAGGCGAAACCCTTGGCATCGTGCGGGAAAGCGGCCCATTTGGCGGCGGCCATGGCGAACTCCTGTCAGGGCCCGTCGCGCGCACGCGCGGGCGTGGCGGGGCGGAAAGTCAGTCGATGTAAGCGCGGGTCAGGTTGTTGAGGTGCAACCGCTCGGCGTCGCGGAGGAATGGCGCGAGCAGCATCATGACCTGCACGATGCCGGCGCGGATGGCTTCGTGTTCGTCCTTGTCACCACGCGCCGATGCGTAGTTGAGCCAGAAGGTGGCGATAACCAGCACGTTGGTCGCGGTCGCCGCGAGCTCGTCGCCGGAGGCGCGCATCACTCCGGCCTGGGAGAGGCCGCGCATCACCGCATGGGCCTGTTCGTCGGCGCGCTTGAGGATCCGGGCAAAGCGAAGGCGCAGTCGGCGGTTGCGGCTGAGGATCTCGACCAGGTCGCGGTACAGGAAGCGGTAGTCCCAGATCGACTCGAACACCAGGTGCAGCTGCAGCCAGATGTCCTCGAGCCCGGGCAGGCGGCCTTCCGGCGCGGCCAGCGCGGCGTCCATGCGCTCCTCGAAGCGCGCGAACAGCTGCTCGATGATGTCGTCCTTGTTGCGGAAGTGGTAGTACAGGTTGCCGGGGCTGATCTCCAGCTCGTCGGCGATGTGGTTGGTGGTGACGTTGGGTTCGCCCTGCGCGTTGAACATGGCCAGGCTGGCATCGAGGATGCGCTGGCGGGTCTGCCGGGCCATCGATCGCGGATCCTTCTCAGCCGCGCAGCTTCTTGACCAGGTCGACGTACTTCTTCATCGCGTCGTCCTGGGCCGTTCCCTGCAGCTTGGCCCACGCCTCGTACTTGGCCGTGCCGACGAAATCGAAGAAGCCCGGCTTCGGACCGGAGACGTCGCCCTCGGAACCCTGCTTGTACAGCGCATACAGGCGCAGCAGCGTGTCGTTGTCGGGGCGCTCGGCCAGCGAGTGGACGTCCTTCGCGGCCTGCTCGAATTGGGTCTTCAGATCGGCCATGGCGGCGACTCCTTGCAGGTGAGGCGGCATCACAGCATGGGCCTATTGCACGGTCAATACGGCAGGGCATTGTGGGCTGCGGCAGGCCATGGCAACGTTAGCCCCAGCCGGCATTCGCTACGCAAACCACCACGCCGGTGATCTCGGGAGAGCAGGGGCATGAGCTACTTCGTCACCGGTGCCACCGGTTTCATCGGTCGCTATCTGGTCAGCAAGCTGCTGGAGCGCAAGGGTACGGTGCACGTCCTGGTGCGGAAGGATTCGCAGAAGAAGTTCGATGCCATCGCCAGGAAGATGGGCTGGGACCTGAAGCGGGTCGTGGCCGTCCATGGCGACATGACCGCGGCCCGGTGCGGGGTCAGCGCCGCGCAGGTCAAGGCGCTGTCCGGCAAGGTGAAGCATTTCTTCCACCTCGCCGCGATCTACGACCTCACCGCGGATGCGGCCTCGCAGCGTACGTCCAATATCGAGGGAACCCGTAACGCCCTCGACCTCGCCGCCGCCATCGGCGCGGGCTGCTTCCACCACACCAGTTCCATCGCGGCTGCCGGCCTGTATCCGGGCGTGTTTCGCGAGGACATGTTCGACGAAGCCGAAGGTCTCGACGACCCGTACCTGGCCACCAAGCACGAATCCGAGGGGCTGGTGCGCAAGGAAAAGCGCATCAAATGGCGCATCTACCGCCCCGGCATGGTGGTCGGCCATTCGCAGACCGGCGAGATCGACAAGATCGACGGCCCGTACTACTTCTTCACCCTGATCAAGAAGCTGCGCGAGATGCTGCCGCAGTGGATGCCGACGCTGGGCATCGAGGGTGGCCGCATCAACATCGTGCCCGTCGATTACGTGGTCGATGCAATGGACCACATCGCGCACAAGCCGAAACTGGACGGCCACTGCTTCCACCTGACCGACCCCGAGCCGATGCGCGTGGGCGAGGTGCTCAATTGCTTCGCCCGCGCCGGCCATGCGCCGGAGATGACCATGCGCATCGATGCGCGCATGTTCGCCTTCGTCCCGGGTGGCATCCGCTCGGCGGTGGGCAACCTGCCGCCGGTCAAGCGCTTCATCGGCATGCTGCTGCGCGACTTCAAGATTCCGAAGGAAACGCTGAAGTTCATTACCTATCCGACGCGCTTCGACAACCGCGAGGCCGAGCGCGCGCTGCGCGGCAGCGGTATCAGGGTGCCCGAGCTGGAGAGCTACGCGTGGCGCCTGTGGGACTACTGGGAGCGCCACCTGGACCCGGACCTGTTCGTCGACCGATCGCTCAAGGGCAAGGTCAAGGGCAAGGTCGTCGTGATCACGGGTGGCTCCTCCGGTATCGGCCTTTCGACCGCGCAACGCGTGGCCGAAGCCGGTGCGATCACGGTGATCGTCGCGCGCGGCGAGGAGGAGTTGTTCAAGGCGCGCGACGAGATGAAGAAGGCCGGCGGCAAGGTCTTCGCATACACCGCGGACCTTTCCGACATGGCCGACTGCGACCGTCTGGTGGGGACGGTGCTGAAGGAGCACGGGCACGTCGACGTGCTGATCAACAACGCGGGCCGCTCCATCCGCCGCTCCATCGAGTTGAGCTACGACCGCTTCCACGATTTCGAGCGCACCATGCAGCTCAACTACTTCGGCAGCCTGCGCCTCATCATGGGGTTCATGCCGTCGATGACCCAGCGCCGCCGTGGCCACATCATCAATATCTCCTCGATCGGCGTGCTGGCCAATTCACCGCGCTTCTCGGCGTACGTGGCGTCGAAGGCCGCGTTGGACGCATTCAGCCGCTGCGCGCAGGGCGAGTTGTCCGGCAAGGGCATCAGCTTCACCACCATCAACATGCCGCTGGTGAAGACCCCGATGATCGCGCCGACCAAGATGTACGAGAGCGTGCCGACGCTAACGCCCGATGAAGCCGCGGACCTGGTGGTCAAGGGCATCATCGAGCGACCCAGCCGCATCGCTACCCGCCTGGGCATCTTCGCGTCGGTGGTAAACGCGGTGGCGCCGAAGGCCTATGAAGTCGTCATGAGCACCGCGTTCGAACTCTTCCCCGACTCGGCCGCGGCGAAGGGCGACAAGGCGGCATTGCGCGGCGAGTCGCAGCCAAGCAATGAGCAGATCGCCTTTGCGGCACTGATGCGGGGCGTGCACTGGTAGCGGGTTCGCCCGTGGCGCCACAAAAAAACGCGGCAGAAGCCGCGTTTTTTGTTAGTCGGACCTGGCTGGCGTCAGTACGTAGCGCATTGGACAAAGCGGGCCGGACGCGCTGCTCCCGCCGGAGGTTGCAGATGCAGGCGCGAGGTGCGCAGCGTTTCGTACTTCCTCATCACTTGGCAAATGCCGCCCAGCGGGTCCGCGTTTTCGTCGGTCAGGTAGATCAGCAGCGTGGATCGTGTGCTCCACATTGCACGTTCGACGCCGGGCAGCGTGGTAACCATCCGGATCACATCGTCGCGCTGCTCGTCGTCGCTGACGGGAGCCGGGGCGATCGGCGCGGCGGCCACCGGCTCCGGTGGCCGGATTGCGGCCGGCGCAGCAGTTGCCGGCGCGCTGGCGGGGGCGTCCGCCTCCGCGGTGGGTTCGCTCCTGGGCAGGATCATCGCCGTCACCAGCCCGAGGGTGAGCGCGGCGGCCCACGCGATCAGGATCTGGCGCTTGATCGCCCCATGCGCCTTGCCGGAAAGCTCGTCCTGCACGCCACGCGACAGTTGCGCGTGCACCATGGGCCACAAGCGGGTTCCGTCGTAAAGCTCAACCTGGCCGGCCGCGACCCTGCGGGCATCCGCATCAAGTTCGCCCAGCGTGGCCACCACGCCACCCGCGGCACCGTGGAACCGGACCGCGTCGGCGACGTCGCCAACCATTGACTGGGTGATGTGGTAGTTCAACCCCTGCTTGCACGCCAACAGCCATTCCTGGTTGTCGCGCTTGAGATGGATGACGGAATCCTGGCCGCGTTCGGCGGTATCTTCGGCCGCCTCGGGTTCGAATCCGCGATTGCGCAATCCATCCACGACCAGCCTGGAGAATTCGCGCCAGCGCATCGCCGCCAGCAACTTGAAGCCTTCGGCGCGCTCGGCCCGGGGACGTTGCACCAGCCACAGCCATGCGGTGGCGGCGCCACCGAGGGCAATGGCCACGGCCGTTGCGAGTAGGAGCGACGAAGCCGGCATGAGTCCTTCCGAAGAAACCGAGGCCGAGACTATACGTCAGGGCGCCGAAGGCGAAAACGTGAAGGAGGTCGGGCAATAAAAAGCCCGCCAGTCCGAGTCGCAAGGGGAGGGGAGCTGCGCTGGAAGGACTGGCGGGCAGAAGCTTGAAACGAGCGGGTCGCTTCGGAATCCGGTTGGATCAGTTCGAGGTGGTGCTGGTGCGGGTCTTGCGCGCGGCCGGCTTCTTCGCGGCCTTCGCCGCCTTCTTCGCGGCGGGCTTGCCGTTCTGCTTGCGCAGTTCGGCAGTGAGGGAGTCGACCTTGCGGCTCAGGTCGGCGAGGTCATCGCGGCCAGGCACGCCAAGCTTGGTGAGCGCGCGCTGCACGCGGTCCTCGAAAACCCTTTCCAGACGGTCCCAGGTATCGGTCGCGCGTTCGCGGGCCTGGCCCACCTTGTTTTCCACGGCACCACGCACGGCATCCGCCTGGCCGCCGGCGAACCTGAGGGCGTTCTTCTCCAGCTTCAGGCCTTCCTTGATCAGCGATTCGAACAGCTTGGTGCCTTCGGTCTGGGCGCGGCTGAAGGCGCCGACGCCAGCCAGCCACACCTGCTGGGCGGACTCGCTCAAGGTCTTCGACAACTGCTCGGCCTGTTGGGCGCTGGCCTTGGTGGACGCGCTCCTGGTGGAGCCGGCGGTCTTCTTAGCGGTCTTCTTGAACTTGGCCATGGTCTGCCCCGGATGGGAGGTGGGTGATGGCTGCAAGATCGCGGCGTTGTCTAGAGCTTTCACACCAAGGTCGCGTATCGCGACCCGCACGAATCAGTGGGCGTGGCGCGTAGCGATCAACGCATCGACGTCGTCGAGCGCACGGTGCAGGCGCGCCGTCGTCTCGGTCTTGCGCGGCCGCCGCTTGAGGCCATCGAGGATGGATCGTTCGACGTCGCCGGCGATCTCCTCCCGCACCCGGAGTCCATGCGCGGCCAGTACCGGCGCCAGCGTGTCAGCACGCTGGCGCAGATCGGCCATCACGTTGCGATAGGCGATTTCCGCGATGCGCTGGCGGTTGGCGAAGCTGAAGGCATTGGTGAAGAAGAGCTCGCCGTCTTCCGCGTTCGGTTCAAAGATCAACTGGTCGATGTCGGGGAACTGCTGCTGGTGCTTGACCAGGCCGATCTGCATCCGCGACTGCAGCAGTGTGCGGAAGGTTTGCGAAAGCACCGCCGGCAGGCCGCCGGCCGCGAGGCGCCCGGGGCTGGTCGGCGCGACTGCGGCGTCCACCCCCGTGTTGAACGCCACGAGCGGATTCACCCCGAGCATCAGGTCGATGCCGCGCTCGAGCACGACGGACGCATGCATGGTGCGGCGCAAGGCGCCGTCGACGAAGTGGCGGCCGCGGACTTCCACCGGTGGATACAGGCCGGGCAGGGCGGCGCTGGCCTGGATGGCCTGCGAGATGGGCACGTCGTTCCATTGTTCGCCGCCGAAGCGGACGGTTTCTCCGCTGTCCAGATCGACCGAGATGACGAACAGGGGCGATTCGAGTTCGCGGAAATCGTTGGTGCGACCGCGGCGGGTGAACACATCGCGGAGGAAGCGTTCGACCTCGCCGTTGTCGAACAGCCCGGTCGGCACCAGGCCGCCGAAGCGGGTCAGGAAGTCCGGCCAGCGCAGGTCCCCGGGCGAGAACAGCAGCTCGCGCCACCAGTCCGTGGCCAGGCGCGGCAGCGCAGCGGCACGACGCATGTACTCGAAGAACGCCGGACGCATGAAGGTTTCCGGCCGGAACTGCACGTCGTCGCTGTCGCCGGTCAGGAAGATGCGGCACAGCTCTTCGGTGCCCATGCGGTTGGCGAGGCCCGCCGCGAGGAAGGCACCGCTGCTGACGCCGACGTAGCAATCCAGCCGCGACAGGTCGAGGCCCTCGATGGCTTCGTCCAGCGCGCGCAGGGCGCCGAGTTCGTACATGGCGCCGATGGGGCCACCGCCGGCGACGGCCAGGCCAATGCGCGGGGGGGTCTTGTCGGAGGCTTTGCGCGCCCTCTGGCGGGCGGTGTGGAAAGACAGCATGCGCGCGGGTACGGATCAGGTGGATCGAGTGTAGCCCAGGGGGCGTGGGCGGATTGGGACGCCAGTAGGCCCTTCCGGTTGCCACCTGGCAGCCCGGTGCGGATCATCGTGCCGATGTCACGTGACCACGACCTGTCCAAGCGCCTGGGCTGCCTGCTGGCCAGGCACCAGGCGGTGCACGATCCCGTCCGCGAACCGCGCAACCAGTTGCGCTGGCTGCCGGAGGTCCGGCGCTGGCAGGCCGAGCGACTCGAAGCCAGCTTCGACCGCTTCCTGCGCGACCCGACCCGAAGGCCCGCGGCGCAGTTCTTCCTGAGCGACGTCTACAACGACCGCGATTTCAGCCGGCGCGATGCAGACATTGCGCGCGTGCTGCCCACGATGCAGCGGTTGCTGCCGTCGTCACTGCTGAAGACGCTGTCGGACGCAATCGAGCTGGGATTGCTGACGCATGCATTCGACCTGCGCGTGGCCGGAGTGCTCGAGGGCACGGCGCCCCGTCGCCGCCGGCTGGATGCGCCGCTGTATGCGCAGGCCTACCGTGTCTCGGGACTGCCGCGCCTGCGTCGCCACCAGATCGACCTGATCGCCCATGTGGGCAGCGGACTGGCCGGCGCCTTGCGCGCGCCGGGCGTTTCCACGTTGCTGAAGCTGTCGCGCGGGCCGGCGCGCGCCGCGGGCCTGGCGGAATTGCAGGGTTTCCTGGAGCGCGGGTTTACCGCCTTCGCGCAACTGGGCGACGCGCGCGGCTTCATCGGCGAGATCGAGGCCGACGAGCGCGAGGTAGCGCGCCGCCTGTTCGCGAACGACCCGGATCCGTTCCGGGGCCGAATGGGTTAGCGCGCCGCCGCGCTGTCACGCACCTTCAGGCATTCGACCGTCGGCTGGCCCACCAGGGTCAGGTTGACCTTGCCGGGACGACTCCAGAACTCATTGCCGGCTGCGTCGGCGAAGCGTGCCCCGTCCTCGTTCGCCATCGACTTCAGCGTCAACATGCGTTCTGGTGTTTCCAGGGTGATGGACTCCAGCGATTCGTCGTCGAAGTGGGTGGCGACGGTCAGCTTGTCGCACTGCCACCGCGTGACCGCGCTCGCCGCCTTGTGCGAGGCGGTTGCGGCCGGAGTGGCCGCGGCATCCGGCGCTGCCGCCGGCTGGGCGGAGCCGGTGGGCTTGCAGGCGATCAGCGACAACGCGAGGGCAAGCAGGAAAGTGCAGCGGCAAGCGGTCATGGCATGTTCCCGAGACGCAATCCCCGCAGGCTACACCGGCGCCGGTTCCGGCCGCGGGGCCGTTGCGTGAGCGGAATCACATTGCCGCAATGACGAGTCCGGATCAGGGCGCGCGATCCACGCGCAGGACCGGATAGACGTTGTATGCCCGGTCCCAGGAGGGGTGCAGCCTGGCGAAGTACTCCAGCCGCGCGGAGGGACTGCCGGCGAATGCGGCGTCGTCCCTGAGGCGTTGCTCGAAGCGCGCCTTCAGCTCCGGATCCTTAGCCAGCATTTCGCGCGCAACTTCCTCGGCGACGTAGTCCTCCATGTATTCCTTGCGTTCGAAAGCGGTGTTGAATTCGCCCCAGGCCAGCAGCGAATCGCCGGACTGCGGTTCCAGCAGCGTCATGACCAGTCGGGCCTTGGGCTGCGCGATCGGAACGAACAGTGCGCCGGCGGTGAGATCGCGGCGTTCGGGTTTCCAGTTTCCGGTCGCCTCCAGTGTCTGGTGGCCTTCGAAGGATTGCGCGCCGAACTTCGTCGCGTCGGCGTGGAAGGCGCGGACGTCGGCGCCGGCGAGCGGCGCGTCCAGGCGGCGGAATTCGACGCCATGCTGCCGCAGCTTGGCCCCCACCCACGCCGCATGCGCCGCCGGCACGATGTAGCCCGCACCCGGCGCATCGACGGTGTGTCCCGGCACGATCTCGTCGCGGAGGGGAATGTTCCAGACCTGCGGCTTGCTCTCGTCGTAGCGCGTCATCAGCGCGCCGGAGATATCCGAGGGCGTGCGCGTGTAGGCGTAGCCCTGGAACGCGATCGTGCGCGACCTGGCCGTCGCCTTGTAATCAAGGGCCACGGGACGCCCCGCCAGCGCCGACGCGCGTTCGTCGGCGGCGTGTTCCTGCTGCAGCCAGTCCTGGCCATGGGCTGCGACCAGTTCGGCGGCAGCAAGCACGGTGTTGCGGGTGATGCGCACGCGCGTCGGGTAGTCCTTCCATGAGTGCGTTTCCACCAGCATGCCCAGGCGGTTGCGCTGGGCGAAATAGCTCTGTGAGAAGCGGGGCGGGGCCACGCCATGCTCGAAGCCGGAGGCCGGATTGTCGGTTTCGACGAAGGAGGGATAGAAGGGCAGCGGCAGCGATCCCTGCTTCTCCAGGCGTGCGATCACGCCATCGCGCCACGCCGTGCCGACCTTGCGCAGCGGTTCGTCGCCGCCGGCCGCCGGTTCGACCATGATCGACACGTCGTGCTGGAACTTCGCGCCGTCGGTCACGTGCAGGTCCATCATCGCCACTGGATCCCACTCGTTCGCCAAGCGCAGCATCGCCTGCATCTCGGGACTGCCGGCCTTCACGTAGTCGCGGTTGAGGTTGAGGTTCTGCGCGGTGGTGCGCCAGCCCATTTCCTCCGGGCCGCGCTGGTTGGGCCGGTTCCACGCGGCGAAGCGCTCGTGCCCATCGACGTTGAACACGGGTACGAACAGCAGCACGAGCTTGTCCAGCGGGTTGCCCCTGCGCTTGCCTTCGAGCAGTTCCCGCAGCAGCAGGAAGCCCGCGTCCTTGCCGTCGATCTCGCCCGCATGGATGCCGCCCTGCACCAGCAGCACCGGCAGTCCGGCCTCCCGCGCCGCCTGCGGCTGCAGTTTGCCGGTGGTGCTGACCGCCAGCGCCTTCATCGGCCGGCCTTCCGGGGTGGCGCCGAAATCGAAGCACCGCACCGCCTCGGGATAACGCTCCTGGAAGCCATCGCACAGCGCGATCACTTCGTCATAGCGTCCGGTTTTCTGGAAGCCGCTGCGTTCGGCAACGGTGGTCAGTCCTTGCGGCGCGGCCTGGGCGGCCGTGGCGACAGCCATGGCCAGGCTGGCGGAGAACAGGAAGGTGCGGTGCATGGTCGATTCGGCTTGTTGGGGTCGGCGGTCGAGGAGGGGATGGTAACGGCGTCGTGGCAGCCGGGGTGCGCGGCCGCGGCCAATGGACGCAGGCTGCTGTCGGCGTGCTGTCAGCAGGGCAGCGGCTGCATGCGATCATCGACAGCCCATCCCGGAGGAGTCGCTGCATGTATTCGCTCTACTACGCCCCTGGTGCCGCGAGCATGGTGGTCCATTGGCTCCTGATCGAACTTGGCGTGCCGCATGAATTGCGCCTGGTCGACACCAAGGCGGGTCAACAGAGGTCGCCGGAATACCTCGCCCTCAATCCCAACGGCGTGGTGCCGACGCTGATCGTCGATGGCGCGGCGCGCTTCGAGTGCAGCGCATTGACGATGATGCTGGCCGACCGCCATGCCGGGGCAGGCCTCGCGCCCGCGCTCGACAGCCCGTTGCGTCCGCAGTACCTGCAATGGATGTTCCACCTTGCCAATGCGGTGCAGCCGCTGTTCCGCATCTGGTGGTATCCGCACGAACCCGCGGGTGCGGCCAACGAAACGCTGGTGCGCGATTCCGTGCGTCCGCGCATCGAGGCGGCCTGGGACCGCCTGGACGCGCACCTCGGCGCGCATGGCCCCTACCTGCTGGGCGACCACGTCAGCGCCGCGGACTTCTACCTCGCGATGCTGATGCGCTGGTCGCGCAACATGCCGCAGCCAGCCACTACCTGGCCGCACCTGGCGGCGCTGGCGCAGCGGATGAAGGCCCGCCCTTCGTTCAACACGCTGTACGAGCGCGAAGGGCTCACCGAGTGGGCATGAATGCCTGAACCAGCGCGGCCTTCCGGCGTCTGGCCGGGGGGCACCGCGCCAGTGTTACCCTGCCGCGGGCCGGCGGGCACTGTCCGCCGTTTTTCATGCTTCCGCGGACGGGCACTGCCGTCGGCACGAACGTAGACCTACATGACAGCCAGCACCCAGACCGCCGCCGCCACCGGCAAGCTGCCCCGGCAGATCCCCTACATCATCGGCAACGAAGCCTGCGAGCGCTTCGGCTTCTACGGGATGCGCAACATCCTGACGCCGTTCCTGGTTTCGTCGCTGCTGATGTACATCGCCTCGCAGGCCGAGCGCGAGCACATGGCCAAGGACGTGTTCCACACGTTCGTGATCGGCGTCTACTTCTTCCCGCTGCTGGGCGGCTGGATTTCCGACCGCTACTTCGGCAAGTACAACACCATCCTCTGGCTGTCGCTGGTGTACGTGCTGGGCTTCGTCTGCCTGTCGATGTTCGTGCACAACCCGACCGGCTTCTACGCGGGCATGTTCCTGATCGCACTGGGGTCGGGCGGCATCAAACCGCTGGTGTCTGCGTTCGTGGGCGACCAGTTCGACCAGAGCAACAAGGCCAAGGCCAAAGTCGTCTACGACGCGTTCTACTGGACGATCAATTTCGGCAGCTTCTTCGCCTCGCTGCTGATGCCGATCTTCCTGCGCGGCTACGGTCCGGCAGTGGCGTTCGGCATCCCCGGCGCGCTGATGTTCCTGGCGGTGGTCATCTTCTGGGCGGGACGCAGGAAATACACCCACGTGCCGGCGTCGCCGCCGAACCCGCATTCCTTCCTCAACGTGGTGCGCTCCGCGCTGCTGGCCAGGTCGCCGGGACAGGGCCGGGGCGGGCTGACGATCGCCGTGCTGGGCATGGTGCTGGCGGTAGCCGCGATCGGGTTGTGGCTGGCCGGCTCGCTCGAGTTCGTGCCCGCGTTCTGCCTGGCGCTGGTGCTGGTGATGGCGTTCGGCGGCGTGGGCGCTTCGCTGCAACTGGAACGCGCCCGCGGCGCGCACCCGGACGACGCGGTCGACGGCGTGCGCGCGGTGCTGCGCATCCTGATCGTGTTCGCGCTGGTGACGCCGTTCTGGTCGCTGTTCGACCAGAAGGCATCCACCTGGGTGATCCAGGGCGAGCTGATGACCAAGCCGGCGTGGTTCCAGGCCGCACAGATGCAGGCGCTCAACCCGGCGCTGGTGATGCTGATCATTCCGTTCAACAACCTGGTGCTGTACCCGCTGCTGCGCAGCCTGGGTGTCGAGCCGACCCCGCTGCGGCGCATGGGGTCGGGCATCGCCTTCTCGGCGCTGGCGTGGATCGTCGCCGGCAGCCTGCAGCTGGCCATCGATGGCGGCAATCCGGTCTCGATCGTGTGGCAGGTGCTGCCGTATGCGCTGCTGACGATGGGCGAAGTGCTGGTCTCGGCGACCGGCCTTGAGTTCGCCTACAGCCAGGCGCCCTCGTCGATGAAGGGCACGATCATGAGCTTCTGGATGCTCTCGGTGACCGTCGGCAACCTGTGGGTGCTGCTCAGCAACGCAGCCGTCCGCAACGAGGGCGTCACCTCGCAGATCGCCCAGACCGGCTTGAGCGAGACCGCGTTCCTCATGTTCTTCTTCGCGGGGTTCGCGCTGCTGGCGGCACTGGCGTTCGCGCTGTACGCACGCCATTACCCGATGCAGGACCACTACCGCGCCTGACGCGGCCAATCGCCGGGACCGACACGCAATGCTGACCTATCTGCTGATCGCCGTAACCGTGGTGGTTTCGTGGCTCGCCTTCGAGCGGCCGCCACTGCTGCAGCGCCTGATCCTGTGGCCGCCGGCGATCGACCGGTACCGGCAGTTCGACCGCCTGCTGACGCATGGTTTCATCCATGCCGACTGGTCGCACCTGCTGTTCAACATGATCACGCTGTTCTTCTTCGGCCGGGTGGTCGAGCGGGTGATGTCCAGCTACATCGGCCCGGTCGGCTACGGTCTGTTCTACCTGTCGGCGATAGTGGTCGCGATCCTCCCGACCTACATGCGCCATCGCCACGATGCGCGCTACAGCAGCCTGGGGGCCTCCGGCGGGGTGTCCGCGGTGCTGTTCGCGTCGATCCTGCTCGATCCGTGGATGTGGATCATGGCGCCGCTGCCGGTGCCGGGGTTCCTGTACGGAATCGGCTATGTCGCGTATTCGTTCTGGAAGGACCGGCAGGGCGGCGGCAACGTGAACCACAGCGCGCACCTGTCGGGCGCGGCCTACGGCGTGATGTTCATGCTGCTGATGGAACCGGGCGTGCTGCGCCACTTCATCGAGAGCCTGCAGGCCCCGCGGTTCCCCTGAGATCGGCGTGCGTCAAGCCGCGTAGCGGATCCGCGGCGACGAGCCGGGCTCGTTCGCACCATAAGTGGCGAACAGGCGGGCCTGGATGGCGGCGTCGATCGCGGCCAGTTCGTCGGCATGCGTGTCGGGATGGTCGGACAGTTCGAAGTAGCGGTGCATCAGCGCTTCGTCGCTGAACTGTTCGTAGTTGCCGAGATCGGGCTGGGCCATGGCGGTTCTCCCCTGCGGTGGTTGGACGAAAGCAGCTTCCATGCCAGTCGCAGGTGAGGGCGGAGGCCGTCCTTGGTGCCTGCCCGACACACCTGCATGCGATCGAACGCAGTGAGGCGGCGCACTCGGTCACGACCATCGCTCACCCCGCGTGAATGCCGCGCGTGCTACTCCGTCCCCAGCCGGTGCGAGCAGCGCCGGATGCGGACCAATGACCACGGAGGCGAGCATGGCAACCCGCAAGACCGCGAAAACCGCCCGCAAGGCGGTGAAAAAGGCCGCGACGCGCAAGGCGCCGGCCCGCAAGCTGGCCGGCAAAAGCACAGGGAAGACCGCGAAGAAGGCGGCAAGGAAGGTCGTGAAGAAGGCGGTGAAGAAGACCGCCGCCAAGAAGGTGGCCCGTAAGACCGTGGCCGCCCGCAGCGGTACGACCCAACCGGCGCGCAAGGCGGCGAAGAAAGTGGTCGCCAAGAAGGCGGCGAAGAAGGTTGCCAAGAAGGTCGCAGCGGCCGCCCGCACCCCGGCAAGGCCTGCGGCGACGAAGGCCGCAACGAACAAGGCCGCGGCAAGGAAGGCGGTCACGGGCCCGATGGACAGCGCAGCGGCCAAGCCGGCGCGGAAGAGCGCCAAGCCCGCCAGGGCCGAGCGGTCCTCCGAGGCCCGCGGCATGGCCCCGGCTGAGCAGGCCGCGACTACCCGCGGCCGCGCGCGCGGCTCGTCGCGCACGCGCAAGCCGCACCACATCACCCCCGAGGAAGCCTTGGCCAATACGCGCGAACTGCTGGAGGCCAAGCACGCGCGCGACCGTGAGCCGCCGCCCTGGCGCCAGTTCGATTCCGAGCACGGCTCGCCGCACCCGCAGGCAATGCCGCCGCGTGACGCGGAGCAGCAGGCCGAGGCGCACGCCCAGGCATTGCACCAGGCCGAGACTCGCCTGGATGCGATCCAGGGCAGTGTCAGCACGCAGGATCGCCATCGGCAGGGGCGTCGCGATGCCGGGGGCTAGACTCCCGCTCGATGTCCATCCACCGTCCTCGGAGCGCTTCCCCTGAACGCCATGCAGCCGTACGAAATCCACCATGATCCGGTCGCCCATCGCTTCAGCACCGTAGTGGACGGTGTCGAGGCCGAGGTCGACTACCACTACGACGGCGAGGTCCTGGTGATCAACCACACCGGGGTGCCCCGACCGATCGAAGGGCGGGGCATCGCCTCCGAGCTGGTGCGCGCGGCTTTCGAATTCGCCCGCGGGGCGGGGGTCAAGGTCCGGCCGGCCTGCTCGTACGCCGCCGGCTGGGTGCAGAAGCACAGGCAGTACGCGGACCTGCTGGCCTAGGTCCCCGCGGAAGCGGGAACGGGCGGCGTATCATTCCCCGCCCCCCGACTCCCGCGGTTCCATGCGTCTCAACAAGCACATCAGCGACACCGGCCATTGCTCGCGCCGCGAAGCCGATCGCCTCATCGCCGAAGGCCGCGTCACCATCAACGGGTTGCGCGCGCGCGTGGGCACCGAGGTGGGCAGGGGCGACCACGTCCTGGTCGACGGGCAGAAGCTGCAGGCGCGCACGGCCGCCAAGGGGCAGCGGCGCCATGTCTACATCGCGCTGAACAAGCCGGTCGGCATCACCTCGACCACCGAGTCCACGGTCAAGGACAACATCGTCGACTTCGTCGGTCACGAGAAGCGGATCTTCCCGATCGGACGCTTGGACAAGGACTCGGAAGGCCTGATCCTGCTGACCAGCAACGGCGACATCGTCAACGAGATCCTGCGCGCCGAGAACAAGCTGGAGAAGGAATACCTGGTGGCGGTCAACCACCCGGTCACGGACGAATTCCTGCGTGGCATGAGCCGCGGCGTGCCGCTGCACGGCGAGGTCACGCTGCCCTGCAAGACGGGCAGGCTCGGCAAGTTCGGCTTCCGCATCGTGCTGGTGCAGGGCCTCAACCGGCAGATCCGCCTGATGGCCGCCCATTTCGGCTTCCGGGTGAAACAGCTGCTGCGCGTGCGCATCGGCAACGTCAAGCTCGGGCACCTCAAGCCCGGGCAGTGGCGCAACCTGACCGACGCCGAACTGCGCGGCCTGCTGCCCCAGCGCACCGAATGGTGACGCTCGACTGACCTTCGCGGTGCCGGTTCGCCCGGCATTACGCGTAATTGTGAATACGGAAATCACGTTCTCGGCGATACTGTCGCCGGGATTACAAGGACTTGCCCATGCGCATGAATGTTTCGCGCACTTCGTTCGCGCTGGCGCTGCTCGTCGCCGCAATGCTGGCGGCCTGCAAGCGCGAGCAACCTGCGCCGGCGACCGCGCCGGCGGCGACGGCCCCCGCACCTGCGCCCGTGGCGGCGGTCGATGCCTCGCTGCAGGACGTCACCGAGCACACCGCCGACTACATCATCGGCATCAGCTATCCGCCGGTGGCGGGCAAGTATCCGGCGTTGGCCACGGAGCTCAAGCGGTATGCCCAGGGCGCACGCGCGGAACTCGTTGAAGCCGCCAAGGGACGCGCGAAAGGCGAGGGCAGCGCGCCCTACGAGCTGGTGCTGCCGTTCACCGAGCTTCATGTCTCGCCCACCCTGGTTTCGGTCGGAGTGGATGGCAGCAGCTACACCGGCGGAGCGCATGGCGCGCCGCTGATCGCGCGCTGGGTCTGGCTGCCCCAGCAGGACCGGCTCCTCCGCGCGAGCGACCTGGTCACCGACACCAAGGGCTGGGAAGCCGTCTCGATGCTCGTGCGCGAGCAACTGCACACCGCGCTGTCACAGCGCGTCGACGCCGATGAGCTGCCGCCTTCCGAGCGCGTGGAAGTGCTCAAGGGCGCCAACAAGATGATCGAGGACGGGACCGAGCCGGATCCGGAGCATTTCAGCCAGTTCGAGCCCATCGTCGGCAGCGACGGTCGCATCCGCGCGGTGCGCTTCGTGTTCCCGCCATACCAGGTCGGTCCGTATTCGGACGGCACCCAGACGGTCGAGGTGCCTTCCGCTTCGCTGCTGCCCTACATCGCCCCTGCCTACCGGAGTCTGTTCGAAGGCGGGTAATCCCATGCGTACAGCCACCTTGAGCTGACCGCCATGTTCGCCACGCACTCGCCCACCGCCGCGATGCGGACACACCCGCTCCGGCAACGACTGGAACGGCTGCTCGCGCCTGCCGATGTCCGCATCGACGGCGAGCGCGAGTGGGATCTGCAGATGCACGATCCGCGGCTACCCATGCAGCTGCTGGCGCAGGGATCGCTCGGCCTGGGCGAGTCTTACATGGACGGGTGGTGGGACACCGGCTCACTGGACGGGCTGTTGTACCGGCTGCTGGATGCACGCATCGACGAGCGCGTGCGCGGGATCGCCGCCGTGCTGGACGGCCTGCGCGCACAACTGTTCAACCTGCAGACGCGCAGCCGCAGCTTCACCGTGGGCGAACGCCACTACGACCTGGGCAACGATCTCTACGCCGCGATGCTCGGCAAGCGGCTGGTCTACAGCTGCGGTTACTGGCGCCGGGCGGGCACGCTGGACCAGGCCCAGGAGGCGAAGCTCGACCTGGTCTGCCGCAAGCTCGGACTGCAGCCCGGCATGCGCGTGCTGGACATCGGCTGCGGCTGGGGCGAGGCGCTGAAATTCGCGGCCGAGCGCTACGGCGTCGCAGGCGTCGGGGTCACCGTCTCGCACGAGCAGGCCGAGTTCGCCCGTCGCCTGTGCGCCGGCCTCCCCATCGAGATCCGCGTGCAGGATTACCGCGAGCTCGATGGGAAATTCGACCGCGCCTTCTCGATCGGGATGTTCGAACACGTCGGGGTGAAGAACTACCGCCGCTACTTCGAGGTGGCACGCGCCTGCCTGCCCGACGACGGCCTGTTCCTGCTGCACAGCATCGGCAGCAATGTCTCGCAGCACCACACCGATCCCTGGATCGCGCGCTACATCTTCCCCAACTCGATGCTGCCCTCCGCGGCCCAGATCGCGCGGGCGGTCGAAGGCCGGTTCGTGGTCGAGGACTGGCACGGCTTCGGCCCCGACTACGACCGTACGCTGCAGGCGTGGCGCACGAACATCGAGGCCGCGTGGCAACAGCTCCCGGACTACGACGAGCGCTTCCGCCGGATGTGGCGTTTCTACCTGGCCGGGTCGATGGCCAGCTTCCGCGCGCGACGCATCCAGCTGTGGCAGCTGGTGCTGTCGCCGCGCGGCCTGCGCGGCGGTTACGACGCGCCGCGCTGAAGTTGATGCCGGGCAGTCAGTCCTTCGCTGCCAGCTTGCTGTGGCGCATGCCGTAGCCGAAGTACACCAGCAAGCCGATCGCCATCCAGATCAGGAAGCGCTCCCAGGTGATCCAGGGCAATTGGGACACCAGCCAGATCGAGAAGGCAATACCGATCAGCGGGACGACCGGTACCCACGGGGTGCGGAACGCGCGCGGAATCTCGGGACGGCGCCGGCGCAGCACGATGACCGAGCTGCAGATGACGATGAAGGCCGACAGCGTGCCGATGTTGACCAGCTCGGCGACTTCGCCGATCGGCAGCAGCCCCGCGACCACCGCGCTCACTGCGCCCAGCAGCAGCGTCGGCCGGTGCGGAGTGCCGTAGCGCGGATGGACCTTGGCGAACCACGCGGGCAGCAGCCCGTCGCGCGCCAGCGAAAACCAGATGCGCGCCGCCGCGAGCAGGAAGGCGAACATCACGCTGATGATGCCGGTGACCGCGGCGATCGAGATGGCCACGCTGATCCAGGGCATGCCCAGGTTCTTGAACGCGTCGGCGACGGGCGCATCCGTGCCCAGGGTGCTGTAGTGGGCGATGCCGGTCAGCACCAGCGAGATCGCGATGTACAGCACCATCGACACGCCCAGCGACAGCAGCACGGCGCGCGGCAGGTCGCGTTGCGGATTCTTCGACTCTTCAGCTGCGGTGGTAAGCGTGTCGTAGCCGAACACCGCGAAGAACACCACCGCGGCGGCCGTCACTACGCCGGAGAAGCCGAAGTGGCCCTTGCCGTCGGCGCCGATCACGCGTTCGGGGATGAACGGCGACCAGTTGGCGGGATCGATGTAGAAGACGCCCACGCCGATCACCAGGATGACGGCGATGACCTTGATCGCCACGATGACGGTGTTGAAGCGCGCGCCCCATTCGGTACGGATGGTGAGCAGGCCCGCGATCAGCAGCGACACCGCCGCGGCGATCACGTTGAAGACGCGGCCTTCGCCGGTGCCCATCGCGCCCTGCGCCCAGACGGGGAGATGCACGCCCATGAAATCGAGGATGGACATCACGTATCCGGACCAGCCGCTGGCCACGGCGGCCACGATCAGCGCGTACTCGAGCAGCAGGTCCCAGCCGATCAGCCAGGCGGCGAATTCTCCCAGCACGGCATAGCCGTAGGTGTAGGCGCTGCCGGTGACCGGGATCATGCCCGCGAACTCCGCGTAGCACAGCGCGGCGGCCGCGCTGGCGATGCCGGCGATGATGAAGGCCAGCGCCACCGCCGGCCCGGCGTTGGCCGCGGCCTGCTGTCCCGCCAGCACGAAGATGCCCACGCCGATGATCCCGCCCAGGCCGATGCCGGTGAGTTGCCACAGGCCCAGCACGCGGCGGAAATCCCCGCGCGATCCGGCTTCGGCCTGCAACTGTTCGATGGACTTGTGGCGCGTGAGTGCAGCGGCGAGAGCGCCGTTGGGCTTGCTCATCGAAATGTTCCCCTGGGACGGTCCGCCGCGATCATAGCGAATGCACGGCCCGCGACGGGCGGCACCGTTCGGGGTGTGTCGCGCCACGGCGCCTCCACGCCGAGCGGCCGAAAATGCCGCCATGGCCAGCAAGCGTCCCCGTCGCCCGCCCAACGCGCGGGCCGTGCCCGAGGGCAGTGCGCCCGAGCCGGTCGACAACAGCCTCGCGGCGCTGCGCGATGCCGCGCTTGCCTGCAAGCGCTGCGACTTGTGGAAGCCGGCGACGCAGACGGTGTTCGGCGAAGGTCCGGCGCGTGCGCGCATCGTGGTGATCGGCGAGCAGCCGGGCGACCAGGAAGACCTCAGCGGACGGCCATTCGTCGGTCCGGCCGGCAAACTCTTCGACCGTGCGCTCGAGGAGCTGGGCATCGATCGCGGCGCGATGTATGTCACGAATGCGGTGAAGCATTTCCGCTTCGAGCAGCGCGGCAAGGTGCGCCTGCACCGCAGTCCCGACCCCGGGCAGCAGAAGGCCTGTCGCGCATGGCTGGAGGGCGAGCTGGCGCGCATCCGTCCGCAGGTGATCGTCTGCCTGGGAGCGATCGCCGCCAAGGCGATCCTCGGCAGCAGGTTCGGCCTCATGCGCCAGCGCGGGCAGTGGCAGGAACTGGCGAATGGAGTGCGGGTGCTGGCCACCGTGCATCCGTCGTATGTGCTGCGCCAGCGCGACGCGGAGTCGCGCCGTGCCGCGTACGCGTCCTTCGTGCGCGACCTGCAGGCGCTGGCCGATTCATGACGGCGCTGCACTTGCCGCGGCATCACTCGCCGCGGCCGGCCTCCCGCAACCTACGCCATCGACGATCTGCCTCCGACGGGGAAGCCGGCATTCCCGCGGCTTGCGAAAGAGGTTCATCATGCGCGGCAAGCTGCTTGCCGCCTGCGTGGCCCGCGCCGTCATGGCGCTTGCTCCGGCGGCGTTCGCCAGGGACGCCCATGCCGTGACGCCAGTTCATCGCACCGACCACCAGGGCCTGATCGTGATCGGCCATCGCGGCGCGAGCGGTTACCGGCCCGAGCACACGCTGGAGTCGTATCGCCTCGCGATCCGCCAGGGTGCCGACTTCATCGAGCCGGACCTGGTGGCGACAAAGGACGGCGTGCTGGTCGCGCGCCACGAGAACGAGATCTCGGGCACCACCGATGTCGCCTTGCATCCCGAGTTCGCCAACCGGCGCGCCACCAAACTCGTCGACGGTGCGGCGATGACAGGCTGGTTCACCGAAGACTTCACCCTGGCCGAGTTGAAGACCTTGCGGGCCAGGGAGCGCATTCCCGCGGTGCGGCCGGCCAACACCCGCTTCGACGGCTTGTACCAGATCCCGACGTTCGCGGAGGTCGTGCGCCTGGCCAAGGCCGAAAGCCGCGAGGGCCACGTGGTCGGCGTGTACCCGGAGACCAAGCATCCAACCTACTTCGCCAGCGAGGGCCGGCGCCTGGACGGCAATCCGATCGGGGTCCCGCTCGGACGCAAGCTCGTGGACACGCTGGTCGCCGAGGGCTTCACGGATCCGCGGCGCGTCTTCATCCAGAGCTTCGAAGTCGCCAACCTGATCGAACTGAGAAAGTCGATCATGCCTGCGGCGGGAGTGGACTTCCCGCTGGTGCAGCTGTTCGGCGAGATCCACTCGACCGGTCCGTACGATTTCCGCTGGAACATCGCCAATCACGCCGACCTCGCGGCCGTGTATGGCGAACTGCCCGCGGCAATCGGCGGCATCGATGCGGGCACGCTTTACCAGGCGCTGGCCACCGAGGCTGGCCTGCGATGGATGAAGGCGAACTACGCCAGCGGCATCGGTCCCTCGAAAGCGAACCTGCTGCCGCGCGGTGGACCCACGCCGAAGGCCGATGCCGATGGCCACGGCGACCCGCAGCGGACGCGCAATGCCGGACTGAGGCCCCCGTTACTGGCGCATGCGCTCGAGGCTGGGCTGGTGGTCCATCCCTACACCCTGCGCGCGGAAGAGCCTTGCCTGGCGCAGGCGCCAACAGGGATCAAGCAGCCGGTGATTGACGAAGCCGTGCAGCTCTACGGGCTCGGGGTGCAAGGCTTCTTCATCGACCAACCCGACCTCGGCGTTGCGGCGCGCGACATCTTCCTGGAAGGCAGGCTGCGCTGAACGGCGGCGACGCCGGACGATCCTGCCCAGCGCCCGTTCTTGACGGGCGTTTCGCATTCCTGGACTAGCCCTAACGTCACATGCGTGTCCGGGAGCGCAGCTGCTAGGTTCCAGGCGCACCGCATGGCCTGCCACAGGGCCTCGAGCCCTGCGGCAGGCGCACCGCATGGCCTGCCACAGGGCCTCGAGCCCTGCGGCCTACCGGACCATCCACGGAGAACTTCATGGCCGTTCCCCCGCTCAAACCACTGGTCGCCGGCTGCGTCGCCGGCGTCCTTGCCCTGGCCGGTTGCGATGCCGGCAGGCATGCCGCATCCGAAGCGCAGGCATCCACCCGCGTGCCTGCGTTCAAGCTCGACGAAAGCAGGTTGCCGCAGGTGCCGGGCTTCGCCGCCAGCGACCTCGATCCCGGCAAGGGCGCATGCGCCGACCTCGACGCGTACGTCAACGGCAAGTGGAAGGCGGCCAATCCGATCCCCGCCGATCGCACCGACTGGGGCCTGTACGAGGCCATGAGCGAACGCTCGCTCGCGGTCCAGCACCAACTGGCCGAACACGCCGCGAGCAGCAGCGGCAGCGACGCCGAGAAAATCGTGGGCGACCTGTGGGCGACCGGCATGGATGCCGGCAAGCGCAACGCGCAGGGCATCGGGCCGCTGCAGGCGCGGCTCGCCGCGGTCGATGCGCTGGCCGATGGCGCGGACGTGGCCGAGTTCCTGCGGCAGTCGTTCGCCAAGGGCGAGGGCTACGTCTTCAGCTTCGGTCCCAGCCCGGATTTCAAGGATTCCAGCGTCAACATCGCCTACGTCACCCAGGATGGCCTGGGCCTGCCCGATCGCAGCTACTACTTCGATGCCGACAAGAAGCAGGCGCGCGCCGCCTACCAGGCGCATGTCGCCAGGTTGCTGGAGCTGTCGGGCGTGACCGCCGCCGACGCGGCCACGCAGGCCAAGGACGTGCTCGCGTTCGAGACGCGCCTGGCCAAGGTGTCGAAGTCGAGCGAGGAACTCTCGCGCGACACCGCGCTGTATTACCACCCGGTCTCGGTCGCCGAGGCCGACAAGCTCACCCCGCATTTCGCGTGGAGCGAATTCTTCGCCGCCCAGGACGTGGAGGCGCCGGAGATGTTCTCGCTGGCGATGCCGGCGTTCCAGCAGGAGTTCGACCGCATGCTGGCCGACGTGCCGGTCGCGACGTGGAAGAGCTATCTGCGCTTCCACATGGTCGACGACGCCGCGCGTTTCCTCAGCGACGATTTCGCCCGGCAGTACTTCGAATTCCACAACAAGGCGCTCAACGGGCAGAAGGAAATCCAGGAGCCGTGGAAGCGCGTGCTCGGCACCATCAACCGCCAGGCCGGCGAGGCAATGGGCCAGCTCTACGTGCAGGCGACGTTCCCGCCCGAATCCAAGGCCAAGGTGCTGGACATGGTCCAGAACATGCGCGACGTGCTGAAGGCGCGCCTGGAGAAGCTGGAGTGGATGGGCGATGCCACGCGGCAGAAGGCGCTGGCGAAGTGGGCGACGTTCACGCCCAAGATCGGCTATCCGGACCGCTGGCGCGACTGGTCGGGACTGGAGACCAGCCGCGACAGCTACATCGGCAACGTGCTGGCCGCCAACGAGTTCAACTATCGCTGGAACCTCGCCAAGATCGGCAAGCCGGTGGACCGCAGCGAGTGGGGGATGAGCCCGCAGACTGTGAATGCCTACTACAACCCGCAGCTCAACGAGGTCGTGTTCCCGGCGGCGATCCTGCAGCCGCCGCTGTTCGACCCCAAGTCGGACGACGCGCTCAATTACGGCAACACCGGCGCCACGATCGGCCACGAGCTGATGCACGGCTACGACGACCAGGGCAGCCGTTTCGGCCCCAGCGGCAATTTCGAGAACTGGTGGACGCCAGCCGATGCCAAGGGCTTCGCGGACCGCAGCGAGAAGCTGGTGCAGCAGTTCAATGGCTACGAGGCGCTGCCGGGCACGAAGGTCAACGGCCGCCTGACCCTGGGCGAGAACATCGCCGACCTGGGCGGCATCGAGATCGCCTACGACGCGATGAAGAAGGCTGCCGGCAACACGCCCGATCCGATGGTCGAAGGCATGACGCGCGACCAGCGCTTCTTCGCCAGCTACGCCCTGAGCTGGCGCAGCACGATGACGCCGGAATCGCTGAAGGTGCTGGTGGCGTCCAACCCGCACGCGCCGGCGAACTTCCGCGCGGTGGCGCCGCCGTCCAACATGCCGGAGTACGCGGCGGCATTCCGCTGCAAGGAAGGCGACCCGATGGTGCGCACGGGCGACAAGCGCGTCGTCATCTGGTGACGCCGGCGCGACCCAGGGCGTCGTCCTTCCTGTCGATTGCGCGGAGGAGGACGCCGCCCGCGGCGGCATCAGCCGAACAGGTCGTCCTGCGCCGCCGCGCTGTCCTGCTGGATGAACCCCGAGAGTCCGACACCTACCAGCCGGTAGCGCGTCCGGCTCGGCAGCTCGACGCGTGCGCGCAGGTCACACGCGATATCGGCGAGGTCCTGCAGCGATCCGGGGCGCGAAGCCGGCGTCAGGCTGCGGGTCAGGGTGCGGAAGTCCGAGGTCTTGAGCTTGAGCACGACGGTGCGCGCGAGGCGGCCGTGATCCGACGCGCGCTCGCGTTCGTAGCCGGCCCAGGTCTTTTCGGCGAGCCGGCGGATGTGCGGTTCCAGTTCCTCCAGCAGCAGGTCGTGCTCGAACGTGTCCTCCGCCGAGATCTGCATCGTCGGCCGTTCGCTCTGGACCGGGTAGTCGTCGATGCCCAGCGAGAGGTCGTGCAGGCGGTGTCCCCAGCGGCCGAAGCGCCGTTCCAGTTCTTCCACCCGCAACGCGCGCAGGTCGCCGACGGTGGTCACGCCCAGTTGGGCGAGCTTGGCTTCCATCACCTTGCCCACGCCCGGCAGGCGGCCCACCGGCAGCGGTTCCAGGAAGGCGAGCACCTGGTGCGGGCGAATCACGAACTGCCCGTCCGGCTTGCGCCAGTCGCTGGCGATCTTGGCGAGGAACTTGTTCGGGGCGATCCCGGCCGAAGCGGTGAGCAGCGTCTCGTCGCGGATCGCCGCGCGGATCGCCTCGGCTGTGGCGGTGGCGGTCGGCAAGCCGGTCTTGGTCGTGGTGACGTCCAGGTAGGCCTCGTCCAGCGACAGCGGCTCGATCAGGTCCGTGTGGCGCGCGAAGATCTCGCGCACCTGCCTCGACACGGCCTTGTAGCGGGTGAAGTCCGGCGGCACGAAGATCGCCTGCGGGCACAGGCGTTCCGCGCGCACCGCCGGCATCGCCGAGCGCACGCCGAACCTGCGCGCCTCGTAGCTTGCCGCGCACACCACCGAGCGCGCGCCGCGCCAGGCCACGACGACGGGCTTGCCGCGCAGGGATGGGTCGTCGCGCTGCTCGACGGAGGCGTAGAACGCATCCATGTCGACGTGCACGATTTTCCGGGGAGCGGGGGGCTGTGAAGGCACGGCGGAAGTGTAGCGGCGTACCCTTGCCGGGTTCGCGTTCCTGCGCCGCTTGCCGCGGCGGCGCGCGCTTGGCAGCATCGTCCCCATGAGCAACCCCAATTCCCAGCGCCGCCACTTCTCCATGATCCGCGGCTTCCACCTGGCCGACTGGTTCACCTTGGCCAACGCCTTCTGTGGCACCGGCGCGATTTTCGCGGCGATGCGCTTCCTGCAGGACGGCGTGGTCCGCGACCTGCTGGTCGGGATGGCGCTGATCCCGGTGGCATTCGTTTTCGACGCGGTTGACGGACGCGTGGCGCGCTGGCGGCAGTCTTCCTCCACGCTCGGGCGCGAGCTGGATTCGCTGGCGGATGTCATTTCCTTCGGGGTCGCGCCTGCCGCGCTCGCCTACGCCTGCGGGCTGCAGGGCGGCTGGGACTGGGCGGTGCTGAGCTATTTCGTCGGTTGCGGCGTCAGCCGCCTGGCGCGCTACAACGTCACCGCCGAGCAATTGTCGGGCGGCGGCGACAAGGTCAAGTATTTCGAGGGCACGCCGATTCCGACCAGCCTGCTGCTGGTCGTGGTGCTGGCCGTCGCCGCGTGGCAGGGCGCCATCGGCGAGAACCTGTGGCTGGGCATGGTCCAGCTGGGCCCGTGGCAGTTCCATCCGCTGGTGCTGCTGTTCGCGCTGTCGGGCTCGCTGATGATCAGCAAGACGCTGCGGATTCCCAAGCCGTAAGCGTCCTCGCTGCGCAGTTGCAACAACCACGGCGTTATCATCCGTCGCCCTGACGGAGGAACGTGGAATGGCCAGCGGATTCGACGAGTTTGAGCAGCTCGCGCGCCAGTATTGGGGCGCGTGGGGCGAGGCGATGCGGACTGGCGGCAAGCCGTCCCAGCCGGCCGTTCCCAACTGGAACGATGCGCTGGGCTGGTGGTCGCAGCTCGCCAAGGGCGCGACGCAACCGGCCAGCGGCGCCGACGATGCGGTCAACCGCCTCAACTCGCAGGCCCAGCAGTGGCTGGGACAGATGCAGCAACTGGCCGCGCAGTTCGCCGGAACCAGCGCGCAGCCCACCGATATCGTTGCGGCCTGGCAGCGCATGCTCGGCGCGAACGGCGCCAATGCGTTCGCCGACATGTTCAGGGGCATGCCGGGCCCGGGCCAGCATGGCGTCGACCAATGGATGGAGCAGATGGCGCCGATGCTGCAGGCCATGCAGCGCGATGGTCGCAGCTGGCTGGGCCTGCCGGCGTTCGGCTTCGCCCGTGAGCACCAGGAGCGCTGGCAGGCGCTCGCGCAGGCGCAGCTGGACTACCAGGAAAAGAGCAACGCCTACAACGCGCTGATGGCCGAGGCCACGCAACTCGCGTTCCGCCGCTTCGAGGACAAGCTGGCCGAACGCAGCGAGCCCGGCCGCCAGCTCACCTCGGCGCGCGCGCTGTTCGACCTGTGGATCGACGCCGCCGAAGATGCGTACGCCGAGATCGCGCTGTCGCCGCGCTTCCGCGAGGTGTATGGCGAATTCCTCAATGCGCAGATGAAGGTCCGCGCCGGCCTGCAGCGCGAGGTCGAGCAGTACTGCAACCAGCTCGGCATCCCGACCCGCACCGAGATCGACGCCGCGCACCGCAAGATCGTGCAGCTCGAGCGCGAGCTGCGGCGCCTGCGCGATGCGATGCAGGAGCACAGCTCCGCTTCGCGCACCGCGGATGAGCCGGTTGCTGCCGCCACGCCGAAGGCGGCCAAATCCTCCGCGGGCAAGGCCCCGGCGAAGAAGAAGGGAGCACGCGCATGAATCGTCCCGATCTGCACGGTCCTTTCAACTTCACCCCGGATGCGCTGGCGCAGGAAGCGATGCAGATGCAGGCCAAGCTGCGCTCCGGCCTGGACACGCTGCACGAAGTCGAGGACGTGAGCTACGGCGCGACCGCGCGCGAGGAAGTCTGGCGCGATGGCAAGGTGGCGCTGTACCGCTTCAAGGGCGAGAAGGCGCCGACCGCCAAGGTCCCGCTGCTGATCAGCTACGCGCTGGTGAACCGGCCGTACATGGTCGACCTGCAGAACGACAAGTCGATCGTGCGCGGCCTGCTCGAGCGCGGCGAGGACGTGTTCGTGCTCGACTGGGGCTACCCGGACCGGTCCGACCGCTACCTGGACCTGGAGGATTACATCCAGCGTTTCCTCGGCGGGGCGGTCGACCATCTGCGGCGCGAATACCGCATGGACGCGATCAACCTGCTCGGCATCTGCCAGGGTGGCGCGTTCTCGCTGTGTTACGCCGCGCTCAATCCGAACAAGGTCCGCAACCTCGTCACCATGGTGACGCCGGTGGACTTCCACAGCAGCGACAACATGCTGTCGAACTGGGTCCGCGGCCTCGACGTCGATGCCTTCGTCGACACGCTCGGCAACGTGCCGGCCGACCTGATGAACTGGACCTACCTCACGCTCAAGCCGTGGCGGCTGTTCGTGCAGAAGTACGTGGGCATGGTCGACATCCTCGACAACAAACAGGCGCTCGAAGACTTCCTGCGCATGGAGAAGTGGATCTTCGACTCGCCCGACCAGGCGGGCGAGGCCTTCCGCCAGTTCGTGACGCAGTTCTACCAGCGCAACGGCTTCGTCAAGGGCGGCATCGAGATCGGCGGACGCCCGGTGGACCTGGGGCATGTCGACATGCCGGTACTGAACATCTATGCCGAGCAGGATCACCTGGTCCCGCCGGCCGCATCGAAGGCGCTCAAGGAACTCGTCGGCACCGACGACTACAGCGAGCTGTCGTTCAAGGGCGGCCACATCGGCATCTACGTCAGCAGCCGTGCCCAGCGCGAAGTGCCGACCGCCATCCACGACTGGCTGGCGCAGCGGTCGCGATAGGACGGATTCAGCGGGCGCACGCCAGGCTTCGCACATGAACCGGCTTCCTGCAATGGTCCTTGGCCTGCTGCTGGCGCTTCCGGCGGCCGCCGCGCCGCCTCCGCGCGCGGCACGCGAGATCGACGGCCTGATCGGCGCCTTGGGCGCCTCGGGTTGCGAGTTCCAGCGCAACGGCAGCTGGTACCCCGCGAAGAAGGCGCAGGATCACCTGCGCCGCAAGTACGACTGGTTGCGCAAGCGCGACATGGTCGCCAGCGCCGAGCAGTTCATCGAGCGCGCGGGCACGCAAAGCAGCCTGAGCGGGCGCGCCTACGAGGTCCGCTGTCCAGGACGACCGGTCGTATCGTCGGCGCAATGGCTGCGCGCCCGGCTGCTGGAACTGCGAAGGCGTGATCGCAACGCGCACTGACCGCGCGCTAGACTCGCCGCAGGCATTTGGAGGAGGGATCGGATGAACGCCCCACGCACGCTTTCCCGCTCCCGCGACGACCGCATCCTCGCCGGCGTGATGGGCGGCATCGCCAAGCGCTTCGGCTGGAACCCCACGCTGGTGCGCGTGCTGTACGTGCTGCTCTCGATCGCATCGGCGGCATTCCCCGGCATCATCGTCTACCTCATCCTCTGGCTGCTGATCCCGGAAGAGGGCAGTTGAACCCAGTTCTGCGCGGCGTGCTGGTGTCGATCGGCATGGCATGGGCGTTGCCCAACACCGTGCTCGGGCTCGTGGCCGGCCTGGCGGGGCTGGCGTTCGGCGCGCATGCGCACTGGCGTCCGCGTGACCTCGCCGTCGTATTCCATCGCTGGCCCTGGGGGCCGGGCGGTGCGCTTACTCTCGGCAATGTCATCCTGCATACGGGCGACACGCTCGATTCGACCTGCGTGACCTACGCGCACCGCGCCGGCCATCGCCACGAAGCGCCGATCCTGCTGGTCGACCATGAGCGCGCCCACGTCTACCAATACATGGCCCTCGGCGTGCTGTTCCTGCCGCTTTACCTGCTTTGCGGCGGAATCAGCGTACGCAATCGCTTCGAGCGCGCGGCCGACCGTTACGCACAGACGGGCCGCGGCTGGTGGCCCTGGGCGTGATCGCGGGAACGTTGTTCCAGCAGCCCGCATGGGTGCACTGGGTGCTCGAGATGCTGGCCTACGCGATCGGTTTCCGCGTGTACCTGGCGCTGCGCGGGCAAAGGTCTGATTACGCGCTCGCCGACCGCGACAGCAACCTCATTGTCATCGTCTTCGCGGCAGTGGGAGCGGCGCTGGGTTCAAAGCTGGCGTACTGGCTGTACGACCCAGGCACGGCGTTCGCGCACTTCCCTGACTGGCGCGCGTTGCTGGGCGGGAAATCGATCGTGGGTGCGTTGCTGGGCGGACTCGTCGGTGTCGAAACGGGCAAGCTGGCTGCAGGCGTGCGCCGTTCGACCGGCGACCTGATGTGGCCTGCGTTGCTCGTGGCGATGGTGATCGGCCGCATCGGGTGCGCGCTGACCGCACTGTCCGACGGGACCGCGGGCGCGCCGACGTCGCTGCCGTGGGGTGTCGACTTCGGCGACGGCGTGGCCCGGCATCCGTCGCCGCTCTACGAGATCGTTTTTCTTGCGGGCCTCGGCGCCGTCCTGTGGCGGCATCGAGGCAGGTTCGAGCGCGAGGGCGATGCGTTCCGCGTCTTCCTCGCTTGTTACCTCGTGTTCCGGCTTGCACTGGACTTCCTCAAGCCGATGCCCGCGGTCTACTTCGGCGCGCTCTCAGGCCTGCAATTGCTGTGCGTTGCCGGCCTGCTGTATTACGCTCGCGACATTCCACGCCTGGGGAGGGCGGTGCTGCGATGACAGGGAAGGTGCGACCGTATCTGTTCTACGACAGCGCGGTATCGGTGTGCGCAACCTGCCTGCGCCGCGTGGAGGCGAAGATCCTGATCAAGGGCGACGACGTGTTCCTGGAAAAGTGGTGCCCTGAGCACGGCCGGGAACGCGTGCTCGTAGCCGACGACGCGGCGTACTACCGCAAGGCGCGCGAGGTCTTCATCAAGCCGCCGGAAATGCCGCTGCGCTTCAACACGCCGCAGCACTGGGGCTGTCCCTACGACTGTGGCCTGTGCCCCGAGCACATGCAGCACAGCTGCCTGACGCTGGTCGAGCTGACCGATCACTGCAACCTGAAATGTCCCGTCTGCTACGCGGGGTCGGGTCCGCACCGGACCGGTTTCCGCGACCTCGCCACGATCGAGCGCATGCTCGACGCCGTGGTCGCGAACGAAGGCGAGCCCGACGTCGTGCAACTCTCCGGCGGCGAACCGACGCTGCACCCGCAGTTCTTCGAGGTGCTCGATGCGGCCCGGCGGCGTCCGATCCGCCACCTCATGGTCAACACCAACGGCCTGCGCATCGCCAAGGAGCCGGAATTCGCCGCGCGGCTTGCCCAGTACCAGCCTGGATTCGAGCTGTACCTGCAGTTCGATTCGCTGCGTGACGAAGTGCACCAGGAACTGCGGGGCGCGCGCCTGCGCGACATCCGCCTGCGGGCCCTGGAGCACCTCAACCGCCACGACATCTCGACCACGCTGGTGGTCACGGTGAAGAAGGGCCTCAACGACGGCGAACTCGGCGAGATCATCGACTTCGCCCTGCAGCAGCCGTGCGTGCGTGGCGTGACCTTCCAGCCGATCCAGGATGCGGGCCGCAACGAGAACTTCGACCCCGCCCGGCATCGCCTGACCCTGACCGAAGTGCGCCGGCGCATCCTCGAGCAGACGCCGCGATTCACCGCCGACGACCTGATCCCGGTGCCGTGCAACCCGGACTGCCTGGCGATGGCGTACGCGCTCAAGCTCGGGAACGAAATCGTGCCGCTGACCCGCTTCGTGAGCCCGCAGACCCTGGTCGAGGCGGGGCGCAACACGATCGTGGTCGAACGCGACGAAGGCCTGCGCGCCAAGGTGTTCGAGCTTTTCGCCACCAACCACTCACCCGAATCCCAGGCCTGCTCGCTGTCGGACCTGTTGTGCTGCCTGCCGCAGGTGCAGGCGCCGCAGGACTGGACCTACCGCAACGTGTTCCGCGTGCTGATCATGCAGTTCATCGATGCGCACAGTTTCGACCTGCGCGCGGTGAAGAAAAGCTGCGTGCACATCGCGCAACCGGATGGACGCATCATTCCGTTCGACACCTTCAATCTTTTCTATCGCGACGAGCAGGCGCAACGCCTGCAGCAGCTTCGCGATGAGATCCGCCCGGCGACCACGCCCGCGGGCAAGCGCGTGGTGGAGGCCGACGCATGAATTCGCCGTACGAACCGCCGTCGTCGCGCCCTGGCAATGGAGGCATCGCCCGCGTGCCAAGGAGCCGCTTGTGGCTGGGCTTCGGTTGGGGCTGGGCGGCGATCGCTTTCACCTTCCTGTGGGCGGGAGTCGCGTTTCCGCTGTTCGCGGGCTTCGCGTCCATCGGCAATCCGGTGCTGGAAGGCATCGTGTCGCTGGTGCTGCTGTTCGCGCCGACCCTGGCACTGATGGCTTACTTCGCGTTGCGCCGGGAATGGAAGGGCGTCCTGGGTGTCCTGCTGGCCTGGGCCAGCGCCATCGCGTTGGTGCTGCTGCTGGTGGCGGCCTGCCTCGGGATCATGGGCGCGGGCCGCTTCGCCGGCTGAATGCGCCCGTGGCGGCATGGAGGCCGTGCGGCGTGGGTTGCGGAGGATTCCTCGCCTAATTCCTGAGCTTGTCTTGATCCTGCAATAACAGGCGAAGGGATAACCTCGCAGGCGTCGGAGAACAAGTAACGAGCCTCAAAAACTCGATGCAACCGCTCCGGCAACGGAAGGCTCAGCCACTAGAGGCTCAACCCTCGAAGACTGGGCCTTCTCTATGTCCGAAGGATTTTCAGCAGCACGACAAGAGGGCCGCGCACGCGGCCCTTTGCATGTCCGGATTGCAGGCCGTCAGTGCGCCCGTGACGCCGCCCGCTGTGGCAGCACGAGGATTCCGCACAGGATCAGAAGCAGCAGCACGCCGGTGGCGGAATAGCGGCTCAGTTCCAGGCCACCCTTCGCCAGCGGCTTGTCGAGCAAATCGCCCACGGCGGCGCCCAGCGGGCGGGTCAGGATGAAAGCGGTCCAGAACAGGGCCGTGTGCGAAAGCCGGGTCCATGCATAGGCGGCAGCGACCAGCAGTAGCAATCCGGAGAAGATCGCGGCTGCCCCGGTGTAGCCCAGGCCCGCGGTGTCGGCCGTCCAGTCTCCCAACGCCGTACCCAGCGTCTGCGAGAACATGATGGTCACCCAGTAGAAGATTTCCGAGCCGGTGCCGCGGATCGATGCCGGATCGATCGCGCCCAGGGTTCGATACCACGCGAACAACGACGCCAGCAGCAAGGCCAGAAGCAGCAGCGACCCGCCCTGGTAGCCGATGCCCAGCGAACGGGTGGCGTAGTCCGCCAGCGTGGTGCCCACCGTGGTCGACGCAATGATCGTGAACCAGTACAGGAACGGCCGGAAGCGCTCGGTCGCGACCTGCGCGCCCACGGCCAGCACAAAAACCACCATGAAGATGCCGGTGCCGACCAGGTAGCCGAGATCCATGGACATCGAGACCGCATCACCGCCGGTTTCGCCGACAGTGGTGGCTAGCACCTTGAGCACCCAGAAGCCCAGGGTCACCTCGGGCACCTTGCTCGTCGCGTAGCGCAGCTCCGTAGTCATGGCCGGCTCCAGAAGGTCTGGTCGCCGATGGTCAGGGCGTGCCTGTCGGAAATCGGTCAAAGGCCGGCGGCAGGTGGGAAGCCGCCGCAAGGCAACAAAAAACCCGCGGCATGCGCGGGTGTTCGGGAGCGATCCCCGGGCTGGGTGCCCTGTGGGACGACGTTGGTGCCGGAAGTGGGACTCGAACCCACACGCTTTTAAGGGCGGCGGATTTTGAGTCCGCTGCGTCTACCGATTCCGCCATTCCGGCGCGGCCGCGCAGTATAGCCGAGCGGAGCGGGATTGGGCCTCAGAACCCGCCGTAGCGGGCCATCATTGCGGCGAAAACGAGGATTGCCGGGACGAGCGCAAGCTCGAACCGGACGATGCGCGCCATGCCGGCCACTTCGCCCGCATCGGGTACGAAGCCGGGATTCGCAGCCGCCGCCCTGCGCCAGTGCAGGAAGCGGATCGTCGGCAGGATCGACAGCAGGCCCACGAGCACGAAACAGCCCAGCTTGGCGTGGAACCAGGGGTTGTGCAGGTAGAAGTCGTAGCCCTTTACGCCCTGGAAGACGCGCAGCAGGCCCACCGCGAGCAGCAATCCCGCGCTCATGCCGTAGCCGGCATCCAGGCGCGACAGGCGACGCACCACCGTGGCATCGACCGGTCCGCGCAGCAGCACCGATTCGGCCACCAGCATGGTGATCAACGCGAAGAACAGCAGGTGGTGCAGCGCGGCGAGCAGCAGGTCGATCAGCATGGAATCCCTTCGCTATGCATCAGGGCCGTCGCCCGGTCGAAGCAGGCATACAGAAAGCGATGCCGGGCGGGCCCGGCATCATCGCGCAATCATTCGGTGGCGTCGGTGGCCAAGGTCTTGTCCTGGCGGACGAACCATTCGCCCTCGCGCGGGACGAACATCGAGCAGCATTCCATCGGCGCCTTGTAGATATGCAGGGAGATCGCGACGTTGCGATCGCTGGCATTGCGGATGGTGTGGTACTCGTGGGGCGGGATCAGGCTGCCCGCGCTGCCGGGGCCGGCATGCATGCCGCCCGCGGCGCGGAAGTGGAAGCGGTCGCCGTCGCGTTCCAGCAGCTCGTACTGGACGATCTCCAGTTCGCCGTCCCACACGCCTTCCACGCACCACAGGCCGGAGTGATCGTGCACGGGCGTGCCCTGGCCAGGACCCCAGGTCATGGCGACGACACTGTAGCCGTGCCGCGGGCTGCGATAGAGCTCGCGGCGCGCGTAATGGTCCGGGATCGACTCGTGCACGCAGGCGGGCAGTTCAACGTCGCGGTCGCGGATCATGCGGCACAGCGCATTGCGCAACGCGGCGGTCACGGCGTGCTCGTCGCCCGCGCCTACGGCGGCGTCGATGGCGGCGACCAGCTTGTCGTGCCCCCGGAAGTCGAGGTCCGGCAGCGCGTCGGGCTGATGATCATGCGTCATGTCCATATAACCCATTCTAGCGGGTGGCCGGGTCCGGGCATGGGGCGCCGGTCCAGAAATTTCCGCGCGGATCCGCCGGAAGCGCCCCGTTCGCGGCCGGCGCTCAGAGCCGGTCTAGGAAGCCGCGCACGGCCGGGCCGAAGCGCTCGATGTCGACCAGGAAGGCGTCGTGCCCTTGCGGCGACTCCAGCGGGAGGAAGTCCGCGTCCGCGCCGCCTGCGCGCAGTCCGTTGGCGATCTCCTCCTGCTGCTGCAGGGGGAAGAGGATGTCGGTGTGCACGCCGATCGCCAGCGCCTTCTCGAGGCGGATGCCGGAGAGCGCCGCCATCACGTCACCGCCCGCGTACTCGCCCAGGTCGAACCAGTCCATCGAGCGGCTCAGGTACAGGTAGCAATTCGGGTCGTAGCGGCGCACGAAGCGGCGCGCGTGGCCTTCGAGGTAGCTTTCGACCTGGAATTCCAGGCCGAAGGGGTCTTCGTCGGGGCGATCGGACTCCAGCCGGACGCGGCCGAAGCGGCCGTCCCACTCCAGCGCCGAGCGATAGGTCACCACGCCCAGCTTGCGCGCCATGCGCATGCCCGACTCCGGGTAGTGCGCGTCGGTGTAGTTGCCGTGGTTCCATTCGGGATCCAGGCGGATGGCTTCGCGCTGCAGCGAGCGGATCGCGATCGAGAACGGCAGCGCGCGGGTCGCGCCGGAAATGTTGATGTGCGAACGGGCGATGCCGGGATGCAGCTGCAGCAGCGCCAGCGCGGTCATGCCGCCCATGGAGTTGCCGATCACGCAGGCAAGCCGCTCGATGCCGAGCGCGTGCACGACATGCGCCGCGGCGTTGGCGCCGTCTTCCACCGACAGGTCCGGGAAGGACAACCGGTACACCTCGCCGGTGGCGGGATCGATCGAGGCCGGCCCGGTCGAGCCCTTGCAGCTGCCGAGCGAGTTGACGCAGACCACGAACCAGCGATCGCTGTCGATCGGCTTGCCCGGGCCGAGCATCGCTTCCCACCAGCCGGCCTCGGGATTGGCGGCGTTGGCGGCGGCATGCGCGTCGGGCGACAGGCCGGTGACGATCAGGATCGCGTTGTTGCGGGCGGCATTGAGCTCGCCCCAGGTTTCATAGGCGACGCGTGCGTTCCGGAGTTCGCCGCCGCGTTTCATCGCGAACGGGGAGGGCAGGTCGACATAGCGGGTGCCGACGGGGATGAATTCGGTCATGCGGCAAAGTCTACCAACCGCTGCCCCGATCGCCGCGGCATGTCCGCAGCGCCGGTGCGCATCGCATGGAACGCACGCGCGTTCCATGCGATGCCGTGGGCTCAGACGACGGTCAGGGTGACGTCGATGTTGCCGCGGGTGGCGTTGGAGTACGGGCACACCTGGTGGGCCTGGGCGACCAGCGCTTCGGCGCTGTCACGGGGCATGCCCGGGATCGAAACCTGCAGTTCGGCCTGGATGCCGAAGCCGTTCGCGATCGGACCGATCCCGACGCGGCCGGTGATCGACGTGTCCGCCGGCAAGGCGACCTTCTCGCGCGCGGCCACGACCTTCAACGCGCCGATGAAGCAGGCGGAGTAACCGGCCGCGAACAACTGCTCCGGGTTGGTGCCGGGGCCGCCCGCGCCGCCCAGCTCGCGCGGCGTGGAGAGCTGGATGTCCAGCGCGCTGTCGGAGGAAGTGGCGCGGCCTTCGCGGCCGCCGGTGGAAGTGGCGGTGGCGGTGTAGAGGACTTTGTCGAGGGGCATGGTGGGGTTCCTAATGGGGTGGGTGAGGTGGCGAAGGGGGATCGGTCGCCGGGTTCCGATGTGGCTATTGGCTATTGAATAGCGCACTACTTAAATGGGCGGAAGGCTGGCCTGGCATGCGGCGGGATGTCAGTCCGCTGCGTTGGCGTGGAGGTTGGCGCGCAGGGCTTCCAGCTGCGCCTTGAGCGGTACGAGCTGTTCCTTTGACAGGCCTGCGGAGCAGAAGATGCCTTCCGGCACTTCGGCGGCTTTCGCCTGCAGGGCCTTGCCGGCGCGGGTGAGGCGGATGACGACCTGGCGCTCGTCCTGCGCGGAGCGTTCGCGCGTGACCAGGCCGGCGGCTTCAAGGCGCTTGAGCAATGGCGTCAGCGTGGCCGAGTCCAGGAACAGGCGCTCGCCGATCGCCGACACGGTCAGCTCGTCGTTCTCCCACAGGACCAGCATCACCAGATACTGCGGATAGGTCAGTTCCAGTTCGGCCAGCAGCGCGCGGTAGATCTTGGTCATCGCCAGCGAAGTCGAGTACAGGGCGAAGCACAGCTGGTTGCCGAGCTTGAGGGCGCGGGCGGTTTTGGTTTCGCTGGTGGACTTGGTGGCCATGGCCGTGCAAATTACATAGCGCGCTATGTAATTGCAAGCGATCAGTAGCGACGCCCATGCAACGCTGCGATCCGCGAAAGCGGCGGGCTATCGGGCGACGTGGTCGACGCGCAGGGTGTAGGTGGCGCCGGCCTTGGGCTGCGCGGGCAGCGGAGCGGACTCCAGGTCGCCGGCAGTGCGGCTGGCCGTGCCCTGGCGCGACACACGGGCGAGGATCTCGACCGTGGCTACCTGCGACAGCTTCATCGTCGGCATCGGGCTGTCGCCGTCGCCGAGCTCCACCGTCACCGGGAAGCCGGTAGCCGGCACGCGCTTCGCCGCGATCGGCATCGGCGGCCCGTGGGGTTGCCGGGCGATCACGAACAGCACGTCGTTGGCGCCCAGCCGCGCCTGCATCTCCGGCCCCAGTTCGACGGTGACGCGCAGCAGCGAAGGTGCCTGCGCGGCCGCAGGCGGCAGCGGCGCCATGCCGGCCTCCGCCCGTGCCGCATTGATCTGCGCGCGCAGGCTCTCAGCGGTGCCTGCTTCGACGACGCCAAGCAGCGGCTCCCAGGTCTTCGCTGCTTCCGCCGGCTGCTTCGCCTGGCGTTGGGCGATGCCCAGGAACCAGCGCGCACGCTGGTGCATCGGCTGCTTTTCCAGGGCGCGGCGCAGCAGGGCGACCGCTGCGTCGTCGAAGCGACGGTTCGGATCTGCGAGCGCACGCGCCTCGGCGGCTTCCGCCAGCAGATCGGGCTCGTCGGGCGCGAGCTTCACGGCCTGGGTGTACGCATCGCGCGCTTCCTGCACGCGCCCCTGGGCGGCCTGCGCACGGGCGAGCAGGCGCCAGCCTTCGGGCTGGTTGGGGTTGCGCTGCAATTCGGCCTGGAGCTGGCCGATGGCGTCGGCCAGCGTGTCCGGGGCGCGGCGCTGCGCCGGATCGAGCGCACGCGGCGTGCCGACGAGCAGGTACAGCAGGCCGGCGACGACGGCGAGCGACGCCATCATGGCCGTCGCCGCGCCGCGATTGCCCAGCCAGAACGGACGCAATACCAGGCCAAGCACGACTACGGCCAGCACGGCCGCGGCGATCACGAATGCCGTCACCTCACCACTCCTGGTCTTCGTCGCTTGCGATGGCGGTGCTGCCGGCGCGCCTGCGCACGATGCCCACCACGATGAAACCGCCGGCCAACAGCACCAGCGCAGGGCCGAACCACAGCAGCCAGGTCTTGGATTCAACCTGCGGCCGGTACAGCACGAATTCGCCGTAGCGGGCGACCAGGAAGTCCTTGATCTCGCGATCCGACTTGCCCTGGCGCATCAGATCCAGCACCTCGCCGCGCAGGTCGCGGGCGATCTGTGCACTGGAATCGGCCAGCGACTGGTTCTGGCACATCACGCAGCGCAGCTCCGACACCAGGGCGTGGAAGCGCGCTTCCTCCGCGCTGCTGGTGAACTGCGGCGGCGCCTCTGGCCTGGCAGGCTGGGCCATGGCCAGCGACGCGGCCAGGACGAGGCACGCGCCGAGCAACGCGATTCGCAGCCGCTGCAGATGCATGCCCGTCATTGCCCGCGCTCGATTTCGTCCAGCTTCGGCAGCAGCTGCCCGGCGATCACCTCGTCGGTGAGCGGACCCACGAACTTCCAGCGCACCACGCCCTTGCCATCGACCAGGAAGGTTTCCGGCGCGCCGTAGATGCCCCAGTCGATCGCGGTCTTGCCCTCGCGATCGGCCACCACGATCCAGTACGGGTTGCCGAACTGTTCCAGCCACGCCAGCGCATCGGCGTGCTCGTCGTTCCAGTTGAAGCCGACCACGCGCACCCGCTTGGTCTCCGCGAAACGCGTCAGCACCGGATGCTCGTCGCGGCACGCCGGGCACCAGCTGCCCCAGACATTGAGCAGGTACGGCGCGCCCTGCAGGTCCTTGGTGCCGAACAGGCGGCCGGCTTCGTGCAGCACCGGCAATGCGAATTCCGGCGCGGCCTTGCCGATCAGCGGCGAGGGCAGCGCTTCGCGGTTGGGATTGCGGCTCATCCACACGCCCGCGGCGAGCAGCACGCCCAGCACGCCCATTACCAGCAGCGGCATCCAGCGCATGATTGGCTTGCGTTCGCTCACGCGGCGTTCTCCGAGGGTTTGCGGGCTTCCGTGCGGGCGAAGCGGCGATCGGTCGCCGTCACCAGTCCGCCGAGCATCATCAGCAGCGCGCCCGCCCAGATCCAGCGCACGAACGGCTTCACGTGCACGCGCAGCGCCCAGGTGTCGCCGCCCAGCGACTCGCCCATCGCCACGTACAGGTCGCGGCTGAAGCCGGGGTCGATTGCCGCTTCGGTCATCACCTGGCCGCCGCTCGCGTACGCGCGCTTTTCCGGATGCAGCACGGTGACCGGCGCATCGTCGCGGAGCACGGTCACCGTGCCGCGGTCGCCGACGTAATTCGGGCCCTGGTAGCGCTCGTTGCCGTCGAAGCGGAACGCGTAGCGGCCGAGCTCGATGCTCTGGCCCCGGGCCACGGCGACTTCGCGCTGCTGGCTCAGGCCTTCGGTCAGCAACGCGCCGATCAGGAACACGGCGATGCCGGCGTGGGCCAGCGTCATGCCCAGCATTTCCGCGGTGAACTGCCGGCCGGACTGGGCGAAGCGCGACCACACGAAGCGCAGCGTGCCGACGGCGATCCACACCGAGGCGAGCACGCCTGCCAGCACCTTCCACGACGCCTGCGCGGTCATGAAATAGGCGGCGGTGCCCGCGAGCAGCGCCAGCACGCCCCAGGGCAGCAGCATCGCCAGCGGCCTGGAGGCCTGCTCGCGCTGCCAGCGCGTCACCGGCCCGAACGGCAGCAGCAGGATCAGCGGCGCCATCAGCACCATGAACATCAGGGCGAAGTAGGGCGGGCCGACCGAGATCTTGCCCAGGTCCAGCGCGTCGGCGAGCAGCGGGTACAGCGTGCCCAGCAGCACCATCGCGCAGGCGGTGGACAGCAGCAGATTGTTGGCCAGCAGCAGCGTCTCGCGCGAGGCGGTGCCGAACGCCGCGCCGCCTTCATCGGACGGCGCCCGCATCGCGTACAGCACCAGCGAGCCGCCGATCACGATGCCGAGGAAGATCAGGATGAAGACCCCGCGCGCGGGGTCGGCGGCGAACGCGTGCACCGAGGTCAGCACGCCCGAGCGCACCAGGAAGGTGCCCAGCAGCGACAGCGAGAACGTCGCGATCGCCAGCAGCAGGGTCCAGCCGCGGAAGCTGCCGCGCTTCTCGGTCACCGCCTGCGAGTGCAGCAGCGCCGCGCCGGCGAGCCACGGCATGAACGACGCGTTCTCGACCGGATCCCAGAACCACCAGCCGCCCCAGCCCAGTTCGTAGTACGCCCACCACGAGCCCAGCGCGATGCCGAGGGTGAGGAACGCCCACGCGACGTTGGTCCACGGCCGCGTCCAGCGCAGCCAGCGCGCGTCGATGCGCCCGTCGAGCAGCGCGGCGATGGCGAACGCGAACGGCACCGAGAAACCGACGTACCCCAGGTACAGCATCGGCGGATGGATGATCATCCCCGGGTCCTGCAGCAGCGGGTTGAGGTCGCGGCCTTCGGCGACGGCCGGCAGCAGGCGCTCGAACGGATTGCTGGTGAAGATCAGGAACGCGAGGAAGCCGAACGCCACCGCGCCCATCACCCCGAGCACGCGCGCGATCACCTCGGCGGGCAGGCGCTGCGAGAAGCGCGCCACCGCCGCCGTCCACACCGACAGGATCAGCGCCCACAGCAGCAGCGAGCCTTCGTGCGAACCCCACACCGCGGTGTAGCGGTACATCATCGGCAGCAGCGAGTTGCTGTTGGTGGCGACGTACTTGATCGAGAAATCCATGCTGACGAAGCCGTACGTCAGCACCCCGAACGCGAAGGCCACCAGCGCGAACTGCGCGAACGCGGCGGGACGGGCGACCGCCATCCAGGCGCCGATGCCGCGCTGTGCGCCGGCCAGCGGCAATACCGCCTGCAGCGCCGCGACCAGCAGCGCCAGGACGAGGGCGAATTGGCCAAGCTCGGGCAGCACGGCTTACTTCGCTTCCGCGGTGGGCATGGACGCGCCGTCCGCGGCCTTGACGTCGTGCTTGCGGTGCGCCGCGCCCATCTTGTCGGCGACTTCCTTGGGCATGTAGGTCTCGTCGTGCTTGGCGAGCACCTGCTCGGCGACGAAATGGTCGCCCTGCATGCGGCCGGTGGCGATGACCGCCTGCTTCTCGCGGAACAGGTCGGGCAGGATGCCGGTGTAGACCACGGGCATCTCCGCATCGCCGTCGGTCACGCGGAAGTGCGCTTCCAGCGAACCCTGCGCGCGCTGGAACGAGTCGGCCGCGACCATGCCGCCGAGGCGGAAGCGCGCGTTGGATCCGGTCTCGCCGCGCAGCACTTCGCTGGGCGTGTAGAGGTAGGTGATGTTGCGCTGGATCGCGTAGGTGATCATCGCGGCGGCGATGCCGGCGGCGGCGACCAGCGCGGCGATCCAGATCAGGCGGTTGCGGCGAATCGGATTCATCGGCTCAGTTCGTTGTTCGTGGCGCGGGCGGCGGTGCGCACGGCGCGCTGGCGCGCATTGCGCAGTTGGCGGCGGATCTGCAGGCGCGTGGCGACGTAGTCCCAGCCCAGCACGACGGCGAACACCGCATACGCGGCGATCAGGTAGTTGAGGTAGCTCATGCGCGCGGCTCCGCGGCCTGCGCGACCCAGGCCTTGCCGGCTTCGCGGCGCAGGTTGTCGGCGCGCGCGCGGGCGAGCAGGGCGCCGATGAACCACAGCTTGGTGCCGACGATCATCAGCACCAGCGGCGGGATCATGCTGGCGTCCATGGTCGACTCGCCGATCAGCTTGATGGTCTGGCCCTGGTGCAGCGAGTTCCACCACACCACCGAGTAGCGGATCACCGGCAGCAGCGCGACGCCGACGATGGCGAGGAAGCCGGCCGCACGCGCCGCGGCGCGGCGGTCGTCGATGGCGTTGTAGAGGCCGATCACGCCCAGGTACATGAAGAGCAGGATCAGTTCGGTGGTCAGGCGCGGGTCCCAGTCCCACCAGGTGCCCCACATCGGCTTGCCCCAGATCGAGCCGGTGAGCAGGGTGATCAGGGTGAAGGCGGCGCCGATCGGCGCGCAGGCCATCGCCAGGATCTCGCACAGCTTGATCCGCCACACCTGCGCGATCACCGCATACACGGCCATCAGCGCATAGATCGCCATGCTCATCCACGCGCTGGGCACGTGGATGTAGAGGATGCGGAAGCTGTCGCCCTGCTGGTAGTCGGCCGGCGTGTGGAACAGGCCCCAATACCCCCCCACCGCCATCACCAGCAGGCCCAGGCCATAGCCCCACGGCGCCCAACGCGCCGCGAAGCGGTCGAAGTAGGGCGGCGAGCCAAGTTGGTGGAACCAGCGCAGGATCGGATTCATCGTTTCTCGGGCCGCCCGAATCGGGGCGGGCGGCGATATTGTCGTTGAGCGCTGGGCCCCGTGGCTTGATCGGGCTCAACCGGAACGCCCTGAACGGGGCGGGCCGGGTGGCGTTGTCAGTTCGAGGCGATCCTGATCGCGGCGGCGGCTGCCAGCGGCGCCAGCACCAGCGCCAGGACGAGTCCGGCCCCCAGCATCAGCAGCGCACCGGCCACGTCCAGTCCCTGTGCCGCCTGGACGACGCTGCCCGCTCCGAACACCAGCACCGGCACGTAAAGCGGCAGCGCCAGCAGGGCCACGAGTATACCGGAGCGTCGCATCCCGACCGTCAGCGCAGCCACCACCGCACCCAGCAGACTCAGCAAAGGCGTGCCCAGCGCGAGCGAGGCCAGCAGCACGCCCAGTTGACCGTGCGGGAGGTGCAGGAGTTCCGCCAGCAGCGGCGCGGCGACCAGCAGCGGCAGCGCGGTCGTGGCCCAGTGCATGAAGGTCCGCACCAGCACCAGCCACGCCAGCGGCACCGGCGCCAGCATCCATTGTTCGAGCGAACCGTCCTCGGCATCGCCGCGGAACAGCGAATCCAGCGCCAGCAGCCCTGCCAGCAGCGACGCCAGCCACAACACCGCGCCGGCCGACTTCGCCAGCGTCGCGCGGTCGTTGCCCAGCGCCAGCGCGAACAGGGTCACCACCAGCAGGGCGAACAACGCCGGCTGCAGCGCGTCGCCGCGGCGGCGCCACAACAGGCGCAGGTCGCGCAGCAGCAGCGCGCGTGCGGACGCGGCCAGCCCGGGCGCGATCGCACCGGCGGAATTGGCATTGGCATTGGCATCGGCAAGCGCGCGGGTCATGCCGGCTTCCTCATCACCAGCATGCGCGTGCGCACTGGCGGCGCCGCGTACGCGCCGTGGGTCGTCACCAGCGTGGCGCCGCCATCGCCCAGGTGCGCCTGGACCATGCGGTTGACCAGTTCGATGCCGTCCAGGTCCAGGTTGGCGTAGGGCTCGTCCAGCAGCCACAGCGGCGCCGGCGACAGCCACAGCCGCGCCAGCGAGAGCCGCTTCTTCTGCCCGGCCGAGAGTTGCCGCGCCAGCGCGTCCTCGTAACCGCCCAGCCCGACCATCGCCATCGCCTGCTCGGGCGCGAGGTTGCCGCGCCGGCCGTGCAGGCCGCAGAGGAAGTCGAGGTTCTCCAGCGCGCTCAGGTCCGCCTTCAGTGCGGACAGGTGCCCCAGGTAGGCGATGGCATGCGAGCGCTGGTAGGGGTCGGCGACGTGGCCGTCAATCAGCACCTCGCCCGCGTCCAGCTTCAGCAGGCCCGCCAGCACGCGCAGCAGCGTGGTCTTGCCCGCGCCGTTGTCGCCCTGGACCAGCAACGCCTCGTTGGGCTCCACCGCAAAATCCAGCGGCCCGAACACCGGCTCGTCGTTGCGCGAGAAGGAAAGCCCGCGAGCCTCCAGCAGCGGAGGCAGGGCAGTCTTGGGAGGCGTGCTTTCCAGGAGGGCGACCGGCAGGGGCGGCCGAGGCCGCGAAGCCGCGATTTTATGCGATCGGCCGCAGGCACGTTCCGTTGCTGGGCGCGACCCAGTCGATGTGCTCGACGCTGGCGGCGTTCCCCGGCCGGGGCATCAGCATGCGCAGCCGCACCGGTTCGCCGGCTTCCCACGCCAGCACCCCGGCCTGGCCGAACTCGCGGCCCAGCAGTTCGAGCATGGCCCGCTCGATGTTGCCCACCAGCCAGCCCGCCTCGCGCCAGCCTCCGCGCGCGTCGTAGGCGTGCGCCGGCTGTCGCGCCAGGCCCATGGCATCGACCCGGGCGACGAGCAGGGCATTGGCGGTCTCGTTGGCCGCGTCCGAGTGCGGCATCGACGCCGGGTTCCAGGCGGTGATGAAGCCGTAGCGCGGCTGCGGCCAGTAGGCCTCCACGTCGACCGCGCGCTCGCCCACCCGCATCGCCAGTGCGTCGCCATCCAGCACCACGGCGTAGTGCGCCTGGGCATAGGCCATGGCCAGCTCGGCGGCGTTGACGATCGTCAGCTCGCGCATGCGACCAGTCTTCCTGCTTTCCGTGTCAGGTGTATCCATCACATGGGTGTCCATGATCGTCCTCCCCCAAGGCTATCCGGTTTGTGATTAGGACGCAGCCGGGGCATTCCTTACACTCCGGACTTTCACCCAGACGCACGGCCTGCAATGACCCCGGAAACCAAGCTGCCCAAGGTCGGTACCACCATCTTCACCGTGATGTCGCAGCTCGCCGTCGAGCACGGCGCCGTCAACCTGGGCCAGGGCTTCCCGGACTTCAACGTGCCCGAGCGCCTGATCGAGTCCCTCGACCGCGCCATGCGCGCCGGCCACAACCAGTACGCGCCGATGACCGGCATCCCGGCGCTGCGCCAGGCCATCGCCGCCAAGACCGAGCGCTGCTACGGCTACCGCCCCAACGCCGACACCGAGATCACCGTGACCTCGGGCGCCTCCGAGGCGATCTTCGACGCCGTGCTCGCCGTGGTCCGCCCGGGCGACGAGGTCATCGTCCTCGACCCCTGCTACGACTGCTACGAGCCCGCCATCGACCTGGCCGGCGGCAAGGCCGTGCACGTGCCGCTGGACCCGGTGACCTTCGCGGTGCCGTGGGACAAGGTGCGCGCCGCGGTCAGTCCGCGCACGCGCCTGCTGATGGTCAACTCCCCGCACAACCCGTCCGGCGCGATGTTCAGCGCCGACGACATGGCGCAGCTGTTCGACCTGCTCGACGGCACCCACATGTACCTGCTGTCGGACGAGGTCTACGAGCACATCGTCTTCGACGGCGCCCTGCACGAGTCCGTGCTGCGCTACCCGCAGCTGCGCGAGCGCGCCTTCGTCATCTCCAGCTTCGGCAAGACCTACCACTGCACCGGCTGGAAGCTCGGCTACTGCATCGCGCCGCCCGCGCTGTCGGCGGAGTTCCGCAAGGTGCACCAGTACAACACCTTCTGCACCTTCGCCCCCGCGCAGTGGGCCTTCGCCGAGATGATCGAGGCCGAGCCGGAGCACTACGAGCAGCTCGGCGCCTTCTACCAGGCCAAGCGCGACCGCTTCCGCGAGCAACTGCTGACCACGAAGCTCAAGCCGCTGCCCGTCCCGGGCGGCTACTTCCAGCTGGTCGACTACTCCGCCGTCAGCGACCTCGACGACGCCGCCTTCTGCCGTTGGCTCACCACCGAGAAGGGCGTGGCGGCGATCCCGCTGTCGCCGTTCTACGAGACCGCACCGAAGGGGCAGCGGCTGGCGCGGCTGTGCTTCGCGAAGAACGAGGCGACGTTGGATGCGGCGATTGGGCGGCTGCAAAAGCTATAGGTGCGATCGTCGGGAAGCATGGAGAGCGGGGAGTCTTCTTACCCATGGCCGGAAAAATTCCCCACTTGCCGTTTTCGCAAAGTTCGTTCTACTCTTCGTGACGGGCGTCCCTTGACGCCCGTCGAGTAGGATGCCGACGTTGGAAGGGGGAGTTCAGGGATAGAACTAGCACCGCTGGTAGAGCACGGGTCGCGATTGCGATCGTGAAGTGGTGTGTACAGGGATCGTACGCGCGCGCCGTCAACACGGCCGCCGGGCTTGCTGCCCTGGCATTGATCTGTCCGCTTATCTCACGACCACGGCGAGGACCGACCGGTTCCGCATGGCCACGCCATGCCATCGGTACGGCCTCCGGTGTGCTGCGCGTCGATTCAACGCGGGCATTTCTTGGAGCACGGATAGCGTGAGCACTACAACTGCATTTGGCATTCGCGGCGGGGCAGCGGCCCTGTTGGTGGTACTGATCGGGGCAATCGCCGGTTGCGCAACCAGGCCCGCACCGGAATACGGCGGCCGCTGGAAGGAAGTCAACCACTATGCGGAGGTCCCACAGGAACTCCCGCTCTATCAGGCCTACCAGTTCTATCCGTCGCCAATGGACGGAACGCTCAAGACCATGCTCGAGCGTTGGGCGCGCGATTCAAAGATGACCCTGTCCTACATGCATGCGTCCGATTTCACCCTGCATGCAGCCGTGGCCCAGATCCGTACCAACGACCTCGCGGAAGCCGCGTCACAGCTGTCCATCGCCTATGCCCCGCAGGGCGTTTCGGTCACCACCGAAGGCAACCAGATCGTCGTGCGCAGCGCCGCGCCCGCTTCGAACGCGCTGACTAGCCGCAGCGGCTCCAACGCCATCACGCACTAACCGCCGTCGACCCGACAAGGATGCGAAAGAAATGCTCGGAAAGAAAACGCATACACCTCAAGTCGAGGCGGCAATTGCCAAGGCTGCCAACTTCGAAGTGACCATCGCCGACATGGCGCGGCGCAGTGAACGTCGTGCCTGGATGGTCGCGTGGTCGGCGATCGTGATGGCGCTGATTCTTGCAGGCGGCTACTTTTTCTTTCTTCCGTTGAAGGAGAAGGTGCCGTACCTGGTCATGGCCGACGCGTACACCGGTACCAGCACGGTGGCGCGCCTCACCGGAGATTTCGGTGAGCATGGGATCACTACGAGTGAGGCGCTCAACAAGAGCAACATCGCGCACTTCATCTTGGCGCGCGAGTCTTACGACTACTCGCAGTTCGGCCAGCGCGACTGGAACACGGTCCATGCGATGGCAACCCAGGCCGTGACCTCCGGCTACGCCCAGTTGTACACCAAGACCAACCCTTCGAATCCTCAGACGCTGTTCGGCAAGAACAAGGCGATCAGGATTAAGATCCTCAGTCTGCAGCTGAACGATCCAGCCGAAGTTGGTGGAACGCCGAAGGCGGCAACGGTTCGATTCCAGCGCAGTCTGTACGACAAGGGCTCGGGCGGCGTCACGCCGCTGGACAGCAAGATCGCCTCGCTGGAGTTCAGCTACAACGCCCACCTGAAGATGGATGAGCCGAACCGGATCCTCAATCCGCTTGGCTTCCAGGTAACCAGCTATCGCGTCGACAATGACTACGCCGCATCTCCGCCGGCGGAGGCGGAGTTCCCGGCGCAGGCCATGCATCCGGCGCCGATTCCCGGCATGCCGCCTTCGGACGTGCCAGGCCAGGTTGCTCCGACGATGCCCGCCGGAATGACCGAGCCGACTTCCGCAGTATCCGCGGCTGCGACCGGCGCCCCTCCGGCTGCCCCGGCAATGCCCAGCACCGCGAACGGAGCCAGCACCCCATGAAGTTTCTGAGCAAACACCGCTTCGCCGTCGTGCTGCTCTTGGCGATATCGATCAGTGCCGCGCTGCCCGCGGCGGCGCAGGTCGTCCAGGAATACGAGTACGAGCCCAATCGCATCTACCAGGTGCGAGCCGGTCTCGGCATCACCACGCAGATCGAATTGAGCCCGAACGAGCAGATCCTCGATTACAGCACCGGCTTCAGCAATGGCTGGGACATGAGCAGGCGCGACAACGTCTTCTATCTCAAGCCGAAGAACGTCGACGTCGACACCAACATGATGGTGCGGACGGCCACGCATTCCTACATCTTCGAGCTGAAGGTCGTGGCGACAGACTGGCGCGCGCTGGAGCAGGCGAAGAGCGCCGGCGTGCAGTACAAGATCAAGTTCGTATATCCGAGCGACACCGAGTTCGACGCTAGGAAGAAGGACGACGACGCGCCCCAGCCGGAACTGAGCGCCCAGTTGGACAAGAGCCGCCAGTACAACTTCGATTACCTGTACGCTACGAAGACGAAGCAGCGATGGCTCGTTCCCATCAACGTCTATGACGATGGCCGCTTCACCTACGTGCGCATGAGCGACCTCAAAAACATTCCGACCGGGAATTTCCCCGCCGTGTTTGCGCGTGAGCGCGAGGATAGCGAGGACTTCGTGGTGAATACGACGGTGGAAGGAAACACCATCATCGTCCACGGAACCTACCCCTACTTGGTCATCCGGCACGGCAAGAACGTGGTCGGCCTGCGCAGGAACATGCGGAAATGAACCACAACATGCCGAATGAACATGGACATATAGACGGCCCGGCCGGCGAGTTCCAGGACAGCCGCGTCGGCGTGAATCCGTATTACGCGCAACAACAGGCGGCTGTGGACGCTCCCGATTTGGATGCCAACGCGCCGATGTTGCGATCGAGCGAGGTGCAACGGCTCAACCGCAAGGCGCTGGTCTTTCTCGCGGGTATTGTTGCGCTGCTGGTCATCGCGGCCATCTGGATGTTCAGGAGTGCTACGGCAGGCAGCGGCGACAGCAAGCCGCGGATCGCCGACCAGGAAGTGAGCATCCCCGAACTGCCGAAGGGAAGCGAAAGCGATGCTCCGCCGCTGCCGGAAGCTGCCGAACTTCCGCCTTTGCCGGTAGCGGATGCTGCCGCGGCACCCGTCCCCATGCAGCCCTTGCCGCCGCCCATGCCCGAACCCTATCCAGGTGCCTCCGACGAAGCGCGGGGGCCTTCGCTGATGGAGCGTCGAATGGCGAACCTCGCGGGTGGCGAAGCCGCGCCATCTGCCGGCGCAGCAGGCGTGGCCGGCATGATGCCGCCCGACCAATACGCGCAGGCGATGTTGAATCTGGCGACGCAGAACGGGCAGGGGCAACAGCAGGCTGCCAAGCCCATGCGCACCATGCCGACAAGTGCGCAGCCGCTGACCAATCCGGACACGCTGCTGGTACGCGGTACCTACATCCGCTGCGTGATGGAAACCCACATCGTGACCGATGTGCCCGGTTTCACCTCCTGCGTCGTTACCGAACCCGTCTATTCGGTCAACGGACGCCGGCTTCTGCTGCCGAAAGGCTCGAAGATTTCCGGGACGTACGAGAGCGACAACGTCACTGGCCCGCGCGTCGCGGTGGTCTGGGACCGGATCATCACCCCCACCGGCATCGACGTGAACATGGCGAGCCCCGGCGTGGACAATCTGGGTGGCGCCGGCCATCCGGGTGACTACAACGCACACTGGGCCAGCCGGATCAGCTCTGCGTTGTTCATCAGCCTGATCAGCGATGCGTTCAAGTACGCCGGTGCCAAGCACGGGCCGATTTCATCGACCGTGACGAACTCGGGTAACGAGATCATCCAGCCCTACGAGAGCAACACCGCGCGGACAATGGAGCGTATGGCCAACGAGGCGGTCAGCCGGGCCATGAGCCGGCCGCCGACGGTAACCATCAACCAGGGCACCATCGTGAATGTCTACGTCGCCAAGGACGTGGACTTCTCCTCGGTGCTGCGCTGACGGCGGAGCAGGGCGCATGGAAGCGGAAAACTCACCCATCGCCAGGGTCTCCAGCGACTTCCTCGATTACCAGTACCAAGTGCTGGGAATCGACGAGCACATGAGCTCGCCGGAGGTCACCGAGATCTGCATCAACCGGCCGGGCGAGCTTTACCTTGAAACCCGCGCGGGCTGGCAACGCATGGCCGTACCCAGCCTGACCTTCGAACGCGCCCGGCAGTTCTGCACGGCCGTGGTCAACGAGTCGAATACGGGCCAGCGCATTACCGATGCCGACCCAGTGGTATCCCTGACGTTTCCGACCGGGCAACGCGCGCAGTTCGTGATTCCACCAGCCTGCGATGCCGGGAAGGTTTCGATCACGATCCGTCTGCCTTCCAAGCACAGCAAGACGCTCCAGCAGTACCAGGAGGATGGGTTCTTCGATCAGGTGCTCGAACAGGGCCATGCGCTCAGCGATCACGACCAGGAATTGCTGGACCTGCGCGCTGCACGCAACTACGCGGAGTTCTTCAAGAAGGCGGTCCAGTACAAGAAGAACATCGTGGTGGCCGGGGCGACGGGTAGCGGCAAGACCACGTTCATGAAATCGCTGGTCAACCATATCCCCGAGAGCGAGCGTCTGGTGACCATCGAGGATGCGCGCGAGCTGTTCATCACCCAGCCCAATGTCGTGCATCTGCTGTACTCGAAGGGCGGGCAGAGCACCAGCAGCGTGACCGCGAAGAGCTGCATGGAAGCATGCCTGCGCATGAAGCCGGATCGCATCATCCTGGCGGAACTGCGCGGCGACGAGTCCTTCTATTTCATTCGCAACTGCGCCTCCGGCCATCCGGGATCCATCACCAGTTGCCACGCCGGCAGCACGACCCAGACTTGGGATCAGCTGGCCCTGATGGTGAAGGCGTCCGCGGAAGGTTCCGGTCTCGAATTCGCTGTAATCAAGCGGCTGTTGATGATGACGATAGATATCGTCGTGCACATCAAGGCTCATGCGGGACAACGCCACATCACCGGTATCGATTTCGATCCGGCGAGGGCGCAGAGTTGAGGAAGTGAGATCCATGGGGTACGTGTTTTCGGATCTGTGACGGGGTTTGCACCCATTGACAGTCCAAGCAGTGGCATGAATCATGGCGATGCCGACCCTTCATGGGCCGGAACGCACAAGGACAGACTGCGTTGGGTGCCGAAAATGGCACAGGGGGATTAGGGATGATGCCTGGCATGGAACTGATGAGTTGCCCGAATCTGGCAGTTCCCAACGACGTCATGCAGCACGTCGTACATGTCGAATCCGCATTCAATCCCTTCGCCATCGGCGTAGTGGGCGGGCGTCTCGTTCGTCAGCCTCGCAACCTCGCGGAGGCCGTGTCGACGGCGCGGATGCTCGAGTTGCGTGGTTTCAACTACTCGGTCGGTCTCGCACAAGTCAACAAGCACAACTTCGATCGCTATGGGCTCGACTCGTATGAGCGCGCGTTCCAGGCGTGTCCGAATCTGCAGGCTGGATCGCGCATCCTTGCCGAGTGCTACGGGCGGTCTGGCGGCAGCTGGGGCAAGTCTTTCAGTTGCTACTACTCGGGCAATTTCACGACGGGTTACCGCCATGGCTACGTGCAGAAGATCTTTGCGTCCATGCGCGGCGGCACCGCAGATGGGTCCGTGGGGCCCATTGCGGTGATAGCGGAGCCTGCGCGCAGTCGGACTGCCGCAACGCCGTCGCGTAGGACAGGCGGCAGTGCGACATGGCAACGGCGCGTGGATGCAGCGGCCACGCGCCAGGCCACCGCCCACTCCGCGTCTCCATCCGCACCAATGGTGGATGCCGCAATGCAAACGGGCGCGGTCGTGCTGCAGCCCACAAATGCGCCCACGGTAACGTCCACGTCCGCGCTCCCGGGCACGACGATGCAATCGCCCCCGACTGAATCTGGAGACAAGGCCTTCGTTTTCTAGAGGCAGGAGATGCCGAACGAACACCCTGCTGTACTGCTGCCGCAACAACCCATGTCAATAATGAAGAGGGATCTATCCATGCGTTTCAACCCGCAAGTCAAGAACACCGCATCGGCCTTCGTCGCCGCCCTGGTTTTCGTTGCTCTTCTGGCCCTGCCGGAAATGGCCTTCGCTCAGACGACCGCAGCCGATGCGGAAGGCCGCGTCACCGGATTCATCGGGAAGATCAATAGCATTCTCAACGTGGCTTCGGTGGCCATCGTGACCATCGCGGTCATCTTCGCCGGCTATCAGATCGCCTTTGCGCACAAGCGTATTTCGGACGTCGCCCCGGTGCTCATCGGTGGCTTCCTGATTGGTGCTGCCGCGCAGCTGGCGAAGATGGTGATTCCCGAAGACGTGGGCTCCTCGGTGAGCGCCGTGCTGTCCGCGCTTCCGGTCTATGCATAAGAACGTGCTGTTTCGCGGCTGCACGCGCCCGGCGATGTTTCTGGGGGTGCCATATGTCCCGTTCGCCGTCGGCGCGGGCGGCTGCTTGCTGCTTACGTTCTACATCAACATGTTCTGCCTGCTCCTTCTGCCGATCGTGATCTTCGTGATGCGGCAGATGGCACGGCGCGACGAGATGATCTTCCGTTTGCTGGGGTTGCGCCTCCGGTTCCGGACCAAGGTCCGGAACCCCCAACACCACTCCGGCATGTGGGTGTTCTCGCCGAATCTCTACCGCGACCCGTCCGGTCGGGCGCGGGACTGAAGGAACCAGTCGAGTCGTACCACGGCTCGACGATCTGCAGGGGAAGCTGTCCATCCATGTTTAGCCCAGATACTCCCATCAGCGAATTCATTCCGCTTTCCACCCATGTCTCGCCCACCGTACTGAAGACGACCGGCGGAGACTTCCTGCTGGCATGGCGTCTGGGCGGGCTTCCGTTCGTCGGCAGGGAGGAGTGGGAGATCGAGCACCGGCACAACGTCTTCAACCGCATGCTGCAGACGCTGCGCGCACCTGACTTCGTCAATGTTGCATTTTGGGTTCATGACATCCGTCGTCGCGGCAGCATCAGCTCGCAGGCTCGGTTCGAACAGAAGTTCAACCAAAGCCTGTCCGAAGGCTATTTCTCCAGCCTTTCAGCACAGAAGATCATGCAGAACGAGCTCTATCTGACAATGCTCTATCGTCCGGTCGTGTCCGGTAAGCGCTTTGCGGAAAAGGCGACCGATATCGGAAAGCTGCAGGCAGAGCAGGACCAGGCGATCGGTCAGATCCTGGAGTTGGCAGGTAATGTCGAAGCTGTGCTCAAGGATTACGCACCCGTCCGGCTGGGGATGTATGAGGCCAGCAATGGCATCGTGTTCTCGGAAGCGCTCGAATTTCTCGGGTATATCCTGAATCGAATCGACGAGCCCGTGCCGGTGCTGCAGGCACCGGTCTACAACTACCTGCCGGTAAGTCGACACATGTTTTCTGCGAAGTCAGGTGACTTCGTCGTCAACACGCCCAATGGCATCAACCACTTCGGCGCCATTCTCAATGTCAAGGAATACACGGATGCCACGTATCCCGGCATCCTCAATGGGCTCAAGTATCTCGATTTCGAGTATGTGCTGACCCATTCCTTCAGCCCGATGGGGCGCCAGGACGCGCTCAAGGTCCTAGATCGCACCAAGGGCATGATGATTTCATCCGGGGACAAGGCGGTGAGCCAGATCGTGGAGCTGGATCACGCCATGGACCAGCTCGCTTCCGGCAACTTCGTGCTGGGCGAATACCACTTCACGTTGACGCTGTACGCCGAGTCGCAGGAGCGGCTGGCGCAGAACGTGGCCACGGCACGAGCAGAGTTGTCGAACGCCGGCTTCGTCTCTGCAAAGGAAGATCTTGCGGTCACGGCTTCGTTCTACTCGCAACTTCCCGGCAACTGGAAGTACCGCACCCGGCTGGCGAACGTCAGCTCCCTGAACTTCCTGGGACTGTCGCCTCTGCACAATTTCGCCACCGGGAAAAAGGAAAACAATCCCTGGGGCGAATGTGTCACGACGCTGCAGACGACCAACGGACAACCGTACTACTTCAATTTCCACGCGACGCATCCGGCCGAGAATTCGTTGGGAGAAAAGGCCATCGCCAATACGATGGTCATCGGCAAATCCGGTACCGGCAAGACGGCATTGATCAACTTCCTGTTGAGCCAGGTACAGAAGCTCAAGCCGTCGCCGACGATCTTCTTCTTCGACAAGGATCGTGGCGCCGAGATCTTCGTGCGTGCCTGCGGCGGCAACTATCTTGCCCTGGAGAATGGACAGCCAACCGGCTTCAACCCCTTCCATTGCGAACGCAACGAGGCAAACGTCCAGTTCCTCGCCGATCTGATCAAGGTGCTGGCCGCCAAGGCGATCTACTCCGCGCGGGAGGATGAGGACATCTATCGCGCTGTTGAGAACATGCTCGATACGCCGAGGCACCTCCGCAACATGACCAATTTGCAGAAGAGTCTGCCCAACATGGGCGATGACGGCCTCTATGCGCGCCTGCGCAAGTGGACCACCGGTAACTCGCTGGGCTGGGTGTTCGACAACCCGGTTGACACCATCGATTTGCAGAAGGCGAACATCATCGGCTTCGATTACACCGATGTGATCGATAACCCGGAGGTTCGTGTTCCGGTAATCAACTATCTTCTGCACAGGCTGGAGTCGCTGATCGACGGCCGGCCCCTCATCTACGTGATGGACGAATTCTGGAAGATCCTGGACGGCGGCGGCGCGTTGAAGGAATTCGCCAAGAACAAGCAAAAGACCATTCGAAAGCAGAATGGCCTGGGGATTTTCGCCACCCAGAGTCCCGAGGACGCGCTGGCGAGCGATATTTCCGCGGCCCTTATCGAGCAGACGGCGACGCTGATCCTGTTGCCCAATCCCAATGCCAGCCGCGAGGACTACATCGACGGGCTCAAGCTCACCGATGCCGAGTATCAGGTCGTCAAGAGCCTGGACGAGCGTTCGCGCTGCTTCCTGGTCAAGCAGGGGCACGCGGCAACCGTTTGCCAGCTGAATCTACGCGGCCTGGATGATTCCCTCGCGGTCATTTCCGCCTCGACCGACAACATCGACATCATGCATCGCGTGATCGAAGAAGAGGCGTGCCGGGCGGGCATCAGAGTCAGTGAGCTTCGGCCCGAGGACTGGCTGGAGCGCTTTTATGCGGAGCGAAAAGGGTCTGGCAAGGACCGGCGGGAATCCGGTGAGCGCGAGAGTGGTTCGCGCGAAAGCGTGCGTGCCGTTGGATGAGGTCCCGCGGCGATCATCAACAGTCGTTAGACAAGGATGGACTAAATGAGCAGGAGCACAAAGAGGTTAGTTGCAACCACCTCGCTATTGGTCACACTGGTGATCGGCTCTCCCAGCATCGACGCTACGGGAATGCCGGTCGTCGACATCGCCAATATCATCCAGGCGACGTTGAACCAGATCAACACGTACTCGGCGCGGTATCAGGACGTTGCTGAATACAGTGAGCAACTGATGCGGTGGAAGCGCACGCTGGAGCAGTATCAGAACCAGCTCATCCAGATCCAGGGGGTCGTGATGGCTTTCGGCTTGCCCGAGGGGAAGCCGGTTACCAGGGTTCCTGACAACTATATGGTTGTGGAGCGCTGCGGTGGTGGCTTCAGCCTGAGTAGCCTGACCCAGGTTTTCCAGATCAATCCGACCGGGAACATCATCGAGCAGCAAAAGCAGCTTTGCGCGAACATTCAGCGCATGCAGAACACCAAGTTTAACTACACGGTCGATTTCTTCACGCAATACGCGCCAAAGCTTCAAGACGAACTGAAACAATCGGAAACGCGCAGGAATTCGAGCAACACACAAGGCAACGTTGCAGCCGCGGATAATGACGCGTTGCGTATCGGCAATACCGCCGATGCAAATTTCCAGACGTGGCAGGCAAACATCCAGGCCTATGACTCCTATATCGCGTCCATGGAGAACAATCAGCGCATCCTGGCCAAGGCTGCGATGAAGGGTAAGGAAAGCTTGCTAGGCACGATGATCAAGACGGGTGCCCTGAAGGGCGCGCTTGAAGTCGGGAACTAAGCTCGAATGGATCCGGGAGCGGTATCGTGAGTAACTGGCTGGATCTTGGCTGGAGCCGTTGGCTCCAGCTCCGTGTCGACTCGATCGGCGACTTCGTCTTCTTCCGGCTCATCATGAGCTATCTGCGGAAGGAGATTCAGGGCTTCGGCCTTGGCATCATGCATAACGCCATGACGTGGGCGGGCGGCATTGCGCTGACCCTGCTTACGTTGTGGATCATGATCCAGGGGTATCGGATCGTTACGGGTCAGTCCCGCGATTCGATGATGCTTCTGGTGACCAATTCGCTGCGCGCCACCCTGATTGTCGGGGCGGCGACCACGATGGCGGCGTTCGGAACGAATCTGCACGATTTCCTCACGAATGACGTCAATCGCGAAATCAACTGGATTGTGACGGGCGACAACTCACTGCCCGAGGATCGGATCGACAAGAACCTGGGTTGGATGCAGGTAGCGCTTTCCAGCATCGACGCGCTCGATGTAGTCAGCGATCCCACGCTCGACGACGACAAGACGCGAGCTATGTGGTTCGTGGGACTGGGAACCGGCGGCCCTGCGCTCGTTGGCGGGACCATGCTCTTGCTTTACCAGATAGCGCTGGCGCTTTTCGTGGGGCTGGGGCCGATATTCATCCTCTGTCTGCTCTTTGACCAGACAAAATCGATGTTCGGGCGATGGCTCCAGTACGGCTTAGGCACCATGTTCTCCATGGCCGTGCTCAGCGCGATGGTTTCCATTTCTCTTGAGATGGTTGCGCGAGTAGCTGCGGCGTTCTGGGCTTCAGCCGCAGCAGGAGCTTTGCTGGGGCAGGAGGATGGCATGACCAGCCAGGCAATGCAGCAGGGCGGGATGGGGTTGATCCTGACCACGTTGATCGTCAGCGCGCCTCCGATGGCGGCGATGTTCTTCCAGGGAACTCTGGGGCAATTCAGTGCGTATAACGCGTTTGCAAATCAGGGCAATCGACAAGTGCCTGGATTGCCAGCGGGGCAGTCGCAGACCTATTCCTTGGGTCAGCAAGCTCAGCACAATATTCCTGCGTCCAACGAAACCATGGGAAGTCCAGCACGCCACATGATTTCCGGCACGGCCGCCCAAAGCTCGCAGGCTCAGGATGCGATCAAAATCACAACCCGATAGGCAGATCACATGAAGCGCCATCCACTAATCCTTGTGGCTCTGTTGCTGCCTGTGGCCGCACTGGCCGAACAAGGCTGCCCTGACGGAATGTATCCCGGCGGAATGCAACCGAACGGCCCCATCTGCGTGCCCATGCCCGGTGTAGGGGGAGGGGGGCAGGGACAGGTCTCGCAATGGGAGGATCGCTGGGGAGCCATCGCTACCGATGCTAAGAACGGCTATATGGGAGTAGCCGTAGGTCAGCGGTCCCGGTACATCGCGGAAGCAACGGCACTAACTCAATGTCGCGCCTCTGGCGGCACCGAGTGCATCATCTCGGCCACTTATGCCAATGAGTGCGCCGTAATGGCGACAGGCAAAGACTCGTACCTAATTAAGGCCGCACCAACGATTGCCCAAGCGACAGCGCTCGCCTACAGCGCATGCGAGAACTCGGGCATGGAATGCACGATTCCGTATTCAGCGTGCAGCCTGTCCGAGCGTGTTCGTTAACCCTTAATCCGTCGATCGATGCGGGTGGTGGCGTGTAGTGCTTTCGACTGCAGCGCTTGCCACAACTAGAAGCAGTTTGCGTTCTACGTGCCAGCGTCTTGGAATAGTGGTGCGGCTTGTGGAGTTGGAGATTGAATGAAAGGGAAGTTCATTGCACTAGCTTCGGTTGCGTTGTTGATCCTGATAGCGGGCACTTATGCTTCGGGGTACCTGGCATTGGTTTTTATCAAGGCCGACACCGGGCTCCTCAAGTTCAGCACCTATCTGGACTACCTGCGCGTCCTCGATCATCCCCAATACCATCGATTCGCTGACGAGATCCGGCTGAGCGGTTACCTGGGCTTCGGTGTGTCGACCCTCGCTTTCCTCGCCCTGGTCGCGGCGATCGTCAAGCCGGCGAAGAAGTCCATTCACGGAGATGCCCGATTCGCCAACGGCCTCGATCTGCAGCAGAAGGGCATGTTCAAGACGTCCGGGAACGGCGTCGTGGTAGGCAAGTTCGGGGGCAAGCTGCTGAGGCTGGGAGGACAGCAGTTCGTCATCCTCGCGGCGCCGACCCGCTCGGGCAAGGGTGTCGGAGTGGTGATTCCGAACCTGCTCGATTACCAGGAGTCCGTGGTTGTCCTGGACATCAAGCAGGAGAACTTCGATCTCACGAGCGGCTGGCGAGCGCAGCAGGGGCAGGACGTCTATCTGTTCAATCCGTTTGCCGAGGATCGGCGCACCCATCGCTGGAACCCACTCACTTACGTGTCATCGGATCCGGCGTTCCGCGTTTCCGACCTGATGAGCATTGCCGCAATGCTCTACCCGGACGGCGCGGACGAACAGAAGTTCTGGGTGAGCCAGGCGCGCAACGCATTCATGGCGTTCACGCTGTATTTGTTCGAGGCATGGGAAGAAGAGAGGCGCGCAGGGTTTCCGTTCGCCAAGCCGCCGACACTGGGTGCGGTATATCGACTTTCCTCTGGCGATGGAGAGTCGGAACTCAAACCCTATTTGCAGGAACTGGCAAGGCGCCAATTCCTCGGCAATAACACGCGTTCGGCATTCGCGAATCTGCTGTCCCAGGCCGACGAGACCTTCGCCTCGATCCTGGGCACCTTCAAGGAGCCCCTCAATCCCTGGCTCAATCCGGTTCTGGATGCGGCGACCAGCGACGACGATTTCCGGCTCACCGATCTCCGCAAGAAGCGGATGACGATCTATGTGGGCATCCAGCCAAACAAACTGGCAGAAAGCCGGTTGATTGTGAATCTGTTCTTCAGCCAGATCATCAATCTGAACACCCGGGAGTTGCCCCAGAGCAACCCCGAACTCAAGCATCAATGCCTGCTGTTGATGGACGAATTCACGTCCATCGGCAAGGTGGACATCATTGCCTCGGCGGTTGCCTACATGGCGGGCTATAACCTCCGCCTCCTGCCCATCATCCAGAGCATGGCCCAACTGGATGCCACCTATGGCAAGGAAGTGTCGCGCACAATCATCACCAATCATGCCCTGCAGATCATCTATGCCCCGCGTGAGCAGCAGGACGCCAACGACTATTCCGAAATGCTCGGCTATACCACGGTGCGCAAGCAGAACCTGACGCGGGGGCGCGAGGTATCGCGCAGCGAGAGCGAGGAGCGGCGAGCCTTGATGCTTCCGCAGGAGCTGAAGGCCATGGGGTTCGACAAGGAAGTCTTCCTCTACGAAGGACTCCCGCATCCGGTGCTATGCGAGAAGATCAAGTATCACCAGGAGCGTTATTTTACGTCTCGGCTATTGCCGAAGATCTTCATTCCTTCTCTGGATATAAGGATCTAGGGTTCCAAGCGCTTGGCGCGCCAATTGCGGCTCTCTGCGTAGGTCAGTCTCACGTTGTAGAGCCCGACCGGGGCTGGCGGGAGTTGCAGGGCATACCTGTACCTCTGCTACCCAGCGGCGGTAAAGTGCCCCCTATGAAAAACCTCCGCGTATCCCTAATCCAGGGCGAAACCCGCTGGCATGACCCGGCCGGCAACCGCGACTACTACGCGGACCTGATCGAGCCCCTGCACAACACCACCGACCTGGTGATCCTGCCCGAGACCTTCACCAGCGGTTTCAGCAACGACGCCATCACCGATGCCGAGACCATGGACGGGCCGACGGTGGAGTGGATGCGCCAGCAGGCGGACAGCATCGATGCCGCGGTCTGCGGCAGCGTGCAGATCCGCACGGGGGAGGGGGTGTTCAACCGCATGCTGTTCGTGACGCCGGATGGCGAGGTGCAGACCTACGACAAGCGCCACCTGTTCCGCTACGCCAAGGAACACGAGCGCTATGCCGCCGGGCGCGAGCGGCTGACGGTGGAGTGGAAGGGCTGGCGCATCTGCCCGCTGGTCTGCTACGACCTGCGCTTCCCGGTGTACTCGCGCAACCGCTTCAACGTCGAGCGCGAGAACGGGCTCGACTACGACCTGCTGATCTACGTCGCCAACTGGCCGTCGGCGCGCAACTACCCGTGGAAGACCCTGCTGCGGGCGCGCGCGATCGAGAACCTGTGCTACGTGGCCGGGGTCAACCGCGTCGGCACCGACGGCAACGGCCTGCATTACTCCGGCGACAGCGCGATCATCGACTTCCTCGGCCATCCGCTGACCGAGGCCGCCGGCGAGGAAGTGGTGTCCACGATGCTGCTGCAGGCGGCGCCGCTGCTGGAGCACCGCGAGCGGTTCCCCGCGATGCTGGACGGCGACAGCTTCCAGATCACCTGAGTACGCAGTCCGCGCGCAAGGCGCGGGTCAGGTCACGTTGATCGCCCAGTGGTACCGCGCCGGGTCGTTGCCGAAGCGTTCCATGCAGCGCAGCGAGCAGAAGTAGTAATCCTGGTCGCCATGGCACGAGTGGTACGGGATTGGGATGGGGCCGATCTGGCGGCCGCATACGGGATCGACGGGCGCATGCCATTGCGGATGCGGCATGGCCAGCAGCAGGGAATGTTCCACGGTGCTCCTCCGGGGGAAGGCAGCAATGTCGGGGCCGTCCCGTCCGTGAGCCGGCTGTGCGCGTCCTGGGGGCGGTGAAGACCGCATGACGGTGATGGAGTGTGCGCCCGGCAGCGCACGCGGGGTCAATCCCTCCATCAGGTGACACCGGGTGATCCGGCCGGCTGCGTTGACACTGACTGCGCCTACTGGGGATGCTGCGCCCGCCGGGGATGGATGCAGGGCTCAGGGGATGCGCGCATGAGGCCAGGGCGGCATGAGCGGCCGGTAGCCGCAGGCGCTACGCGCGCCGCACGGCCGGGGGGCGATGGCCAGCGCGGCTGATCAATGGAGGATGCAATGGCGCTTTTCATGTTCCTGCTGGTCCACATGCTGGTGACTTCTTGGCTCGCGAGCGCCGCCAGGCTCAACATCGGCGCCTTCCTCCTGTCCACCGAGTCGATCCGCAGCCCCAGGCGCGCGACGCGGTACTACTACCGCTACGTGCTCTTCAATTTCCACTACTTCATTTCCCTGCTGGTCATGCCGGTGGCGGTCGCACCCTTTCTGGACTGGGTGCGCGCCCATCCCGAGCACCGTACCGTCTTGGTCGTGTCGTACTTTGTGATCTGCCTGCTTCCTGCGTCGCTGCTGTTCTACCTCGAGTGGCGTTCGATCGTGTGGCACGACGAGATCAAGCTCGCCGCCCGCGCGTCGGCCACGGAGTATTTTGCGACGCGGCGGGTGCGTCGTTGGTAGCACGCCAGTCCGCTATGCCCTCTCCCCGCCACCGCGGACAATGAATTCATGCATCGCGGCCACGCCGCAGCCATCCGGCTGCGGCTCATGACGTCAGCGGTTGTCGCGGCCTACCCGTAGCAGGCCGGTTGGGCGCGGGGACACCGTGGCGCGGATGGAAGGCGCGCTATCGAGCTTCCCCCGCAGGCGCCTGGTCGCCACGTTGTTGTCGCCGCGCAGTTCGACCGTGAGCGTGCTCGCCCGCGCCGTCGCGGTGATCGAATTGCGCGAATTCCCGCCGCTCACCGACAGCGACAGCACGCGCGTGCGACTGCTGCCCGCGGCGAGGGAGGCGTCAACGCAGCGCACGTCGGCGCGCAGGGGCGTCTGCGCGAGCAGGCTGCAGCCTGCAGGCAGCGCGCCCAGGGTCAGGGTGCCGTTGGCCACGGCGAGCGTGACGTCGACCTGCGGAGTGGCGGCGGCGCCGGTGCCCACGTTGTCCAGTCGCAGCGCCAGGCGGTTGGTCGTCAGGCCCACGCCCGGCATCAGGTCGGGCGCCGCGGTGCAGTCGGCGCCGGGATGCACCAACAGCCCATATTCGAAGTTGGCCAGCACGATGTCGTCGCAACGGTCGCCATTGACGTCGCCGACGGCCAGCCCCTGCGTGTTGAACGGGCTGCCGCTGGACGGCCCCGGAATCCATTGTTCGTTGGGGCTGACACTGACATCGAGGTAGAACCCGACGCGGCCGTCGCCATGGGCGACAACAAGGTCGTCGCGTCCATCGCGGTCGAGGTCGCGCAGCACCATGGCGTTGGCATTGGGTCCGGCGTTGATCGAGAGGGGCGGGTACATGCCGCCCGCAACGTCCTGCTGGTAGAGGGCCAGCGTGTTCGCGCCGTTCTTGACGACAAAGTCGTCGCGTCCGTCGTTATTGAAATCGCCCGCCGCGGCGACGCCGAGGGAATAGGTGGGCATCGGGTCTACCTTCAGCACCGGGGCCAGGTCGTCGCTGCCATCGTTGGCGTACACGTAGACGAAGGCATTGCTGCCGGCGGACGACAGCAGGATGTCTTCGTAGCCATCGTGGTTGAAGTCGCCCGATTCCATGTCGTTGGACCCCTGCGCGGGGGTGGGCAGCTTGATCTTGCGGCTGATCGAGCCGTGGCCGTCGCCGATGTAGACGGTGGCGCCATCGGCATGGCTCTGGCTGACGATGTCGAGGTGGCCGTCGCGATTGACGTCCAGGACGACCACGGTGTCGCCGCCCTGCGGCGCGAAGGACACGTGCAGGCGCGACGCGGTCACGCCGTTGCGGAACGGGCCCCATCTGGTGATGGTGATCCCGCCGCTGTGGCCGACGATGATCTCGTCGCGGCCGTCATGGTCCAGGTCCGCCAGCGCCAGGCCGCTCTTCATGTTGATGTAGCTGGCGAGGTAGGACACCTTCACCGGAGCGGCGAGGGTACCGTCCGCGTTCTGCAGGAAGATGAATGTCTTGAAGTCGTTGGCTTCGCTGCCGTACCACTTCGTGGTCAGAACGACATCGTTGCGACCGTCGCCGTTGACGTCGCCGATCGCCACGGCATCGGGCCAGCTGAGCGTCGTGTAGGTCGTGTAGGGCTGGACCGAGTAGCCAGCGAGCGCGGAACGCGATGCGAGAGCCGCGACGACGAGCGCCGAACGAAGCAGTGTCCAGGTCATTGCGAATCTTCTGGTGTTTCCCCGGCGGCGATTCTACCCGCGATGGCACCCGCCAGAGGCCGGCCCGAGCCGCCGCCGGCGTGACGCGGTGGCGCAGGAAGCCCTGTCGCGTGTTTCCATGCAGCCACTTGCTGCACGCAGGCTGGTCAGCAGCGCCGCTTGTGGAAGTACACCTGCTCCGCCGCCCACCGTAGCGGCGGCGAGTGCAGCAGCAGGTCGAAGGGCCAGTCGAACTGCAGGCGGTCGTAGGCCCAGCGCAGCGCGCGCTTGGTGCGGAAGCGCGGTGCCGTCTCGACGGCGATCGGTTCCGGCGGCGGGCCGCCGTCGCGCAGGTGCGCGGCGATCGCGCGGCCGACGGCCCAGCCGTGTTCCCACGCGGAATGGATGCCGCCTGCGGTTACCGGCGAGACGATGCCGGCGGCATCGCCGGTCAGGATCACCCGATCGCCCGCCATCGTGCTGACCGGTCCGCTGCACGGAATCAGGCCCGCGCGCGTGTGCCCCGGGCTGAGGTGCCGCGGCAGTCCACCGGCGACGCCGACGCGCAGCAGGAAGCCGTCGATGTCGGGCACGCGCGCGCGCTCGGGATCGTGGCGCAACGCCAGGCCGGCCTGCACGCCGGTGGGGCTCTGCGCGATCCAGCCGATGTAGCCGGGTGCGTAGCGCTTGCTGATGAAGCAGTGCAGGGCATCGTCGTGGGCGAGGCGCGCGCCGGGGAATTCGTACTCGATGCCGTAGAGGAACTGCCGCACCTGGCCCAGGCCGCAGCGCTCGGCCACGCGCGAGCGCGCGCCGTCGGCGCCGACCAGGTAGCGCGTACGGCCCGCGCCTTCGACATGCCAGCCGCCGTCGATGCGCTGGCAGCTGGTGAAGGCCGTGCCCAGGCGCAGGTCGACGCCATTCGCGCGCAGTTCCTGCGCCAGCCAGCGCATCACGCCGGGCGTGTCGGTGGTGAGGAAGTAATAGCCCGGCGCCGCCAGCGCGACCTGCTTGAGGCTGGGCGCGTACAGGCGCACCTGTTCGACGCGGCGGGTGAGGTGCGCCGGCACCTGGTTGAGCAGGGTCTGTTCCGCGGCTTCCTTGACGATGATGCCGGTGGTGCGCAGCTTGTCGCCGGGATCGCGCTTGCGCTCGAGCACGCACACGCGCAGGCCGCGCTGGGCCGCCGCCAGTGCGGTGGCGGCGCCGGCGAAACTGGCGCCGACGATGGTGACGTCGAAGTCGAAGGATTCCGCAACTGCCATTTCCGCGCGCCGCAGGGAGACGGTGCGCAGCATCGCGCCGCGCCGCGAAGCGGCGAGGTCGCGGGTGTGAAGCGGGTGCGAAGTCGGACGCCGGCCGGGCTTGCTTACGGCAGGTCGATCTCGATCGGCTCGGCGACCGTGGTCTTGCCGTGGAATTCGTGCACGAGCACCAGGCCCACGTTCGGGCAGTAGTACTTGTGTTCGACCGCGCCGCGGTCCAGCGGCGACCATTCCTTGGTGACCAGGCAGCCCTCGAACGTGCCCAAGCTTGTCTCAACCTTGCGGTCGACGCCGATCACCTTCGCCCAGTCCTCGGCGACGCCGGCGAGGAACTCCTGCTGGTAGAAGTCGCCGGCAGAAGGCGCCGCCAGCATGATCAGCCCGGCAACCGCGCCATCGGTGCCGGCCTGCCAGGAGCCTTCCGCGCTCGAGCCGGTGAGGTTGCCTTCGTCGTCGTATTCGAAGGCGGTCGTGTCCTCGCCGACGTACCAGATGTTGCCGTCGTCGTCCTGCGCGTACCAGTCGAAGGTGTCTTCCAGCAACTGGTCGCGGCCGCCGTCGCAGTCCTCGTCCAGCCACGCGTGGTCGAGCACGACGCGCGCGGTGAGGCCCGCGTACGCGCCGGGGAAATCGTTCTTGCTGTCGTGGGTGACTTCCACTTCGTTGGTGACGCACTCGTCGGCCGACACCTCGGTGTAGACGACCCGCAGCCCCGGCAGCAGCGGCCAGTTGGGGTTGTCGATCAGCAACGGGTTGCTGAAGTTCGCCAGCTCGAACGGCTGCTCGACCAGCCCGCCGCTGTGCGCGGTGCGCGCGAGCAGCAGGGCCATCACGCCGACGAGGATGGCAACCACTTTTGGCAGGATGCGCATGGGGTTCTCCGCGACGTATGCGGGTCCCGCATAGCGCGCGGGCGGGGAACGCAGCGCGAAGCTGCTGTTATCGCGGCTTAATCTTCGTCGTCATGCCAGGTGGCCGGGCACGCATCGGGCGTGCCAGCGCTACCCGATCACGCCGCTGCGCGGCCGAAGCGCGTGCGCTCGAACCACCACAGCGCCGCCGATGCCAGCAGCCAGGCCAGGAACCAAGGCCAGCGCCGGCCGGATGCCGTCGCCTTTGCCGTGGCGTTGCGCGGCGGTTGCAGCGCCAGGCGTTCAGTGGCCTCGCGCATTTCGCGTGCGGCGATGCCGGGCAGCGCCTGCGCATCCCTGACGTGGAAGGCAACGCTCGTATTCGCGCTGCGCAGCACGTGCCAGCCCGCCGCCTGCGGCCAGAAGCCGGCGCAGCGCGCCGCGCCGGTGGCGGGGTCGAGCAGCAGCGCCGTGGGCTCCGCACCCAATGGCGTCACCGTGGCGTCCGCGGCCAGGCCGCACAGCGCCATGCGCGTGCCCACGCGGCCGTCGGCAGGCACGGGCAATGCCGTGCTGGTGATGGGACGCGCCACCTCGGCGACGGCCTCGCTCCACAGTTGCGCATGCCGGTCGTCGCGGCCGAGCAGCACGAGATGGAAGGTGTCCAGCGGCAGCCAGACGCCCACCCGGCCCTGGCCCAGCGGACGCCAGGCGGCAAGCGCGCGGCCGGCGTCGTCGCGCAGCCAGGCGTGCGCGCCCGCGGCATCGATGCGCAGCGGCTGGCGCGAGAGTTCGGGTGGCTCGGACGTGGCCACGGTGGTGGCCGTGGGCGCGTCGACGGAGCCCGGGCCCAGGCGCGTCGCGGCGAATTCGCCGCTCTCCGGCAGCGGCAGGGCAAAGGTCGGCGGCACGGTCGCGGGCGTCACCCGCAGGCCGAACGCGGCCAGGCTGTTGCGTGCGCTGGCAGGCAGCGGGCCGCTGGCGCGCACCAGCAGGCCCAGTCCGTTGCGCACGGCCTCGATCAGTGCACGGCGGCGTGCGTCGCCGAGGCCATCCCACGCGCGCTCGTCCACGATCACCGCATCGAAGCCCTTGAGCGTGGCGGCGTTGAAGGCGATCGGCGCGTCGCCCAGCTGCATGCCGCCGCCCAGCTGGATCTGCGTGGTCAGGCGCACGCCGCTGTCGAGCGCCCAGCGACGCAGGTATTTGACTTCGGCTTCAGGGGCGCCGGCGAGCACCAGCACGCGCGTGGCCGCGGGTGCGAACACTTCGACCGGCAATGCGGCTTCCTCGACGGTCTGGTCGCGCGCGTCGGCAATGCGCACGCGGAAATCGACCAGTCCTGCGCTGCGGGTGGCGCCGGTCACGCGGAAGCGGCCATCGGCGGCGAGCGGTTGCCGATCGACGCGCTGGCCGGAAGGGTCCAGCAATTCCACGCGCCCGCCCGCCACGCCGTTGACGCGTCCGCGCACCTGGAAATCCGCGCCGGCCTGCGCGCGCACCCAGCCGGGCAGTTCGACCAGCCCGCGCGGCAGCGGCGCGGCGACGAACGAATACGGCAGGCCATCGACGCTGTCGCGATCGCGCGCGGTGAGGCCGCGGCCGAGGATGCGCAGTCGCGCGGTTTCGGGATGGCGGCGCAGTGCCGTGGCGAGGTCGGGGACGGCTTCGGCATCGCGGATGTTGCCGGCTTCGGGCAGCGCGATCAGGCGCTCGTTGCCGGCGATGCGCAGCGTGGAGGGGGCATCCGCCGTGGCGACCACGAGCGTGTCGGTACCCAGCGCCACCACCGGTGGGAACAGGGTGCGATAGAGCAGGGCCGCGGACGCGAGTTGCAGCAGCAGGAGCAGGGCGGTGCGCCACGCGCGCGGACGTGGCGAGCGACGCCACGCGAACCACAGCGTGCGCGCGCTGCCGACGAGCACCGCGAGTGCGACGAGGACGAGGGCCGTGCGCTGCATGTCCATCACGGCCGCTCCGCCTGCAAGGCATCGAGATAGGCCTGGCCCGTGCGGTCCGGCTTCGTTCGCGCCGCAGGATGTGCAGGCGGACGCCGCAGCAATGGCCACAGGCGGCTGCGCAGCAGCTGGCGGCACGCGGCGCACGCTGGATCGCTGCGCACGCCGTCGAGCGCGGCGATCACGCCGAGCGCGTCGGGCACGCGGCGCTCGTTGGCGCGCAGCCAGCGTTCCGCGCCGTCGAGATCGAGCGCAGACGATCCGCGCCCGGGTGGCACTTCGAGCGCACGCCACAGCGATTCCAGCAACGGTGAAGCGGGCGTCGCGGCGACCAGCGGTTCGCTGCGCGGCGCCAGTCCCTTGCGATCGCCGCTCATGCGCCGCGCCGGATCGATCGGCGGCAGTTCCGAGCCCACGCGCGCGAGGTAGATGCGCCCGGCCTGCTGCACCTGCTTGATGAAGTCGAGCGCCTTGTATTCGAAGGGCAGGGCGAGGTCGGGCCGGCCTTGGCGCAGGTGCAGCTCCGCCTGCCACATCTGGTCGAGGGCCGACTTGAGCGTGCGGCGCGTTTCCGGATCCAGCAAGGTCGCCGCTTCGGCGTCGTCGTGGGTGTGGCCGTATTCGCTGAGGACGTCGCCGGCTTCGCCGAATGCCGCGGGTGCGCTGGCGTTGGCATCGGCATGGTCGTGCGTGTCCGCCGCTTCTGCGTGCGGTGCTTCGGCACGCGGTGCGTCCGCCTCGTCCTCGGCATCGGCCGTGGGCAGCAGCGGACGCGCGGGTGCAGCGGGTTCTTCCTCGGCGATGGGCAGCGCACGCCTGGGCGCGCCTTCGGATTCCTCGCCGAGGAACTGGCCGTAGCGCAAGCGCAGCAGGCGCTGGTCGACACCGATGCCGTCGGAACGCCCGAGGTACTGCTCCGCGTCGAGCTTGCGGCGCTGCGCGAGCAGGGCCTCGCTGTCGATGATGATCTGGCGCTGGCTGCGGAAGTACGCGGGCAGCGCCTTCTTCACCATGCCGTCGAGGCCGGTGGTTTCGGTCGCGTCTTCTGGTGGCCAGCGCAGGATGTAGCTGGCGCTGCGGGTGCTCTGCGGACCGGCGGCGCGGTTGTCGGTGACGGCCAGCTGGACGACGAAGTCGCTGCCCGGCGCCAGGCCCAATGCCGCGAGATCGAAGCTGTGCGCGTAGCGCTTGCGCGTCGCGCTGCCGCGTCCGGCCAGCGTGAGGCTGCGTTCCTCGAAGCGGATGTTCTCGCCTTCGCCCTGCGCGAGCGTGATCCGCAGCGGCGCCGACGAGGCCAGGCCGTAGTCGTCCTGCGCCTCGAAGGTCACGGCCCAGGTGCGCTGGCCATCGCGGCGCAAGGTGAGCGTGTCTTCCGGCGCGACGGCTTTGACCTGCGGCGGCTGGTCGAGGGCGACGTCGAGGCGGTAGAGGCGATCGGCCTGCAGCGGCGGCGCGTCCTGCAACTGCACGCGGTAGAGCAGCGGCTTGTCGATGCGGCGGGTGGCGATCCAGTCGTCGCCTTCGCGCACCAGCGGAACGCGCAGGCCATCGTGGAAGGCCAGCGCGGCGCCGGCCGGCATGGGATCGAACCGCAGTGCCCAGCGGACCTGCGACCGCTCGGGCACCTTCGCTTCGAACGTGGCTTCGCTGCGCGGCGGCAGTCGCGTGTAAGCGGGCGGGGTGACCTGCAGTTGCAGCCGCGAGATGCGGGTCTGCCCAGGGCGGGCGGGCGCGGCGGATGGATTCGCCGCTTGCGTATGGGCTGCGGGCGACGCCGTCCGCTCCGGCCACATCAGGGCCGTCGTGATCAGCACGGCCGCCAGCAGCCAGCAGGCCGCCAGGGTGCGCACGGGCCACGCTGGACGCAGGTCCGGCGGGGACGCCTGCGCCAATCGATCGCGCAGGCGCGCTTGCTGCAGCTGCTGCAGCGGCGTTGCCCGTGTGGAATCCGCGAAGAGCAGCGCGGCGCTGTCGTCCATGCGCGGGTCGCGTTCGTCCAGCCGTCGCGCGAGCCAGTGCGAGTCGATCCGCCGCAGCAGCGACCATGCCGTCGCGCCGACGGCGGCGATGCACAGCGCGAGCGCCCACGGCCAGTGGCCTTCGCCGAAGCGCACGGACGCGGCCAGGATGACGGCGGCAACAGGAACCGCGAACGCGACGATGCGCGCCAGCGACCGCAGGCGCGCGGCGCGAAGCAGCCTGGCCAGGGTCGTGTTCATGCGCGCACCACTTCGCGGCGTCCGCTGGCGAGGAAGCGCTCGAGCAGGAACAACGCCGCGATGAGCAATAGCAGCCATGGCTGCAGGTCATTCGGTCGCACCGGCCAGGCGCGGCCACCGGTGCGCGGTGCGTAGTCGGCTGCGGCGATGCGCGCGGGCGCGGCCGTGGGCGGCGCGAACAGCGACCACAGGTGGTCGGGGAAGTCGGGTTGGAGCAGTTGCGGCACCGCCTCCGGCGTCAGCGGTCGCGTCCACTGCAGGATGCGGCCGCGGCCCTGGCGGATGCCACGCACCAGCACGGCGCCATCCTCGTCCTGCCACAGCGGTACGCCGTCGCGCGGCATGTGCGCGATGCTCGCTTGCGCGTCGACGAGGACGCTGCCGCCGTTCTCGACCCAGCCCAGCAACGCGGACGGCGGCGGGCCCGGCGCCAGCCAGGCGAGCGGCTTGCCGGTCGCGGGCAACGGCCGATCGATCGAAGCGACGTCGGCGGGCATTGCCGCCTTGCCGGACGCCGGAGTCGCCGCTTGCCAGGCGATGGCTGCGGCACGCAGGTAGCGCAGTCCGGCCACCCCCTCGGCATGGCGGATGACGAGCGGAGGGCGCGGTGTCGCGCGGTCGCTGCCCTTTGCCGATACGGACTTCGCGTTCGCCACCACCTGCCAGTGCACGGGGCGATGGAGCACCGGCGCTACGGCATCGGCGCCATCGAGTTGTGCGGGAACCACCACGGTGAGCTGCGTATCGGCAGGCAACGTCGCGTCGAGTTCGCGCAGCAGGCTGGCGACCGGTTGCGGCTGCGTGGGCGGGACTTCCTCGAGCGACGGGAAGCCGGGCGCCAGCCAACGCCGTTCGCGCTCGTCCTTGCCACGCGGTTGCAGGTGGGAGGTGTCCGCGCCGGGCACGACGACCAGCCATTGCCTCGCGTGCGGGCCACCGAACGACACCGGCTGTGCAAGCAGCAACGCCAGCGCAACGAGCAGCAGCAGGCGCACCAGCAGCAGCGGCCATTCCTCGAAGCGCAGCCGGGTGCGGGGCCGTGCGCGCGACGGCAGCCAGCGCAAGGCGGCAAACGCGGTACGGTGCTGTTCGCTGCGCCGGCGCAGGTGGATCAACAGCGGCACCAGCATCGCCGCGAGCGCGGCCAACCCCAGCGGCCACAGGAACTCCAGGCTCATGCCGACTCCGTGTCCCCGTGCATTGCGAACAGTCGCCGCAGCGGCGAATCCAGCGCCTCGTCGAGAACGTATTCGACCTGGCGGATGCCGTTGGCGGCGAGCTGCGAGGTGAGGGCACGGCGTGCGGCCGTGAAGCGCGCGAGGAATTCGCCGCGCACGGCGGCGGCATCGGCGAGCAGTTCCTCGCCGCTTTCGGCATCGACGAAGCGATGCCCGCCGCGGAACGGGAAGTCGCGTTCCTCCGCGGTAAGGATGCGGATCGACAGCACCTCACGCCTCGCGGCGGACAGGCGCTGCGCGAACGCGGTGGCGTTGTCGTCGAAGCCGTCGCCCAGCATCACCACCAGCGCCCCGGGTGCGATGCGCTCCCACAACGGCCGCAGCGTGGTTTCCAGCGGCCACGCGCCTTCCGCGTGGATGTCACGCAGCGCCAGCAGACAGCGGTCGCGATGGCGCAGCCCGGCGGCGGCGGGGACGGCATCGAGCCCGCGCCCGCCCAGCGTGGCGATGCCGAAGCGGTCGCCCTGGCGCAGCGCGACTTCGATCAGGCAGGCCGCGAGCCCGCGCGCGGCATCCAGCCGGGTCCAGTGCTTGCGCGCCGCATCGCCCTGGGTCATCGACGCGGTGGCATCGATGAGCAGCCAGACGTCGACCGGACTTTCGCGTTCGGATTCGCGCACGAAGAAGCGGTCGGAGCGTGCGTACAGCTTCCAGTCGATCTGGCGCAGCTCGTCGCCGGGTTCGTAGGCGCGGTATTGCGCGAACTCGAGTCCGGCACCGCGGCTGACGCTGCGATGCAGGCCGAAGCCGTGCGACCCGGTGGCGCGACGCGGCACCAGGCGCACGTCCTTCAGGCGGGCGCGCACTTCGCGCGGGATGAAATCCGGGGCCGACATCGCGGGTGGCTCGGCAGCGCTACGGCGCCGTCAGGCGCCGAACGGAACGCTGCGCAGCAGGGCGGCGACCACGTCGTCGGTGCTCTTCTGCTCCGCTTCGGCCGCGAACGACAGCAGGATGCGATGGCGCAGCACCGGTGCGGCGAGCGCCATCACGTCCTCGCGCGTGGCGGCGAGGCGGCCGTGGAGCAGAGCGCGCGCCTTCGACGCGAGGACCAGCGACTGGCCCGCGCGCGGGCCGGCGCCCCATTTCACCCACTGGCGGATGTCCGCGGGCGCATCCGGGCCCGGACGCGTGGCGCGCACCAGCCGCGTGATCCATGCAAGCAGGTCGTCGCCGAGATGGATGTGGCGCACCAGCACCTGCAGGTCGAGGATGTCGCCGCCCGACATCACCCGCGGCACGTCGGCGCTGCGGGTGCCGGTGGTCTGCGTGATGATGCTGCGTTCCTCGGCTTCGTCCGGATAGTCGACGCGCACGTGCAGCAGGAAGCGGTCGAGCTGCGCTTCCGGCAGCGGATAGGTGCCGGCCTGTTCGATCGGATTCTGGGTGGCGAGCACGAAGAACGGCGCGGGCAGGGTATGGGTGACGCCGGCGTAACTCACCGTGCGCTCCTGCATCGCCTCGAGCAGCGCGGCCTGGGTCTTCGGCGGCGTGCGGTTGAGTTCGTCGGCGAGCAGCAGGTTGGTGAAGATCGGACCGGGCTGGAATTTGAACAGCCGCCGGCCGGTGCCGTGGTCCTCCTCCAGGATCTCGGTGCCGAGGATGTCGCTGGGCATCAGGTCGGGCGTGAACTGCACGCGGCGGAACTGCAGGTCCAGTGCCTGCCCGAGCGAGCGCACCAGCAGGGTCTTGCCCAGCCCGGGCACGCCTTCGAGCAGGCAGTGGCCACCGGCGAGCAGGCCGATGAGCAACTGCTCGACCACCGCTTCCTGGCCGACGATGGCCTGCGCGATCGCCTGGCGCAGCGTGGTGATCTGCGCGAGGCGGGCGCTGATCGCGGCTTCGGTGATGTCCGTCGCGCGTGGCGTGTGGGAGTTGTCGGCGCTCATGTCGGCGGTATTCGCAGTGGAAGGTGGGTCAGGCGGTGAGGGCGTAGATCGCGATGTTCACCGCGAACTTGGTGTTGTCTTCGGCCAGGAAGCGCTTGTTGCGCCAGTCGTAGTCCCACTCGCAACCGTAGTCCTTGTTGCTGTAGAGCACGCCCAGGCGGCCGTCGATCTCGATGCCCTTGAGGTATTCGTGGACGATGTCGTCGCCCCAGCCGTTGAGCTCCAGCGCGGTCGGCGGCGGGCCGTCGAACTTGAAGAAGCTGCGGTACAGCGCATGGTTGTTGGGCAGCTTGCGCAGCGCCGCGTCGCCGAAGATCGAGGCCATCTGCGCCTCGAACGAGCGCGCGAACATCCCGTCGATGTCGTGGTTGCAGTCGTCGACGAAAACGAAGCCGCCATTGCGCACGTAGCGTTCGAAGTTGCGGCGTTCGGCGGGATTGAACTCGACCAGCTTGTGGCCGGCGAGGTAGCAGAACGGCGCGGCGAAGATCTTCGGATCCGACAGCGCGACCACGTGTTCCTTGGGATCCACGCGCAGGTTGGTGTAGTCGATCAGCGCGGTGACCATGTTCGAGGGCATGCGCTGGTCGACGTCCCAGTCGCCCGATTCGTACTTGAGGCGGGTGAACCAGAAATCGTAGGCCCCAGCCGCGCGCGCGGGGCGGGGCACTTGCGCCAGGACGGCGCCGGCGACGCCGCCGGCGAGGAGCCTGAGGAACGCGGCCCGGTTCATGGCCGCGTCCAGGGGCGCGGGGACGCCGGATGCGACGTGACGTCCCCGCGTACTGCCATCGTCACACCGCGTCGGACAGCGAGGTGAAGGTGAAGTCGCGCAGCTTCATCGGCGGGATCATCATCACGAACGGCGATTCGTCGTCGCCCACGCGCACCGGCTTGCCCAGCTCTTCGATGTTGTTGAGCATGATCACCGGGGATTCGTTGAAGCGCATGTTCTTGATCGGATGCTTGATCTCGCCGTTCTCGATGTAGAACGTGCCGTCGCGGGTGAGGCCGGTGAGCAGCACGGTTTGCGGATCGACCATGCGGATGTACCAGGTGCGCGTGACCAGGATGCCCTTCTCGGTGCCGCGGATCAGGTCGGCCGTCGACTTGTCGCCGCCCGCCATGATCAGGTTGCCCGGCTGGCCAACGGCGCGCTTGCCCTTCTGCTGCGCCCAGTAGCGCGAGTACTGCAGGTAGGACACCTTGCCGTCCTGGATGATCGGCGTCTTCTCGCGCGGCAGGCCGTCCTCGTCCCACGGATAGACCGCGGCGTCGGCATCCCACGGATCGGCCCAGATGTTGACGCGCTTGTCGTAGACCTGCTCGCCGAGCTTGTTGCCGCCACCCTTCTTGGCGAGGAAGCTGCGGCCCTCGTCGGCCTGGCGCGCGTCGAACGAGAACATCATGAAGGAGATCAGCCCCGCGGACGCCGCCGGTTCGAGGATCACCGTGTACTTGCCGGGCTCCAGCGCCTTGGCCTCGGCCGAGTCCTTGGCCTTGCGGATCGCGGTGCGGATCTCGCGGCTGGCGTCGAAGCGTTCGACGTCGCGCAGGTTGCGGGCGACCCAGCCCGAGCCGCGGCCGTCGTCGGTGCGCACGGTGCAGGTGTAGTCGACGCCGGTCGCCTTCTGGTAGCAGAAGTTGCCGTTGCTGTTGGCGGAGGCGAAGAAGTTGACGTTGTCGCTGAGGAAGCCGGCCGCGACCAGCTTGTCGGCCTTGCACGGCGCGATCGAGTCGGCCGCGACCTTGGCCCGGTACTCCGGCGTGATGCCGGCGGTGCCTTCGCCAAAGGTCGGCGTGGGCTTGTAGGTCTGCTTCGGGATGGCCGGCATGAATTCCGGGTTCTCCGGGGCGAGGCGCGCGAGGTCCTCGGCGCGGCGCACCACGCGTTCGAGCGAGGCGTCATCGAACGAATTGATCGTCGCGACGCCCACGCGCTTGCCGAACGCGACCTGGACCGCCAGGTCGACGTTGTCGACGATGCCGCTGGTGGTGACGTTGTTGAGGGCGAAACGCACGTTGCCGTTGGTCGAGCCGGTCAGCGTGGCGGTGCACTCGTCGGCCTTGGACAGCTTGACGACCTTCTCGAGGATGGCCTTGGCTTCGGCTTCGGTGAAGATGCTCATCGGGTTCTCCTGGTCGATCAGCCGAGCGAACGGGCCGTGTTGATGACGTTGATGCCGTTGAAGCGGGCCGTGGCCGAGCCATGCGACACCGCCGACACCTGGCCGGGCTGGCCCTTGCCGTCGAAGAACGAACCGCCGAGGCGGTAGTCGCTTTCGTCGCAGACCGCCGCACAGGCATTCCAGAATTCAGGCGTGCGGATCTGGTAGGCGACGTCCTCGATCTGCTGGGTGATCTTGCCGTCCTTGATCTCGTAGAAGAGCTGGCCGCCGAACTGCGCGTTGTAGCGCTGCTGGTCGATCGAGAACGAACCGTCGCCGACGATGTAGATGCCGTTTTCCACGTCCTTGATCATGTCGGCGACGCTGAGCTTGTTCTTGCCCGGGGCGAGGGAGACGTTGGCCATGCGCTGGAACTGCACGCTCGACCACGAGTCGGCGTAGCAGCAGCCGTCGGATTCGGTCTTGCCCAGGATGTGGGCCTGGTCGCGGATGGCCTGGTAGTCGACCAGGGTGCCGTCCTTGATCAGGTCCCAACGCTTGGTCTTGACGCCTTCGTCGTCGTAGCCGACCGCGCCGAGGCTGCCCGGCTGCACCTTGTCGGCGAAGATGTTGACCTTGTCGCTGCCGTACTTGAACTTGTCCTTGACCTTGTCGAGGGTCGCGAAGCTGGTCCCGGCGTAGTTCGCCTCGTAGCCGAGCACGCGATCGAGTTCCAGCGGATGGCCGATCGACTCGTGGATCGTGAGCCAGGTGTGCGACGGGTCGAGCACCAGGTCGTACTTGCCCGGCTTGACCGAAGGTGCCTTGAGCTTGGCGCGCGCCTGCTTGGCGGCGGCGACGATGTCCTCGCGCAGATCGTAGGACTTGCCGTAGTTGACCACGCCGTTGGGCGAGACGAACTTCTGCGAGGGATCGGCATCGAGGTATTCGAAGCCCATGCCCATCGGCGAGGACAGTTCCGAGCGGGTGCGGAACTTGCCGCTCTCCTTGTCGATGGCCGTGACGGTGAACGGCGCCCAGATGCGGTGCACGTCCTGGTCGATGTAGGAGCCGTCGGTCGATGCGAAGTACTTCTGCTCGTTGACGAGGAACAGCATCGAATTGACGAAATCGGCGCCGGCCTTGGTCGCGTCGGCGTTGGCGCCGAGCAGCAGGTCGACTTTCTCCTTGAGCGGAACCGCCATCGAGTTCTTCCTGATCGGCGTCTTCCACGACACTTCGCCGACGCCCGGGGCCTTGGCCAGGCGCACTGGCTCGGTGCGCGTGCGCGCATTGGCCTTGGCGATCGCGGCCGCCTGTTGCGCGGCCTTGACCACGCTCTTGGGCGAGAGGTCGTTGGTGGCGGCGAAGCCCCAGGAGCCGTTGGCGATCACGCGGATGCCGACACCGGTGGATTCGGTGTTGACGACGTTCTGGACCTTGTTCTCGCGCGTGATGACGAACTGGCGCAGGTAACGGCCCACGCGTACATCGCAGTAGCTGGCGCCGGCGTCGCGCGCCGCCTGCATGGCGGCATCGGAGATCGACTTCTTCATGCCCACGTCGAGGCTGCTGAGGAGGTCTTCGGCGGCGATGGCATTGCCGTAGAACGGAAGCGACAGGCTTGCGAGGCCGAAGCCCGAAGCCTTGAGGAAATCACGTCTTTGCATCGCGATGCTCCGCTGTTGTGGGCCCGATGGCGTCATGCCGGCGGGCGCGCAGAAAGAAGGGTGCTGCGCGACTTTGCTGGCCGCTGCGCAAATGCGTCAAGGGTGACTAATGGGCTATCGCGTCAGCGGTGAGCACGAAGCAGCTATTGCTGCAAACGAATACGTGACTGCTCGCAGGAAAAAGCGAAGGGCGCCATCGGCGCCCTTCGTAGCGAACACTATCGACGTCGCCGTCGGCCATCAGCCGCCGGAATGACGACCGCCGCCAGGACGTCCGCCGCCCCGCGGACCGCCGGGACGCGGACCGCTCGGACGCGGGCCACCGGGACCGCGATTGCCGCCCGGGCGATTGCCGCCGGGAGCGCCAGCGGGTCGACCGCCTGCAGGACGCGGACCACCGGGGCGTCCGCCCGGACGCGGTCCGCGCGGCTTGTCGCCGTACGGGTTGAACGCGCCGGGGTTGGCGTGATCGGACGGGAAGTTGGGGGCGTTGCCGGGATGGCCATAGGGCTTGGGCGCGCGGCCCTGTCCCTGGCCACCGCCGCCGGGGCCACGGCGTTCGCCGCCGTAACCACCGCGTCCGCCTTCACCCTGGCCCTGGCCGCCGAAGCCGCCCTCGCGACGCGGGCCGCGTTCGCCATAACCGCCGCCACCGCCGCCGGGACGGCCGCCGCCCTTGTTGCCATAGGGCTTCTTCGGGCCGCGGTTTTCCGGATTGCGGTGGCCGGACGGGCCGGTCTCCACGCCTTCGGGCACGTACCAGGTGCGGAAGGCCGCGGGGTTGCCTTCCGGCAGCGGCCTCGGGCCCTTTTCCTTGCGCTGCTTGAACGGCTTCTGCGATTGCTTGGCCGCCATCTCGCCGCTGACGGTGAGGCCGCCGTGCGGCTTCTTGCCGCCGCGGCCGCCGCGGCGGTCTTCGCGCACGTGGTCGAAGCGGCGCAGCTCGCGGCCTTCATCGGCGGTGTTGTGGCCGCCGACGTAACCGTGCGAGCGGCTCTTGCCGGTCAGGTCGATGGTCGACTTCGCCGCCTTGCGCTGGCCGATCACCGGCTGCAGGGTCAGGGCGGAGGGCGTGTCGCTGTCCAGGCCGAGTTCGTTGCGCAGCGCTTCGACCTTGTCGGACGCGAGTTCCTGCGACTGCCCGCGCAGCAGTTCGCGCGGCAGCGCGACCTTGCCGTAGCGCACGCGCTTGAGGCGGCTGACCTGGCAGCCCTGCGATTCCCACAGGCGGCGCACTTCGCGGTTGCGGCCTTCCTTCACCACGACGCGGAACCAGTCGTGCGAGTCGCTGCCGCCGATGCGTTCGATCTCGTCGAACTTGGCGGGGCCGTCCTCGAGCGCGACGCCGCGGGCGAGGCGGTCGACGAGGTTGTCGGGAACCACTTCCTGGCCTTCCGGTGCGCGCACGCGGCAGACGTATTCGCGCTCGACCTCGAACGACGGATGCATCAGCGCATTGGCGAGCTCGCCGTCGGTGGTAAGCAGGAGCAGGCCGGTGGTGTTGATGTCGAGGCGGCCGATCGCGATCCAGCGCGCGCCCTTGAGCATCGGCAGCGCCTCGAACACGGTCGGGCGGCCTTCGGGGTCTTCACGCGTGGTGACTTCGCCTTCGGGCTTGTTGTACATCAGCACGCGCGCGGGTTCGGTCAGCGCGGTGGCGACGAACGTCCTGCCGTCGATCTCGATCTTGTCGCCGCCGGTGACGCTCTGGCCGACCGTGGCGGTCTCGCCGTTGATCTTCACCAGGCCGTCGGCGATGCGCTGTTCCAGCGCGCGGCGCGACCCGAGGCCGGCCTGGGCGAGCACCTTGTGCAGGCGTTCTTCCAGCTTGGGGGCGTCGGCGGCTTCGGCGCCGGGACGCTTGAGGGTGAGCTTGCGGCTCTTTTCTTCAGTCATTTTTCTCTTGCTCCGACGATGCCTGCTCCGCATGGGAGGGTTCGGCGTCGTCATCGGTCATGGGAACGGTCGTCGTCTCGACGGCGTTGTCCGGCACGTCTTCGCTTTCGTCGTGCAGGCTTTCATCGTTCTCGTCTGCCGCGGACTCGCCCGTCGCGGCTTCGGGTTCGCCATCGCTGGCGGTGTCTTCATCTGCATCGGCGGCGTCGAAGCCCTCGATGCGGTCGTCTTCGGATTCGCTGGAGTCGAGGTCGTCGGCCTCATCGTCGTCGGCCGCGATGTCACCGGCGTCGTCGCCGTTCGCCGCATCGGCCTCGACCCCGGGGGCGCCCAGGCCGCCGGCTTCGATCGGCGTGGCATCCATCACGTTGTCGAACTGCAACTGCGGTTCCAGCTCGCCGATGTCCTTGAGCTCCGACAGCGGCGGCAGCTCGTCCAGACGCTTGAGGCCGAAGTAGTCGAGGAAGGCCTTGGTCGTGCCGAACAGCGCCGGCTTGCCGGGCACGTCGCGATGGCCGACGACGCGGATCCATTCGCGTTCTTCCAGCGCCTGGATGATGTTGCTGCTGACCGCGACGCCGCGTACCTGTTCGATCTCGCCGCGCGTGATCGGCTGGCGATAGGCGATCAGGGCGAGGGTTTCCAGCGTGGCGCGGGTGTACTTGGTCTTGCGCTCGGTCCACAGGCGCGACACCCAGGCATGCACGTCGGCCTTGACCTGGTACCGGAACCCGGAGGCCAGTTCGACCAGTTCGACGCCACGGTCGGCGCAGTCTTCGCGCAGGAATTCCAGCGCCTGTTCGACGCTGTCGTTCGGCGCGGGCTGGTCTTCCGGGAACAGGGCGTGCAGTTGCGCCAGCGTCAGCGGCTGGTTGGCCGCGAGCAGGGCGCCTTCGACGATGCGGTTGATGAGGTCTTGTTCCATCAGGTTTGGTTTGCGCTGGTTCGTTGGCTGGAGTTCGAAATCGGGAACCGCGGGGTCCATAAGGATTTCAGTCATTGCCATGGCTCATGGGTTCGTGGGGGCGAGCCGGCGGCGGTGCATCACGCGCGCGAGTCGTCGTTGGCCGCGGGTTCGTCGAACTCGCTGCTCAGCTCGATCTCCTCCCCGTCCTTCATCAGCGCCAGCGACTTCACGTAGATCGGCTGCAGCGGGCCTTCCTGGACGATTTCCACGAGCTGTTCCTTGGCCAGCGTGAGCAGGCCGAGGAAGGTCACCACCACGCCGAGCTTGCCTTCCTCGGCCGTGAACAGCGACTCGAAGCGGTGGAAGACGCCGTCCTTGAGCGACTCGAGCAGTTCGCCCATGCGCTGGCGGACGCTGAGGGCGTCGCGCTTGATCGCGTGCTGGGTGAACAGCTCGGCGCGCTTGAGCACGTCGTGCAGCGCCAGCAGCATTTCCTTGAGCTCGACCGGCGGCGGCAGCTTGACGCTGGCGCGGTCGGGCACGAAGGCGGCGGCCGGCGTGGTGTCGCGGTCCTGCCGGGGCAGGGCATCGATGTCCTCGGCGGCCTTCTTGAAGCGCTCGTATTCCTGCAGGCGGCGGACGAGTTCGGCGCGGGGATCGTCTTCCTCGCCTTCCTCGGTCGCCGCGCGCGGCAGGAGCATGCGCGACTTGATCTCGGCCAGCATCGCGGCCATCACCAGGTACTCGGCCGCCAGCTCGAAGCGCATCTCGTGCATCGTCTGGATGTACTCGACGTACTGGCGGGTGATCTCCGCGACCGGGATGTCGAGGATGTCCAGGTTTTGCCGGCGGATCAGGTACAGCAGCAGGTCCAGCGGGCCTTCGAAGGCCTCGAGGATGACCTCCAGGGCGTCCGGCGGGATGTACAGGTCCTGCGGGATCTGCAGCACCGGCTGGCCGAGCACCATCGCCAGCGGCATTTCCTGCTGCTGCGGACGATTGTTGCCGTTGTGGTTGTTCTGCGGCGCGGCGGGCGCGCTGCCACCACTATTTATGTCGCCGCTGTTTACGTCGTCGGTCATTCGGAGCCGGCCCCTCCGGGCCCTGGCATTGTCTACGGCATAGGCGGTGCAGGCAGCGGGCAAGCCCGGGTCTGCGAACACACGACCGCAAGGTGCTACGGACAGCAAAGGCGCAAGCTGCTGGAAAATTCGACCCCGGTGCCCGAATGGACTCCAGCCTGCGCGCCCGCTTGGGCGGGGGCGGTGAGGTGAAGTGGATTGCGGGCTCGGGCCGGTAGGGCGCAGCGACGCACGTCGATGTGCGTGTGCGACGGCGTGGGGAGGCCTGTCGCGACGGCCGCTGCTTCCGGCCTAGGTAGTTGTGCCAAGGGTACGGGGTGGGCATGGGCGTGTCCAGCCGGTTTTCGTGACGGAGCCGGGGCAAAAGCCCACGCGGCTACAATTCACGCTCCAGCGCACGGGAAGAACAACGGCATGTGGTACGTGATCGAAGGCCATGACGGCCCGGATGTCCTCTCCAGGCGGGTCGCCGCGCGCCCGTCGCACCTGGCCAGGCTCACTGCCCTGCGCGACGAGGGCCGCCTGATGCTGGCGGGGCCGTGCCCGGCCATCGATGCGGAGGATCCGGGTCCGGCCGGCTTCAGCGGCAGCCTGGTCGTCGCCGAATTCGGTTCACTGGAAGAGGCCCGCGCCTGGGCCGACGCGGATCCATACGTTGCTGCCGGCGTGTACGCCCGCGTCGACGTGCGCCCGTTCAAGCGGGTGCTGCCGTGACCGCTTCATCCGCTACCGGCCTGCCACGCGGGCAACGGGTGGATGCCATCCGTGCCGCGATCGAATCGGTGCTGATGCCGGTCTCGCTGGAGATCGAGGACGAAAGCCACAGGCACGCCGGTCATGCCGGTGCCCGTGACGGCCGCGGCCATTTCCGGGTCGACGTGGTGAGCGATGCCTTCGCGGGAATGACCCCGATCGCGCGGCATCGGGCCGTGTACGCCGCCGTCGGCGAGTTGATGACCACCGACATCCATGCTTTGGCCATCCGCGCCCGCACCCCGGCCGAGGCCCAGCGGGACTGATACGGCGGGAAGGCGGTCCACGGCATCGTGCGGGCGTCCGGCAGACGCGGGGCCCGCTGACGGCAGGCGATCCCCCGGTCGCATGGAGAGCGGGCGTTTCGTGTCCTGGAGGGGCCGCAAAGGCCACCGCTTGTGCGCCGCGGCAGCCGGTATACTCCCGGGAACCTTGCGCCTGAAGGCGCAAGACTGCCTAGTCGAATCAAAAGGTTAGGCACTACTTCTAACTGGCTTTGTCACTTAGCGGCGCTGCCTCCGGGGCAGCGTCAGGGGCTGTTCTGCCGCATGCGTCTTTCCACCATCAAGCTGTCCGGCTTCAAGTCCTTCGTCGATCCGACCACGCTGCACCTGCCGACCAACATGACCGGCGTCGTTGGTCCGAACGGCTGCGGCAAGTCCAACATCATCGATGCCGTGCGCTGGGTGATGGGCGAAAGCTCGGCCAGTCGCCTGCGCGGCGACTCGCTTACCGACGTGATCTTCGCCGGCTCCTCGGCGCGCAAGCCGGTGTCGCAGGCCCAGGTCGAGCTGATCTTCGACAACTCCGACCACACCATCACCGGCGAATTCGCCGCGTTCAATGAAATCTCGGTCAAGCGCGTGGTTTCCCGCGACGGCCAGAGCCAGTACTACCTCAACGGCGCCAAGTGCCGCCGCCGCGACATCACCGACCTGTTCCTCGGCACCGGCCTGGGTCCGCGCAGCTACTCGATCATCGAGCAGGGCATGATCTCGCAGGTCATCGAGGCCAAGCCGGAAGAACTGCGCGTCTACCTGGAAGAAGCCGCCGGCATCTCCAAGTACAAGGAGCGGCGCAAGGAAACCGAAACCCGCATCCGCCACACCCGCGAGAACCTGGACCGCCTCAAGGACCTGCGCGAGGAAGTGGGCAAGCAGCTCGAACACCTCAAGCGCCAGGCGCGCCAGGCCGAGCAGTACCAGGCCATCCAGGCCGAGCGCAAGGTGAAGGACGCCGAATGGAAGGCGCTCGAACACCGCGTGCTCGACCAGAAGCTGCAGACCCAGCGCGAGAAGCTCAGCCAGCAGGAAACCCGCCTGCAGCAGCTGATCGCGGAGCAGCGCGAGGCCGAGCGCCTGATCGAGACCGGCCGCGTCCGCCGCGAGGAAGCCGCCGAGCATCTCAACAAGGCCCAGGCCGCCAGCTACGAGGTCGGCGGCGCGCTCGCGCGCATCGAGCAGCAGATCCAGCACCAGCGCGAGATGTCCACGCGCCTGCAGCGCGCGCGCGACGAGGCCATGAGCCAGCTCGCCGAGATCGCCCAGCACATCGGCAGCGACCAGTCCAAGCTGGACGTGCTGCGCAGTGCCATCGAGGACGCCGAGCCGCGCCTGGAGCAGTTGCGCGAGGAAGACGTCGCCCGCCAGGAGGCACTGCGCGACGCCGAATCCAGGCTCAACGACTGGCAGCAGCGCTGGGATGCGCACACCCGCGCCCAGTCGGAAGCCGCGCGCGCCGCCGACGTCGAACGCACCCGCATCGAACACCTGGACCGGCAGTCGCTCGACGCCGACCGCCGTCGCGAAGCGCTGACCTCCGAGCGCACGGGCCTGGACCTCACCGCGCTGGCCGACGCCTTCGCCGGCATCCAGGAAACGCACGACGTCCAGAAGGCCTCGCTGGAGACGCTGACCAGCGAGCTGGAACAGCGCAAGCACAACCTCACCGAACTGCAGGACCAGCAGCGCGCCGCGCAGACCGAGCTCGCTGAAGTCCGCAAGCAGGCGCAGACCTCGCGTGGCCGCTTGTCGTCGCTGGAGACCCTGCAGCACGCCGCACTCGGCCAGGAGCAGGGCGCAGCGACCGAATGGTTGCGCCAGCGCGGCCTCGACAACGCCGCGCGCGTCGGCGAGAAGCTCGTGGTCGAGCAGGGCTGGGAAAACGCCGTCGAAAGCGCGCTGGGCCAGCTGATCGAAGGCGTGCTGGTCGAGGCGCCGGAAGCACTGGTCGATGCCATCGACGATCTCGGCGAAGGCCGACTCGCGCTGGTGGATCCGCACAACGACGCCATCGCCTTCGCACCGACGTCGCTGGCCTCGAAGGTCACTGGCCCGATCGCGATCCGCCGCATCCTTGCCAAGCTGCACACCGCGGAAACCCTGGCCGACGCCCGTGCGCTGCTGCCGCGCCTGGGCGAGGGCGAATCCATCATCACCCGCAACGGCGAGCGCCTCGGCGCCGGCTGGGTGCGGGTGCTGCGCTCCGGCGCGGCCAAGCAGGGCGCGCTGCTGCGCGAACGCGAGATCCAGGAGCTACGCGCGCAGATCGAGGAACTCCAGCACCGAGAGCACGAACTCGAGCGTGGCATCACCGCCTGGCGCGATCGCCTGCTCGCTGCCGAGCAGCAGCGCGAAGACGCGCAGCGCGCGCTGTACATGGCCCACCGCGGCGTGTCCGAGCTCGCCGGCCAGCTGCAGAGCCAGCAGGGCCGCCTCGACAGCGCCCGCAACCGCATCGAGAAGATCGACGCGGAACTTGCCCAGCTGGTCGCCACGCTGGAAGGTGCGCGCGAGCAGGCCACCGAAGCGCGCGCCCGCCAGGAAGAGGCGGTCATGCGCATGGCGGAGCTGGAAGATGCCCGCCTGCAGCTCGACGCTGAACGCCGCGCGCTGTTCGAGGCGCGCGAGCAGGCCCGCACCATGGCCCGCGAATCGCGCGACGCCGCGCAGGCCTTGCTGCTCAGTGTAGAAACGCAGCGCGCCCAGATCGCCGGCCTGATGCAGGCGCTGGACCGCATGGGCGGCCAGCGCGGCCAGCTCGACTCGCGCTTGGGTGAACTGGCCGAACAGCTTGCCGAAGGCGACGAGCCGGTGCACCACCTGGAAGAACAGCGGCAGGTCGCGCTCGAGCAGCGCGTCACCGTCGAGCAGAACCTCACCGCCGCGCGCACCGCGCTCGACGGCATCGATAACGAATTGCGCCAGTTCGAGCAGACCCGCCACGCCCGCGACGAGCAGGCCATCTCGCAGCGCGAAGCCATCGGCCAGCGCCGCCTGGAGCAGCAGGCACTGGTGCTGAAGGCCGAGACGCTCAGCGCCGCGATAGTCGAAGCCGGCTTCGTGATCGAGGACGTGGTCAACACGCTGCCCGACGACGCCGATCCCTCGGCGTGGGAAAAGGTGGTCACCGACCTCGACGGCAAACTGCGCCGCCTCGAGCCGGTCAACCTCGCCGCCATCGCCGAACATGCCGAGCAGGCGCAGCGCAAGGAATACCTCGACGCGCAGGACGCCGACCTCACCGCGGCGCTGGAGACGCTGGAAGAAGCCATCCGCAAGATCGACCGCGAGACCCGCGGCCGTTTCAAGGACACCTTCGACCGCGTCAACTCGGGCGTGCAGGAGCTGTACCCGCGCCTGTTCGGTGGCGGCCATGCCTACCTGGAACTCACCGGCGAAGACCTGCTCGACACCGGCGTCGCGATCATGGCGCGCCCGCCGGGCAAGCGTGTGTCGAATATCTCGCTGCTCTCCGGTGGCGAGAAGGCGATGACCGCCGTGGCGCTGGTATTCGCGATTTTCCGCCTCAATCCCGCGCCGTTCTGCCTCCTGGACGAAGTCGACGCACCGCTCGACGAAGCCAACGTCGGCCGTTTCACGGCGATGGTCAGCGAGATGAGCGAGCAGGTACAGTTCCTGTTCGTCACCCACAACAAGGCGACGATGGAAGCGGCGCAACAGCTTTCCGGCGTGACCATGCGCGAACCGGGCGTCAGCCGCCTGGTGTCCGTGGACCTCGCCGAAGCCACGCGCCTGGCCGGCGCCGCGTAAGAGCGCGAAGACAGAAGGGAGACCACGCACGATGTCCGACACGACCCTGCTGCGCATGGCCATCGCCATGGCCGGATTGATCCTGATCGGCGCGATCATCTTCTTCGGCAGGCCGCGCAAGCAGGAGCAGGGCAAGCGGGTGCCGCGGCCGAGCATTGCCGATGCGTTCGCACCCCGGATGGAGCCCACGCTGGGCGCTGCCGGCGACGAGGCGCCCGTCGACAACTACGACGAACGCGCGACCCAGCCGGAGCTCGGCCTGGACGCAGCCCCGGTAGCGCCGGCTGCCGCTTCCAACGACCTCGGAAAGCGCAAAGAGGAATCGTTCGAGAAGATCGTCACGCTGTACCTCGCGGCGCGCGCGGGCGCCAGGTTGCATGGTCCGGACATCGTCGTCGCCGCGGAGAAGGCGGGACTGACGTACGGCCACATGGGCGTGTTCCACCGCCTGATCGACAATCACTCCGAGCGCGGCCCGGTCTTCAGCGTCGCCAACATCATGAAGCCGGGCAGCTTCGACATGGCCAACATCCAGGCCATGGAAACGCCGGCCATCGCCTTCTTCCTGACCCTGCCCGCATCGGTGCCGGCCCTCGATGCATGGGAGACCATGCTGCCGACCGCGCAGCGCATGGCGGAGCTGCTCGATGGCGTGGTGCTGGACGAATCGCGCAACGCCTTGGGCCGCCAGCGCATCGCCCACATCCGCGACGAACTGCGTGCCTACGACCGCCAGCGCGAAGCGCCGCCGCTGACCAAGCCGGGACGCTGGTAACGCGCCACACGCGAATGTCCGGGGCGGAGTGTCCCGCTTGTCTTCGACGCGCGAAGCCTGCGGCGCGGGCACGGCACTACAATTGCGACATCGTCCGACCCTGAGCGCAGTCCGCACGTGACCCCACGCGCCTCCCATCCCGCCGATCGCATCGCCGACCTGCGCCAGCAGCTCGAAGACGCCAACTACCGCTACTACGTCCTCGACGATCCCAACATCCCGGACATCGAGTACGACCGCCTGCTGCGCGAGCTGCAGGCGCTGGAAGCCGTGCACCCGGAACTGGCCTCGCCCGATTCGCCAACCCAGCGCGTGGGCAATGCGCCCTCGGCGAAATTCGCCGAGGTTCGCCATGCGGTGCCGATGCTCTCGCTGGCCAACGCCTTCAGTCCGGAGGAAATCCACGAGTTCGTCGCGCGCATCGGCAAGGAAACCGGCGACTTCGAGCCGGTGTTTTCCGCGGAGCCCAAGCTCGACGGCCTGGCCATCAGCCTGCGCTATGAGGACGGCCGGTTCGTACGGGGAGCGACGCGCGGCGACGGCGCCACGGGCGAGGACGTGACCGCCAACCTGCGCACGGTGCGGGCGATTCCCTTGAAACTGCGCGGCAAGGCGCCCGCCGTGCTCGAGGTGCGCGGCGAGGTCTACATGCCGAAGGCGGCCTTCGAGCGCTACAACGAATGGGCGCGCGAAAACGGCGAGAAGACGCTGGCCAATCCGCGCAACGGCGCGGCCGGTTCGCTGCGCCAGCTCGATCCGCGTGTCACTGCGCAGCGTCCCCTGAGCTTCTTCGCGTACTCACTGGGGGAGGCGGAGGGATTGCAACTGCCGGCGACGCACTCGCAGACGCTGGCCCTGCTGCGCGACTTCGGCCTGCCGGTGTCCCCGCAGGTCACTACCGCGCGCGGCGCCGAAGGCCTGCTGGAATACTTCGGGCATATCGGCCAACAACGCGATGCCTTGCCGTACGACATCGATGGCGTCGTCTACAAGCTCGACCGTTACGACCAGCAGCGCGCGATGGGTTTCGTGTCGCGCGCGCCGCGCTGGGCGATCGCGCACAAGTATCCGGCGCAGGAGGAGGCCACCACGGTCGAATCGATCGAAGTCAGCGTCGGCCGCACCGGCGCGGTGACGCCGTTTGCCGTGTTCACCCCCACGCACGTGGGCGGCGTAGTCGTCACCAAGGCGACGCTGCACAACGCCGACCAGGTGGCGCGCCTGGACGTGCGCCAGGGCGACGTGGTCATCATCCGCCGCGCCGGCGACGTGATCCCGGAAGTCGTGCGCGTCATCGAGGAGCGCCGCCCGACCGATGCCAAAGGCAGGCCGATGCACGCGCCGTTCGTGATGCCGACGCACTGTCCCGCCTGTGGTTCGGCGGTCGAGCGCGAGGAGGGTGAGGTCGTGGCCCGCTGCACCGGCGGCCTGTACTGCCCGGCCCAGCGGGTGCAGGCGCTGTTTCATTTCGCCTCGCGCCGGGCAATGGACATCGAAGGACTCGGCGAGCAGTTCATCGCCGCCCTGGTTGAGTTCGAGTACGTCCATACCGTCGCCGATCTCTACAGGCTGACCCTGGATGACTTCCTGGAAATGAAGCGCCGCGCCGACGCCGCGGCCGGAGCAACGCCAGCAACGGTGAAGTCGGGCAAGATCGCCACGCGCTGGGCGGAGAATCTGATCGCCGCCATCGACGCCAGTCGCGGCACCACGCTGGAGCGCCTGCTGTATGCGCTGGGCATCCGTGATGTCGGCGAATCCACGGCGAAAACGCTGGCCAAGCACTTCGGTGCGCTCGACCCGATCATGGCCGCCGATGTCGACACGCTCAAAACCGTGCCGGACATCGGCCCGATCGTGGCGTCGCGGATCGCGCACTTCTTCGCCGAGCCGCACAACCGCGAGGTGATCGGCGCGCTGCGCGCCAATGGCGTGCATTGGATGGAGGGGGCCCCGCAACGCGCCAGCGAGGGGCCGCTGTCCGGGCAGACCGTCGTCCTGACCGGCGGACTCGCCGCGATGTCGCGCGATGAGGCCGGCGCCAAGCTGGAAGCCCTCGGCGCCAAGGTCTCGGGCAGCGTGTCGAAGAAGACCTCGTTCGTCGTCGCCGGTGAGGCGGCCGGTTCCAAGCTGGCCAAGGCGCAGGAATTGGGTGTCGAGATCTGGGATGAAGCGAAGCTGTTGGCCTTCCTTACCGGGCACGGACAGTGATCCCGGACTGGCAACCGTCGGCGAGCTTCGACGCGCTACGGCTGCGCGCGCGGCTCAATGGTGCCATCCGCGCGTTCTTCGCCGAGCGTGGCGTGGTCGAAGTGGAAACGCCGGTGCTCTCGCGCGCCGGCAACACCGATCCGAACATTGCTTCGTTCTCGCTGGAGTTCAGCGGACGTACCGATGGTGCGCCGCGCACGCGCTGGTTGCGTACCTCGCCCGAGTATCCGCTCAAGCGGCTGCTCGCCGCGGGTTTTGGCGACTGTTACGAACTGGGGCGCGTGTTCCGCGATGGCGAAGCCGGCGGCCGCCACAACCCCGAATTCACCATGCTGGAGTGGTACCGGACGGGCTGGGACCATCGCCGGCTTATCCGCGAAACCGCGGAACTGGTGAATGCCGCGCTCGCACTGTTCGGGCGTTCCGCGCAGCTGGTTGAAGTGGGTTACCACGAGCTGTACCGGCAGCAGCTGGGCATCGATCCGGCGAGCGCGAGTGAAGCGCAACTGCGCGCGGCCCTTGGCGACGTCGTGATCGATCCGACCGGCCTGACGCGCGACGACTGGCTGGACTTGTTGATGACCCATCGCCTGCAGCCTGCGTTTCCGGCCGACCAGCTGCTCGCCCTCTACGACTATCCCGCTTCGCAGTGTGCGCTCGCTCGCATCCGCGAGAACGGTGATCTCCCGGTCGCCGAGCGTTTCGAGCTGTACCTGGGGCCGCTGGAACTTGCCAACGGCTACCACGAGCTGGCGGATGCAGGAGAGCAGGGCGCCCGCTTCGACACCGATCTGCAGCGCCGCAAGGAGCGCGGCGACATTACGCCACCGCGGGACGAATGCCTGCTGGCGGCGCTGGCGGCGGGTTTCCCGGCCTGTGCCGGCGTCGCCATGGGCGTGGATCGGCTGGTGATGGCGATGCTCGGCACGCCGCGGATCGCCGACGTGCTGGCCTTCGACTTCGCCCGGGCCTAGGTCGTCGGGGCGGACTACAATCCGCGTATGAACGACACCTTCGATTTCGACCGCTACGACCGCATCCGTCCCATCCGCTGGACCGGCGATGCCCTGGAACTGCTCGACCAGCGCAAGCTGCCGTTCGAGGTCGAATACGTGCGCTGCAACACCAGCGACGACGTGGCGGCAGCGATCCATTCGCTGACCGTGCGTGGCGCGCCGGCCATCGGAATTGCGGCTGCCTGGGGCGTGGTGCTCGCGGGCAAGGAGGTCGAAGCGGCCGACGGCGCCGAAGCCGCGCGCAAGCTCGAGCCGCCGATGCAGCGTCTCAATGACGCGCGCCCGACCGCGGTCAACCTCGCTTGGGCGCTGGCGCGCATGCGCCGGGCGCTCGGCGCCGCCGGGCCTGACTGGCGCGACGTGATCGTGCGCGAGGCGCAGGCGATTGCCGATGAGGACCTCGCCGCCAATCGCCGCATGGGCGCGCTCGGCGCGGCGCTGATCGCACCGGAGAGCGGCGTGCTGACCCACTGCAATACCGGTTCGCTCGCGACCGCCGGCTTCGGCACTGCACTGGGGGTGATCCGTGCCGGCGTGGCGCAGGGTCGCATCGACAAGGTTTTCGCCGGTGAGACCCGGCCGTGGCTGCAGGGCGCACGCCTGACCGTGTGGGAACTGCAGCAGGACGGCATCCAGCCGACCCTGATCGCCGACTCGGCCGCGTCGCACCTGATGAAGACCGGCGCCGTGCAATGGGTGGTAGTGGGCGCCGACCGCATCTGTGCCAATGGCGACACCGCCAACAAGATCGGCACCTACCAGCTGGCGATCGCCGCCCGCCATCACGGCGTGAAGTTCATGGTTGCCGCGCCGTCCTCCACGGTCGACATGGAAACACCCAACGGCGCCGCCATCCACATCGAGGAGCGAGACCCGGGCGAGATGTTCGCCATCGGGGGCGTGCGTACCGCGGCGCCCGACATCGGCGCGTGGAACCCGGTGTTCGACGTCACGCCGCATGAACTGATCGACGCGATCGTGACCGAGAAGGGCGTGATCGAGCGGCCGGACGAGGCTGCAATGAAGCTCGCGTTCGGCCCCTGAAGCGCCGGCTGGGCCCGACGCCGTGGCAGGCCGTCTTGCCCGCTTTTGGCCGGGGGTTACAAGAAGCACCCAAAAAGCCCCGTAAGTGCTTGTTTCAGTATGGGAATCGGGGTGCTTTACGCCCCCGTTTCGTGGTACGATTTCACGTCTTTTGAAGCCGCCCTGAGCGAGCCGCAAAGCACGCCCGCTCGGGCATGCCTTTGCCCCGCCTCCGGGCCCGATGCGAACGCACAGAAACGGAACCCGAATGGCAGAACTCGCCAAGGAAATCATCCCGGTCAACCTCGAAGACGAGATGCGCCGCAGCTACCTCGATTACGCCATGAGCGTGATCGTGGGACGCGCGCTGCCGGATGTCCGCGATGGCCTGAAGCCCGTGCATCGCCGCGTGCTGTATGCGATGAACGAGCTTGGTGCCCACAGCAACAAGCCGTACTACAAGTCGGCGCGCATCGTCGGTGACGTCATCGGTAAGTACCACCCGCACGGCGACACCGCGGTGTACGACACCCTGGTGCGCATGGCGCAGCCGTTCTCGCTGCGCTACATGCTGGTCGACGGGCAGGGCAACTTCGGTTCGATCGACGGCGACTCCGCCGCGGCGATGCGTTACACCGAAGCACGCATGTCGCGCCTCTCGCACGAACTGATGGCGGACATCGACAAGGAAACCGTCGACTTCCAGCCCAACTACGACGAAAAGGAACTCGAACCCACGGTCATGCCGACCCGGGTGCCGAACCTGCTCGTCAACGGCTCCGCCGGCATCGCGGTCGGCATGGCGACCAACATCCCGCCGCACAATTTGGGCGAAGTGGTGGATGCCACGATCGCGCTGATCGACGATCCCGCGATCGACATCGACGGCCTGATGCACTACATCCCCGGCCCGGACTTCCCGACCGCGGGCATCATCAACGGCGTCGGCGGCATCCAGCTCGCCTACCGCACCGGCCGTGGCCGCGTGCGCATGCGCGCCAAGGCCGAGATCGAAGTGAACGAGGACACCGGCCGCGAAGCCATCGCGGTGACCGAGATCCCGTACATGGTCAACAAGGCGCGGCTGATCGAGAAGATCGCCGAGCTGGTCAAGGAAAAGAAGCTCGAGGGCATCAGCGAGCTGCGCGATGAGTCCGACAAGGACGGCATGCGCATCTACATCGAGGTCAAGCGCGGCGAATCGGCCGAAGTGGTGCTCAACAACCTCTATCAGCAGACGCAGATGGAGTCGGTGTTCGGCATCAACATGGTGGCGCTGGTCGATGGCCGCCCGCAGCTGCTGAATCTCAAGCAGATCCTCGAAGCCTTCGTGCGCCACCGCCGCGAAGTCGTCACCCGCCGCACCATCTTCGAACTGCGCAAGGCACGCGCCCGCGCGCACATCCTGGAAGGCCTGACGGTGGCGCTCGCGAACATCGACGAGATGATCGAGCTGATCAAGACCTCGGCGAACCCGAACGAAGCGCGCGACCGCATGCTCGCGCGCACCTGGGAGCCGGGCCTGGTCGCCTCGCTGCTCGCGGCGACCGGGGCCGACGCGTCGCGTCCGGAAGACCTGCCGCAGGGCGTGGGCCTGATCGACGGTCGCTACCAGCTCACCGAGACCCAGGCCCAGCAGATCCTGGAAATGCGCCTGCACCGCCTGACCGGTCTGGAGCAGGACAAGCTCACCGACGAATACAAGGAACTGCTCAAGACCATCGCCGGCCTGATCGAGATCCTCGAGAACCCGGCCGTGCTGCTCGAGGTCATCCGCACCGAGCTGCGCAACCTCAAGGAAGAATTCAACGACGCCCGTCGTTCCGAAATCCGCGCCAGCGAAGAGGACCTCGACATCCTCGACCTGATCGCGCCGGAAGACGTGGTCGTGACGCTGTCGCACTCCGGTTACGCCAAGCGCCAGCCGGTCAGCGCCTACCGCGCGCAGAAGCGCGGCGGCAGGGGCCGCAGCGCCGCGTCGACCAAGGACGAGGATTTCATCGACAAGCTGTGGCTGGTCAACACGCATGACACCCTGCTGACCTTCACCAGCGCCGGCCGGGTGTTCTGGTTGTCCGTGCACCAGCTGCCGGATGCCGGCCCGAACGCGCGCGGCCGCCCGATCATCAACTGGATCCCGCTGGAAGCCGGCGAACAGGTCCAGGCGGTGGTGCCGGTGCGCGAGTACGCGGAAGGCAAGTTCGTCTTCTTCGCCACCCGCAACGGCACGGTCAAGAAGACCCCGCTCACCGAGTTCGCCTTCCGCCTGCAGAAGGGCAAGATCGCGATCAACCTCGACGAGGGCGACGCGCTGGTCAACGCCGAGCTGACCGACGGCAGCCGCGACATCATGCTGTTCGCCAGCAATGGCAAGGCCGTGCGCTTCGCCGAAAGCGAAGTCCGCTCGATGGGTCGTACCGCCACCGGCGTGCGCGGCATCCGCCTGGCGGCGGGTGACGTCGAGGGCGATGGCGAAGGCGAGGGTGGCGAGGAAACGGTGGCCACCGGCGGTGCCAAGGTCGTCAGCCTGATCGTGATCGACGGCGACGGCGACATCCTGACCGCCAGCGAACGCGGCTACGGCAAGCGCACCCCGGTCGCGGAGTACCCGCGCAAGGGCCGTGGCACCCAGGGCGTGATCGCGCTCAAGACCACCGAACGCAACGGTTGCCTGGTCGGCGCGGTGCAGCTGTCCGACCACCACGAGGTGCTGCTGATTTCCGACGGCGGCACCCTGGTACGGACCCGTGCCGCGGAAATCTCCCAGGTCAGCCGCAATACCCAGGGCGTCACCCTGATGCGCCTGGCGGCGGACGAATCGCTGCAGGCGATCGAACGCCTGGATGCATCGCTGGACGACGAGGGCGACGGCGACGTCGAGGCGGTCCACGGCGTGGCGCCGGTGGCTTCGATCGAGGCGCTTCCGTCGGAATCGGCGGACTGATTCCTCGCTCTTCCAGCCAAAGTGAAACGCCGCCTCCGGGCGGCGTTTTCTTTTCCGGGAAGGCCAAATGCAACCCGCGAAAGAGCGCTGGCCGCCGTCGCCACGAAACCACGTAAGGCTGCATTTTCCAGGCGCCGCGTTTCCCATCGGAGCGATGCTAAACGCCAGTTCACTGGCGCACTTCCTGCAATCGCCCGGCGCCATTGTGTGACGCCGCTCCGGTTCTATACGCTTGCGCAAACCTGGGGAGAGTCGCATGAAGCGCGTTACGTGTTCGGAGGGATCCGTGCAGTCCCGTCTGCTGTCCGGTCGCTTGGCATCCAACCGCATGCTGAGGAAGGGCGTGGTGGTATTCGCCCTGTCGGTGCTGCTGGCGCTGGGCGGCTGCAAGCGCGATGCCGACGGGCAGTTGCCGGAAGTCAGTGGCGAAAAGATCGCGGCCAAGCGCGAGGCGGTGAAGGGCTTCGGGCTCGTCGCGGCCTATCCCGACCAGGCCGGCGACGACGAACTCGCCCTCGCCCTGGAATTCAGCCGACCGATCGTGGGCACGCAGGAATTCGATTCGCTGATCGCCGTGACCGACAAGGAAGGCGCAGCGATCAAGGGCAGCTGGGTGCTGGACGACGATGGCGAGGACGAAGCCAAGGTGCTGCGCTTCCCGCACGTGGAGGCGAGCAAGGAATACCTCGTCACCATCCGCGCCGGCCTGACCGCCGCCGATGGCAACCGCCTGGGCAAGGAAGAGAAGCGCACCGTCTACACCGGCCCGCTCGAGCCCGTCGTCGGCTTCGCCTCGCAGGGCAGCGTGCTGCCGGCGCGGGAGAGCCGCGGCCTGCCGGTGGTGTCGGTCAACGTGCCGGAAGTCGACGTCGAGTTCCTGCGGATCAAGGAAAAGGAACTGCCGCGGTTCTTCGCCGAGTTCCAGCGCGGTGGCCGCCGCAGCGCGTGGGACCTGGAGCGCGAGTATTCCTACGACGACGACGAGGGCATCAGCCATGGCCGCTCGCCGCTGTCGTCGATGGCCGAGCCGGTCTACGTCAACCGCTTCGTCCTCGGCGGCAAGAAGAACGAGCGCGTGCTGACCTACCTGCCGTTGCAGGACATCGAAGAGCTGCAGGAACCCGGCCTGTACTTCGCGGTGATGAAGCGGACCGGCACGTTCAAGGAAGAATTCGACACCGCCTTCTTCACCGTCAGCGACCTGGGCCTGCACACCCGCGCCTACAAGGACCGGCTGTTCGTGCATGCCGCCTCGCTGGAAACGGGGGGCGCCCTCGCGGGCGTCGAGCTGAAGGTCCTCAACGGTGCTGGCGAGCCCGTGCTGAAGTCGGTCACCGACCGCAACGGCAACGCCATGCTCGACTACAAGCTGGACGCCGCGCACGTGCTGATCGCGCAGCGCGGCAGCGACGTGTCGATGCTGCCGTTCAACCAGCCCGCGCTCGACCTGTCCGAATTCGCCGTCGCCGGGCGCGAGCAGGCCTGGTTCGACGTGTTCGCCTGGTCCGGTCGCGACCTCTACCGCCCCGGCGAAACCGTGCGCCTGTCGGCGCTGCTGCGCGACCAGGATGGCCAGCCGCTTGCGGCCAAGGCGAAGGGCAAGGGACTACAGCCGGTGTTCGTCCGTTACGTGCAGCCCGATGGCAAGACGTTCCTCGAAACCAGCCTGCAACCCGACGCGCAGGGTTACGTCCGCCATACCCAGGTAATCCCGGTCGATGCGGCCACCGGCCGCTGGCGCGTCGAGTTCCGCACCGATCCCGCCAGCAAGGAGGCCGTGCAGGGCATGACCCTGCGGGTGGAGGAATTCCTGCCCGAACGCATGAAGCTGGACCTGAGCGCGCAGGACGTGATCAAGCCCGGCGAACCGCTGCGGCTGCAGGCGACCGGCGCCTACCTCTACGGTGCACCGGCGGCGTCCAACCGCTTCACCGCCAAACTCACCGTGGCCGTCGAGCAGCATCCGCTCGAGCAGCTGCCCGGCTGGTTCTTCGGCGATCCGACCCTGAACCTGCCGAAGGAAGCCAAGGATGTCATCGACGCCACGCTCGACGCCGACGGCAAGTTGCAGGAGGACATCGCGCTGCCGGCCGAAGCCAAGCCGGTGAGCACGATTGCGGCGATGGTGACCGGCAGCGTGTTCGAGACCGGCGGCCGCAGCGTCAACCGCAGCCTCAAGCGCGTGCTGTGGCCGGCCGACGCACTGGTCGGCGTGCGGCCACTGTTCGATGACAAGGAAGGCACGGACGCCAACGCCAACGCGGCCTTCCAGATCAGCCGCTTCGGCTCCGACGGCAGGCCGCGGCCGGGCAACGGCCTGCGGGTCACGCTGGTGCGCGAGCACCGCGACTATCACTGGAACTGGGACGACGACGGCTGGGATTACGACTTCACCCGCCGCTACGAGGACATCACCGTACGCACGGTGAACGCCGGTGCGTCGCCGGTGAAGATCGACTTCCCGGTGGAATGGGGCGACTACCGGCTCGACGTGTTCGATCCGGCCACCAAGCTCACCACGCGCTATCCGTTCAAGGCCGGCTGGAGCTGGAGCGACGAGAACCGCGGCCTGGATGCGCGCCCGGACAAGGTCAAGCTCGCACTCGACAAGACCGCGTACAAGACCGGCGACCTGCTCAAGGTGACGCTGACGCCCCCGCACGAAGGCAAGGGCCTGCTGATGGTCGAAAGCGACCACATGCTCTACGTGCAGGACATCGAAGCGAAGGCGGGCAGCACCTTCGAGATTCCCGTGACCAAGGAGTGGGAACGCCATGACGTCTACGTCACCGCGCTGGTCTTCCGCGGCGGCACCGCGACCGACAAGATCACGCCCGCCCGCGCCGTCGGCATCGCGCACGTGCCGATGGATCGCCGCGACCGTACCGTGGCGGTCGGCTTGGCGGTGCCCAAGCAGATGCGTCCGGAGCGCGACCTGGCCGTCACCGTGAGCGTGCCGCAACTGGCGGGGCAGGAGGCCTTCGTCACCCTGTCGGCCGTGGACGTGGGCATCCTCAACATCACCCGCTTCCCGGTGCCCGATGCCAGCAAGCACTTCTTCGCCCAGCGCCGACTCGGCGTGGACGCGTATGACGTGTACGGCCGCGTGATCGAGAGCTTCGAAGGCGGCACGGCGAGGATCCGTTTCGGCGGCGACATGGCACCGCTGGCGTTGCCGCAGGCGCGCCGGCCGACCGCGCATGTGCAGACCGTGGATCTCTTCAGCGGCCCGGTGAAGCTGGATGCAAAGGGCCTGGTCCGGGTGAAGCTGCCGGTGCCCGATTTCAACGGCACGCTGCGTGTGTCCGCGATGGTGTATGCGGGCAACCGTTACGGCAGCAAGGACAACGAAACCATCGTGCGCGCGCCCGTGCTGGCCGAGGCCAGCCTGCCGCGCGTGCTCGCACCGGGCGACCGCAGCAGCGTGACCCTGGACGTGCAGAACTTCACCGGCAAGCCGGGCGAGTTCAAGGTGCAGCTCGACGGCATCGGCCCGCTCACGCTTTCGGACGGTTCGCGCATGGCCAAGCTCGGCGTCGATGGCAAGACGACCTACACCTTCCCGGTGGTCGCCCGCGAGGGCTACACGACCGCGCAGGTGCGCGTGCGGGTGGACGGCAACGGCTACAGCGTCGACCGCAAGTACGACGTACCGGTGCGGCCGGCCTGGTCGGCGGTGATGCGCTCGCGCACGCGCGTGCTCAACGAGCTGGGGCCGGTGCCGTTGGGCACCGACATCGCCGACGGACTGATGCCCGGCTCCGTGCAGGCACGCATGGTCGTGAGCGCGCTGCCGCCGATCCCGTTCGCCGCGGCGCTCGAGGATGCCTTGAAGTATCCGTACGGCTGCGCCGAGCAGACCACCAGCAAGGGCTACGCCGCGCTGGAGCTCGACGAGGACACGGCAAAGATGCTCGGCGTCGCCGGCCTCAGCGCCAAGCAGCGGCGCGAACGGATGGAGGGCGCCTTCGGCCGCCTTGCTTCCATGCAGATCAGCTCCGGCCATTTCTCGATGTGGGGCGATGGCGATTACGTCAACCAGACGCTGACGCCGTACATCGTCGAGTTCCTGCTGGATGCGCGCGAAGCCGGCTTCGCGGTTCCGGAAAACATGCTGCAGAAGGCGCTGAAGGCGCTCAATGAGGACCTGCTCGCCGGCGGCACGCCGTTCTACGGCTACGACAACCGCGACCACCTCAAGTTCGCCTACCAGGCCCACGCCGGTTACGTCCTGGCCCGCGTCAATCGCGCGCCGCTGGGGACGCTGCGGGCGCTGTACGACAACAATCGCAAGCAGAGCATGACCGGGCTGCCGCTGGTGCACCTGGGCCTGGCGCTGTCGCTGCAGGGCGACAAGGCGCGCGGGGCAAAGGCGATCGCCGCGGGCTTCGCCAAGGACCCCAAGGAACGGCCGGTGTACCTGGCGGACTATGGCAGCCGCCTGCGCGACGATGCACTGATGATCGCCCTGCTGCACGAGCGCGGCTACGCCAGGCCCGAGTACGACGCGCGCGCGGTATCGCTCGGACGCGAACTCGATGCGCGCCGCAACATGCGCTGGTTCTGGCTGAGCACGCAGGAGCAGGTAGCGCTGGCACGACTCGGCAAGGCGCTGATGGCTGACCAGAAGAAGACCATCACCGGCCAGTGGAAGGTGGCGGGCGAGGCGATCGATGTCGCGGCAACGCGCATCACCGGCCGCACGTTCGACTACGAAACCCTGGCGCGCGGCGTGAGCTTCGTACCGCAGGGCCAGCCGCCGTTGTTCGCCAGCCTGGAAGTCGCCGGCGTGCCGCGCTCGGCTCCGGAGCCCGATGCCAGCATCGTCTCGGTGACGCGCAAGTACTACAACACCGACGGCACCGAGTGGAGCGGCGGCACCCTGGAGGAGGGCGACAGCCTGATCGTGCAGTTGACGATCAAGAGCAGCGTCAACATGCCCGACGCGCTGGTGACCGACCTGCTGCCGGCCGGGCTGGAGATCGAGAACTTCAACCTCGGCGACGCCAAGCAGTGGGCAGGCGTCGTGGTGGACGGCATCGAGATTGCCGACCGCGACGAAGCGGCCGAGGTGCGGCATGAGGAATACCGCGATGACCGCTACGTCGCCGCGCTCAAGCTCAGCACCTACGACACGGCGAAGCTGTTCTACCTGGTGCGCGCGGTGACGCCGGGCACCTACACCGTGCCGCCATCGCTGGTCGAGGACATGTATCGGCCCGACATGCGCGGCGTGGGCAAGGCCAGTCCGGCGATGCTGACGGTGAAGCAGCCGGGCAAGTAACGGCGATGCGGGTGCCGGGATGGCCGGCACCCGCGATGAGTTCCAGCAGCGAAGCAGCTTTGGGTTTCCTTGAACGCAGCGCACGACAACGAGAGCAGACCGCAAGCCCGCACCCATGCGACCGATCGGGCAGACGCGCAAGGCCTGCAGGCGGCTCCGGCGTATCGGCAGCTGGGGCGGCTGCGCCTGCATCACCGGTTCCCGCTGCAGGCGCTGCTCGTCACGCTGCTGTTGCTGATCGCGGCGATGCTGCTGGACCTCGCGTTTCCGCTGCCGCTGCCGGAGGATCGCGATGCCGGCGCCGTCGTGCTGTCGCGCGATGCGACGCCGCTGCGCGCCTTCGCCGATCGCGGCGGCATCTGGCGCTATCCCGTCACGGCCGAGCAGGTGTCGCCGCTGTACCTGCAGGCACTCCTCAACTACGAGGACCGCTGGTTCTGGCGCCATGGCGGGGTCAACCCGATCGCGCTGGCGCGTGCCGGCGGACAATGGCTGCGCCACGGCCGGGTGGTGTCCGGCGGCTCGACGCTCACCATGCAGGTCGCGCGCATCCTCGACATGCCCGCGGAGCGTCGCCACACCCGCACACCATGGGCGAAGGCGAAGCAGCTGGCGCGCGCGATCCAGCTCGAGGTGCACCTGAGCAAGCGCGAGATCCTGGCCCTGTACCTCAACCGTGCGCCGTTCGGGGGCACGATCGAGGGCATCGAAGCCGCAAGCTGGGCCTATCTCGGCAAGCCCGCGGCCCGACTGTCGCATGCGGAGGCGGCGCTGCTGGCGGTGTTGCCGCAATCGCCCAGTCGCCTGCGGCCCGACCGCGAGGCCGGACGCGCGCGCATCGCACGCGACAAGGTGCTTGCACGCATGCGCACGCTCGGCGCGTGGTCGGCGCAAGACGTGCGCGATGCCCGGATGGAGCCGGTCGTGGCACGCTCGCTGCAGCCGCCGCAGCATGCGTCGCTGCTGGCACAGCGCCTGCGGTTCGCCGACCCGAAGTCGTCGCGCATCGAATCGACCATCGACATCGACCTGCAGCGCACGCTTGAAGCCCGCGTCGCCGCGTACTTCTCCGATCTGCCCGAACGCACGTCCGCCGCGCTGCTGGTGGTCGACAACACCACGCTGGAGGCGCGCGCCTATGTCGGTTCGGTCGAATTCGGCGACAAGGCGCGGCTCGGCCATGTCGACATGGTCAAGGCCTGGCGTTCGCCCGGTTCCACGCTGAAACCGTTCCTGTATGGCCTGGCCCTCGACGACGGCCTGATCCATTCCGAGAGCCTGCTCGTCGACGCACCGCAGGCGTTCGGCGACTACCGGCCCGGCAATTTCGACATGGCCTTCAACGGGCCCGTCGGCGCGGCCGAGGCGCTGCGCCTGTCGTTGAACGTGCCCGCGGTGGACCTGCTCGATCGCGTGGGGCCCTCGCGCTTCGCGGCGCGCCTGGCCAATGCCGGCATCGACCTGAAATGGCCCAACGGCGCCAAGCCGAACCTGGCCATGATCCTGGGCGGCACCGGTGCGCGGCTCGAGGATCTCGTCGGCGCGTACGCGGCGTTGAACCGCGACGGCGTCGCGGGTCGCGTGCGCTACCAGCCGACCGCGCCGCGCGTGGAGCGACGCCTGCTGTCGCCGGGCGCCGCCTGGATCATCCGCGACACGCTGGAAGCGAACCCACGCCCCGGCAGCATCGCCGATACCTTCGAGCAGGGCGGGCGGCCGCGCGTGGCCTGGAAGACCGGCACCAGTTACGGCTTCCGCGATGCGTGGGCGCTGGGCAGCACGCGGCGCTACACCGTGGGCGTGTGGGTGGGGCGGCCCGATGGCACGCCGTTGCCCGGGCAGTACGGCGTGGTCACGGCGCTGCCGCTGCTGTTCGAAGTGGTCGACAGCCTGCCGACCCAGCGCGGCGATGGCGCGCCGCGGCCGCCGCCGCGCGACGTCGCCCAGGTCGAAATCTGCTGGCCGCTCGGCGTGCAACCCGATCCGCAGGCGCCGCAGTTGTGCCGGCGCCGGATGAAGGCCTGGTCGCTGGGTGGTGCCGTGCCGCCGACGTTCGCCGAACGCGATGCGCGACTGTGGAACGCGGGACGCGAACGCTTCGACGTCGACGCGCGCAGCGGACTTCGCTTGTCGGCCGATTGCACGCAGCCGCACGAGCGTCGCGGCGGAGAAATCGCGCGTTGGCCGGCCCTGGCCTCACCCTGGCTGTCGCTGGAGGCCCGCGCGGCGGCGCGCCTTCCCGCGCTGTCGCCCGATTGCATCGCCGATGGCCGCGACGCGACCGAAGAGCTGCGTATCGAGGGCATCAACGACCAGGCCACGCTGGCCCGCGCCTCCAACAGCACCGGGCCGCTGCGTTTGTCGGTGCGCGCCATCGGCAGTGAGTCGCGCGTACGCTGGCTGCTGGACGGGCGCCTGATCGGCGAATCCCAGGGCGCCGCCAACCTGCTGCACGACTTCGGCGAACCCGGTTCGCACACGCTCACCGCACTCGCCGACAGCGGGGCGTGGTCGCACGTGAATTTCCGCGTACTGCGCTGACGCAGGACGTCACAGACACTCGCGATTTGATTGCCCGCGACCCGCGGCCCGCGCGATCAGCCTTCCGAAACGACGACGCCCGCCGAAGCGGGCGTCTCCGGGCAGAGCCTGATTCAACCGGGCTTGGCCAGCTCGTCCAGCATGTGCTCCGCCGATGACACCTTGAACTCGCCCGGTGCCTCCACGAACAGCTTCTTCACCACGCCATTGTCGGCATACAGCGCATAGCGCCGCGAACGCGTGCCCATGCCGTAGGCGCTGGCGTCGAGCTCAAGCCCCAGGGCGCGGGTAAAGTCGGCGTTGCCGTCGGCGAGCATCAACAGTCCGTCCGGTACGTGCTGGCTCTGGCCCCAGGCCTGCATCACGAATGGGTCGTTGACCGACACGCACAGCACCTCCATGCCGCGGGCATTGAACTGGTCGAAATGCTGCACGAAGCCGGGCAGGTGCCGTTCCGAGCAGGTGGGGGTAAAGGCGCCCGGCACCGCGAACAGCACCACCTTCTTGCCGTCGAACAGGGTCGGCGTGTCGACGACTTCGACTCCGTTGCGGATGCGTTGCAGGGTTACTTCGGGAATGCGGTCGCCTACCTGGATGGTCATTGCGGAATCTCGTGGAGGAGTCTTCACGCAGTGTAGATCGCCGCGAGGAAGGAGGCGTCAACGTTCTTGAAAGGCCGCATTCCACGCCCATGTGCAAGGAGGCGTCATGCCCGGTACGCGCCGCCGCAGGCGCCGCCGTACCAAGCGCAATGCGTTAACCTCGACTGCCTCGGCGGACCGCCGCCTGGCTTCTGATGAGACCTTATGCAATTCAAGGACTATTACGAAACGCTGGGCGTGGAACCCGGGGCGGGCGACGCCGAGATCAAGGGCGCGTACCGGCGCCTTGCGCGCAAATACCATCCCGACGTCAGCAAGGAGGCCGGGGCGGAGGAAAAATTCAAGGCTGTCAACGAGGCGTACGAGGCCTTGCGCGATCCGCAGAAGCGGGCGGCCTACGACCAGCTGCGTGCGCGCGGCTATCGCCCGGGCGACGACGTGCAGCCGCCGCCGGGTGGGTTCGCCGGCGGCTATGGCGGGGTGGACTTCGACGAGATCTTCGCCGGCGGCGGTGCTGGCGGTGGCTTCAGCGACTTCTTCGAGAACCTGTTCGGTCACGGCCGCGCGGGTGGCTTCGGCGGTGGTGGCGCGCCGCAGGCGCGTGGCGATACCCGCGCCAAGCTCGCGGTCGCGCTGGAGTCGGTCTACACCGGCAGCGCCGCGCGCATCACCGTCGGCAAGCGCACGCTGGACGTCCGCATTCCCAAGGGCATCAAGCCGGGACAGGTGATCCGGTTGTCGGGGCAGGGCAACGCCGGTCGCGACCTGCTGCTGGAGATCGAATACGCCGCGCATCCGCAGTTCGAGGTCGACGGGCGCAACATCATCCACGTGCTGCCGGTGGCGCCCTGGGAGGCGGCCCTGGGTGCGACGGTCAGCGTGCCCACCTTGGGCGGCCCTGTCGAACTAAAGATCCCGCCTCGTTCCGAGAGCGGCCGCAAGTTGCGCCTGCGCGGCCGCGGGCTACCCGGCACGCCGCCCGGGGACCAGATCGTCGAGCTGGAAATCCTGGCGCCGAAGCCGGAAACGCCGGAGCAGCAGGCCGCCTACGAAGCGATGCGGGACGCCTTCCGCGACGATGGGCGGCGCGGCTGAGGCATCGCCAAAAGAAAAGGCGGGCCGGGCCCGCCTTTTTCCTACTTGATCACCTGGGTGATGATGTCGGCGAGGTCGCTCTCGCTGAAAGGTTTGGTGATGTAGGCCTTGGCGCCCTGGCGCATGCCCCAGACGCGGTCGGTGTCCTGGTCCTTGGTGGTGACCAGGATCACGGGGATATGCGCGGTTGCAGGGTTCTTGCTGATCGAGCGGGTGGCCTGGAAGCCGTTGAGGTTCGGCATCACCACGTCCATCAGCACCAGGTCCGGAAGCTCGCGCGTGCACACTTCCACGCCCGCGGCGCCGTCTTCGGCGGTGATGGCCTCGTGGCCCAGCTTTTCCACGATACGGCGGATGCCCATCAGCTGCGAAGGCGAATCGTCGACGATCAGGATGCGGGCCATCAGGTGTTCCCCAGTAAGTCTGGCCGATTGTAACGGCGCGGAGTGACGCCGCAAGCCGCTACAGGACCACCAGCGTGCGGCCGAACGAGCCACCTGTGAGCATCGTCGCAAACACCTCCGGCAGCTGCGACAGCGAGACTTCGCGGGTGCAGATGCGATCCAGGTGGCGCGGCTTCCAGTCGCTGGCGAGGTGCTGCCACACGGCTTCGCGGATGTCGCGCGCCGTACCGGCCGAAGCCACGCCGACCAGCGACACGCCGCGGATGATGAACGGCATGACCGTGGTCGGCAGGTCGGCGGTCGCGGCCAGTCCTGCGCTGGCCACATTGCCGTAAGGGGCCGTCTGCGCCAGCAGGCTGGCGAGCATCGTGCCGCCGACGTTGTCCAGGCCGCCGCCGAAACGCGCCGATTCCATTGGACGCGTGGTCGCGAGCGCATCGCGACCGAGCACCTGGCTGGCGCCGATCGAGGTGAGGTAGTCGGCATGCTCGGGCTTGCCGCTGACGGCGTGTACCTCGAAGCCGGCGCGACTGAAGATGTCGACCGCCAGCGATCCCACGCCGCCGGTGGCGCCGGTGACGGCGAGCGGCCCCAGGTCCGGCGTCTGCCTGTTGTCCTTCATCCGGTACAGCGCCAGCGCGGCGGTGAACCCGGCGGTGCCCAGGACCATGCTTTCGCGCAGGCTCAGTCCACCGGGCAACGGGATCACCCATTGCGATTCCAGGCGCGCGTAGTCGCCGTAGCCGCCGTCGCGGGTCTCGCTGAGGCCGCAGCCGGTGAGCAGCACTGCATCGCCTTCCTTGAATTTCGGGTCGGTCGAAGCAACCACGTGTCCGGCCACGTCGATGCCGCCGACCAGCGGGAAGCGGCGCAGGATCTTGCCCTGGCCGGTGCCGGCGAGCGCGTCCTTGAAGTTGACCGAGGAATAGGCGGTCTTGATGACCACTTCGCCGGTAGCAAGGTCGTCAAGCGTGACCTGCTCGATGCCGCTGCGGTATCCGCTGGCGTCGTTGTGGATGCGGAATGCGTTGAAGCGGTTGCTCATGTCAATGTCCATTTGCGCTGTCGCTGTGGCCGTTCCCGGAGTGCCCCCGATCATCCGCATCCTGCTCGACCAGGAAGACCTGCCCCTTCTCGACCCGCCACAGCAGCTTGTTCTGCGTCGTCGCCACGTACAACGGCTTGCGGTATTGCAGGCTCATGAAGACATGGAACATGGTCGGGGTAGCCGAGGTCATGTGGCTGACCATCAAGGCGGCGGTCGACTGGAGCGATTTCGCATCGGCCATGGGACAGGCCTTGGTCTGCGAGAAGTGATCCAGGAGGGTGCCCCCGTCCCGGCTCACGCGGTACATGTGGTAACCGCCGAGCGGCGCGGCGTTGTCGTCCCAGGCCGACATCACGAAGACCAGGATCTCCTGGCGTCCGTCCTCCTCGAGCTCGAACACCACCGTATTCGGCGCGTGCCGGGTGCACAGCGTGTTGTCGCCCTCGGACAGCGCCAGCATCTTCGCGCGCATGAGGCGCTGTTCGCGATCGCTCACGGGTTCAGGGGGCGCGAGTTTCCTCGCATCGAAGGCCTTGACCGAATCCACGTCGAGCTTCGCGGTGGCGATGGCCTCGGTGCGGCCGTCATTTTCGACGAAATAGCGGACTTCGATGTCCTCGCCGTCGTCCAGGGTCAGCCAGCCCCGGCCGGTGCCGCTGACGCGTTCAAACGCCTTTATCTCGTTCAGCGCATCGGTAGTGAGCCAAGCCGCGGTGTCGTGCAGGCGGATCATCCGGCCGGTGAATTCGGCCATGCCCACGTCGTGCTGGTACTTGGGCGGGATCTCGCACGCGATCCGGCGCGATTCCGGATCGGCGTCCGCCGGGAGCGCCTTCGCGGCATCGCACTGGTAGTTCTTCGAGGCTTCGTCGGCGCGTGCCTGCGGTATCGCCATTGCGAGGAGCAGGGCCGCCATGCCGGCAAGACGGATCGGGCTCACGCGCATCAGCGCAGCTCCTTGCGCCGCTTCTCATCCATCCACTTGGTGGCATCGGCGGGGCGGTAGGCGCGCATCCAGCCGATCATCGATTCGATGTCGTCGCCATGCCACAGGTCGCGGCGCTGGTCCGGGTGCAGGAAGCGCTCGTCGACCATACGATCGAGCATCGTCATGAGCGGCGTGTAGAAGCCGTCCACGTCGAGGAAGGCGCAGGGCTTGTCGCCGATGCCGAGCTGGCGCCAGGTGAGCATCTCGAACATCTCGTCCAGGGTGCCAAAGCCGCCGGGCAGGGCGACGAAGCCGTCGGCGAGGTCGAACATGCGCGCCTTGCGCTCGTGCATGTTGGCGACCACCTCGAGCCGGGTCAGGCCCCTGTGCGCAACTTCCCAATCGACCAGTTGCGACGGAATGACGCCGACCACTTCGCCGCCGCCCTCGAGCACGGCATCGGCGACGATGCCCATCAACCCGACGTTGCCGCCGCCGTAGACCAGCGCCAGTCCTTCCTTGGCAATCCGGTTGCCCAACGCGATGGCGCGTTCGGCGTAGATGGGTTTGTTGCCGGCATTGGAGCCGCAGTAGACGCAGATCGAACGCATGTTGCCCAAGGAAATATCAGGTGGATTCAAGCAGCATGATGCCGGAAAAGCGCTTCATCGCCTCGCGCTTCCTCGCCGGCTGCAGCCAGCGCAGCAGGTTCCAAAGCCAGGCGTTGGGCATGGTGCGCTTCAGGCGCAGCGATTCGTCCCAATGCGGCCGGAATTCCGCCTCGCGCCAGCCAAACGGGGCGAAGAAGGCCGTGTTCTCCGCCGGGCCGAAGCGGAAGGGTGCGTTGCCCCGCTCAAGCATCGGCTGCCACTGTCGTTCCAGGTACTTCAGGAGCATCGGAGAGGCCAGGTCGGAGAGCCACCATTCCGCCTTCGCGACGTCGTGCAGGTCGCGCGCGAGGTTGGCGACGTCATCGCTTTCAAGGTAGATCAGCAGGCCCTCGGTGATCGCCAGCACCGGTCCGTTCGCCGCAGCCCTGGCGAACACCGCGCGCCGGGCATCGGCGTCGCGCAGGTCGGCGGCGACGAACTCCAGCTCGCAGCGCGGGGTTTCACCGGACATGTGCGAACGGAAGTACTCGATCATGTCGGGCAGGTCGACATGCAGCCAGCGCAGCGAGGCGGGCAGCCGCAGGCGATAGGGGCGCGCGTCGAGGCCGGCGGCCAGGTTGAGCACGGTGCGCGCGCCCTGCTGCACGCAACGCAGCACGATCTCGTCCATGACCGCGGTGCGCACCACCATCGGCCAGCTCATCGAACGGCCGCGTGGCATCGCGTCGACGATCGCCTGGCCGCGCTCGCCACCGAGGCGGCGGGCATAGGGGTCGTGGAAGATCGCATCCGGGCGTTCGCTTTCCATCGCCCGGTAGATCGCAACCCAGAGCGCAGTGTCGGAGACGTTGCGGATGGGATTCTCGGAAGACATCGGGCCTCCTCCTTGCCGGAAAGCAGAACGGCGCACCGAAGTGCGCCGTTCCAATGTACCGCAGTCGATCGATGGGGCCTTAATTCGCCTTGTGGATCGAGCGCTTATGCACGGCCATGGCGGCGTCGTGCACCGCTTCGGACAGCGACGGATGCGCATGGCAGATGCGGGCTAGGTCGTCGGCGGAGCCCTTGAACTCCATGGTCAGCACGCCTTCGTGCACCAGTTCGGAGACGTTGGCGCCGACCAGGTGCATGCCGAGCACGGTGTCGGTTTCGGCGTGCGCCAGGACCTTCACGAAGCCCGCCGGCTCGGCCATCGCCACCGCGCGGCCCACCGCGGCGAACGGGAAGCTGCCGGCCTTGTACGGAATGCCCTCGGCCTTGAGCTGCTCTTCGGTCTTGCCGACCCAGGCGATTTCCGGCTCGGTGTAGATCACCCACGGAATCGTGTCGAGGTTGACGTGGCCCGGCAGCCCCGCGATCAGTTCGGCCACGGCGATGCCTTCCTCGAAACCCTTGTGCGCCAGCATCGGGCCGCGCACGCAGTCGCCAACGGCCCACACGCCGTCGACGCCGGTGTGGCAATGCTCGTCGACCTCGATCATGCCGCGCTCGTTGACCTTCACCCCGGTGCCGTCGGCCAGCAGGCCCTTGGTCGCGGCGCGGCGGCCCACGGCCACCAGCAGCTTGTCGACGACGATCGTCTGCTCGCCCTTGTCGTCCGTGTAGGTGAAGTGGACGCCATCCTTCTTGACCTCGGTCTTGCTGACCTTGGCGCCAAGGCGGATGTCGAGGCCCTGCTTCTTGAACTCGCGCGCGGAGACCTTGGCCACTTCGGCGTCGGCGGCGGCGAGGAAGTTCGGCAGCGCTTCGAGCACGACGACTTCCGAACCCAGGCGATTCCACACGCTGCCCAGTTCGAGGCCGATGACGCCGGCGCCGATCACGCCCAGGCGCTTGGGCACCTTGTCGAAGTCGAGCGCACCGACGTTGTCGACGATGTGCTCGCCGAACTTCGCGAAGGGAAGTTCGATCGAATCCGAACCCGCTGCGATCACGACGTTGGTGCCCTTGAGTTCGACCTCGGTGCCGTCGTGCTGCTTCACCTTGACGACGTTGCCCGGCTGCAGCTGGCCGAAGCCGTAGAACGCGGTGACCTTGTTGGCCTTGAACAACATCGCGATGCCGCCGGTGAACTGCTTAACGATCTTGTCCTTGCGGCCGATCATCGTCGGGATATCGATCTTGTTTTCCTTCGTCGAGATGCCGTGCTCGCCGAAGATGTGGTGCAGGTTGTAGAACTGGCGCGAGCTGTCGAGCAGCGCCTTGGACGGGATGCAGCCCACGCGCAGGCAGGTGCCGCCGAGGGCCGGCTTGCCGTCCTTGCCCAGCGCGGCGTCGATGCACGCGGTCTTCAGGCCGAGCTGCGCGGCGCGGATGGCGGCGTGGTAACCGGCCGGGCCGGCGCCGATGACGACTACGTCGAAGTTCTGCTGTTCGCTCATTTCTCTATATCCCTGGTTCGAAGCAAAAAGCCCCTCGCGCGGGCGAGGGGCTTCAAGGCGGGCATTACATGCCCAGCAGCATGCGGTGCGGGTTCTCGAGCTGGTTCTTGATGTCCACCAGGAAGAGGACCGCGTCCTTGCCGTCGATGATGCGGTGGTCGTAGGACAGCGCGATGTACATCATCGGCGCGGCGACGACCTGGCCGTTCTCGACGATCGCGCGTTCCTTGATGGCGTGCATGCCCAGGATCGCCGACTGCGGCGGATTGACGATCGGCGTCGACATCAGCGAGCCGAAGGTGCCGCCGTTGGTGATGGTGAAGGTGCCGCCCTGCAGGTCGTCCAGGCCGAGCTTGCCGTCGCGCGCCTTCTTGGCGTACTCGGCGATCTGGCCCTCGATGTCGGCGAACGACAGGCGCTCGACGTTGCGCACCACCGGCGTGACCAGGCCCTTGTCGGTGGACACGGCGATCGAGATGTCGGCGTAGCCGTGATAGATGATGTCGTTGCCGTCGACCGAGGCATTGACCACCGGGTACTTCTGCAGCGCATTGGCGGCGGCCTTGGCGAAGAAGCTCATGAAGCCGAGCTTGATGCCGTTGGCCTTCTCGAAGGCCTCGCCCAGCTCCTTGCGCATGGCCATGACCTTGCCCAGGTTCACTTCGTTGAACGAGGTGAGCATGGCGATCGAGTTCTTCGACTGCATCAGGCGCTCGGCGATGCGGGCGCGCATGCGGGTCATCGGCACGCGTTCTTCCGGGCGCGCGCCGCCGCCGACGCCGGCGGTCTTGCCGCTGGCGTAGTTGACGATGTCTTCCTTGGTGACCGCGCCGCGGCGGCCGGTGCCTTCGACCTGCGAGGCGTCGACGCCCGCGGTGGCGGCGGCGAAGCGCGCGCCCGGCGGCAGCTCGACGCCGGCGGCCTTGGCGGCGGCGGGCGCGGCGGCCGCGGCGGTCTTGGTCATGACCGGCTGCGCTTCGGCCGTGGTCGCGGCCTTGTTCTTGGCATCGTCGGAGGCGGCGGCCTTCGGGGCTTCGGCCTTCGGCGCTTCCGCGGCGGCGCCGGCTTCGACCACGCCGATCACCTGCTGGCTGTTGACCGTCGCGCCTTCGGCGAACTTGATTTCCTTGAGCACGCCATCGACCGGCGAGGGCACTTCCAGCACGACCTTGTCGGTTTCCAGGTCGACCAGGTTCTCGTCACGCTTGACCGCGTCGCCGACCTTCTTGTGCCAGGTGGCGATGGTGGCGTCGGAAACCGACTCAGGCAGGACGGGGACTTTGATTTCGGTGCTCATGGATGAGTCCTTGGATAAGGGAGTGCGTGTCGAGTGGAGCTCGTGCCGTTATTCGGGGCTGGCCTCGCCGAGCAGCGGATTGACCAGCGCATCGGCGACCAGGGCGTTCTGCTCGATCACGTGATCGGCGAAGTGCCCGGCGGCCGGCGACGGCGAACGCTTGCGTCCGGCGTAGTGCAGCGACTGCTTCGGGGTCAGGCAGGCGCGCAGGTGGTGCGCGATCTGGTACCACGCGCCCTGGTTCTGCGGTTCTTCCTGGCACCACACCACGTCGGTGGCGGCGCCGAAGCGCTTGAGTTCGGCAGCCAATTCGGTGCGCGGGAACGGGTACAGCTGCTCGACGCGCACGATGGCGACATCGGTAAGGCCCTGCTTCTGCGCCTCTTCCAGCAGGTCGTAGTAGACCTTGCCGCCGCAGACGACGACGCGCTTGACCTTCTTGGCATCGCCGGCGTTGTTGGCGGGAATCAGCGTCTGGAAGCCGCCCTTGGACAGTTCGTCCAGCGTCGACACCGCGAGCTTGTGGCGCAACAGCGACTTCGGCGTCATCACGATCAGCGGCTTGCGCGTGGTCATGCGCATCTGCCGGCGGATCATGTGGTAGGCCTGCGCCGGCGTGGTCGGCGTACAGACGATCATGTTGTCGAGCGCGCACAGCTGCAGGAAGCGCTCCAGGCGCGCGGAGCTGTGCTCCGGGCCCTGGCCTTCGTAGCCGTGCGGCAGGAACAGCGCCAGGCCGCACAGACGGCCCCACTTGGCCTCGCCCGACGACAGGAACTGGTCGATCACCACCTGCGCACCGTTGGCGAAGTCCCCGAACTGCGCTTCCCAGATGTCGAGCGTCATCGGATCGGCGGTCGAGTAGCCGTATTCGAACGCCATCACCGCTTCCTCGCTGAGCAGCGAGTCGATGATGGTGACGTCGGCCGGATTCTTCACCAGGCGGCGCAGCGGCAGCACGTATTCGTCCGTGCTCTGCTCGTGCAGGATCGCGTGGCGATGGAAGAAAGTGCCACGGCCGCAGTCCTGCCCGACGAGGCGCAGCTTGTAGCCTTCCTCCATCAGCGTCGCGTAGGCGAGGTTCTCGGCGAAGCCCCAGTCGCCGGGCTGCTCGCCGGCGGCCATCTTGCGGCGGTCCTCGTAGATCTTGGCGACTCGCGGGTGCAGCTTGAGCGTGTCGGGGATCTCGTTGATCGTATCGGCGAGCTTCTTCAGCTTCTTGCCGTCGTACGTGGTGTCGACCTTGTCGCCGAGCTTGCCCTTCAGGAACGGGGACCAGTCGATGGCGAACTCGTCGGGCGTCACCGAAACCAGTTCGGTCGTGACCACGCCGTCATCGAGCTTCTGGCGGTAGCCGTCGACCAGCGCCTGCGCCTCGGCGTCCTGGATCACGCCCTCGGCGACCAGCTGCGCGGCGTACAGCTCGCGCGGCGTCTTGTGCTTGCGGATCACCTGGTACATCAGCGGCTGCGTTGCCGCCGGCTCGTCCGCCTCGTTGTGGCCGTGGCGGCGGTAGCAGACGAGGTCGATGACCACGTCCTTGTCGAAGCGGTTGCGGAAGTCGAGCGCCAGTTCGGCGCAGAACACCACCGCTTCCGGATCGTCGCCGTTTACGTGCAGCACCGGCGCGCCGACCATCTTCGCCACGTCGGTGCAGTACAGCGTCGAGCGCGCGTCCTGGCGCTCGCTGGTGGTGAAGCCGACCTGGTTGTTGATGACGATGTGCAGCGTGCCGCCGACCGCGAAGCCGCGGGCCTGCGACATCTGGAACAGTTCCATCACCACGCCCTGGCCCGCGAAGGCGGCATCGCCATGAATCAGCACCGGCAGCACCTGCCGGCGGCCCTTGTCGCCGCGGCGGGCCTGGCGCGAGCGCACGGAACCGGCGACCACGGGGTCGACGATTTCCAGGTGCGAGGGATTGAACGCCAGCGCGAGGTGCACCGGGCCGCCCGGTGTGGCCACGTCGGCACTGAAGCCCATGTGGTACTTCACGTCGCCCTGGTGGGCGAGGTCGTTGTGGACGTGCTCGAACTTGCCTTCGAACTCGTCGAACAACTGGCGCGGCGGCTTGCCCAGGGTGTTGACCAGGACGTTGAGGCGGCCGCGGTGGGCCATGCCGATGATCACGTCCTTGGTGCCCTGTTCGCCGGCGCGGCGGATGGTCGTATCCATCAGCGGGATGAGGGCGTCGCCGCCTTCGAGCGAGAAGCGCTTCTGGCCGACGTACTTGGTGCCGAGGTAGCGCTCCAGGCCATCGGCAGCGATCAGGCGCTCGAGGATCCGCTTCTTGTCGTCCGCGGTGCGGCCGAACTTGCCCGCCGCCGATTCCAGGCGCTCCTGCATCCAGCGGCGCTGCTCGACGTCGGTGATGTGCATGTACTCGGCGCCGATCGGGCCGGTGTAGGTCGCCTTGAGCAGGGCGACCAGGTCGCCGAGCTTCATCCGGTCCTTGCCGCCGACGCCGGCGGTGCTGAATTCGGCCGACAGGTCGCTTTCGGACAGATGATGGAAACCGATGGCCAGGTCCGGGGCCTCGGTCTTGGCCATCATGCCCAGCGGGTCGATGTTGGCCGCGAGGTGGCCGCGCGAGCGGTACGCGGTAATCAGCTTGCCGACGGCGCGCTCGCGTTCGTCGCCACCGCCTGAAGTCGTTGCCAGCTTGCCGGACGCGGCGAGCTTGCCGGCCACGGCGATCTGCTCGATGACGGCGGAGTGGGGGACGTCACCGGCTTCGCGGCCTTTCAGCCCGTCGAAATAGGTCTTCCACTTGGCCCCGACGCTGTCGGGGTCGACCAGGTACTGCTCGTACAGGTCTTCGATGAAGGCGGCGTTGGCGCCGAGCTGCGAGGACTGGGCAAACTGCTTGAGAAGACTGTCCACGATGATGTCGGGGAGATCCGAGTTGGAGGCAAGCGGTTGATCCGGCGGGCTTTTTGGGGGAGCGCCGGTGCGTCGGGCTGCGGGTGACGCGAAAGGGCCAAAATTATAGCCGTAGCCAATGTCGCGCTGCATCAAGCGGTTACGGAATAAGCGTCCAGTCGCCATGCGTTCGAGGTGGGGGCTCCGCATGGCGCGACGAAGCCCATGCGCGGAAACGATGCGTTTTCGCCATGACGTCACGACTGAAACGGGTATCGCCGAGGTGAGCCAGGCGCGTCGGCCCGCGGCTGGCCGGCCGCCTGTTGCGGCGCCCTTAGACCAAAGTCGCAGCCCCGGCCCTGTGCCGGGGGACGGGCCGGTCAGATGCCCAGTGCGCGGTATTCGCTGCAGGGGCGGGCCCGCTCCCAGACCGGCTCGAACACGTTCTGCAGCTGCCGGGCCCGGGCCGGCTGGTCGATCCGGGTTTCGCCTTCAGGCCGATGGCCCAAGGTCCGGAAGTACCAGCCGCCACGGTCGTTCGCGATGAATGCCGACGCATATGCGCGATCCACCGGCTCCTCGATCACCCGGAACAGGATCGCGCTCGGGAGCCGCTGCGCCAGTCCGAGCAGCGGCGCGTGCGCCAGCTGCGGCGTGATGGCGTCCTGCAGCAGGATGTGGGCGACGCCGCGGTGGGTGCCGAAGCGGCGCAGCGCGGCCACGACTTCGGGGTGGTCGAGCAGCCCCGGGTCCAACTCGCGGCTGTAGATCCACAGCTCCCGGCGGGCAGTGCCGATGACGCCCACCAGCGCGGCGATCGCGGCCTCGTGGGTCTCTACCGGGTTGGCCGCGTCGAGCAGGCGACGCATCGACTGGTGGTCGATGCCCGCCTCGACGAAGCGCTCGCCGTACGGCAGGAACCCATGCCGCGCGTAGAACCCGATCGCAGACACCTGCGCGTGCAGGGAAACGTCATGCCAGCCCAGTTTCCGTGCCTTGTCGAGGAGGGCCAACAGCAACGCGTCGCCGACACCACGGCCGCGCCAGTCGGCCAGTACCGCCATCCGGCCGATCTTGTGCTCGGGAGTCAGCCGGCCCGTGCCGATTGGCTGGCCCTGGGCATCGAAGGCGATCACGTGGTGGCATTGCGGGTCGAGTTCGTCCCATTCCAGCTCGACCGGGACGCCCTGTTCGTGCACGAAGACCGGCTCGCGAACCGCGCGCAGTTGCGGCAAAGCGGCCTCGTACTCGACGGCCTGGACCGTGAAGGCCGGTTCCGGAGCGGTGACGACGCTCATTCTTCTTCCTCGCCTTCGGTGGACAGGCTGTAGTGCCCGGCCTGCATCAGTTCGTGGACGCGATCGCGGCCCGTCTCGCTGAGCGCCGCATACGCCGCGCCATCGATCCCCTTTGCATTGGCAACGGATTTGGCATCGCGGACCGGCAAGTCGTAGCCCTGGCCGTTGACGTACAGCCGTGCGCCCCGGCCCGCCTTGCGCCACGCCATCCGCGAATACGGGTGCCGTTGCAGCGTCGCGCCGTGCTGCAGGTCCCATTCGATCTCGATGCGCGAGCGTGCGGTCGCATCCTCGGGTGCGGCCATCACTTCGCCGGCGTTGCGATACAGGGTGACGAAACGGCCGAACCAGTCGCCGAGGCGATCCGGATCGTTCATGCGCAGCGCGTTCAAGGCCTCGACCGCCCGTCGCATCGCGTCGGCGTCAATCTCCGCCGCGTCGCGGGCCGGTGCGAGGTCGGGATCGGCATAGCGCACGCCTTCATCCGCATCGGCGGCGAGGGTGTCGACGAAGTCGCCGAGCAATTCCGCCGCGCTCGGCGCGCGCATGCCGACCGAGAAGGTCAGGCATGCATCCTCGGCCACGCCATGGTGCGGGACGCCGGGCGGGAGGTAGAGCATGTCGCCGGGGCGCAGCAGCCATTCGTGGGTGGGGTGGAACTCGCGCAGCAGCTTCAGGTCGACGTCGTTGCGGAACTCGGTCGAAGGATTCACGGACGCATCGATCTGCCAGCGCCGGTGGCCGAGCGCCTGCAACAGGAACACGTCGTATTGGTCGACATGCGCGCCGACCGATCCGCCGGGGGCGGCGAACGACACCATGATGTCGTCGATGCGCCAGCGCGGCAGGAAATCGAAGGCATCGAGCAATGCGGCGATGTCGCTGTCCCACTTGTCCACGTCCTGGACCAGCAGGGTCCAGTCGTGGTGCGGCATGCCGGGGAAGAGCGATTCCTCGAACGGACCGTGGCGCAGCATCCAGGCATCGCGCGCGCGGTCGTGGGCGACGATGCGCGCGAGCGTGCCTTCCTCGCAGGCGAGGCCGGCGAGGTCCTCGGGCTGGATGGGCGATTCGAAATCGGGAAAGGCATTGCGGATCAACAGCGGCTTCTTCTGCCAGTAATCGCGCAGGAACTGCGCCGCCGGCATGCCGAGCGGGGGCAGTGCGGCCGCGTCCACTTCGATCGGCCGGGCCGGATGCTTCGTCGCGACGGCGCGCGCGGGTTGCTTGGATTTGGGTCGGGCCATGGAGGTTCGTCGGGAGGGAGGGGCGCGCTCAGTTCGTCGCGATTTCATCGTAGCCGCGGTCGCGGAACTGGATCAGGCACCAGCCGTGGCCATAGGGATCCGCCAATTGCACGATCCGGCCCCACTTGGCGTCGCGGGTGGGGCCTTCCTGCACGGCGCCGGCCGCGATGGCCCGGGCCACGGCGATGTCGAGATCGTCCACGACCAGGTCGCAATGCACAGGGGTCCAGTGCCGCGCATAAGTGCGCGGCGATTCGCCTGCGCCGGGGCTACCCTCCGGCTTGGCCAGCAGGTACACCGGCGCTTCGAGTCCGTGCAGTTCCAGCGCGTCGGCGCCAAAGCGCCGCCCGGCATGCAGGCCGAAGGCCGCGGTGTAGAACGCTTCCGCGGTGGCGATCTCGGGCACGTCGATGTTGACAAGCAGTTTCACGATACGAACCCCTGCCATGCGGGGCGCGCATTCTACTTGGCTGCGGGTTTGCGCCGTGTTGCGATGGCCGGCTTGGCCGGCACGAGTGTCAGATCTCGCCGGCGAGGCGTTCGGCCAGGCCGGTGTAGGTGGCGGGGGTCATTGCCATCAGCTGCTGCTTCGCATCGGCCGGCAGGTCCAGCGAGCCGATGAACTCGCGCATCGAGGCCTCGGTGATGCCCTGTCCACGGGTCAACGCCTTCAGTTGCTCGTACGGATTGGGCAGCCCATGGCGGCGCATCACCGTCTGCACGGCTTCGGCGAGCACTTCCCACGCGGCGTCGAGGTCCGCAGCCAGGCGCTCCGGATTGACGCTGAGCTTGTCGAGGCCGCGTTGCAGCGATTCGAAGCCGATGAGCATGTGGCCGAAGGCCGTACCCAGGGCACGCAGCACGGTGGAGTCGGTGAGGTCGCGCTGCCAGCGGCTGATCGGCAGCTTGGCGGCGAAATGCTCGAACAGCGCGCTGGCGATGCCGAAGTTGCCTTCCGCGTTCTCGAAGTCGATCGGGTTGACCTTGTGCGGCATGGTCGAACTGCCCACTTCGCCGGCCTTCACCGCCTGCTTGAAGTAGCCCTGAGAGATGTAGCCCCAGATGTCGCGGCACAGGTCGATCGCGATCGTGTCGATGCGCTTGGCGACATCGCACAGCTCGGCGACGCCGTCGTGCGGCTCGATCTGGGTGGTGTAGGGCTGCCAGGTCAGGTCGAGGGATTCGACGAAGCGGCGCGAGAACATGGTCCAGTCGACATCGGGATACGCGGCGACGTGAGCGTTGTAGTTGCCGACCGCGCCGTTGATCTTGCCCGGCATTGGCAGGCCGGCGAGCACTTCGCCCTGGCGCTGCAGGCGGGCGACGACATTGGCGAGTTCCTTGCCGACGGTGGTCGGCGAGGCGGTCTGGCCGTGGGTGCGCGACAGCATGGGCACCGCGGCGTGCTCCCGCGCCATCGCGCGCAGCTTCTCGATCAGCACGTCGAGTTTCGGCAGCAGCACGTCCTGGCGGGCCTCGTTGAGCATCAGCGCATAGCTGAGGTTGTTGATGTCCTCGCTGGTGCAGGCGAAGTGCACGAATTCCAGCGCCGGGCCGAGCTCGGCGTCGTCCTTCAGCTTTTCCTTGATCAGGTACTCGACCGCCTTGACGTCGTGGTTGGTGGTGCGCTCGATTTCCTTCACGCGGGCGGCATCCGCGACGGAGAGGTTGTCGGCCAGGGCGCGCAGGCGGGCGACGGCGGCCTCGGAGAACGGCTCGAGTTCGACGATGCCCGGCTCGTGCGCCAGGGCCAGCAGCCACTCCACCTCGACCTTCACGCGCGCCTTGACCAGGCCGAACTCGGAGAAGATCGGGCGCAGGGCGTCGACCTTGCCGGCGTAGCGGCCATCGAGCGGGGAGAGGGCGAGGAGTTGGGTTTCGACGGACATGGCGGCGCGGGCAGCGAAGGCAAACCGCAATTCTACAGGCATGGCCGGAGTCGGCCGGCAGCCCGCGGGGCGAGTATCCGGCGCTTCGCGCCCGACGAGGCGATCGCTGTTCCAGCCGTGCCGTGGCGCGGCGTAAGCTGCGGGCAGCCCGGAACAAGGAGAGCACGATGGCGAAGAAGGCCGCAGGTTTCCGCGTCGAGCACGACAGCATGGGGGAACTGCGCGTCCCCGCCGAGGCCTTGTGGGGCGCCCAGACCCAGCGCGCACTGCAGAACTTCCCGGTGTCCGGGGCGCCGATGCCGCGCGAATTCATTCGTGCACTGGGATTGATCAAGGCCGCGGCGGCGGAGGCCAACGGCGGATTCGGCCTGCTCGGCAAGGGCGCGGCCGCGGCCATACGAACCGCAGCCCTCGAGGTGGCGGAAGGCCGCTACGACGCGCAATTCCCGATCGACGTGTTCCAGACCGGCTCGGGCACGTCGAGCAACATGAATGCCAACGAGGTCATTGCCGCGTTGGCGACGCGAAACGGTCGCGGCAAGGTACATCCCAACGACCACGTCAACCTGGGACAGAGTTCGAACGACGTGATCCCCACGGCGATCCGGGTCTCCGCGCAACTGGCGACCGCCGAACAACTCCTGCCCGCGCTCAAGCACCTGCGCAAGACCATCGAGCGCCGCGCGAAGTCGCTGGGCAAGGTGACCAAGACCGGCCGCACGCACCTGATGGATGCGATGCCGCTGACCTTCGCGCAGGAATTCGGCGCCTGGGCCGCGCAGCTGGCGTCGGCGCAGGGCCGGATCGAGGATGCGCTCAAACGCCTGCGGCGGCTGCCGATCGGCGGCACCGCGATCGGCACCGGCATCAACGCCGATCCGCGCTTCGGCCGGGCGATGGCGCGCGCCCTGTCCGCGCTGAGCGGAACGCGCTTCGAATCGGCGACCGACAAGTTCGAGGGCCTGGCTGCGCAGGACGATGCGGTCGAATTGTCCGGCCAGCTCAATGCCCTGGCGGTGGCGCTGATGAAGATCGCCAACGACCTGCGCTGGATGAATTCCGGTCCATTGGCGGGATTGGGCGAAATCGAACTGCCGGCGCTGCAGCCGGGCAGCTCGATCATGCCCGGCAAGGTCAACCCGGTGATTCCCGAATCGATGGCGATGGTGTGCGCGCAGGTGATGGGTCACCACACCGCGATCACGATCGCCGGACAAAGCGGCAACTTCCAGCTCAACGTGATGCTGCCGCTGATCGCCTACGACCTGCTGGACTCGATCCGGCTGTTGTCAGCCTCGATGCAGCTGCTCGCCGACTCGGCCATCGCCGGCCTGCGGGTGCGCGAGGAGCGCGTTCGCGAGGCGCTGGACCGCAATCCAATCCTGGTGACGGCCCTCAATCCGCTCATCGGCTACGAGAAGGCCGCGGCGATCGCCAAGCAGGCGTACAAGGAAGGCCGTCCGGTCCTGGACGTGGCGATGGAGCTGAGCGGTCTGCCCGCCGGCGAACTGCGCAGGCTGCTCGACGCCCGGACGCTGACAAAGGGCGGAATTCATGGGAAAGGATCGGGCGGCGGCTAGCCGCGAAAGAGACGGGGTTGGACCCGCCGACACCGGCATGCGGTGGGTCCAACCCGCCTTGCAACCTCGTTGATGGCCCGCTCAGCGGGTCTTTTCGGCCTGGGTCTCTGCTTCTTTCGGGGCGGTAGTGGCGTCGCCGGCGACCTGCTTGGTTTCGTTGCGAACCGATTCGCGGATCGCCGAGCGGATCTCGCTGCGGATCTCCGAGCGCAGCTGCGCATGGTGCGAGGCACTCTCGTCCTTGCTGTCCTTCATGCACTCGTCGATGTCGTCCTGGGTCATCCGGGCGTAGGGCTTGAACTCCGGCAAGGCGGCGGCGAGCTTCTGCTGCGAGGCCATCATGGCCGGCAGGCGGCCGCACAACTTGGCCGCCGACATCTTGATGTTGGAGGCTTCGGCCTCGACGGTCTTCTCGATGTCCTGCTCGGACTTGCCCGAGAAGATGCCCTTGAAGGCCTCGCCCATGGCCTTGGCGGCGAGGTCGGCGCCCTGGACGCCGATCTCCATGCCGCTCTCGGCAATGCCGATGATGTGGGCGCGGTATTCCAGCAGGAGTGCGCGCTGGTCGGCGTTGATCGCCACGGCCTTGCCGTCGATCAGCAGGTCGCCCTTCGGCGTGATCTCGGCCTTCGGACGAGCATCCTTGCCATCATCGTGGCTGAAAACACTGACGCCGCCGCCCTTGCCCGCGTTGACGCGCACGCCGTCGTTGAGACTGATGTTTTCGGTGGCGAGCTTCTTGCGGGCTTCCTGGATTTCCTTGTTCACCAGGCGGCCGAGGGCGCTGTCGGGCTCCTGGGGGGAGGCTGCCGGCTTGGACGCGGTCGACGTCGAAGGCGCATTGCCGTGGCATGCGGCCAGCGACAGAAACAGTGCGGTGCAGGCGAAAGCGTGGATCCTGTTCATTGCCATCTTCCTCGGTATTGGTGGCTCAGCGCGCCGCCAGGTCTTTGCGGATGTCGCGTTCGCAATTCTCGACGTCGTCTGCATCGAGCGTGGCGTAGGGCCGGAACTCGGGCACGCTCGCGGCCAATGCCTGCTGCGAATCCCGCAGTTGCGGCAGGCGGTGGCAGATCTGCAGCACCAGCGGCTGGATTTCCCGCTGCACCGTCGCCTCCACCCGGCGCTCGAGGCTGCCGGTGAGCCCGCCGACGATCAGGCGGAATACCGATACGTCGGCGGCCTCGATCGCAAGCAGCGCCGCGTGTTCGCCGGCATCGATCCCGGTCCTGGCGATGTCGATCACCTGCGCGCGGTAGCCCAGCAGTTGCCGGCGTTGGCCGGCGTCGATCGCGACCGCCTTGCCGTCGATCAACAGGTCGCCGCGCGGGGTGATTTCGCCTTTCGGCAGGGAACGACGCTTCGTGGCTTCTTCCTTGTCGTCCTTGCCGAAATGCAGGCCGTCGCCGAGGGTCAGGTTTTCGCTCTCCAGCCTGGCGCGCTCCTGCGCCATTTCGGTGCGCAGTTCCTGCCGCGCCTCGTCGAGATCCTTCGCGACTTCGGTGCGTACCGTTCCGGCCTGCGCGACCAGGGGCGACAGGGCAATGAACAGTGCAGCGATATGCATGCGTTTCATGGTCATCCTCGAATGGTGGGGCGGGGCATCAGCCTTCGTCGCGCCAGCGACGCAGGCGGATGGCGCCGACGATCATCACCAGGCCCACGATCGCGCCGATCCACAGTTCGGGCATCGCCAGGCTCTGCATCGCGGTGGCCGCGGAGATCTGGTGCAGCGTCCCGTCGAGGTCGCTCGCTGTCTTGCCGAAATTCTCGTGGTAGAGCATGTCCGAGCCCGGGAAGGTGCCCAGCAGCAGGCGGCCGACGATGTTCGCCCAGTACCAGGATGAGTCCAGGTTGAACAGCTTGGTCAGGTCGAACCAGCTGACGAAGATGCCGGAGAACACGGGGATCATGATCGCCCACAGGAAGGGCTTGCTACGCGCCCAGGCCGAGCAGAGCAGCAGCCAGCCCACGGTCGGCAATGCCCACAGTGCATACACGGGCAGTCCGATCAGGAACGCGGCCACCACCGAGAGCGGGTTGCCCGGACCCCACAGCAGGGTGATCGGGTTGCCGCCGTGCAGCAGCACGACCACGCTCAGGATCAGCATGAAGCCGATCATCGTCACCAGCGACGCGCCCAGCGCCAGGATCGGAGCGACCAGCAGGGCGCTGATGCCCTTGGAGGCCACGGTATCGCGGTCGGAAATCGGCAGCGACTTCCAGAACAGGACGCTGCGGTCCTTGCGATCGTCGTACAGCGCGCCGAGGCAGTAGAAGAACACCACGAAGCCGAGCACGATGAAGGGCCAGGACGACGCGACGAAGAGGCTCAGGTCGATTCCCTTGCCGAGGTTCGCCATTTCCGCGGGACCGAGGCGGCCGGTGAGGGCGCCCAGGTCCAGGCCGTTGATGATGACCTCGCCGTCGATCTGGAGCTTGCCGTCGGCCATGGCGCGCCGCGCGGCGATCTCACCGAAGATGATGCCGAGCACCGTCAGCAGCAGGGAAATGCCGCCGGCCACGAGGGGCGCCCAGAAGAATCCGCCCTTGTGCTCCCAGAACTCGCGCTTGAGCAGCAGCTTCAGCTTGTGCGTGGGATGCGGTGCGGCCACGACGTGGCTGCGGGTTTCTGCAATGGCATTCATGCGTAGGTCCCCTTCATGGTGGCGACGAACAGGTCGGCCAGGCCCGGGATCCGGGTCTCGCCGAGCGGCACGAGCCGCTCCTGGTCGATGCCGTCGAACAACATCACGGTCTTGCCGAACGGGAGCGCGCGCTCGTCGATGGGCTTGAGGCCGCGGGCCTCATCGGCCCGGTCCGCGCTGACCAGCACTTCCACGTAGCGCTCGCCGATCGCTTCCATCGGCGCGTCGAGCACGATCTTGCCGTCGCGGATGAACATGACGTCGGTGAGGATGTGCTCGATCTCCTCCACCTGGTGGGTGGTGACGATGATCGTCTTCTCCTCGTCGAAGTAGTCCTCCAGCAGGCGCTGGTAGAACTGCTTGCGGTAGAGGATGTCCAGGCCGAGCGTGGGCTCGTCGAGCACCAGCAGCTTGGCGTCGATGGCCATGACCAGGGCGAGGTGCAGTTGCACGATCATGCCCTTGGACAGTTCGCGCACGCGCAGCTCCGGCTTGAGCTGGGTGTGGGCGAGGAAGCGCTCGCACTTGGCGCGATCGAAGCGCGGGTGCACGCCGGCGACGAACTCGATCGCTTCCTTCACCTTGATCCAGCGCGGCAGCACGGCCACGTCGGCGATGAAGCAGACATCGCGCATCAGGTCGTCGCGCTGGGTGCGGGGGTCGCGGCCGAGGACGGAGAGTTCGCCCTCGAACGGGATCAGGCCGAGCATCGCCTTGAGCGCGGTGGTCTTGCCGGCGCCGTTGGGACCGATCAGGCCGATGATGCGGCCGGTCGGGATCTCGAAATTGGTGCCGTCGAGCGCGAGCTTGTTCTTGTAATGCTTGCGCAGGCCGCGCGCGGTGACGACCGGACGGCTGTCGGAGGCGAGGGCGTTCATTGCACACCGCCCTTGCCGTCGGCGGCGAGCAGTTCCTCGATCTTCAGGCCCAGGCGCTTGATGCGTTCGACAACCTGCGGCCACTCCTCGCGCAGGAACCGATCGCGCTCGTTGAACAGCAACTTCCTTGCGGCTTCTTCTGTGACGTACATGCCCAGACCCCTGCGTTTTTCGACGAGTGCCTCGTCCGCCAGTTCCTGGTAGGCGCGCGAGACGGTGATTGGATTGAGCTGATACTCGGCTGCGACCTGCCGTACGGAGGGCAGGGCGTCGCCGGGCTTGAGCAGGCCATCGAGCATCATCGCGATGACGCGCTCCTTCAGCTGGCGATAGATGGGAGCGCTGTCGCTCCATTGGATTGCGGTCATATCAGCCCCGCGGCAGGAAGGAGAAATACGGCATGACGATGGTCTGCCGGCGGTGGCGCAGGCCCTTGCGGGGCGCGCGCTGCGTGGTTTGGGCATCAATGTCCCGGTCCGCCTCAAGCGCCAGCGCGGATGCGGCAGCGATTTCGGCGGACAGGGCGACGGCCTTGGCGAGCGAGTCGATGTTCTCGACGCGCTGGCCGGCCGCGGCCGGGAGGGGGAGGTCTTGCGACGCGAAGCCCTGCACGGGCGTCGTGTCGGCGGGCACCGCGACCATCAGGGCGATGGCCAGGGCAGCGCCGGAAGCCGTGAAGGCGGAGAGCGAGTTGCGGAGCTTGCGGTTCATGGCGAACGTCCTGCTCGTTGGTAGACCGGTGTTGTATGCAACTATAACACCTAAACACAGGCCGTCAACAACCCAGGCCCCCAACTAACGGCATACCGGCGCAATCGCAGGCCGCCACGGAGGAAACGCTTTCGTTTCAATGGGGTATCTATTTCAGCGCACGCCGATAAACGGACGGGCGGTGCGCGCGAGGGGGAATCGGGCGCTTGGGCATGGCCGGGAATGCGCAAAAAAGAGAGGAAGCGGCTTCCGAGGGCGCCCGGGACGAAGCGGTCGCTCTCGTAAGGGCCCTTGCCTGCGTCCGCCCTGCAGATGCAATCGGACCTCGGATCGGCTCTTGTTGACGCTGACGCGTTCTGACGGCGGCCCAACCCCCGCATTGCCCATGCTGCAAGGGCCCGCGACAATAGCCGCTTCGCGCCGCGATCGCGGTGCGTTCCACCAGGAGCCTTCATGAAGCCCTTTCTGCGCGGCATCGTCGCGCTGTTGACCACTGCGGCCGTGCTGTCCGGCACTGCTGCACTAGCCCAGGAAAAAAGAGTGCTGACGACCGATCGCGAAAAAGCCAGCTACATGGTCGGTTCCGACATCGGTCATTCGATCGCGCCGGTGGGCCCGGATCTCGACATGGCTGCGTTCGAGAAGGCCATCCGCAATGCGTTCGCCGGCGGAAAGCCGTTGCTGTCGCCGGAGGAGGCCAAGGCCACCGGCCAGGCGCTGATGGCGCGCATCGCCGCGCGCAATGGCCAGCCCGCCGCCGGCGGCGCCGCGCCGGGAGTGGCGAAGGACAAGGTAGGCCTGCTCGTGGGCAGCGACGTGGGCCGCTCCCTGGCGCAGATCCAGGACGAGATCGACATGCCGGTGTTCCTGCAGTCCGTGCGCACGACCATCGCCAAGGGCGACTCGCTGCTCAGCGACGAAGAGCTCAATGCGGTCCGCCAGGCGTTCTCGCAGAAGGTCCAGGGCAAGCTGCAGGCCAAGGCCGCCGCCGCCGCCGACAAGAACAAGGCCGAAGGCGATGCGTTCCTGGCCAAGAACAAGTCAACCAAGGGCGTCTTCACCACCGCGTCCGGCCTGCAGTACATGGTGCTGCGCCAGGGTGCTGGCCAGCGTCCGCGCGCCACTGACCGTGTCCGCGTCAACTACCACGGCACGCTGCTCAACGGAACCGTGTTCGACAGTTCCTACGACCGCGGCGGGCAGCCGGTCGAGTTCGGATTGAACCAGGTGATCGCGGGCTGGACCGAGGGCCTGACGCTGATGCCCGTGGGCGCCAAGTACCGCTTCTGGATTCCCGGCGATCTCGCCTATGGCAACAAGGGAACGCCGGACGGCAGCATCGGCCCGAACTCCACGCTGGTTTTCGATGTCGAATTGCTGGCGATCCTGCCCCAGTAACCCCCACACAACGAGTAGTCACGCGCTGACGTGATGTTCAGCCGGGCGCATGCACCGTGCCCGGCCTCGCCCTTCGATCTACCAGGAGTTCCTGATGACCCGTTTCCCGCGCCATGTTTCCGTGGCTTTCACCGCCGCCGCACTTGCCCTGACCATCGCCGCCTGCAATCCGTCCGCAGACAAGGCCAAGACCGATGCGAAGACGGAGGAATCCTCGAAGGATTCCGGCCCGCAGATCGCCGGCCTGCCGACCAAGAAGGACAAGGTCAGCTACATGATCGGCATGCAGATGGGCAAGTCGCTCGAGCAGGTGAAGGATGAAGTCGACGTCGACGTCATCGCCAAGGCGATCAAGTCCTCCGTCGCCGGCGAGAAGATGCTGATGGACGACAAGCAGGCCCAGCAGATCGCGGAAGCCTTCGGCCAGGAAATGCAGGCCAAGCAGATCGCCAAGATGATGGCCGAGGCGAAGAAGAACAAGGAAGAAGGCGCGAAGTTCCTCGCCGAGAATGCCAAGAAGCCAGGCGTCAAGACGACCCCGTCGGGCCTGCAGTACCAGGTCATGACCGAAGGCACCGGCCCGAAGCCGAAGGACAGCGAAGTGGTGAAGGTGCACTACAAGGGCACCCTGCTCGACGGCAAGACCTTCGACAGCTCCTACGATCGCGGCACGCCGGCGACCTTCCCGCTCGCCGCGGTGATCCCGGGCTGGCGCGAAGGTCTGGCGCTGATGCCGGTGGGCAGCAAGTACAAGCTGTGGATCCCGGCTTCGATCGGATACGGCGAAGCGGGCACCCAGGGCGGCCCGATCGGCCCGAACGCCACGCTGGTGTTCGAAGTCGAGCTGCTTGAAATCGTCAAGCCCGACGCCAAGTAAGCGGGTCATCAAAGGCAGCGGCTTCACCCGTAGTGAAACCATTGCTGCGTAAGGTCGCGGGCTGCGATTGCAGCCCGCGATGCGGCGTCCGCCGCGAACGCCGTCCGGCAAGGTAAGGAAACAACTCCATGCGCGTCACCATCTTCGGCACCGGCTATGTCGGCCTCGTCACCGGAACCTGCCTGGCCGAAGTCGGCCACGACGTGGTCTGCGTCGACATCGATGCGGCCAAGGTGGACGGCCTCAACAACGGCGTCATTCCGATCTACGAGCCCGGCCTGGAACCGATGGTCAAGGCCAACCACGCCGCCGGCCGCCTGAATTTCACCACCGACGCTGCGACCGCGATCCAGCACGGCAATACGATCTTCATCGCCGTGGGCACGCCCCCGGACGAGGACGGCAGCGCCGACCTCAAGTACGTACTCGCCGTGGCGCGGACCATCGGCCAGAACCTGTCGCGACCGGCCGTGATCGTCGACAAGTCCACGGTGCCGGTCGGCACCGCCGACAAGGTCCGCGCGGTGATCGCCGCGGAACTCGCCGAGCGCGGCGCGCAGATCGAATTCGACGTCGCCTCCAACCCCGAATTCCTCAAGGAAGGCGATGCGGTCAAGGACTGCATGCGCCCGGACCGCATCGTGATCGGCGCCAGCAACCCGGCGTCGATCGAGCAGCTCAAGCGCCTGTACGCGCCGTTCAACCGCAACCACGAGCGCATCGTCGCCATGGACGTGCGTTCGGCCGAACTGACCAAGTACGCCGCGAACGCCATGCTGGCGACGAAGATCAGTTTCATGAACGAGATGGCGAACATCGCCGAACGCGTCGGCGCGGACATCGAGCACGTGCGCCACGGCATCGGCTCTGACCCGCGCATCGGCTACAGCTTCATCTACCCGGGGGCCGGCTACGGCGGGTCCTGCTTTCCCAAGGACGTGCAGGCGCTCGAGCGCACCGCGAGGCAGTACGGTTACGAGGCGCAGATCCTGGGCGCGGTGGAAGCGGTCAACGCACGCCAGAAGCACCGCCTGTTCGAACTGATGAGCGAGCATTACGGCGGCAACCTGGCCGGCAAGACGGTCGCCGTGTGGGGCCTGGCGTTCAAGCCCAACACCGATGACATGCGCGAGGCGTCCAGCCGCACGCTGCTGGCACGCCTGTGGGAAGCGGGAGCGAAGGTCCGCGCCTACGACCCCGAAGCGCGCCACGAGGCCGAACGCATCTTCGGCCAGCGCGACGACCTGCTCCTGTGCGATTCCGCGCGCCAGGCGCTGGAAGGGGCCGATGCCCTGGCGGTCGTCACCGAGTGGAAGCAGTTCCGCAGTCCCGACTTCGGTCGCCTCGAAGCGGCGCTGACCGACAAGGTGGTCTTCGACGGACGCAATCTTTACGAGCCGCATGAAGTCGAGCAGGCAGGGCTGGCCTATTACGGCATCGGCCGCGGCCGTTCCATCAAGGGCCAGTGAGCCGATCGCCGCGATGACTCCCGAGGAACTCCAGCACCGCCTGGCCGATCTGGAAACGCGTATCGCCTTCCAGGAACAGGCCCTGCTCGAGCTCAGCGACGCGCTCGCCGCGGCGCGCGACGACGAGGCGCGGACCGCGCTCCTGCTTCATCGCGCGCTCGAAGAGCTCAAGACGATACGCAGTACGCTTTCTTCGGCCCCGGTTACCGGCGATGCTTCGCAGGAACCGCCGCCTCCGCATTACTGAACCCCGCACGCAGCCGTATTCCGCAATGAGCGACAGCCTCCGCGATCAGCTGCTTGGCCTCGGCTTCAAGCCGGCAGCCAAGCCCGAACGTCCCCAGCGAGACAAGCCGGCACCCGGGCAGGGCAGGCCGCCGCAGGGCAAGCCGGATGCGCGCCGTGGCGGGGCGGCATCCCGCAATCCGCAACAGCGGCCAGGGCAGCGGCCCGGACCGAAACCGGCGTCGCGCGGGCGCGAAGAAATGGATCTGGCCAAGGCGTACGCCCTGCGTGCGCAGCGCGAGAAGGACGAACGCATCGCGGCCGAGGCCGCCAAGCAGGAAGAAGCGCGCAAGCGCCGCGAAGCGCGCGCGAAGCTGACCGAACTGGTGAAGGACAAGGCGCTCAACGTCGCCGACGCGGACATCGCCCGCCACTTCCCGTACGGCGGCAAGATCAAGCGCATCTATGTCACCGCCGACCAGCTCAAGGCGCTCAATGCCGGCGGGTTGGGGGTGTTGCAGCTCGACGGGCGCTATCTGCTCGTGCCGGCCGACCTGGTCGCGCAGGCGGAGAAAATCTTTCCGCCGGCTGTCGCACTCAAGGTGGACCCGGATGCACCCGCGGGCGACGATCCGTACGCCGACCCGATGTACCAGGTGCCCGACGACCTCGTCTGGTAGGCATGCGGGGTCAGGGCGCCAGCGCCTTGATCGCCGCCGCAGCCTGGAAACGCCCAGGTCGCGGATCAGCCGATGCGAAGCGTGGGGCAGGGGCGACGCATCGATATCATGCGGGGCCACGTTCTTTCCATGCACGCCGGGCAGGAATTCGATGCCTGCGGCGGCATAGCAGTGCTGGACCATTGCCGAGCAATACAGCGCACCTTCCTGGGCCAGCAGGTTGCCGCGACCACGCAGGCGCGTGCTGTGCATCGCCAGCAGCGTGCCCGCCAGTTCCCGCAGCGAATAGCTCGACAACCCTGACAGCAGGTCGAGCGCCGCGACCTGCACCTTGCGCGCCTGGTGCTCGTCGAGGTGGAAGTCGAGGATGGCAAGGTTCGGGAACGCCTCGGCATCGTGGTAGCGCGACGCGCGGTTCTCCTGCACGCCCAGGCGTACCTGGCGATAGCGCACGTCGAGGTCGGATTCGATCACCCACCAGTGGCCGTCGCTGCGGCGTTCGCTGAAGACGAACGCATGCGACCACAGGCTGCGATGCCCATCCGGAGTGAGCGGAGCCTGCGCCTTGCGGATCAGCTTGTTGACCAGGTCGCGTCCGCCGCACAGGCCGATGCGGCCTGGCGCGGCGTGCTGCTCGATGAAGGCGGCGTTGGATAGTCCGGTCATGCGGGTTGTTTCGAGCTGCGCGCGGGAAGGCGGTACTACTCCGGATCGTAATCCAGGTTAGATGCGAGCCAGCGTGCGGTCTGCGCCAGCGTTGCGCCTTGCGCTTGGCATAATCCTCGACCGCGCCGCCCCAGCACATGCATGCGGCAACGCTTGCCGCGCCGCGGCGCGCGGGGTTCGTTCCCCCGCTACTCCGGGTCGTAATCCAGATTGGAAGCCAGCCAGCGCTCGGCTTGCGCCAGGCTGACGCCCTTGCGCTTGGCATAGTCTTCCACTTGTTCCTTCGACACCCGACCGACCACGAAGTACTGGCTTTGCGGATGGCTGAAGTAATAGCCGGACACGGCGGCGGCCGGGTACATGGCGAAGCTCTCGGTCAGCTGCACGCCGGCGTGGCGTTCGGCATCAAGCAGGCGGAACAGCGTTGCCTTCTCGCTGTGCTCGGGACAGGCCGGATAGCCGGGCGCCGGGCGGATGCCGCGGTACGCTTCGTCGATCAGGGCATCGTTGTCGAGCGCTTCGTGCGTCGCGTAACCCCAGAACTCGCGGCGCACGCGCTGGTGCAGGCGTTCGGCGAAAGCTTCGGCGAGCCGATCCGCCAGGGACTTGAGCAGGATCGCGTTGTAGTCGTCATGGTCCGCTTCGAAGCGGGCGACGTGTTCCTCGATGCCGATGCCGGCGGTGACGGCGAAGCCGCCGATCCAGTCCTGGCGTCCGGAAGCCTTCGGGGCGATGAAGTCCGCAAGGCAGAAGTCCGGACGGTCGACCGGCTTGTCGGCCTGCTGGCGCAGGAAGCAGAAGGTTTCGGCGCCGGCACCGGCTTCAACGGTGACGTCGTCGCCGACCGAGTTCGCCGGCCACAGCGCAAAGACCGCCCGTGCCCTCAGCCATTTCTCCGCGACGATCCGCTTGAGCATCGCCTGTGCATCGCGGTACAGCTCGCTGGCCTGCGCGCCGACGACCGCGTCGGTGAGGATGGCGGGGAATTTCCCGGCCAGTTCCCAGGTATTGAAGAATGGCGTCCAGTCGATGTATTCGACCAGTTCCGCCAACGGATAGTCGTCGAACACGTGAAGGCCCGGCTGCTTCGGCGCCGGCGGTGCGTAATCGCTCCAGCCGCCATCGAACTTCTGTCCGCGCGCCTTCTCCAGCGACACCAGGCGCTTGCCGTCGCCGCGATTCCTGTGGCGCTCGCGGATTTCCGCGTAGTCGGCGTCGTTGGCCGCGACGAACGGAGTGCGCAGGTCGGCGCTGATCAACGACTGCGCCACGCCCACGGCGCGCGAGGCATCCTTCACCCACACCGTCGGCGCCTTGTAGTGCGGGTCGATCTTCAGCGCGGTGTGCGCGCGCGAAGTGGTCGCGCCGCCGATCAGCAACGGCATCTGGAAGCCCTGGCGCTGCATCTCGCGCGCGACGTGGCTCATTTCCTCCAGCGATGGCGTGATCAGGCCGGACAGGCCGATCAGGTCGGCGTTCTCGGCCTTGGCGCGGTCGAGGATGGTCTGCGCCGGTACCATCACCCCGAGGTCGATCACCTCGAAGTTGTTGCAGGCCAGCACCACGCCGACGATGTTCTTGCCGATGTCGTGCACGTCGCCCTTGACCGTGGCCATCACGATCTTGCCGTTGGACTTGCCGACGTCGCCGGTGCGCAGCTTCTCGGCTTCGATGTAGGGCAGCAGGTAGGCCACCGCCTTCTTCATCACGCGCGCGGACTTCACCACCTGCGGCAGGAACATCTTGCCGGCGCCGAACAGGTCGCCAACCACGTTCATGCCGTCCATCAGCGGACCCTCGATCACGTCGAGCGGGCGCGTGGACTGTGCGCGTGCCTCTTCCGTATCGGCCTCGATGTACTGGTCGATTCCGTGCACCAGCGAGTGCGACAGGCGGTCGCGCACCGGTTTCTCGCGCCAGGCGAGGTCTTCGGCCTTCCTTTCGCCCTTCTTTCCCTTGAAGCGGTCGGCTATCTCCAGCAGGCGTTCGGTTGCGTCGGCGCGACGGTTCAGCACCACGTCCTCGACGCGCTCGCGCAGCTGCGGATCCAGGTCGTCGTACAGGGGCAGTGCGCCGGCATTGACGATGCCCATGTCCATGCCCGCCCTGATCGCGTGGTACAGGAAGACCACGTGGATGGCCTGGCGTACCGGCTCGTTGCCGCGGAAGGAGAACGAAACGTTCGAGACGCCGCCCGAGATGTGGCTGAAGGGATGGCGGCGCTTGAGCTCGCGGCAGGCCTCGATGAAGGCAACCGCGTAATCGTTGTGTTCTTCGATGCCGGTGGCGATCGCGAACACGTTGGGGTCGAAGATGATGTCTTCCGGCGGGAAGCCGATCTGTTCGGTCAGCAGCCGGTAGGCACGCGAACAGATCTCGACCTTGCGCTCGATGGTGTCGGCCTGGCCGGCCTCGTCGAAGGCCATGACCACGACCGCCGCGCCGTAGCGGCGCACGAGCCGGGCCTGGCGCAGGAATTCGGCCTCGCCTTCCTTCATCGAGATCGAGTTGACGATGCCCTTGCCTTGCAGGCACTTGAGCCCGGCCTCGATCACGCTCCACTTGGAGCTGTCGACCATCACCGGGATCCGGGCGATGTCGGGCTCGGCGGCGATCAGGTTGAGGTAGGTGACCATCGCCTGCTCGGAATCGAGCAGGCCTTCGTCCATGTTGACGTCGATGACCTGAGCGCCGTTCTCGACCTGCTGGCGGGCGACGACGACGGCCTCGTCATAGCGGCCCTCGAGGATGAGCTTCTTGAACTGCGCCGAGCCGGTGACGTTGGTTCGTTCTCCGACGTTGACAAAATTGCTCTGCGGCGTGATCTGCAGTGGCTCGAGACCGCTGAGCCGGGTCTGGCGGGGTAGTGCTTGCGACATCAGGCGGCGTCCACGAGTTGCGGGACCTGCCGTGGCGCGACATCGGACACGGCTTCGGCGATCGCGGCGATATGCGCCGGCGTCGTGCCGCAGCAACCGCCGACGAGGTTGAGCAGGCCGGCCTGGGCGAATTCGCGCAGGACCGCTGCCATGTCTTCGGGGGTCTCGTCGTACCCGCCGAACGCGTTGGGCAGGCCCGCGTTCGGATGCGTGCTGACGTACGCATCGGCCACCTGGGCCAGAACGTCCACGTGCGCGCGCAGGTCCTTGGCGCCCAGCGCGCAGTTCAGGCCGATCGAGAGCGGCTGCGCATGGCGTAGCGAATACCAGAAGGCCTCCGCGGTCTGCCCGGAGAGCGTGCGACCGGAGGCGTCGGTGATCGTGCCGGAGATCATCACCGGGAGGCGTGCGCCGCGCGCATCGAAGGCTTCCTCGACCGCGAACAGCGCCGCCTTGGCGTTGAGCGTGTCGAAGATGGTCTCGACCATGATCACGTCGGCGCCGCCGTCGATCAGCCCGTCGGTGGCCTGGCGGTAGGCCACGCGCAGCTCATCGAAGCTGATGGCGCGGAAGCCCGGGCGGTTCACGTCCGGGCTCAGCGAGGCGGTGCGGCTGGTCGGGCCGAGGACGCCGATCACGAAACGCGGCCGGGAAGGATCCTTCGCTTCGATCGCATCGCAGGCCTCGCGGGCCAGGCGCGCGCCGGTTTCGTTGAGCTCGCGGGCCAGGTGCTGCAACCCGTAGTCCTCGAGCGAGATCGTGGTCGAGTTGAACGTGTTGGTCTCGATCAGGTCGGCGCCCGCTTCGAGGTACTGCGTGTGGATCTCGCGGATGATTTCGGGGCGCGTCAGGCTCAGCAGGTCGTTGTTGCCGCGCTGGTCGCGGGCGCAGCCGCAGCCCTCGCCGTGGGCGTGTCCATCCGCCGCGTGCAGGCCGTCGTAGCCCTGCGCGAAACGGGTGCCGCGGTAGTCGGCTTCCTGCAACTGGTATTGCTGGATCATCGTGCCCATCGCGCCGTCGATCACCAGGATGCGCTGCCCGAGCAGGCGTTGCAGCGTTTCGACGCGCTCGGGATGGAGCCAGGGGAGAATTTGCATGTCAGTTCTTCTTCGTGGCCTTGCGTGCAGCGGTGTTGTCGGTGGGCTTGCGGGCCATCAGCGCAATGACCTCGAAATGCGGGGGGCGTCGTTCGCGGGTCACGGCTTCGCTGCTGATGATGTCGAGCCCGGCCTTGGCCACGAACTTCTGCAGCTCCTTCTCCGCGAAGCCGAGGTTGACGTGGCCGTAGGCCTCCACGACCTGGCGGTGCTCGTGCTTGGCGAGACTGGTCAGCAGCAGGCGGCCGCCCGGCCGCAGGACGCGCGCGGCCTCGCTGACGGCCTGGCCCGGGTGTTCCGAGTAGGTGAGCGCGTGCATCAGCACGACCAGGTCGAATTGCGCGGCGGCGAAGGGCAGGTTGTGCATGTCGCCCTCGCGGACTTCGACGTTCTCGAGCTTGCGCAGGCGTTCGGACGCGGCCAGCACCACCTTGGTGCTGGAGTCGAGGCAGACGTAGCGGTTGGCATGCGGCGCCAGCAGTTCGGCGAGCACGCCGTCGCCGGACGCGATGTCGAGCACGTCGCCCGGCTGCAGCAGGGGAACGGCGGAACGGGCCAATGCTTCCCAGGTGCGCCCCGGTGAGTAGTGGCGCTCCATGTCCCCGGCCACCGCATCGGCCCAGTTCTGTTCGCTGGCGCGCGCCGCGAGCACGCTGGCGACGCGGTCGCGGTCCTGGCGCAGGAGCGGATCGTCGCTGCCCTCGCGCAGGGTCTGCCAAAGGGCCAATTGCGCGGCGTCGAGGGCGGCTTCGTCGAAGCGGTAGTAGGCGGACACGCCCGAACGGCGGTCCTTCACGAGGCCCGCCTCCTTCAGCTTGGACAGGTGCGTGGACACGCGCGGCTGCGCGAGGCGCGTGATCGCGGACAGCTCAGCGACGGTGAGTTCCTCGCGCTCGAGCAGGGCCAACAGCCGCACGCGGGTGGCGTCGGCGAAAACTTTCAGACGTGAAGACCAGCCTTCGAGATCCATATGCCTGCTTTGGCCCTTTATCAACCTATCGCGATATAGCGATAAGTGTGGGCCGGCAGCCACGGCGGGTCAAGCAATGCTGGCCGCAAAGGTGGGGTTATTTCGCGCCGAAGGCTACAATTCGCGTCTTCGCCGAGTGACAAAAGGGTACCGACGTGGATTTCCGCTTCACCGAAGAGCAGTTGATGATCCAGGACGTGGCGCGCCGCATCGCGCAGGAGAAGATCGCGCCGAGCGCCGAGCACCACGACCAGACCGGCGAGTTCCCGCTGGAGAACATCCGCACCCTCGGTGAAAACGGCCTGATGGGCATCGAAGTGCCGGCCGAGTACGGCGGTGCGGGCATGGATCCGATCAGCTACGTGCTGGCCATGATCGAGATCGCCGCCGGCGACGCCGCGCACTCGACCATCGTGTCGGTGAACAACTCGCTGTTCTGCAACGGCATCCTCAAGTTCGGCACCGAGGCGCAGAAGCAGCTGTACGTCCGCGCCATCGCCGAGGGCCGCGAGATCGGCGCGTTCGCGCTGACCGAGCCGCAATCGGGTTCCGACGCCACCGCGATGCGCTGCAAGGCGGTCAAGCAGGCGGACGGCAGCTACATCGTGAACGGCAAGAAGAGCTGGATCACCTCCGGCCCGGTCGCCAGGTACATCGTCCTGTTCGCGATGACCGATCCGGACAAGGGCGCACGCGGCATCACCGCATTCATGATCGACACCGCCAAGCCGGGCTTCCATCGCGGCAAGACCGAGCCCAAGCTCGGCATCCGCGCCTCGGCGACCTGCGAGATCGAGTTTGCCGACTATGTCGTCCAGCCCGACGAGGTGCTGGGCCAGGAAGGCGAGGGCTTCAAGATCGCCATGGGAGTGCTCGATGCAGGCCGCATCGGCATCGCCTCGCAGGCCATCGGCATCGCCCGCGCCGCCTACGAGAAGACCATCGAATACGTGAAGGAGCGCAAGGCCTTCGGCGCGCCGATCGGCACCTTCCAGATGACCCAGGCCAAGATTGCCGACATGAGGTGCAAGCTGGACGCGGCCACGCTGCTGACGCTGCGCGCGGCCTGGCAGAAGGGCGAGTTCGAAAAGGGCGGCGCCCGCTTCAGCAACGAAGCCGCGATCGCCAAGCTGACGGCCTCGGAAGCCGCGATGTGGATCACCCACCAGGCCGTGCAGATCCACGGCGGCATGGGCTATTCCAAGGAAATGCCGCTGGAACGCTATTTCCGCGACGCCAAGATCACCGAAATCTACGAAGGCACCAGCGAGATCCAGCGCCTGGTCATCGCGCGCAACGAGACCGGATTGCGCTGAAGCAGTTTCCCCCAGGGCCCGCGGCGACACCGCGGGCCTGATTGCTTTGCCCCGCCACTTACGTATTTGCACTAACCCATCTTCAGGACGGATTCCCACGTTCCCATGAGCACCGCACCCAAAGCTCCGCGCAAGGCCGCCAGCAAGGCGACCGCCAACCCTGTCGCCGCCAAGCAGGCGCCCGCCAACGAGAGCCAGGCCGTTTCGCTCGAGCCCATCCTTGCCGCCATGCGCAAGCGCCTGCCCAAGGCGCGCCATGCCGAGGGCGAGGCCTTCATCAACGCGTTCTACCGCCGCATGAGCGAGGACGAATTGCCCCAGCACAGCGCCGACGGCTGGGCCGCGCTGGCGGTGGACTTCCTCGACTTCGCCCGCGCGCGCAAGCCGGGTACGGCGCTGGTGCGCTTGTTCAATTCGACGATCAAGAGCCACGGCTGGGAATCGGCGCACACGGTGCTGCAGATCGCCAACGACGACATGCCGTTCCTGGTCGACACCGTGACCATGGCGCTGGCCGAGCAGGGCATCGGCGTGCACGTGCTGGGCCATCCGGTCGTGACCTTCCTGCGCGACAAGGGCGGCAAGCTCGTGGCCGTGGGCGATGGCACGCCCGAGTCGCTCATGCACCTGGAGATCGATCGCCAGGCCACGGACGCGATGCCCCGGATCAAGAAGGCGATCGAGTCCGCGCTGGCCGACGTGCGCGCGATCGTGCGTGACTGGGCGCAGATGCGCGAGCGCATGCAGCAGGTCGCGGACGACATGGGCACGCGCAAGTTCCCGGCGGACGAGGATGCCCGCCACGAGTCGCAGGAGTTCCTGCGCTGGGCCGCGGACAACCACTTCACCTTCCTCGGCTACCGCGAGTACGAAGTGGTGAAGCAGGGGGACGACGAAGTCCTGCGCGCAGTGGACGGCACCGGCCTGGGGCTGATGCGCGGCCACGACGCGGGCCGTCCGCGTTCGGTGAAGTCGCTGCCGGCGCACAGCGTCAACCGCAAGGTCGGCGCGGAGGCGCTGATCCTGACCAAGACCAATGCCCGCTCGACGGTGCACCGCCCGGGTTACATGGATTACATCGGCGTGCTGGATTTCGACGCCAAGGGCAAGGCCGTGGGCGAGAAGCGCTTCGTCGGCCTGTACACCTCCAGTGCCTACAACCGCCGCCCGTGGGACATCCCGCTGGTGCGCCAGCGCCATGACTTCGTGATGCAGCAGTCGGGCCTCGCGCCCAACAGCCACAGCGGCAAGGCGCTGCGCCACATCCTGGAAACCCTGCCGCGCGACGAGCTGTTCCAGGCCACCGGTCCCGAGCTGCTGCGCACCACGACCGGGATCCTCGGCCTGCAGGAGCGCGTGCGCAGCAAGCTGTTCCTGCGCCGCGACCGCTACGGCCGCTTCTTCTCCGGCCTGGTCTACATCCCGCGCGACCGGTTCAACACCGACGTGCGCCTGCGCATCGAGGCGATGCTCAAGGACATGCTGCACGGCGAGTTCGTCGACACCAATGTCCAGCTGAGCGAATCGCCGCTGGCGCAACTGCACCTGGTCATCCGCCCCAAGTCGGGCGACGTGGTCGAGGTCGACAACGCCGCCATCGAAACGGCGTTGGCCCAGATCATCCGCAACCGCCAGGACGACCTGCGCGAACAGCTGGTGGCGCGCCACGGCGAGCACGAAGGCCTCGTCCTGTCGAACCTATACGGCCGCGCCCTGCCGGCGGGTTACATCGAGGAGGTCGGCGCCGAAGTCGCCGCGCAGGACATCGCCAACCTCGCCGCGCTGACCGGCCCGGACGACCTGCGCCTGAGCCTGCACCGCACCCATAAGGGCACCGGCGGCCTGCGCTTCAAGTTCTACCGCCAGAACGACGACATCCCGCTGTCGGATGCGCTGCCGATGATGGAGAACATGGGCCTGCGCGTGATTTCCGAGCATCCCTACCGGATGACCGTCGACGGCCAGGTGCTCTACGTCCAGGACTTCGAGGTCGAGACCACCGGTACCGAGCTCGACCTGGCCAACCTCGACGCGAACTTCGAGGACGCCTTCGCGCACATCTGGCGCGGCAATGCCGAGAACGACGGCTTCAACCGCCTGATTCTCGGCGCCAGCCTGTCGTGGCGCCAGGTCGCGATGCTGCGCGGCTACTGCAAGTACCTGCTGCAGGTTGGCGTGCCGTTCTCGCAGAGCTATGTCGAAGCGACGTTCGCGCGCTACCCGATCCTGGCGCGCCTGCTGGTGGAAGTCTTCGAAGCCAAGTTCGATCCGTGCACCGGCAGCGAGAGCAAGGCCGAGATCAAGGCAGGCATGGAGCGTTTCCAGGCCCAGCTGGCCGCGCTCGCCGGCGACGATGCCGCGCTGATGGCCGCGGTTTCCCCGGTGGTCGAAGCGCGCACCGGCAAGCGCGATGCGCAGGTCGACATCACCCGCGCCGCGTTCAAGGCGCTGCTCGACCGCGTCGCCAGCCTCGACGAGGACCGCATCTTCCGCAGCTTCCTCGGCGTCATCGACGCGACGCTGCGTACCAGCTACTACATCCAGTACGCCGACGGCCTGCGCAAGGACGGCGGTCCGGCCGACTACGTCAGCTTCAAGTTCGATTCCAGCAAGGTGCCGGACCTGCCCAAGCCGCGCCCGTACCGCGAGATCTTCGTGTACGGGCCGCGCGTGGAAGGCGTGCACCTGCGCTTCGGCCCGGTCGCGCGTGGTGGCCTGCGCTGGTCGGACCGCCGCGAGGACTTCCGCACCGAAGTGCTGGGTCTGGTGAAGGCGCAGATGGTGAAGAACACCGTCATCGTGCCGGTCGGCTCGAAGGGCGGCTTCTACTGCAAGCAGCTGCCGAACCCGGGCGTCGACCGCGACGCGTGGTTCAACGAGGGCGTGGCCTGCTACAAGCGCTTCATCAACGGTCTGCTCGACATCACCGACAACATCGCGCCCGACGGCAAGATCGTCCATCCGGCCAATGTCGTGCGCCATGACGGCGACGATCCGTACCTGGTCGTTGCGGCCGACAAGGGCACGGCGACGTTCTCCGACATCGCCAACGGCATCGCCGCCGCGCACAAGTTCTGGCTCGACGACGCGTTCGCCTCGGGCGGCTCGGTCGGTTACGACCACAAGGGCATGGGCATCACCGCGCGCGGTGGCTGGGAGTCGGTCAAGCGCCACTTCCGCGCCATGGGCCGCGACTGCCAGAAGGAGGACTTCACCTGCGTCGGCGTCGGCGACATGTCGGGCGACGTGTTCGGCAATGGCATGCTGCTGTCGAAGCACATCCGCCTGCTGGCGGCGTTCGACCATCGCCACATCTTCCTCGACCCGAACCCGGACGCCGCGGTCTCGTTCAAGGAACGCGACCGCATGTTCAAGCTGCCGCGCTCGTCGTGGGAGGACTACGACAAGAAGCTGATCAGCAAGGGCGGCGGCGTGTACCCGCGCTCGGCCAAGTCGATCCCGGTCTCGGCCGAGGTGCGCGTGGCCCTGGGCCTCGAGGCCGGCGTGACCGCGCTCAGCCCGAACGAGCTGATGAACGCGATCCTCAAGGCGCCAGTCGACCTGCTGTGGAACGGCGGCATCGGTACCTACGTCAAGGCCACCAGCGAGACCCACCAGCAGGTCGGCGACCGCGCCAACAACGCCCTGCGCGTCGACGGTCGCGAACTGCGCTGCAAGGTGGTGGGCGAGGGCGGCAATCTCGGCCTGACCCAGTTGGGCCGCGTCGAGGCCGCCATGCACGGCGTGCTGCTCAACACCGACTTCATCGACAACTCCGCCGGCGTGGACACCTCGGACCACGAGGTCAACATCAAGATCCTGCTCAACGGCGAGGTGCAGAAGAAGAAGCTGACCTTCGACGCCCGCAACAAGCTGCTGGCCTCGATGACCGATGAGGTCGCCCAGCTCGTGCTCGCCGACAACTACCGCCAGAACCAGGCGATCAGCCTGATGGAGCGGATGAGCGTGTCGCGCATGGGCTCCAAGCGCCACTTCATCACCACGCTGGAATCCCAAGGCCTGCTCGATCGCCAGATCGAATACCTGCCGACCGACGCCGAACTGGTCGATCGCAAGTCGCGCGGCCTCGGCCTGACCCGTCCGGAACTGGCGATCCTGCTGTCGTACTCGAAGATCGTGCTGTTCCAGCAGCTGGCCGAGTCCGACGTGCCGGAAGACCCGTACCTGTCGAAGGAACTGGTCCGTTACTTCCCCAAGCCGCTGCAGGAGAAGTACGCCAAGGCGATGGAAGGCCACCGCCTGAAGCGCGAGATCATCGCCACCGCGGTGACCAACTCGATGGTCAACCGCATGGGCGCCACCTTCACCCTGCGCATGACCGAGGACAGCGGCCGCACGCCGGGCGAAGTGGCCAAGGCCTTCACCATCACCCGCGAGACGCTCGATGCACGCGCACTGTGGGCACAGATCGACGCCCTCGACGGCAAGGTGCACGAGTCGGTGCAGATCGATGCCCTGCAGGTGATCTGGAACCTGCAGCGCTCGTTCACCCGCTGGCTGCTGTCGCGCCCCGGTGCGATCCCCGACATCGCCACCGCGGTGAACCGCTACTTCGACGGCTACAAGGACATCCGCGCCGGCGAGAACATCCTCGGTCCGCTGCAGCGTCCCGGCTACGAGGCGGCGTTGCGCGAATGGAAGGCGAAGGGCGTTCCCAACGATCTCGCCCTGCAGCTTGCCGCGTTGCCGCACATGGAACCGGCCTGCGACGTCATCGAAATCGCCCGCGAGCGCAAGCTCAAGGTCGTCGACGTCGCCAAGGTCCACTTCCGTCTCGGCGAAGCGCTTAACCTGCCGTGGCTGAGCGCGCAGATCGACAACCTCGCCGTCGACGGCCGCTGGCATGCGGTCGCGCGTGGCGTCCTGCGCGAAGAGCTGGCCACGCAGCAGCGTGCGCTGGTGCAGCAGGTACTGTCGATGCCGGGCGCCAACGCCGAGGCCAAGGTGCAGGCCTGGTTGCAGCGCGACGATGCCTCGCTGCGGTTCACCCTGTCGATGCTCAATGAGCTGGCCGCGCAGAAGACGCTGGACTACCCGACGGTATCTGTGGCCGTGCAACGGCTCTCGCAGTTGGCCTCGCGGGGATGAACCGACACGCCTAGCCGATGCCGCCTTTCGGCATCGGCTGGGTTCGCGAACGCCCGGCCGTGGATGGCCGGGCAGGGCGAAGCCCAGTCTGGCTCGCCACGGATGGCAGCGGCTTGGTGCGGACGAATGGTTGCCTCGTCACGCCTGCGCGTTATCCTCCGGTACATCGCAACGGAGCCGCCGATGACCGCGACGCCACGCCTTGCCTTCCTCGCCAGTCCCGCCGAAGAGGCGCAACGCGCGCTGGCGCAGATGACCGCGCGCTACGGCGACCATGCGCCGGACGAAGCCGATGTCCTGGTCGCCCTCGGTGGCGACGGGTTCATGCTGCAGACGCTGCATCGGCATGCCGGGCTGGCCAAGCCCGTGTACGGCATGAAGCTGGGTACGGTGGGCTTCATGATGAACCACCAGCGCAGCGAGGACCTGATCGAACGCATCCACGCCGCCGAGCCCGCGATGTTGCGGCCGCTGGAGATGGTCGCGCAGACCGAGTCCGGCGCCACCGTGGGATCGTTGGCCTACAACGAAGTGTCGCTGCTGCGGCAGACGCGGCAGGCTGCGCATCTGTCCATCGACCTCAATGGGCAGACGCGCCTGGACGAACTCATCTGCGACGGCGTTCTGGTCGCCACCCCCGCGGGCAGCACCGCCTACAACTTCTCCGCGCACGGCCCGATCCTGCCGCTGGGCGCCAACGTGATCGCGCTGACGCCGATCGCGGCATTCCGGCCGCGACGCTGGCGCGGGGCGGTACTGAAGGCCGATACGGAGGTGCGCTTCCGCGTGGTCGATCCGTTCAAGCGGCCGGTCAGCGCCACCGCCGATTCGCATGAGGTGCGCGACATCGTCGAGGTCACCATCCGTGAGTCCCGCGATCGCACGGTGACCCTGCTGTTCGATCCCGAACACAACCTCGAGGAGCGGATCCTCGCGGAGCAGTTCACCAGCGGGTGAGCGAGCGCGTTGAGCCGATGCCCTATCGGCATCGGCTGCGCTCGCGAACGCCCGGCCATGGATGGCCGGGCCGGGCGATCCGGAGTTGATGAATTGGCGCCATGGACGGCACGGCTCACCCTGGGAGACGGCATCGGGGCACAATGGCGGCATGCCCGACCGTGACGCCAATCCGCTGATCGTAGCGATCTCCTCGCGCACCCTGTTCGACATGGAGGACAGCCACGCGCTGTTCGAGCGCGAGGGAATCGACGCCTACGCCGACTTCCAGCGCACGCACGAGGACGACATCCTCGAACCCGGCATCGCCTTCCCGCTGGTGCGCAAGCTGCTCGCGTTGAACGAGGGCGCTCCGGCCGAGGCGCCGCGGGTGGAAGTCATCCTGATTTCGCGGAATTCCGCCGACACCGGCCTGCGCATCTTCAACTCGATCGCGCACCATGGCCTGGCGATCAGGCGCGCGGCCTTCAGCAATGGCGCGGCGCCGTTTCCCTACATCCGCCCGTTCGGCGCCGACCTGTTCTTGTCGACCCACGCCGAGGACGTGCGCAACGCGCTCGCCGCCGGTGTGGCCGCGGCCACGTTGCTGCCGGCCAAGGCACCGCAGCAGCGCCATGATCAACTGCGCATCGCGTTCGACGGGGACGCGGTGATCTTCGACGACGAGGGCGAACGGGTCTCGCGCGCAGGTGGACTGGCGGCGTTCGCCGCGCACGAACGCGCGCATGCGGGCGAGCCGCTCTCGGGCGGTCCGTTCCGCGGCTTTCTCGACGCGCTGCACCGGTTGCAGGCCGCATTCCCGACCGGACCCGCCTCGCCGATCCGCACCGCACTGGTGACGGCGCGGTCGGTGCCCGCGCACGAGCGCGTCATCCGCACCCTGCGCGACTGGGGCGTCCGCCTGGACGAGGCGCTGTTCCTGGGCGGGCGCGCCAAGGGGCCGTTCCTGGAGGCGTTCGGCGCCGACATCTTCTTTGACGACTCCGAGCACAACATCGTCTCGGCGCGCGACCACGTCGCCGCCGGACATGTGCCCCACGGCGTCGCCAATCCCTAGCGATGCCGAGGGGAGCTGCCTGATGCCGGACCTTCGCCTCGCGCGGCATGCCGACATCCCCGAGCTGCAGGCGCTCATCGCGGTTTCGGGCCGGAGCTTGAGCGAGGGCTTCTACACGCCCGCACAGGCGGACGCGATCACGCGCCACGTGTTCGGCGTCGACACGCAGCTGATCGATGACCAGACCTATTTCGTCGTCGACGACGGCCAGCGCATCGTCGCCTGCGGCGGCTGGAGCATGCGGCGCACGCTGTTCGGCGGCGACCAGGCGAAGTCGGGTCCCGATCCGCTGCTGGATCCGCGCGGGGAATCGGCGCGCATCCGCGCGTTCTTCGTGGATCCGGGCATGGCGCGACGGGGCCTGGGGCGCCAGCTCATGGACGCGTGCATCGCGGCAGCGCGTCGCGCCGGCTTCGGCACGCTGGAGTTGGTTTCGACCTTGGCCGGAGAGCCCTTGTACCTCGCCTGTGGCTTCGCTGTATCGCAGCGGTTCGAACTCGATCTGCCAGAGGGCATCACGGTTCCGGTCGCGCGCATGACGATGCAGATCTGACGAGACGCTCGACGCCGCGCCAGCGCCTGCAAGCTTGCGCTGCGACGACCGCGGGCCGGATCAACCCACGAATCGCAGTGGCACCACCGCCGCGTCGCGGCCCTCCAGGTGCGTGGCGACGCGGTCGCCCTGGCGTTGGAACACCACGTCGACGCGGTGGTCGCCCACCGCGATGCGGCGTACCGTCACGTGATCGATTCCCGGCGGCAGCATCGGCCGCTCCACCCGGATCTCGCCGCGCCAGCCGTCGATTTCCAGCCCCAGGCACGCCTGCAGCAGCATGAAGGCCGATCCGGCCGCCCACGCCTGCGGCAGGCAGGCCACCGGGTAGGCCACCGGCGTCGAGCCCTGCGCGCGCGGGAACCCGCAGAACAGCTCCGGCAACCGCAGGTCGAAATGCACGGCCGCCTCGAACATCCCGCGCAGCAGCCGCACCGCCGCCGCGCGATCGCCGTAGCGCGCGATGCCCGCGGCGCACAGCGCGGTATCGTGCGGCCACACCGAGCCGTTGTGGTACGACATCGGGTTGTAGCGCACCTCGTCGGAGGCGAGCGTGCGCAGGCCCCAGCCGGTATGGAACGCCGGCGTCAGCAGGTTGGCCGCCACGTGCGCGGCACGTTCCGGGTCGGGCAGGCCGGCGAAGAGCAGGTGGCCGGGATTGCTGGCACGCACGCGGCACAGTTCGCCGTCGCCGTCCACGGCGATCCCGTAGTAGCCGGCATCGCTCATCCAGAAGCGTTCCTCGACTGCTGCGCGGATGCGCTCGGAACGCTCCTGCCAGTGCATCGCGGCGTCGACGTCGTTGCGACGCTTGGCCAGCACCGCCATCGCGCGGAACGCGGCGAACGCATAGCCCTGCACCTCGACCAATGCGATGGGACCGGGCGGGAAGCGACCATCGGCGTGGAAGACCGAGTCCTCGCTGTCCTTCCAGCCCTGGTTCGCCAGTCCGGTCGAGGAGGCCCGTGCGTAGTCGAGGAAGCCCGCGGCGTTCGCGTCGCAGACGCGCTCGATCCAGGCCGTCGCGGCGTGCAGGGCGGGCCAGAGGCGTTCGATGAAGGCGAGGTCGCCGCTGCGGTCGGCGTAGGCGCCGGCCAGGGTGACGAACAGCGGCGTGGTGTCGACGCCGCCGTAATAGCGCCCGAACGGCAACTCGCGCATCGCGGCCATTTCGCCCTTGCGCGTCTCGTGCATGATCTTGCCGGGGGCCGCGTCGAGGAAGGCCGATTCCTCCTGCGCCTGGTGATGCGCCAGGAAGGCCAGCACGCCGCGGGCGATGCTGGGGTCCAGCCACAACGTCTGCAACGCCGTGATCACCGCGTCGCGGCCGAACGGCGTCGAGAACCACGGAATGCCGGCGTAGGGATAAGGGCCGGTTTCCAGCTCGCTGGTCAGCAACGCGAGGTCGGCGCGCGACTTGTCCATCCACGCATCGAACAGCGGGCCACCGCTGTGGATCTGTCCGCTGCGCCGCTGCCGGCTGCGCATCGTCGCGCGGGCCTGCACCGCACCGTCGCGGAAGCGCTGCGGTGAGGGCGCCTCCGCCGCCGCGATGCCGCATTCCAGGTACAGCTCCTCGCGCATGCCCGGGCGCAGGTCGAGCAGGAATTCCGCGCCGCCGTCCACGTGCGAAGGCTCGCGCGAGAACGACAGCACCGAATTCCGGGTGGTCTGGTCGAGGCCCTGGTAGCGGAACTGCACCGCGCTGGCCTCAGCCTGCGGTGCGAGCAATTCGCCGCGTGCCGGGCGCACGCTGCCGCGGACCTCGAACATGTCGCGGAAATCGGCGGCGAACGTCAGGCGCAGGGGCAGCCGGACCGGCGCCTGTCCGTAGTTCACGCAGAGGATGCGTTCGTACAGGCGGTCGTTGCGCAGGAAGCGTTCGCGCTGGATGTGGATCACGCCCTGGGCCGCCGGACTGCCGCCGAGCGGGGGCAGCGGCCGGTTGGTGAGGTGGGCGACGAACATGACGTTGTCGCGACTGACGTTGGCGCTCAGCAGCGCGGGTTGCGACTCGCCCAGGCGCAGGCAGAAGCGCGAGAGCAGGCGCGTGTCGTTGTGGAAGAAGCCGTCGCTGCCGCCTTCGATGTCACCGGCGGCATCGGCGACGATGAAGCTGTCGCCATCCTTGAGGACATAGGTCGTGGACAGCGTGTTGCTGGCGATGGGCTCCATGCTCAGGCCGTCAGCAGTTCGCCGGCGTCGCGTTCGCGCAACAGCCGGTGGTACAGGTCGACGTAGTGGTGGGCCATCGCTTCCGCGGAGAAGCGCCGTTCGAACACGTTGCGGATCCGCCGCCGGTCGTACGTGGCGACTTCCGCTACTGCGGCCGCCGCTTCCTCCTCGTCCTGCACGACCCGTCCGGTGATGCCTTCGTCGAGCACCTCCGGAACCGAGCCGCAGGGCCACGCGATGACCGGCGTGCCGCAGGCCATGGCCTCGATCATCACCAGGCCGAAGGGTTCGGGCCAGTCGATCGGGAACAGCAATGCGCGCGCATTGCCGAGGAAGCGCGCCTTGTCGGCATCGTTGATCTCGCCGATGTATTCGACCAGCGGATCGTCGAGCAGCGGACGGATCTCATGGGTGAAATAGGCGCGATCGGCGGGATCGACCTTGGCCGCGATCTTCAGCGGAATGCCGCTGCGCTTGGCGATCGCGATGGCGCGGTCCGGGCGCTTTTCCGGCGATATGCGCCCCAGGAAGGCCAGGTAACCGCCTCCCTCGGGCGCGGCGGAATAGGGCAGCAGCGAGGTGGGCAATCCATGCGGCACCGTGCCCAGCCACCGCGCGAACCGCAGCGGGCGGCGCTGGTGGTCGGAGATCGATACCAGCGGGAACTGCGGCCAGCGCCAGTACGCCTCCGGCAGGTCCTTGAGGTCGAGGCGGCCGTGCAAGGTGGTGACGGTGCGATCGGCCATGTCCTCGAACATTGGAAAATGCAGCAGGTCGACATGGAAGTGCAGTACGTCGAATTCGTGCGCCCGCCGCCGCACTTCATGCAGCATCGCCAGGTGCGCGGCGAGATCCGATTTCAATGGCGCCGGATCGAGCCGGATGGCCTGGTCGCGCACCGGCACCAGCGTGGCGCGGGTAATCGCGTCGGCGGTGGCGAACAGCGTGGTGTCATGGCCCAGGTCCGCGAGCGAGTCGGCCAGGTAGGCGACGATGCGTTCGGTACCCCCGTACAGCTTCGGCGGAACGGCTTCGTAGAGGGGAGCGACGAGAGCGATTTTCATGATGCGTCGATGGCAGCATTCCTGCAGCTGCAGCGTGCCTCCTGGCCCGTGCATGCCGCGTGTCGGATGGAGGCATGAGGCGCGTCAGCGCTTCTCGCCATCGGGGCATCCCGCCCGGGGCGTGCCTGCGTGTGCCTGGGGCGGATCCCGCCACGGGCGCCTCGCGGAAAATGCGCCAGAGGCGATTACGCGGGCGTAAAGATCACGGCCCGCCCGTCGGTTGCGGCGCGAAGGGCAGGCGCACTTCGGTGACCTTCCACGCGATGCCTTGCCGGCTGAGTACGAAAACCACGGGCTCCCCGTCGGCGTTGCGCACCGTGGCGGTGAAACGGGACAGGGATTCGTAGCGGTATTTCGCGCCTTCGAGCGGATCGCGTGGCGGCGCCGTGGCGTAGCTGTCATCGCCATTGGACCGGCTCCCGCCCAGGCGATGCCAGAAGTTGCGGCCTTCCATGACCGCCGCGAGTCCTGCGGGCGTCGCCATCGCATCGACGATTCCGTCGGTGGCGCCGCTGGCCAGCCGCAACGCGATCGCGCCGAGCAGGTTCGATTGCACGTCCGCGCCGGCGCGGCGCACCACGTAGTCGTCGACCTGCTGTTTCAGGCTGGTGCGCACCGCGGCGAAGTCGACGTACTCCGACAGCTTGGCGGCATCCTGCTGCTGCACCGCGCCGCGGATGCCATTGATGGCGATGAAGGGGCCCGCTGCCAGCCAGCCGAGCGACAGCACCAGCGCGACGACGATCAGGGCCAGCCACTTCTTCATGCACCTGCTCCGCGGGGACGTGCCTCCAGCATACCCGTCAGCGAAAAGGGGCCGGATCACTCCGGCCCCGCTTGGTCTTCCGCACGGATTCGCAATCCGGAACAGTTTGCCTAGAAGCGCGCAGCGCGAGCGCGGCTTTCGAGCGGCGCCAGGCGGCTCTGGTCGTTCAACTCCAGTTGCCTGACCTCGTACGGCGCGCCATAGCCAAACGGCACGTGCGCGGGATCGAACGCGAGCACCAGCGTGCCCTTGCCGCGTTCGAACCACGCCGCCGAATGGGCCTGGGACACCGGCGCCATCGAGCCGTCCGCCGCCGTCGCATAGAGAGTGCCGCGTACCTCGTAGCGACCCGGTGACGCGGTCTCCATCGGTATGTCCACGCGCAGCCGCGAAGCATCGACGGTGAGGTCCTCGCCGAGCCTCGCGGTGGGAGCGGCAACGCCAAACGCGGTGCGTGCGTCCCGCGACGTGCCCTCGCCGCTGGCGAATACCTGCAGCTCCCACAGCCCGGGCGATGCGCTCGCCTGCGTGGGCAACCGCACCCTGGCGGTGAGCGCTCCGTCCTGCCCGCGCACCACGGCGATGTGCCGGCTGCTGCCATCGGGCGCCACCAGCAGGCCCTCGGCCTGGACCGGTACGGAGCGGCCGCCGCGCGACAGGTCCACCGCAAGGGTGATGGTTTCGCCGCCCAGCACGTGCGGGCGATCGGTGCTTGCCGTCAGCACCAGGTCGCTCTCGGGTTCGAACACGTGGACGACGTAGCGGCCGCGCGCAGTGGGAACGCTCAGCGAATACGCGCCCGCTCCGTTCTCGCGCGCCAGCTTGACCACGGCGGTGCCGGCGTCGACGTCCATGCCGGCGGCCTGCAGCGCCGCCGCGTCGGCGGCCTGTTCCAGGCGCGCAGCCCTGCCTTTGCCGACCATGCGGACCGCACTGGCGTCGATCGCTGCGGAGCCGCGTGCCGGACTGATGCGGATCACGGCGCCGGGTGCGGACGTGGTCACCTGCACGCCGGAGCGCAGCTCGGCGTCGTCGACGGTCTGCCAGTACTCGCGACTCTCGGCGACATGGGGGGGCGGCGGCTCGAGTGGCGCGGCCGGATCCAGCGCCCAGGAGTACGACACCGGCGCCCGTTCGATCTGGCCCGCGGGTGCTGGCAAGGAAACCAGCTGCGCCGGCACCTGGTCGTTGCGGCCGGGCGGGAGCAGGGGTTGCGCCGCGGGGGCGGCCATCGGAAGCGTGGCGAAACAGGCCGCGACCAGCGCGGCATTGATGTTCATGCGCATGGCTGGGCCTCAGAGCTTGAGATCGTTGCGGAGGATGGTGTCGAGCGTGAAGCACGCGCGGCGGCTCTGGTTGTGGCTCAGCGGCTCGGCCCCGGCGGTGCGGCTCTTGTCCTGGAACCACACGCTGCCCGCGGCCGACTGGCTGCTGCAGTTGAGGAATCCATCGGAGCAGCTGTCGAGCCAGTTCTGCGTCGTTTCCAGCCCGACGTTCTCCGTGTAGCCGCCGCAGTAGCTGTCCGGGTCCCAGATCGCCGAATCCACGTCCGTGCCGACCACGCTGCGGAAGAGCTTCGGCAGGGCAGGACGGCCGCTGGTGCCGTAGAGGTTGTTGGCGTTGTAGTAGGCCATCCAGCTGACCTGCTGCTGGCGCACCGCATCGGACTTGTAGCCGAGCAGCCAGCCCAGCGAGGTTTCGAACACGTTGCCGTTGATCACCGCATCGGCCAGCGGCGTGCCGGCGGAGGAGGGCGCCAGCGCGTTGACGCGGACGATCTTGTTGATGATGTTGGGGTAGCGGCTGTCGTAGGTCGGGTTCGACAGGATCCAGCGCATCACGTTGCCGCCGTTGGAATGCGTGATGACGATGAGTCGGGTGATGCCCTTGCTGCTGATGAAGGTGCCCAGCTGGCCCGCCAGGCAGCCGGCGGCGCGGCTGTCCCACATGTACTGGGTGAAGTCGCAGTTGATGACGACGTAGTTGCCGGTGTTGGCCAGGCCCTGGCGGACCGAGTCGACCATCGCCGGTTGCCAGTAGTCCTGGTAGGCGTTGGTCTGGGAGCCGGTTCCATGGACGAAGGCCACGCCGGTGACATCGGCGGCGGACGCGCACGGTACCGCGGCGGCCAGGAGCAGGCCGCAAAGCAGATTTCGCATGTTCATTCCCTCGACTGCAGCGGCTCGGCCGTCGGCGTCACCGCGGAAGGTCCTGCTTCTGCGCCAGTCCGGGGTGCCGGGTGGGGGGCGTGCGCATCGCGGGCGAGCATACCCGTACGTACGGGTATGTCTTGCGGCGACGCGGCATCCCGCGCGCGCCGCGTCACAGTTTGGAAGGCGGGGGAATCAGAACTCGAGGTCGAGCGCCGCGCAGAGGTAATCGACGAAGGGACCCAGCCCCGCGATATCGCCCTCGAGCGTCTTGCGCAGCCTGGGCCCGGTCATGGTCGCGTCATCGATCGGACGGAACGCGGCGAAGTTGCGCCGCCGCAGGTCGTCGGCGAACTCGAAGTCGGCGGGAAAGCCGCGCGGCATGCGCGTCAGCATTTCGTCGTCGTCGAGGTCGAAGCGCTTGCGGAAGGCGGCGGCATGCGCGGCGGACTTCCAGCTGCCGGGGTTGTCGACGATGAAGTGGCGGATGCGCCGCAGCGTCTCCGGCTGCGGATGCCACACGCCCGCCGCGACGAAGCAGTTGCCCGGCTGCAGGTGCAGGTAGAACGCCGGCGCTTCCACCTGCTTGCTGCGCGCGTGGAACAGGCGCGCGCCCTGCCAGTTCTTGTACGGCGCCTTGTCGTTGGAGAAACGGGTGTCGCGATGGATGCGGAACAATGAGCCGCCATTGCCCTTGGGTTCGGAACGGTAATGCTCGCTCACCCCAAGCAATGCAGGCTGTAAGTCCGCCAGCAGGCGCTGGAACGGTTCGCGCACATGCGCGTCGTAGTCGGCCTTGTGCGCGTGGAACCACTCGCGCTCGTTGTGGCGCGCAAGGGCGCGCAGGAACTTGAAGCTGGCGTCGGAGAAGTAGGTGCTCATGGCGCCAGTTTACGGGGGCGGCGGTCGCGGCCGGTTCAAGGCTTCTGCAGGGTCGAGCGGATTTCCGCGATGGTGCGGTCCGGCGCCTGGAGGTGCGGGAAATGCCCGATCCCCGGAAGCACGGTGATCTCCGCATGGGCCTTGGCGGCCAACTCGATCCCCATCTGCTTGTCGATGTACAGGTCCTTGTCGCCCCAGACGATCCGGACCGGGGTGGCCAGCCGATCCAGGTGGGCCTCGAAGTACTTCTGGTCGCGGGTGAACTTCGCGTAGTAGTGGTAGAACGCGTCCGCGGATGTCATTCCGCCGTGCGACCAGCCGCGGGCCATGTCGTCCTTGAGCCCCCGGGAAACGTCGAACTGCGCTTCCGGCGGCAGGCCCCGGCCGAAGATGTTCTCGAGGATGTCGTCCCGATTCTGGTTGAGGTACGCACGCGCTGCCGTCGAGGTCGCCGGGTCCTTCAGCATGCGCAGGCTTTCGTACATGTAGCCGGGGCGGTCCAATGGCGCGAAGTCACCGACGATGATGGTCCTGGCGATACCCGGATCCTCCAGGGCCGCTAGTAGGGCGGGTAGCGCGCCGATGTCCGTCGCGTAGATGGTCAATGCGGAAGGGTCGATCCCGCTCTTGTCGATGTAGGCCTTCAGTACGCGCGCGTAGTCCGCGGGGGCGTAGCCGAACACGCCGGCGCTCGGTCGCGAGGAGAGGCCGAAGCCAGGCCAGTCGAATGCATGCACCTCGTAGTCGCGCGCCAGCGCCGGCGCGATGTCCTGCCAGGCCTGCAAGGTCTCGGGGAAGCCATGCAGCAGCAGCACCGTGCCCTGTGCGTGGGGATTGCGCAGCACCATCCTCCGCAGCGCGAGCTGCGGGTCGATCTGCACGAATCCGACCTCCGCTCGCGGTGCCCGCGGGGTAGGCTCGTGGGCGCATGCGCTCATGGCGGTTGTCGCGGCGAGGGAGAGTGCCAGGGCAATTTGCTTCAGGGATTTCATCGGACCTCCGATAGAGCAGGCGACTGCTTGCAGTCAGGCGGTGTGCTCGGGCTGGAATGCGGTTGCCAGCAGCACTGCATCACCGGCGCAGGGACGTCGCGGCGAGCGCAGCGGGCGCCGGCGCTCATGACGCCTCGGGCAATCACGCTCCCTGCGCGGTGCTTGCGGCATAGCGCGCTGCAGGTGTCGCGAGCGACAGCTTCGGCGTGAGGCCACGGCGCGCGTTTTCGAACGCGTCCCAATCGGCGACCTCGGGCAGCGACGGGATCGTGACGACTTCGCCCTGGGCGAGGCCGGCGAGCGCCGCATCGACCATGTCCTCGGCGGACATGACGATTTCCCGCGGCAGGTGCTCCACCGGCGTGCCCGCGTGGTCCCAGAAGTCGGTGGCGGTCGCGCCGGGCAGCACGGCCTGCACGCGCACGCCCTTTCCTGCGAGTTCGTGCTGCAGCGACTGCGAGAACGCGAGGACGAACGCCTTGCTGCCGCCATACACGCCGTTGAGGACCTCCGGCGCGATCGCGACGATCGAGGCGATGTTGACGATGGTGCCGGCGCCGCGGGCCACGAATGCGGGTGCGGCGGCGTACGCCAGGCGCATCGGCACGTTCACGTTGAGCGCGACCATGCGCTCCATCTCGGCGACGTCGGACAGCAGCAGTGGGGCGGTGGCGCCGACGCCGGCGCTGTTGATTAGCACGGTGATGCTGGCGTCGCCGCGCAACACGGCCTCGACGCGGGCGAGGTCGGATGGATCTGTCAGGTCGGCGGCAATGGTCTCGACCGAACGGCCGGTGCGGGTGGTTAGCTCCGTGGCGAGCTGGCGCAGCTTGTCGGCGCGGCGGGCGACCAGGATGAGGTCATGACCCGAACGGGCGAGGCGGTCCGCATAGACGGCGCCGATGCCCGAGGATGCGCCGGTGACCAGGGCAGTGCCCTTATGAAGGCGGGTGTTCATTTGGTGGGTTCCGATAGCCGGCGGGTGCCGGTGGCGGGACGCAATGTAGGCCTCCTTGCGGATGGCCGAAATGTCGTATATACCTCGATTACGGACATGCCCAGGAGCGGCCATGCTCATTGTCGGCTTCACCCTGCCACCCGGCTTCCAGATCATGGCGCTCGCGGCGGCCTCGGCCTTCGAATTCGCCAATGTCGTCGCGGGCGAAGCCCTGTACGGCATCAAGCTGTTGTCGGAGCAGGGCGGTCCGGTGCCCGCTTCCTTCGGCGTTCCGCTGGAAACGCGCGCATTGCCGCGCCAGCGCGTCGACACGCTGATCGTCGCCGGATTGCTCCGTCCGGCGCCGACCTCGCCGGGCCTGCTGAAGCAGTTGCGCAAGGCCGCCGACACCAGCCGGCGCATCGCGTCGGTCTGCACCGGGGCCTTCCTGCTGGGTGAAGCCGGACTGCTTGATGGCCGACGGGTCACGACGCACTGGTTCTACGCGCGGGAACTGCAGAAGCGCTTCCCCGATTCGCATGTGGAAGAGGACCGCATCTTCATCATCGACGGCAACGTGTGGACGTCGGCGGGCATGAGCGCGGGCGTGGACTTGGCGCTGGGGATGATCGAGAAGGACTTCGGCGCCGAGCTATCGCGCGGCGTCGCGCGGCAGCTGGTCGTGCATCATCGCCGCGCCGGTGGGCAATCGCAGCACTCGGCGCTGCTGGAACTGGATCCGAAGTCCGATCGCATCCAGGGCGCGCTCGCCTATGCGCGCAAGAACCTGCGATCGCCGCTCACCGTCGAGGCGCTGGCGGAGGCTGCCCATCTGAGCCCGCGCCAGTTCAGCCGCGCGTTCCGCTCGGAGACCGGGCAGTCGCCCGCGAAGGCGGTCGAACAACTCCGCGTGGAGGCGGCGCGCGTGATGATCGAGCAGAGCCGCAACACGATGGACGAGGTGGCCGTCGAAACCGGCTTCGCCGATCCCGAGCGCATGCGGCGCGCGTTCCTGCGCGCCTTCGGGCAGCCGCCGCAAATGATCCGCCGCAATGCGCGGCGGACCGGGTAAGCGCATCGGAGTACGATCCACGCGTGCCTTCGCCTGTGCTTGCCAGCGTGCATCCGCACGTTTTCCCAACAACGAAACGAAGGAATGTACCCATGGCCATTCTCACCATCGACATGCGCCGAGGCCGCTCGGACGAACTGAAGCGGGCGTATGCCGCGGCAGTGCTCGACGTCGTCAGCGAGGCGACCGGCGAGCCGCGCGAGAACATCCACCTGATCCTGCACGAGAACCCCGGCATCAACCTGGTCGAGAACGCGCAGCACCTGCCGGAATTCGGCGTAGCTGCCCCGGAATCCTGAGGAGCGTCGGCATGCCACTGATCCAATGCCATCTGTCCAGGCCGCTGTCGCCCGAAGGCAAGCGGCGACTGATCGATGGGCTCGTCGAGGCGACCACCCGCACGCTCGGTGCGGACCCGGCCACCATCAGCATCGTGCTGCACGAGCACGACGCCGCGAACGTACGCGAACTCGCCTTCGTCGCCGCGGAAACAGCCAAGCCCGGCAGCTAGTCCGATGGACCGCTTCGAGGCCATGAAGATCTTCATCGCCGCGCTCGATGAGGGCAGCCTTGCCGGCGCGAGCCGGCGCACCGGCCGCTCCGCGGCGGCGGTGAGTCGCGCCGTGGCGTTCCTCGAAGACCGCGTCGGGGTGCCGTTGCTTCACCGTACGACGCGTTCGATCAAGTTGAGCGAGGCAGGCGAGCGCTATGCCGCCGCCGCGCGCCGCGTGCTGGCGGAACTCGAGCAGGCCGAACGCGAGGCGGCCGGTGAACGCTCCGTGCCGCGCGGCACGCTGACCATCACCTCCACGGTGTACGCGGGCGTGGAGGTGTTGCGGCCGATCGTCGATGCCTTCATGGACGAGCATCCGACCGTGCACGTGCGCATGCACCTGCTCGAGCGCGCGGTGAACCTGATCGACGAGGGCATGGACCTGGCCCTGCGCATCACCCATCTCGCCGATTCCACCCTGGTCGCGCACGCGGTGGGGGAAGTGCGGCGCATCGTCGTCGCCGCGCCGCGCTACCTGGCGACGCATCCGCGCATCGACGATATCGGCGACCTCGCCAAGCACCAGATCGTCACCACCGCGCACATGGGCATGGAGTCGTGGAGCTTCCCGCCCGCCGACGACGGCGCGCAGATTCCCAGGACGGTGGCGTTCACGCCACGCCTGGTGGTGAACAACGTGCACGCCGCAATCGCCTCGGTCGTGGAAGGCCACGGTGTCGCGCGCATGCTGTCGTACCACGTCGCGTCGCAGCTCGAACAGGATGCGTTGCGCATCGTGCTTGCGCATGCCGAGCCCAAGCCGATTCCCGTGCACCTGGTCTCGCCGCAGGGGCGTCTGGCGGTGCCGAAGGTGCGAGCGTTCGTCGACTTCGCCCTGCCGCGGCTGCGGGCCGTGTTCGCCCGCCTGCGCGCCTAGGCCAAGGGCAGATTCCACCGCTTTGCGGAAGAATGTCTGCCTGACGGCGTGGATTCGCAAGCCGTCCATGGGCTCCTAGATTGGTCCGCGTCGGGATCGCCCGACGCTTCCCCCCCAATCCTTCGAGCCTATCCATGAACACTTCCAGCAAAGTCGCCATCGTCACCGGCGCGTCCCAGGGCATCGGCGCCGGCCTCGTGCAGGCCTTCCGCGATCGCGGTTACCGCGTGGTCGCCAATTCGCGTTCGATCAAGCCGTCGAACGATCCCGATGTCCTCGCCGTGGCCGGCGACATCGCCGATCCGGCTGTCGCCGCGCGCATCGTCCGCGAGGGCGTGGCCAAGTTCGGCCGCATCGATACCCTCGTCAACAACGCCGGCGTCTTCATCGCCAAGCCGTTCACCCAGTACACCGCCGACGACTACGCCAGCGCCATCGCCGTCAACGTCGGCGGCTTCTTCAACGTCACCCAGGCCGCGCTGGCGGAGATGGAGAAGCAGGGCAGCGGCCACGTGGTGAGCATCACCACCACGCTGGCCGACCACGCGGTCGACGGCGTGCCCTCCGTGCTCGCCAACCTCACCAAGGGCGGGATCAATTCCGCCACCAAGTCCCTGGCCATCGAATACGCCAAGCGCGGCATCCGCGTGAACGCGGTCTCCCCCGGCATCGTCAAGACGCCGATGCATCCGCCGGAAACCCATGACTTCCTCGCCGCGCTGCACCCGGTGGCCCGGATGGGTGATATCGCCGACATCGTCCAGGCCGTCCTGTACCTCGACACGGCCGGCTTCGTCACCGGCGAGATCCTGCACGTCGACGGCGGCCAGAGCGCCGGTCATTGATGCGGCGGCCATGCCGCTCCCGAGGAGTACTCCCATGCCCATCGTCACCATCCAATTCACCCGCGAGGGAACCGCGCCCGGCCGTGACCGCGTCACCGACGAGGAGAAGGCCGAACTGATCAAGGGCGCGAGCGAACTGATGCTGCGCGTCCTCAACAAGCCGCTGGAATCGACCTTCGTCGTGCTCGAGGAGGTCGCCACCGAGAACTGGGGTTGGGGCGGCCTGCCCGCGCTGGAATTCCGACGACGGCGCGCCGAAGGCAACAGCTAGCCCCGGCTTTTCCTGATCCATCCATCCAACACCCGACGCGCAGCCCCGCGCTGCGCGAAGGGATCGCTCGTCCTTTTGAAGCCCCATCCTGGAGAACTGCCATGAAGTTCAAACGCCTTGCCGCGGAACTGATCGCCGCCGGCATGTTGCTGGCCACCGGCGCGCAGGCCGCGAAGCCCGCGCCGGTGACGCCCGAAACCCAACAGAACGCCGTGCGCCAGCAGATCCTGGTCACGCGCGTCACCCCGGAATACTGGCGCGTCACCGTCGACAATCCGCCGTACAACATCTTCGGCCCGGACACCATCCCGCAACTGAATGCGGTGATCGCGCAGATCGAAAAGGATCCCAGGCTCAAGGTCGTCGTGTTCGACAGCGCCGTGCCTGGCTTCTTCCTCACGCACTACGACTTCGTCCCGCCGCTGGAAGCCACGACGAGTCTGCCCAATGGACCGACGGGCCTGCCGCCGCTTCCCGACATGCTGGTCCGCCTGAGCCGCGCACCGGTCGTGTCGATCGCTTCGATCCGCGGCCGCGCCACTGGCGTTGGCAGCGAGCTTGCCCTGGCCAGCGACATGCGTTTCGCCAGCCGTGAAAGAGCGGTGCTGTCGCAGTGGGAGATCGGCGCCGCGCTGGTCCCCGGTGGCGGGCCGATGTCGCGCCTGCCGCGACTGATGGGGCGCGGTCGTGCGCTCGAGGTGCTGCTCAGCGGCAACGACATCAATGGCGACCTTGCCGAACGCTACGGCTACGTCAACCGATCCTTCCCGGACGCCGAGCTCGACGGCTTCGTCGACACGCTCGCGCGCCGCATCGCCAGGTTCGACAAACAGGCGATCACCGACATCAAGCGGCTGGTGGGCGTGGCCAGCCTGCCGTCCGATGCCGAGATCGGCGCCGAATGGGAAGGCTTCATCCGCTCGGTCGGCCGCCCCGCGGCGCAGCAGCGCATCAAGCAGCTGATGCAGGCAGGCCTGCAGGAGAAGCGCGACGTAGAAGTGCGCCTGCCGGTTTACACCGGACAACTCGGCGGGGAGTCGCAGTGATGCGCCGCACGCTGCGTCTGCAGGTCGTCATCGACCTGATCTGCCCCTGGTGTTTCATCGGCAAGCACAGTCTCGACCAGGCGCTGCTGCGCCTGGCCGGGCAGGGCCTGGACGTCGAGATCGACTGGCTGCCGTACCTGCTCAATCCCGACCTGCCAGACGCGGGCATGGACCGCCGTCAGTTCCGCACGATGCGCTTCGGCTGGGACAACGCACTCGCGATGGATGCGCGCGCGGTGGAAGCCGGCCGGCGTTTCGGCGCGAAGTTCGACTACGCGCGGCAATCCCGCACGTCCAGCACCATCGCCGCGCACGCGTTGGTGCGGCTGGCGCGCGAGGAGGGCGGGGCCGAGTTGCAGGAGCGGCTCGTCGATGCGCTGTTCGTCGCCTACTTCGAGCAGGGCCAGGACATCGGCGACCACGCGGCACTCGAGCGCGTCGCCGAGGCCGTCGGCCTGCGTGACGGCGCGCTGCAGCGGGCATTGCCCGGTCGCGACGCCGTGCGTGCGCGCGCGCTGGCGGTGCTCGCCAGCGGCCTGAACGGCGTGCCCAGCTACCTCTTCGACGGGCAGCTGCTCTGGAGCGGCTCGCAGGACATCGAAGGCTACGAGCAGCGCCTGCTGCGCTCTGCCGAGCTGCTGGCTTCGTAACGAACTGTATCCGGCCGGCCCGCAGCCACGTTCCACGACAAATCCGAGGGTCGCGCGACACCCGCGCGATACCTCCACGGGGCGAAATGGCGCCCATCGAAACGACAGGGGGCTCCGGCCCCGGGAGATCCAGATGGACCGCTTCACCCTGACAACCCGTCTTCGTCCCGCCTTGCTGGCGCGCCTGGATGGCGCCGGGCAGTGGCTGGCGCCGCTGGGCCTGCGCGTGCTGCTGGCCTACGAATACTTCGACGCCGGCCGCGAGAAGCTGCAGGGCGAGAACTGGTTCGCCGAGATCGCCGACAAGTTCCCGCTGCCGTTCTCGCTGTTGCCCGCGAACGCCAACTGGGCGATGGCGACCTGGATCGAACTGGTCGCCGGCATCGCGCTGCTGGTCGGGCTGGGCACGCGCTACGCCGCCGCGGCGCTGTTCGTACTCACGATCGTGGCGATCCAGGCCGTGCACTGGCCGGTGCAATGGTCGAGCTTCGCGGAGTTGTGGCAGGGCTATTCGATCACCGACCACGGCTTCGGTAATTACAAGCTGCCGTTGATCTACCTGGTGATGCTGCTGCCGCTGATGTTCAACGGGGCCGGTCGCTTCAGCCTCGATCACGCCCTCGGCCGGCGTGCCCTGTTTCCCAATCGCCTTGCGCTGCAGTCGTAGCGCGACTTCCACACGGCCTCCACCGTGTTCCCACCCCCAGGAGTAACAGCAATGACCCGTTCCAATACCCTCAAGACCGCCGGACTGCTTGGCGTCGCCCTGGCCGGCCTCGCCCTCGGCAGCTCGGCATTCGCGATGCAGCCGCTGGCGCAGGGCTACATGCTCGCCGCGGCCCATGCCGGCGACGAAGGCAAGTGTGGTGAAGGCAAGTGCGGCGCCGACAGCAAGCCGGCCAAGCCCACCGCCGCGAAGAAGACCGCCGAAGGCAAGTGCGGCGAAGGCCAGTGCGGCGACGCGCGCTTCAACAAGACCGATACGAACGACGACGGCCTGGTGTCGAAGGCCGAGTACCTCGTCGTGGTGCCGACCGGCACTGCCTGGGCGGACAAGGATACGAACCGCGACGGCTTCATCTCCGAGCGCGAGGCCTACGACTACACCAAGGCCCGCTACGAAGCCAACGGCCGGCAGATCCCGAAGGGTCGCTTCGCCGCCTTCCCCGAGTAATTCCCCTAGCACCCCTTGCGCCCCCCGGCTTCCACCGCGGGGGCGCTTACCGAGACCCTCGTCATGCGCCTGCTCGATTCCTCCACTACCGCCGGCCTGGGCCTGCGCCGCGGCCTGCTTCCGTCGCTGCTTGCGATGGACCGCGGCGCAGTGGATTTCCTGGAACTCGCGCCCGACAACTGGATCGGCGTGGGTGGCCAGCTCGGCGAGCAACTGGCGCAGCTGTCCACGCGTTTCCCGCTCACCGCGCATGGCCTGTCGCTGTCGCTGGGCGGCACGGAGCCGCTGGACCTGGAACTGCTGCGCAGGACGCGTGAGTTCAACGACCGCTTCGATGTCGCGCTCTACAGCGAGCACCTGAGCTACACCGCCGACGACGGCCAGCTCTATGACCTGATGCCGATCCCCTTCACCGAGGAAGCCGTTCACCACGTGGCCGCGCGCATCCGCCAGGTGCAGGACGTGCTGGGTCGCCGCATCGCGGTGGAAAACGTCTCCTACTACGCCGCGCCGTACCAGGCGCTGAGCGAGGTGGACTTCATCCGCGCGGTGCTGGCCGAAGCCGACACCGACCTGCTGCTCGACGTCAACAACGTCTACGTCAACGCGATCAACCACGGCTACGACGCGGAAGCCTTCATCGCGCGCATGCCGGGCGAGCGCATCGTTTCCTACCACATCGCCGGCCACTTCGACGAAGACGTCGACCTGAAGATCGATACGCACGGCGCACCGGTGAAGGCGGACGTGTGGGACCTGCTCGAAAGCGCCTACCGCCGCTTCGGCGTACGGCCGACGCTGCTCGAGCGCGACTTCAACTTCCCGCCGCTTGCGGAACTGCTGGAGGAGACCGGCCGCATCCGCCGCCTGCAGCTGGCGTATGCCGATCGCCGACGGCTCCTGGAGCAGGTCCGTGGCTGACCTCCTGCGCCACCAGCAGTTCACGATGGCGCGCCATCTGCGCGATCCGTCGCGCCATGCACCGCCGCCCGGTATCGAAGCGCGCCGGCTGCGCGTATATCGCGAGCTGTTCTTCAACGCGATCGAGGGCCTGCTTGCCAGCGGCTTCCCGGTGATCCACGCGACGCTGGGCGACAACCGCTGGAAGTCGCTGGTGCAGGCCTTCTATGCAACCCACCGCAGCCGTACGCCGCTGTTCCCGCAGGTCGCCGGCGAGTTCGTCGACTACCTGGAGGCGCGCGCCGACGACCGCACGTTGCCGCCCTGGCTGCACGAACTCGCGCACTACGAATGGGTCGAGCAGGCGCTGTGGACCAGCGATGCGGCCATGCCGCTGCACGATCGCGAAGGCGACCTGCTGGACGGCGTGCTGGTGCTGTCGCCGCTGGCGATGCCGCTGGCGTATCGCTGGCCGGTCACGGACATCGGCCCCGGCCACGTGCCGAAGTCGGCACCCGAGGCGCCAACCACGTTGCTGGTCCACCGCGACGAACGCCACGAAGTGCATTTCACCCGCATCGCGCCTCTCGTCTACCAGTTGCTCGCCTCGTTGCAGTCGCAACGGCGCACCGGTCGGGAACACCTTGCCGCGCTTGCGCGCGAGATCGGCGCCGACCAAGCGCAGTTGCAGCTCCACGCGCTGCCGTTGTTGCGGCAGTTGCATGACCAGGGCGTGGTGCTCGGCACCGCGCCTTCCCCGAATCCTGTGTCCCCCACAGGCCTCCCTGCGCCATCCGGCGCTGCTTCCAAGTAGTACCTCCACGTCTACCACCACAGGAAATCGCAGTAATGACCACCAACGTTCCCCTCGAAACCGTGATCTACACCGGCTACACCCATGTCACCGGCGGCCGCAACGGCGCCGGCAAGTCCAGCGACGGCGCGCTCGACGTCCAGCTGGGTTTTCCCGGCTCCGGCAATCCGGGCACCAATCCGGAGCAGCTGTATGGCGTCGGCTATTCGGCGTGCTTCCTCGGCGCCATCGGCATCGCCGCGCAGTCGCTGAAGATCCGCCTGTCGGAAGAGACTTCGGTGGACGCCGAGGTATCGCTCGGCAAGATCGCCGCAGGCGACTACCAGCTGGCGGTCAAGCTCAACATCAATATCCCCGGCGTCGACGACGAGACCAAGCGCAAGCTGGTCGAGATCGCCCATCAGACCTGCCCGTACTCGCGCGCCACGCGTGGCGACATCAACGTGGAACTGGCGATCGCCTGATGGCCCGCGCGACCTCCCCATGGTCGAACCTGCTCCGCGCCGCCGAGCCACGATCGGCGGCCCGGCGCACCCTGCAGCTGCTCACCGCAGTGTTGTGCCTGGCTGTCGCCAGCGCGGGCTGCACCGCCGGAACGGGGGCGATGCCGGCACGGCCGGCGCCCGAGTTCGTCGGCACCGGCGCCTGGTTCAACAGCCCGCCGCTGAAGATGGCCGGCCTGCGCGGCAAGATCGTGCTGGTCGAGTTCTGGACGTTCGCGTGCATCAATTGCCTGCATGTCACGCCGCACCTGAAGCAGTGGCACGCCCGATACGCGAGCCAGGGACTGGTGATCGTGGGCGTGCACACCCCGGAACTGGACGAGGAATACGCCCCGGAAAACGTCGAAGCGGCGGTGCGCCGCCTGGGCATCGGGTATCCCGTGGTGCTCGACAACGCCTACCGGACCTGGAATGCCTACCGCAACCAGTACTGGCCGGCCTTGTACCTGGTCGATCGGGAGGGCAATGTGGTGTACCGCCATTATGGCGAAGGCGATTACGACGCCACCGAAGGCGAGATACGACGCCTGCTCGCGAGGCCGTGACATGGAACAGCCGGACCACATTCTCGTCGTCGACGACGATGCCGAGATCCGCAAGATGGTCGCCGACTATCTGCTCAAGAACGGCCTGCGCGCGACCGCCGTCGCCGACGGCCGCGAGATGCGCGCGGTGCTCGATACGGGCGCGGTCGACCTGATCGTGCTCGACGTGATGATGCCGGGCGAGGACGGGCTGACGATCGCGCGCAACCTGCGCGCCGGCAAGCACCGCGCGATTCCGGTGGTGATGCTCACCGCGCGCGACGACGCAACCGACCGCATCCTCGGGCTGGAGATGGGTGCGGACGACTACGTGGTCAAGCCGTTCGCGGCGCGCGAGCTGTTGGCCCGCATCAAGGCCGTGATCCGCCGCACCCGGATGCTGCCGCCCAATCTCCAGGTGACCGACGCCGGCCGGCTGCTGGCATTTGGCCAGTGGCGGCTCGACACCACCGCACGGCACCTGCTGGCGCCGGACGACACGATCGTCGCGCTCAGCGGCGCGGAGTTCCGCCTGCTGCGGGTGTTCCTGGATCACCCCAACCGCGTCCTCAACCGCGACCAGTTGCTCAACCTCACCCAGGGGCGCGACGCCGAGATGTTCGAGCGATCGATCGACCTGCTGGTTAGCCGGCTGCGCCAGCGGCTGCAGGATGACGCGCGCGAGCAGTCGTACATCAAGACGGTGCGCAGCGAGGGTTACGTGTTCAGCATGCCGGTCACCGTCGTGGACGAAGACGGATGAGCGTGACCCGCGCCATCGCCTGGTGGCCGCGGACCATTGCGGCGCGACTGTCGCTGATCGTGTTCGGTGGACTGCTGGTCGCGCATGGGCTGTCGTTCGGCCTGCTGTTCTACGAGCGCTACGAGTCCGCGCGTTCAATGCTCATGAGCAACGTCGAGCAGGACGTGGTCGTGGCCGTGAACATGCTCGACCGCCTGTCGCCTGCCGAACGCACGGGGATGTTGCCGCTGTTGCGGCGGCGCACCTTCGGCTATCGGCTGGGTGCCGGCGCAGGCGGACCGCCGCTGGCCGACGCGTCGGCACGCGAGCTGGTGCAGCGCATCGGCGCCGCGCTCGGGCCGCGATACCCCCTGTCGGCCAATGCGGTGGGCGGGGATCCGGCGCGATTCGAGATGCACGCGCGCCTGCGCGACGGCACCGTCGTCACCGTGGACGTGCGCCCGTCGGTCATGCCGATCGCACGCTGGCTGCCGTACGTGCTCGTCGCGCAGCTGGCGCTGTTGCTGCTGTGCACCTGGGCCGCGGTACGGCTGGCGACGCGGCCGCTCGTGCGCCTGGCCAATGCCGCGCAGGCATTGCACCCGACCGGCGAAGGGCAACGCCTGCAGCCGGGCGGGCCGAGGGAAGTCGCCAATGCCGTGGCGGCCTTCAATGCGATGCAGGACCGCATCGCCCGCTACATGCGCGAGCGCCTGCAGATCCTCGCGTCGATCTCGCACGACCTGCAGACGCCGATCACGCGGATGGGCCTGCGCGTGGAAGCGATGGACGCGGCCCCCGAGCGCGACCGGATGCTCGAGGACCTCGGCCAGATGCAGCACCTGGTGCGCGAGGGCATCGCCTATGCGCGCAGCGCGCACGGCGGCGAGGAGGCCGTGGTGCGCCTGGATGTGGAGGCATTCCTTGAAAGCCTCGTGTCCGACTATCGCGATACCGGAAAGCCGGTAATGCTCACCGGACGCGCGCCTGCGCAGGTGAAAACCCGGTTGCACGCCCTGCGACGCATCGTCGCGAACCTGGTCGACAACGCGCTCAAGTACGCGGGCGCAGCCGAAGTGCACGTCGAGCTCGATGCGGCCAAGCGGGTGCGCATCTGGATTCGCGATCGCGGGCCCGGCATCCCGGACGACGAGCTCGCCCGCGTGCTCGAGCCCTTCTACCGGCTCGAAGCCTCGCGCAACCGCGATACCGGCGGCACCGGCCTCGGCCTCGCGATCGCGCAACAGCTCGCCGACGCCATCGGGGCCACGCTCACCCTGCGCAACCGCGAGGGTGGAGGCCTGGATGCCGTGCTCGAACTTCCCGCCGACGCCGTCGTGGAGATGCGCTGACTCAGTGCAGGACGCCCAGTAGCGCCTTCGCCGTGGCTTCCGACGACGACGGGTTCTGCCCGGTGACCAGGCGGCCGTCCACGATCGCCAGGCTCTGCCAGTCGTCGACTTTCTCGAACTTGCCGCCCAGCCGCTTGAGTTCATCCTCGACCAGGAAGGGCACCACGTTGGTCAGGTGCACGGCTTCCTCTTCGCTGTTGGTGAAGCCGGTGACGCGCTTGCCCTTGACGATGGGCTCGCCCTTGAACTCCACATGGCGCAGTACCGCCGGCGCGTGGCAGACCGCGGCGACGGGCTTGCCGCTGTCGTAGAAGTTCTCGATCAGCTTGATCGAGGCGGGGTCTTCGGCCAGGTCCCACAACGGTCCATGGCCGCCGGGATAGAACACGGCGTCGTAGTCCGCGGCGTTCACGCCCTTCAGCTGGATGGTATTGGCCAGGACCGACTGCGCCTTGGGATCGGCCTTGAAGCGGTCCTGCGCCTCGGTCTGGTTGGCGGGATCGTCGCTCTTGGGATCGATTGGCGGCTGACCGCCTTTCGGCGATGCCACGGTGACGTCCACCCCCGCATCCTTGAACACGTAGTAGGGCGAGGCGAATTCTTCCAGCCAGAATCCGGTCTTGTCGCCGGTGTTGCCCAGTTTGTCGTGCGAAGTCAGGACCATGAGGATCTTCACGTGCGTTCTCCGGATGCGTGCCCGTGCAATTCTCGGCGCGTCCGGTTATCGCGTGGTGACGTGCAAGTTGCATGCCGGAGGGCAGGCTGCTACGCCGTGATGCGGTTGCGCCTGCTTTGCGACACATCGTGGATACATGCCTGGTGTCCAATGCAGGCTCCATTCCATCGGTTGATCACTGCCATGAAGAAGTCCCGCATCGTCCTGGCGCTCGCGCTGGCCGGCGTCTCCGCGGCTGCGGCGTGGGCGCAGCAGCCCGGCATTTCGCGCACCGACCTGCTCAAGCGTGAGCTGTCCGTGCCAGGCAGGGATGTCGTGCAGGTGCGCGTCGACTTCGCGTCGGGCGCATTGGCGGCGGAACACCGCCACCCGGGCGAGGAAGTCGCCTACGTGCTGAAAGGCACGCTGGAGTATCGACTGGATGGCGGCGCGCCGATCGTCCTGCACGCAGGCCAGTCGCTGTTCATCCCGGCCGGGGTGCTCCACAGCGCGCGCAATGCAGGCGACGGCGAAGCCTCCGAGCTGGCCACCTATGTCGTCGACCCGGACAAGCCCTTGGTCGAACGGCCGTAGCCACAAGGTACAAGGCCCGTCGGCGCGGATGCGCCGTCAGGCCAAGCTGGCCTCGACTTCCCGGCCCCAGGCTTCCAACTGGTCCAGCAATACCTGCCGGGCCCCGTCGGCCGCGTGCGCGGCGCGCAGCGCGGCGATCTCGGCGCGGAAGGTGTCGAAGCTGTATTCGGACAGGCCGCGCTCGTCGCGCAGGCGCGCGCGGCGGTACTCGCTCCAGCGCGCCTGTTCGCTGAGCGACAGCGTTTCCGGCCAGTTGCGCGCGCGGTAGCGGAACAGCAGTTCGGGGAGGCGTGGATCGCGGAAGCCGAATGCCTTCGCGCCCAGCGCCTGCGGTCGCGTCGCCCGCACTTCCGCGAACACGCGCTTGTCGCCGTCACCGATGAAGCCGTCGTACAGCGAGGCGTCGACGTCCGCCGGAGCGCGATCGCGTTCGGTGGAGAAGACCTGGCGGACCTTTTCGGCCAATGCCGGACCGGCTTCGCGCAGCAGTGCCGCGCGTTCCGCCATCTGCTGCGGATCGATCGCCAGGCGCTGGAAGTCGGCGGCGCGCAGGTGGTCCCACGCGACCAGGGCCGGGCAACGGTTGAGGTGGATTTCCTTGAGTGCGATGCGTTCCTCGCCCTCGGGCAGGTCGGCCGCCGGCGTGTACAGGCGGTCGGCGATCTCGGCGGGCGTCATCCGCAGCAGCGCGGCGGGATCCTGGCCCAGGTCGAACACGATCACGCGGTTGTCGATGCGCGGGTGCCGTGCCAACGGCAGCACCGGCGCCGAGCACAGGCGGCTGGCGGGGAAGCGCTGCGACACGTGCAGCAGCGGCGTCATCGCCACCACGTCGACCAGGCTGGCGACGAAGCGCTTGTCGCGCAGCTTCAGCGCGTAGTCCCACAGCCGCGGTTGCGCCTGTTTCAGCTTGCGCGCCAACCCGATCAGCGCGCGGACGTCGGACAGCGCTTCATGCGCGTCGCCGACGCGCACGTCGTTGGCGTGGGCCAGATGTTCCAGCTTGAACGAGGTCGCGCCGTCCTCGCGTTGCGGCCAGACCAGTCCTTCCGGTCGCAGGGCATGCGCCAGCCGCAGCACGTCGAGCAGGTCCCAGCGGCAGTTGCCGCCGCGCCATTCGCGTTCGTAGGCGTCGTAGAAGTTGCGGAACAGCCCATAGCGGACGAATTCATCGTCGAAGCGCAGCGAGTTGTAACCGAGCGTGCAGGTCTCCGGCCGCGCCATCTCGTCGAAGATCAGCGAGAACGCCTGCGCCTCGTTCATGCCGTCGCGCAGCGCCGCCTGCGGCGCGATGCCGGTGATCAGCGTGGCCGTGGGCGAGGGCAGCAGGTCGTCGGCCGGGCGGACGAAGATGCTGATCGGTTCGTCGACTTCGTTGAGCTCGGTGTCGGTGCGGATCGCCGCGAACTGGGCGATGCGGCTGGTGCGCGGATCGGCGCCGAAGGTCTCGAGGTCGTAGAACAGGAAGCTGGCGGGCATTGGCAACCGTATAGCGCGGCGCGGTCTCAGCCGCTGAGAGCGGTTCGGAAAGAAGTGGGGCCAGCCAGCCGATCGAGCCGGCCGGACCGCAGGTTCACGCTTCCACCGGCAGCGGCGACAGGCGCGCGCGGACCGCCGCGTCGACGGCGTCCCAGTCGAGCGTGTCCAGCGACGCATGGCCGCGGGTCAGTTCGACCAGCAATTCGCGTTGCGCCTGGCCGCGTTCGAATGCCACCGCATAGGGCAGGCGGCGGAACGTGACCATGGCGTAGCGCGGCACGAAGCGGTCGGGATGGCGATCGGCCAGCTGGCGCTCGAGCGCGCGCTGGAGCAGGTAGTCGTCGTCGTCGACGCGATCGCGCATCTCCAGGTAATTCTCGAGCGCCATCTGCTGGATCGCCCGCGCATTGGGCAGGCGCTCGGCCTGGAACGCGGCGAATGCGGCGGCGCGGTCGGCATGGCGCGCCAGGTGTTCGGCAAGGGCGACGCAGTCCTCAAAGGCGCAGTTCATGCCCTGGCCATGGAACGGCACCATTGCGTGGGCGGCATCGCCCAGCAGCACGGCGCGCCCGTCGATGTGCCAGTTGTCGAGGTACAGCGTCGCCAGCAGCCCGGTGGGGTTCTGCTCGAAGTCGCGTTCAAGCTTGGGAATCAGCGGCACCGCATCGGCGAAATCGCGTTCGAACAGCGCACGCGCGTCCGCGCCGTTCTTCACGGTTGCGAAGCTCGGCTCGCCCTCGTTGGGCAGGAACAGGGTGACGGTGAAGGTGTGCTCGTCGTTGGGCAGGGCGATGCACATGTAGCGGCCGCGCGGCCAGATGTGCAGGGCATTGGGCTCGATGCTGAAGCCACCTTCGGGCGAGGGCGGAATTTCCAGTTCCTTGTAGGAATGCCCCAGGAATTCGGTGCGTTCGCCCAGGTCCTGCATGCCCATCATGGCGGCGCGCAGCGCGGAACCGGCGCCATCGGCGCCGACCAGCGACTCGAACGCGACGTCGTGCAGGCTGCCGTCGCGATCGTCCTTGAAGCGCGCATTGCGGTTGGCGAAATCGACGCTCGCCAGGCCGCGGTGGAAGTGCAGCCTCGCGCCGGCCTGCTGGGCGATTTCGAGCAGGATCAGGTTGAGCTCGCCGCGGTGCACCGACCAGATGACTTCGCTGTCGTCCTTGCCGTAGCGCTGCAGGTCGGTGCGCCCGTCGAGGAAGTGGACCATGCGGCCGCGCATCATCACCGCCTGCGCCATCACTTCGTCGTCGCCGCCGGCCAGGCGCAGCGCGTGGCGGCCGCGCTCGGCCAGCGCGAGATTGATCGAGCGTCCGCCGGCATAGCCCTGGACGCGCGGATCGCCGCGCTTCTCGTACACGTCCACCGACCAGCCGCGCTGCGCGAGCAGGGTGGCAAGCAGGGCGCCCGCGAGGCCCGCACCGACGATGGTGATGTGACGGTGCTCAGCCATTGCGCCGGCTCTCATGAGTCCAGTTCTCCACGGCCTGCGCGAAACGCAGCACGTCGTTGTGGGTGTTGTAGAGCGGGGCGGGGGAGATGCGGATCACGTCGGGCTCGCGCCAGTCGCCGAGCACGCCGTTCGCCTGCAGGTAGTCGAACAGGGCGCGGCCGCGCTCGCGTCCCCCGGCCACGCGAATGGACAGCTGGCAACCGCGCTGCACGGGATCGGTCGGCGTGACCACCTGCAGCGTGTCGCCCAGGCGCGTGTTGATCAGCTTCTCGAGATAGCCGGTCAGCCGGCGCGAGCGTTCGCGCAGACGCTGCATGCCGACGCGGTCGTACAGTTCGAGCGAGGCGCGCAGCGGCGCCAGGCCGAGGATCGGCGGATTGCTCAGCTGCCAGCCGTCCGCGCCCGGCGTGGGCACGAATTGCGGGCCCATGCGGAACCGCGTCGACACGTCGTGGCCCCACCAGCCGGCGAAGCGCGGCCGATCGGTGTTGGCGTGGCGTTCGTGCACGAAGCAGCCGGCGACCGCGCCGGGCCCGGAGTTCATGTACTTGTAGTGGCACCACACCGCGAAGTCGGCGTCGCTGTCGTGCAGTTCGAGCTGCAGGTTGCCCACGCCGTGGGCGAGGTCGAAGCCGCACATCGCGCCCTGCGCATGGGCGAGCCGCGCGATTTCCTTCAGGTCGAACGCCTGCCCGGTGCGGTATTGCACGCCCGGCCACAGCACCAGCGCGAGGCGTCGGCCGTGCTGCGCGATGGCGCGCTCGATCGCGCCCATCGAGAAGGTGCCATTGGCCTCGTCGGGTTCCAGTTCGATCAGGTCGACTTCCGGGTCGAAGCCGTGGAAGCGCAGCTGCGAGGCGACGGCGTGCCGGTCCGACGGGAACGCGCCGGCTTCGATCAGGATCGCGGGGCGCTCGCGCGTGGGCCGGTAGAAGCTGACCATCATCAGGTGCAGGTTGACCGTGAGCGTGTTCATCGCCACCACTTCCGTCGGCAATGCCCCGACCACGCGCGCCAGTGGTTCGCGTACCAGTTCGTGGTACGGGAGCCACTGCGCGCTGCCGGTGAAATGGCCTTCCACGGCTTCCGTGGCCCACTTGTCCAGCACTTCCTCGACGTGCGCGCGCGCGCCGCGCGGCTGCAGGCCGAGCGAGTTGCCGACGAAATACGCCTGCTCATGGCCGCCGTGCTTCGGGATGTGGAACTCGCCGCGCAAGGCGGTCAGCGGGTCCGCGGCATCGAGCGCATCGGCGTGCGCGAAGGAAAACAGATCGGAGGTCATCGCTGCTTCACGAAAAACGGGATTTGGAGAGCCCCAGCCATTCCAGCGCGGTGCCGTGGTACAGGCGCGCCTGGTCGGCCTCGCTCATCTGCAGCGCTTCGATGCCCGCGCCCGGCGTCTGTTCGCCGAGCGGGAAGGGGTAGTCGGTGCCGAGCATCACCCTCGACACGCCGCAGGTGTCGAGCAGGTAGCGCAGGGCGCGCGGATCGGCGACCCACGAGTCGAAGTAGAAGCGCTCGATGTAGTCGCGCGGGTTGCGCGGATTGTCGGTGGCGACCAGGTCCGGGCGCATGTTGAAGCCGTGTTCGATGCGCCCGATCGTGTAGGGGAAGCTGCCGCCGCCGTGGGCGAGGCAGATCTTCAGCTTCGGCAAGCGCTCGAGCACGCCACCGAAGATCAGGCAGCACGCGGCGCGCGACTGCTCCGCCGGCATGCCCACCAGCCACGGCAGCCAGTACTTCGGCATCGAGGGCGTACCCATCATGTCCCACGGATGCACCAGGATCGCGGCGCCCAGTTCGCTCGCGGCCTGGAAGAACTCGAACAGCTCGGGCGCGTCGAGGTTCCAGTCGTTGATGTGCGAACCGATCTGCACGCCCTGCAGGCCGAGCTGGTCCATGCAGCGCTCCAGCTCCTGCACGGCGAGGCTGGGAGACTGCAAAGGCACGGTGCCGATGCCCGCGTAATGGCGCGGATAGGCGCGGCACGTCTCGGCCATGTGGTCGTTGAGCGCCCGGTGCAGTTCCAGCGCGTGGTGCGGCTTGGCCCAGTAACTGAACATCACCGGCACGGTGCTGATCACCTGCACCTGCACGCCGAAGCGGGCGTAGTCGTCGATGCGCTCCTGCGCATCCCAGGTCTTGGACCAGATCTCGCGGAAGAACTTGCCGTCCTTGTAGATGCGATGGCGGCCGTCGTCGGTGTGGTGGATGACCGGGAAGCGGTCGTCGCCGTACTTGCGCGCGAGGTCCGGCCAATCGCGTGGCAGGTAGTGGGCGTGGGTGTCTATCTTCAGCATCGGAATGGTGCGTCAGGTATCCGGCATCACGTACTTCGCCGGCGCCGGATTGACGTGGCCGCACTTACGGCAGGTCCGGTGTTCGCGCGAGGAGTAGAAGCGGTCGAACACGGCGGGGAAGTCGGTTTCGATGTTCTGCAACGGGAAGAACTCTTCGTACAGCTTGTCGTTGCACTGCTCGCAGAACCACAGCAGGCCGTCGAGTTCGTGCGGCAGGCGCTTGCGTTCGATCACCAGGCCGATCGAGTCCGGCATGCGCTGCGGCGAGTGCGGCACGCGCGGCGGGAGCAGGAAGGTCTCGCCCGCCCTGATCGGGATGTCGCGTACGGCGCTGCTTCCATCGGGCATCGTTTCCTGGATCCGCAGCACCATCTCGCCCTCGAGCTGGTAGAACCACTCGGCGCCCTCGTCCCAGTGGTAGTCGGTGCGTTGGTTGGGGCCGCCCACGACCATGACGATGAAGTCGCCGTCGTAGACGCACTTGTTGCCGACCGGCGGCTTGAGCAGGTGGCGGTGTTCGTCGATCCAGGCTTGCAGGTTCAGCGGGGCGGGCAGCATGGCGTCAGTCCTGGCCGGGGCCGGAAGGAATCACGGCGGTGCACTTGAGTTCGATCGCGATCGGCGTCGGCAGCGCGGTGATGCCCAGGGTGGTGCGACAGGGCGCGGTGTCGATGTCGGGAAAATGCTCGGCCCAGATCGCGTTGTAGGCCTTGAAATCGCGCGCCATGTCGGTGAGGTACACGGTCACGTCGACCAGGTCCTCCCAGCGCGCGCCGCTGGCTTCCAGCACGGCGCGGACGTTGGCGAACACCGAGCGGGTCTGCGCGGCGATGTCGTACTTGCGCACGCGGCCGTCGGCGAAATACTCGTTGCCGGCGATCTCGTTCGTGGCCGGATCGCGCGGACCGATGCCCGACAGGAACAGCAGGTCGCCGACGCGGCGCGCGTGCGGATACGTGCCGACCGGCTTGGGCGCGGCGCTGGCCTTGATCGCGTCGCTCATGCCGCCGTGTCCTCGGTGCGGGGTCGCAGCCTGGAGAGCGCGCGCTCGTGCGACGACGCCAGTTCGTCCGTGGAGCTCACGTCCATGCCCAGCTCGCGCACGCGGCCGTCGAGCAGGCTGTACACCCAGCCGTGGACCGACAGGGCCTGGCCCCGCGCCCACGCGTCTTGGACGATCGTGGTCAGGCAGACGTTCGCCGCCTGTTCGATCGCATTGAGTTCGCACAGGCGCGCATGGCGCAGCGACTCCAGGTCGATCCCGTCCAGCAGCGGCGCATGCTTGAGCGCGACGTCGCCGACGTGGCGGATCCAGTTGTCCGCCAGTCCCACGCGGGTGCCGGTCAGCGCCGCGTGCACGCCGCCGCAGCCGTAATGGCCCACGATCAGGATGTGTTCGACCTTGAGCACGTCGACCGCGAACTGGATCACCGACAGGCAGTTCAGGTCGGTATGCACCATCACGTTGGCGATGTTGCGGTGGACGAAGACCTCACCCGGCGCCAGGCCGAGGATCTGGTTTGCGGGCACGCGCGAATCGGAGCAGCCGATCCACAGGTACTTGGGTGCCTGCTGCTGCGACAGGCGCTTGAAGAAGCCGGGATCCTCGCGGCGCACGTTTTCCGCCCATTCGCGGTTGTTGCGCAGCAGTTCGTCGAGTGTCGTCATCGGGGGGTAGCTCCGGCCGGCGCCGCGCCGATGGCGATGCCGACGTTCTTGGGTTCGGTGAAGAAACGCATGGCTTCCATGCCGCCCTCGCGACCAAGCCCGGACGCACCGGTGCCGCCGAAGGGCGTGCGCAGGTCGCGCATCAGCCAGGTGTTGATCCAGACCATGCCGATGCGCAGCTGCGCGGCGACGCGGTGGGCGCGGTCGAGGTCGCGCGTCCACACCGAGGCCGCGAGGCCGTAGTCGCCGGCGTTGGCCAGCCGCACCGCCTCGTCATCGGAATCGAAGGGCTGCAGCGTGGCCACCGGGCCGAAGATTTCCTCGCGGTTGCTCGCGCAGTCCGGGCCGAGGCCCTCGATCACGGTGGGCGCGACGAACCAGCCGGGCCGGTCGAGCGCATTGCCGCCGCACAGGACGTGGCCGCCTTCCTCGCGCGCCCGGGCGAGCGCGGCGGTGACCTTGTCGAAGTGCGCCTGCGACACCAGCGGCCCGAGGTTGTTGTCCTCGTCGATGGGATCGCCCACGCGCAGGGCGAGGGCACGCTCGACCAGTGCATCGCGGAATTCGTTGTAGATGCGCCGCTCGACCAGGATGCGCGAGCCGCACAGGCAGATCTGCCCGCTGTTCTGGAACGCCGAACGCACGATGGTGTCGAGCTGCGCGCGCCAGTCGCTGTCGGCGAAGACCAGGGTCGGGTTCTTGCCGCCGAGCTCCAGCGAGACCTTCTTCAGCAGCGGCGCGGCGAGCGTGGCGATGCGCTTGCCGACCGCGGTGCTGCCGGTGAAGGAGATCGCCTTGACCTCGGGGTGCGTCACCAGCGGCTCGCCGATCTCCGGTCCCAGCCCGTGCACGATGTTGAGCACGCCCTTGGGGAAGCCGATCTGCGCCGCGAGCTCGCCCAGCATCGTCGCCGTCACCGGCGTCACTTCCGAGGGCTTGGCCACCACGGTGTTGCCCGCGGCCAGTGCCGGCGCGATCTTCCAGGTGAACAGGTACAGCGGCAGGTTCCAGGGCGAGATGGTCGCGACCACGCCCAAGGGGGCGCGCAGCGTGTAATTCAGCCCGGCCTGGCCGTGGTGCGATTCGCTGGCGAACTGGGTGGCCGCGTGCGCGAAGAAGCGCAGGTTGGAAATGGCGCGCGGAATCTCGACCTCGCGCGCGAGCCGGATCGGCTTGCCGCCGTCGCGCGATTCGGCGTGGGCGAAGTCGTCGAGCCTGGCTTCCAGCGCATCGGCCAGCTTTTCCAGCCAGCGTGCGCGCTCGGTGGTGGGCAATCCCGACCACGCGGGCAAGGCCTTCTGCGCGGCGGCAATGGCGGCGTCCACGTCGCTGGCGTCGCCGCGGGCGACTTCCGCGAAGGCGCGGCCCGTCGCCGGGTCGAATACGTCGAGCCAGCGGCCACTGGCCGCTTCGCGTGCTTCGCCGTCGATCCAATGAGTCAGACGCATCCGCAAAGCTTAACCGGCGGGGCGTCCATACGGCACCTCATTGTTGGGATGGGTGCGCGGGGGGAACCGCCTGGAGGTCGTGGTATTCGAATCCCACCTGGTCCGCCGTGACGCGCGCGACGCGCGCATCGACGATGACGACGGCGGGTTCCTCGGCTTCGTGGAAGAACAGGCGCACCACGTCATCGGGGACGAGTTCGAAATCCGCGGGCCGGACGATGCCGCAACCGCCTTCCGACAGGTCGAGCAGGCGCGCGAACCAGGCGGTCTCGCGGCGCAGGACCATGACCCGCGAGGCACAGGTGACGCGATCAGCGCTGCGGCGTTCATCCGGGACGACGGCATTCATGGCGATGTTCCTCGGGAGATTGCGAACGGCAGTTGGACTCAAAGCGAACGGGTGCGGCCGCCATCCACCGGCACGTTGATCCCGGTGATGTACGAGGCCGCCGGCGAGCACAGGAAGGCGATGGCCGCGGCGGTTTCCTCGGGCCGCGCGAAGCGGCCCATCGGGATTTCCGCCGCCATCTTCGCGTAGACCGTGTCGCGATCCTGGCCGGTCTTGGCCATGGTGGATTCGATGATCTGCTCGATGCGCGGGGTTTCGGTCGAGCCCGGCAGCACGTTGTTGACGGTGATGCCCTTGGCTGCGACTTCGGTCGCCAGCGTCTTGGCCCAGCTCGCCACCGCCCAGCGCGTGGAGTTGGACACGCCCAGGCCGCGCAGCGGTTCCTTCACCGAGGTCGAGATGACGTTGACGATGCGGCCGTAGCCGTCGCGTTCCATGCCGGGCAGCACCGCTTCGGCCAGCACGTGGTTGGCCAGCAGGTGCTGGCGGTAGGCCGCTTCGAAAGAGGCGATGGCCGCGCCGTGGATCGGGCCGGGCGGCGGGCCGCCGCTGTTGTTGACCAGGATGTGCACCGGCTTGCCCGCGCACAGCGCTTCGACCTGGGCACGCAGGCGATCCAGGTCGGCGGTGTCGGCGGCGATCCAGCCGTGGACCTGCGAGGCGCGCGGGCGCGGCAACTGCGTTGCCACGTCCTCCAGCACGTCGGCGCGGCGCGCGAGCAGGGTGACGTCGGCGCCGAGTTCGGCCAGCGCCTTGCCTGCGGCCAGGCCGATGCCCTGGCTGCCACCGCAGACCAGCGCGTGCTTGCCGTTGAGGTCGAGATCCATGGGCTCAGCTTTCCGGTTGCGTGCGGGCGCGCATCAGGGCGGCGACCGCCCGGCTGTCTTCGCGCGCCTGCTGTTCGAGTTGGGTGGCGACCGCATCGCGGTTGGCCGTGGGATGGTTCTGGTTGAGCTTGAACTTGAGGGTGGCGCTGTCGACGCGGAAGCGGAAGCCGACGATGCCCCGCAGTTGCACGCGATGGTCGTCGCGTTCGATCTCGAAGCGCCAGTCGCGGCCGACCGTGGCCTCGTGCTGGCGGCTGAGGTCATCCACCAGCTGCGCCAGCGATGCCTCGTCCTCGAAGGTCTCCAGCGTGCCGGCGAGGTGGGCGACGGCGTAGTTCCAGGTCGGCACGCGCGCCGCCGCTTCCTTGTCCGGATACCAGGACGGCGAAACGTAGGCGTGTGGACCGTGCACGATGACGGTGGCCGGGCCGGCGTGCTTAGCCTGTGGGTTCGGGCGCGCCCAGTGGCCGCGCAGTTCGATGGACTCGCCGTCGCGGCGGTAGAGCACGGGCAGGTGGCTGACCGTCGGCAGGTCGTCGCGCACCGTGATCACGGTGACGAAGTTGTCGCGTTCGAGCAGCGCGTCGAGCGCCGCCAGGTCGGTCTCCACGAACGCGGCCGCCCGGTGCATGTCAGTGCCGCGGCGGCAGTTTCTGGATCATCAGGCCGCGCAGGCGCTCGTCGTCGTCGGCCTGCGGCGGCACCAGTTCGGCCAGCGCGAAGCCGCGATCGGCCGCATCGTCGGCGTCGAGGCCGTCCAGCGCGACGAACTCGGCGTCCATGAGCGCCGCGCGCGCGGTGTCTTCGCTGTCGTAGGGCAGGGTGGCGCCGTCGCTGTCGAACACCTCGGCAGTGCCGGCGTCGAGCACGCGCAGGCGCGCCCACACCACCGTGCGGCCGAGCGTGGCCAGCCACCATTCGTCGTGCGCTACGTCGTTCATGCGGTCACCACCGTCGACAGGGCCCACAGCAGGGCGGCCAGGACCAGGGCAATGATGATCGTCAGCAGCGAGAGCCGCGCGGGCGAGGCCAGGCCGGTGAGGTTGCGGTCGTTCGCCGCCACGTAGCCGCGGCGCAGCAACCAGCCCAGCGCGGTCGGATTGAGGAAAGCGCCGGCGCCCAGTTGCGCGCCGATCTCCGGATGGCGGTCGCGGATGTGCACCAGCGACAGCGGCCAGAAGATCACGAACGCGCACGCGCCGGCGATGGCGGCGGCGACGAAGAGCAGGGCGAAGAACAGGATCATCGTTGGGGTTCTACCGGTGCGTCGCGGCCGCCGCAGCCACCGCGACGGAAATCAGAATTCCGCGCTGCCCGGCGCACGCGGATACGGGATCGCGTCGCGGATGTTGCCCAGGCCGCACACGTACACCACCAGGCGCTCGAAGCCGAGGCCGAAGCCCGCGTGCGGCACCGTGCCGTAGCGGCGGAAGTCGCGGTACCAGCCGTAATGCGCCGGATCCAGGCCGAACTGCGCCATGCGCGCATCGAGCAGGTCCAGGCGCTCCTCGCGCTGGCTGCCGCCGATGATCTCGCCGATGCCCGGGGCGAGCACGTCCATCGCCGCGACGGTCTTGCCGTCGTCGTTGAGACGCATGTAGAAGGCCTTGATGTGCTCGGGGTAGTTCATCACCACCACCGGGCGGCCGACGTGTTCCTCGGTCAGCCAGCGCTCGTGCTCGGTCTGCAGGTCCAGGCCCCATTCGACCGGGAATTCGAACTTCCTGCCCGACTTCTGCAGCAGCGAGATCGCATCGGTGTAGTCGATGCGCTCGAACGGCGCGTTGATGAACTTCTCCAGGCGCGTGATCGCGTCGGGCTGCACGCGCTCGGCGATGAACGCCATGTCGTCCATGCGCTCGTTGAGCACGGCGCGGAACAGATACTTGAGGAAGGCCTCCGCCAGGTTCGCGTCCTCGTTGAGGTCGGCGAAGGCGATTTCCGGCTCGATCATCCAGAACTCGGCCAGGTGGCGCGTGGTGTTGCTGTTCTCGGCGCGGAAGGTCGGGCCGAAGGTGTAGACCTTGCTCAGCGCCAGGCAATAGCCCTCGACGTTGAGCTGGCCGGACACCGACAGGAAGGTCTCCTTGCCGAAGAAGTCGCGGCCGAAGTCGACCTCGCCCTTGCCGTTGCGCGGCAGGTTGGCCATGTCCAGGGTGGACACGCGGAACATCTGCCCGGCGCCTTCGGCGTCGGACGTGGTGATGATCGGCGTGGAGATCCAGTAGAAGCCCTGCTCGTGGAAGAAGCGGTGCACGGCCTTGGCCAGGCAGTCGCGGATGCGGGTGACCGCGCCAAACAGGTTGGTGCGCGGGCGCAGGTGGGCGACTTCGCGCAGGAATTCCAGCGAGTGGGCCTTGGGCTGGATCGGATAGGTCTCCGGATCCTCGACCCAGCCGACCACTTCCAGCTTCGAGGCCTGGATCTCGAACGCCTGGCCCTGGCCCTGCGAGGCCACCAGCGTGCCGGTCGCCACCACCGCGCAGCCGGCGGTGAGGTGTTTCACTTCGGATTCGTAGTTGGCCAGGCTGGCCGGCGCCACGACCTGGATCGGCGCGAAGCAGGAGCCGTCGCTGACATTGACGAAGCTCAGGCCGGCCTTGGAGTCGCGCCGGGTGCGCACCCAGCCCCGGACGGTGACTTCGCCGCCCGCGGGCAGCTTGCCTGCGAGCGCATGTTCGACGCTGACGACCGTCATGCCTTGAATCCTGGCCGCTGCGGGCCGATATGGGGAAAGGCGGCAAGTTTACCCAATCGTTCAGGCCACGGCCCAAGCGCCCGTACCGCAGAGCCTATAATTCCAGCATCACTTCGGAGTTCCGCATGGCAGTCACCCTCGCTCCCGCCGCTCTCGCCCGCGTCCAGCGCTACCTCGCCGAGACGCCGGATGCGATTGGCCTGCGCTTTGGCGTGACCCGCACCGGTTGCTCGGGCTGGCAGCACTTCGCCGACCTCGCCAGGGACCAGCGCGAAGGCGATACGGTGTTCGAGCAGGAAGGCGTCCGCATCTACGTCGATGCGCCGAGCCTGGCGCTGGTGGATGGCACCCAGATCGACCTGGTCAAGCAGCGGCTGGGCGAGCAGTTCCTCTTCCGCAATCCCAACGCGAGCGCGGAATGCGGCTGCGGCGAGAGCTTCACCACGGACGCCGACGCGGCCTGAGCCCGCGACACAGGGCGCGCACCCGATGCCGATGCGTGACGGCAGGCGCGATGCCATGCCGGTAACCCGCCGTATGCTGCGTGCCGCTTCCGCGCCGGCCTCTTCGCGATGATCGACCTGCACTGCCACCTCCTGCCCGGCATCGACGACGGTGCCGTCGACCTGGCCATGGCGCTGCAGATGGCGCGGATCGCGGCCGGCGACGGCATCACCGCGATCGCGTGCACGCCGCACATCTACCCCGGCATGTACGAGAACGACGCCGCCGGCATCCGCGCCGCCGTGACCGCATTCCAGGCCGAGCTCGATGCTGCCGGCATCGCCCTGCGCCTGCACGCCGGCGCCGATGTCCACCTCGATCCGCAGCTGGTCGCGCGGATCCGCGACGGCGAGGTGCCGACGCTGGCCGGTTCGCGCTACCTGCTGCTCGAGCCGCCGCACCACGTCGCGCCGCCGCGCTTCGAGGAAGCGGTGTTCGAGCTGATGGCCGCGGGGATCGTCCCCGTCGTGACCCATCCCGAGCGCCTGAGCTGGATCGAGGACCACTACGACGTCTTTACCCGCCTCAGCCAGCGTGGCGCCTGGATGCAGGTCACCGCGGGCGCGCTGACGGGCCGCTTCGGGCGCCGCGTGCAGTACTGGGGCGAGCGTTTCGTCGACGAGGGCCATTGCGCCGTGCTCGCCACCGATGCCCACCACCCGACGCGCCGACCGCCGTTGCTGCGCGAGGCCTGCGAGGCCGCGGCGCGATTCGTCGGCGAGGTCGAGGCCGGGCACATGGTCCGGACCCGGCCGGCGGGAATCGTCGAAAACCTGGCGCCCGAGGCTTTGCCGGAACTGCTGTTCCGCCGCGCGGAGTTCCGCGGACCATCGCGCGCCGCGCCGGCGCAACCGCTGCTGGGCCGGCTGTTGCGCTCGCTGCGCGGACCGGCGCGCCGCGAATGAGCGGGTCGGGACGCGTCTAAGAAAAAGTCTCGGGTCGCCGCGGAGTTCCGCCTTCCGCGCGGACGTTAGAATTCGCGCCCTTTGGCAGGACGGGCCCGCGCCCGGCGCCTGCGTCGCCGTGTTCAGTTGGGGAAGTCCGTTGCCGTACCGGAATCGAGTGGTCGTGCTGCTGTGCGCGATCCTGCTATTAGCCTGCGCGTTGTCAGCCTGTGCCAGTGGGCGCGGCGTGGGAGGCACGGCCGTCGCCGATCTGCCGCCCGTTGACCCCGTGGCCGAAGCCACCGGCCGCCCCGAGTACCGCATCGGCCCCAACGACCTGCTCAAGGTCACCGTCTTCCGCGTGCCCGAACTCGACCGCCAGGTCCGCGTCAGCAACGACGGCCGCATCAGCCTGCCGCTGGTTGGCGCCCTCGCCGTGGCGGGCCGCACCACCGCACAGGTCGAGGCCGACATCGCCGCCGGCTACGCCGCCGGTTACCTGCGCGACCCGCAGGTCAGCGTGTTCGTGGACGAATTCGCCAGCCAGCGCATCACCGTCGGCGGCGAGGTGAAGAAGCCGGGCATCTACCCGATCACCTCGCACCTGACCCTGCTCCAGGCCCTCTCTCTGGCCGAGGGCACCAACGACATCGCCAGCCTGCACAACGTGCTCGTGTTCCGCACCGTCGGCGGCCAGCGCCAGTACGCGCGCTTCGACGTCAAGGACATCCAGGCCGGCAAGGCCGCCGATCCCGAGCTGATGGGCGAGGACGTGGTCGTGGTCGATACCTCAGGCGGCAAGGTCGCGCTGAAGACCCTGATCCAGCTGACGCCGCTCGTGGCCGTATGGCGGGCTTACCGATGAGTCCGGCGACGACGCGCGAACCCGCGCACGACAACGCGGCCGACGACGAGATCGACCTGCTCGAGTACTGGCAGGTCCTGCGCGACCGCTGGCTGGTGGTGGCGGTGGTCGCGGCCGCGATCTTCCTGCTGGCGCTGGTGCTGACCCTGCTGGCGACGCCGGTGTTCCGCGCCTCGTCGACCCTGCAGATCGAGCGCGAGTCGATGAAGATCGTCAACGTCGAGGGGCTCACGCCCACCGAGTCGCCGATGGACCGCGACTTCTACCAGACCCAGTACGAGCTGCTGCAGAGCCGTTCGCTCGCGCTGCGCGTCGTGCAGGACCTGCGCCTGACCGGGCACGAGCAGTACGCCAAGACCATCGCCAAGGTCGACGCGGAACTCGCCGCAAAGACCGGCGCCACCCCCGCCTCGCGCAACGCGCAGCAGAAGCGCGAACAGGCCCTGGTCGAGCCCGTGCTCAAGGCGCTCACCATCGAGCCGGTGCGCAATTCGCGCCTGGTGCGGGTGAACTTCGACTCGCCCGATCCGGCGCTGGCCGCGCGCGTGGCCAACGCCTACGCCGACGCCTTCATCGCCAGCAACCTCGAGCGCCGCTTCGACGCGTCCTCGTACGCGCGCAAGTACCTCGAGGAGCGCCTGGCGCAGGTCAAGGGCCGGCTCGAGGATTCGGAGAAGGCGCTGGTCGATTTCGCCACGCGCAGCCAGATCGTTTCGGTCGGCGACGACAAGCCCTCGCTCAGCGCGCAGAACCTGTCAGACCTCAACGCCGCGCTCGCCGAAGCGCAGGACAAGCGCATCGACGCCGAAGCCGCCTGGAACCAGGCCAGCCTCGGCGACGGCCTGGGCCTGCCGCAGGTGGTGTCGAGCGACCTGATCCAGAAGCTGCGCGAATCGCGCTCGCTGCTCGCCGCCGAGTACCAGCAGAAGCTCGGCACCTTCGGCGCCGACTACCCCGCGATGAAGGAACTGGCCGGGCGCATCGCCGAGACCGACCGCCAGATCGCGGTCGAGGTCGCCAACATCCGCAGCTCGATCCGCACCGAGTACGACGCCGCGCGCCAGCGCGAGGAACTGCTGGAGCAGCGCCTGGGCGGGCTCAAGGGCGACGTGCTCGACCTGCAGGGCCGCAGCATCCAGTACAACATCCTCAAGCGCGAAGCCGAGACCAACCGCCAGCTCTACGACGGCCTGCTGCAGCGCTACAAGGAAATCGGCATCGTCGGCAACGTCGGCACCAACAACATCTCGGTGGTCGACCGCGCCGAGGTGCCGGAGAAGAAGCACTCGCCGCGCCTGACGCTGAACCTCGCGATCGGCCTGCTGCTGGGCGGTTTCGCCGGCGTGCTCGCCGCGTTCGTGCTGCACCACCTCGACCGCACCGTGCACTCGCCCAAGGCGCTGGCCGCGGCCACGCACCTGCCGGTGCTGGGCGGGATCCCCAAGCTGCCCGCCGGCACTACGCCCGCAGCCGCGGCGGCGGACCTGCGCTCGGCGTTCGCCGAAAGCTACCGCTCGGTGCGCACCGCGCTGCAGTTCGCCACCCCGCACGGCCTGCCGCGCAGCCTGCTCGTCACCAGTGCCAGCGCGTCGGAAGGCAAGACCACCACCGCGATGGAACTGGCGCGCAACATCGCCCAGCTCGGCCAGCGCGTGCTGCTGGTCGATGCCGACCTGCGCAATCCGTCGGTGCACCGCATGGCCGGGCTCAGCAACGGCAAGGGCCTGTCCAACCTGCTCGCCGGTGGCGCGCAGGCCGGCGACGTGATCCAGGCCGGCAGCGAGTCGACGCTGCGCGTGATCACCTCCGGCCCGCTGCCGCCGAACCCGCCGGAGCTGCTCGCCGGCCCACGCCTGGCGGAACTGCTGCAGCAGCTGCAGGCGGAGTTCGACGTCATCGTGCTCGACGGTCCGCCGGTGCTCGGCCTGGCCGACGCGCCGCTGCTGTCGCACCAGGCCGAAGCGACGATCCTCGTCGCCACCGCCGAACGCACCCGCAAGGATGCGTTGCAGGGCGCGCAGCAGCGCCTGCACGGCGCGCGTGGCCACGTGATCGGCACGCTGCTGACCCAGTTCGACCTGTCGCGCAAGGGCGAGGCCTACGGTGGCTACACCTATTACAGCTACGGCGGCGAAAACGCCTGATGCGCGCCGCGCGGTGCGCTGGCTGCTGGCCGGCGTGCCCGCACTGGCGCTCGCCGTCGCGGCCGCACTGCTGCTGCGCGTCGACGCCGACGTCGGCGCGCCGCTGGGCCCGGACCGCTGGCTGCAAGCGGCCGATACCGATCACGGCAACGCGGCCGCAAACGCGCAGCGCGCCCGGGCGATGCTCGCCACGCGCCCCATCGACGGCCGCGCCTTCCGCCTGCTCGCGCAGGACACGGTCGCGTCGCCGGGGCGCAGCGACGCCCTGTACGCCATCGCCGCGCGGCGCGCGCCGCGCGATGTCGCCACCCGCGCCGCGCTTGCCGATCGCGCCTTCGCCGCGGGCGACATCGGGCAGGGGATCGAGCACATCGACGCGCTGCTGCGCGTGGCGCCGCAACTGGGCGATGAACTGCTCGGCCAGCTCGCACCGCACCTGGGCGACCCACGCCTGCGCGAGGCCCTGGCCGTGCGCGTCGCGCGTTCGCCCAACTGGCGGCCGGCGCTTGCCGGCGCGCTGCTGGCAAATACCGATCCGCAGGCGGCCGTCGACCTGCTAGCCGCGATCGCCCGCGCCGACGCGCTGACGCCGGCCGAGTCCAGCACCCGCATCACCCTGCTGCAGCGCCTGCATCGCGATGGCGACGCGCGCGCCCTGTGGCTCGCCGCCTTGCCCGCGCACGACCGGGCAGGGGCCACGGCCACCGTGTTCGACGGGGGCTTCGAGCATCCCGACGTCGCCGACGGCTACGGCTGGCGCATCGGCCAGGCGCCCGGCGTGGCGATCGCGTTCGAGCCTGGCGACGCCGCGCAGGGCGCAAGCGCGCTGTGGCTGCAGTTCGAAGGCCGCGCCGTGCAGTGGCTGCCGGTCGAACAGATGCTGGTGCTGGCGCCCGGCGCCTATCGCCTGACGCTGGCCGCTAACAACACCACCGACAGCGCGCGTCCGTTCGCGCTCGACGTCGTCTGCCGCGAAGGCGGCAGCGTGCTCGCGACCCTGCCACTGCCGGCGGCGGCCACGCGTCCGCGCTGGAACACGACGGATCTCGCGTTCACCGTGCCCGCCGGATGCGACGCGCAGCTCGTGCGCCTGCGCCACCTCGCGCGTTCGCTCGCAGAACGCCGCATCACCGGTGCGCTCGGCCTCGACGCGGTGGGCATCACTGCCCTGTAGTTTGCCGATTGCCAACGTTCGCACGCGCGCAGAGTCACCACCGCCACGAAACCCGGCGTCGCGTCCATAAGACTTGTTCTGATATGGCCACGCGGAGGCGTGCCGTATCCTTCCGGCATCCATGCGCGCCCGACACGCGCGCATCAACTTGAGGGGAAGTGATGAAGCAGCGTTTCCTGGGTCTGTCGACCCTTGCCATGGCCCTGACGCTCGTCAGCGGCGCCGCCCTGGCCGAAGCGCCGTCCGCGCTGGTGAGCGTGCGCGCCGGCTCCGGCGAAGTGCAGATCGGCAGCACCACGCTGGGAGCCGGGCAGAGCGCCGGCGCCAACGCGGGCGATGCGATCACCGTGACCAACGGCAGCGCCGTGGTCACCTTCGCCAACGGCTGCACCGTGCCAGTGACCGGCAGCTACACCGTTCCGGCGCAGGCGCCGACGACCTGCGCCAACGACGCCAAGCCGCGCAAGCACGTCCCGACCAGCTCGATCGTGGTGGGCGTGGGCGTTGCGGCCGCCGTGGCCGGCGCCGCGAGTGGCGGTGGTGGCGGCAGCGATAAGCCGTCCAGCCCGTAAGACACGCCAACAAGCGACATCCGACGGGCCGCCCAGTGCGGCCCGTTTTTTTCCGCGATGTCGCGCCCGGTCCCTGATGATTCCGACCCCAGCCCTTTCGCGCACCGCCACTGCCGGTGATCGCGTCGCCGAAGCCGTCGCCGCGGCGCTGCTCGTGGCCGCGTTGCTGTTTGGCGGCGGCCCGCGCGGCATGGGCGATTTCGTCGTGCAGTTGCTGGCCGCGCCCGCGTTGCTGCTGGGCCTGGCGCGCTGGCAGCGGGGCACCGCCAACCGCTGGCAGAAGCTGTTCCTCGGCTTGAGCGCGGCCGCCGTCGCGCTGGGCCTGCTGCAGTTGCTGCCGCTGCCGGCGGCCTGGTTCGCGCACCTGCCGCAGCGCGCGGCGATCCTCGCCGAGCTGCGCAGCGCCGGCGTCGACGCCGGCTGGCAGGCGATGACGCTGGATGCCTGGGGCAGCGTGCGCTCGGTCGCGGCCTTTGTGGTGTTCGTGGCGATGTGGCTGCTGGCCAGCACGCTGCCGTGGGCCGCACGCCTGCGCCTGCTGCAGCTGTGCCTGCTGGTCGCGGTGATGGAGGCGCTGCTCGGTTTCGCCCAGGCTGCCGCGGGCACGCACGCGCCGATCCGCTTCTACGACTACCACCATGCGACAGGCGCCATCGGCACCTTCGCCAACCGCAACCACTACGCCATCCTGATGGCGATGCTGGCGCCACTGGCGATGGCCTTCGGTGTGGCCGCGTCACGCCGTGCAGCCGAGTCCGCGGTGCAGGGCAGGGGCGTGCACCGTGCGGTGAGCGCCGGCTGGTACGCGATCGCCCTGCTGCTGGTGCTGGCGTCGGCCCTGTCGTATTCGCGCGCCGGCTTCGCGCTGACCCTGCTCGCCGGTGGCGCGGCGCTGGTCGCACTGCTGGTCACCTCGGGCCTGCGCCCGCGCCGCGGCTGGCTGCTGCCGGTTGCGTTCATCGCCATCGCGGCACTCGCCGTCGGCGTGTATGCGTGGGACGGACTGGCCCAGCGCCTCACCCAGGACCCGCTCGAGGACCTGCGCTGGCAGTACCTGCACTACGGCCTCGGCGTCGCCCGCGACTACCTGCCGTGGGGCAGCGGGTTCGGCAGCTTCCGCTGGGTGTATGCAAGCGCTGAACCTGTCAGCGCCATGACCTACGTGTATGCCGACCGCGCGCACAACGACGTGCTGCAGGTCGCCGTCGAAGCCGGAGTTCCGGGCTTGTTGTTGCTGGGCGCATTCGTGGCACTGCTGGTCACTGTCTGCCTGAGAACTTTTCCCATGGGGCGTGCCCGTGCGCTCGCGGATCATGCATTCACCAGTGTGATCTGTGTCGCAATCTGGGCGCCACTTGCGCATTCGCTCGTGGACTATCCATTGCGCACCCACGCGGTCGCCCTGGTACTGGCCCTGATGCTCGCCTGCCTCCTGGATTCCAACCGGGACGCCGACCGTCGCGCCGGTCCGCCGTAACCCAGGGGATGACCATGTTCTTTGCATCGATGCCGCACGAGCTGCGGCGCGCCAGCGCGAGTCCCGACAAGTACACGGCCCTGTTCTCGTGGGGGCTGCGCCTGGCCGATGTCGCCGGCATCACGCTGGCGGGATGGCTGGCCTACTGGCTGCGATTCGACGCCATCAACGTCGATCTCGAATACCAGCGCCATCTCGCCCGCGGCGTGCTGTTCGCGCTGCTGGTCTTCAGCATGTCGCCGCTCTATCGCAGTTGGCGCGGCCGCGGCCTGGCCGGCGAGTTGTGGACGATGCTCGGCGCCTATGCCGCCGCGTTCGTCGTCGCCTTGCTGTACGCCACCGCATTCAAGCTCACCTCGGACATCTCGCGCCTGTGGTGGGGCAGCTGGTTCCTCGCCGCCGTCGGTCTGGGCACCGCTTCGCGCTTCGTGTTCCGCGGCGCCGCCGCGTGGACGCGCCAGCGTGGCATCGACCTGCGCAATGCCGTGATCATCGGTGCGGGTGACGACGCGGCGCGCATCGCCGACCACCTGCAGCGCCAGCCCTGGGCCGGCATCCGCGTGCTCGGCTGGTTCCAGACCCAGGCCGAATTCGGCGCGCGTCCCGCGCTGCCGCGCCTGGGCGACATAGACCAACTCGCCGACTGGGTCGACGCCCACCACGTCAACCAGGTCTGGATCGCGCTGCCGATGAGCGAGCAGGCGCGGATCGAACGCATCCTCGCCGCGCTCGAGCACTCCACCGCCGACATCAAGTTCGTGCCGGACCTGCTCGGGCTGCAGCTGATCAACCATTCCGTCGAGCAGGTGGCCGGCCTGCCGGTGATCAACCTGCGCGCCAGCCCGTTTGACGGCGATGCCCGACTGCTCAAGGCGATCGAGGACCGAGTGCTCGCCGCGCTGATCCTGCTGCTGATCGCGCCGCTGCTCGCCGCCATCGCCATCGGCGTCAAGCTCAGCTCCAGGGGCCCGGTGCTGTTCCGCCAGCCGCGCCACGGCCGCGACGGCCGCGTCATCGAGGTGTGGAAGTTCCGCAGCATGTGCGTGCATGCCGAAGCGCAGGGACAGGTGACCCAGGCGACCAGGCACGACAGCCGCGTCACCCCGTTCGGCCGCTTCCTGCGCAGCTCCAGCCTCGACGAGCTGCCGCAGTTCATCAATGTCCTGCAGGGCACGATGTCGATCGTCGGCCCGCGCCCGCACGCCGTCGCGCACAACCACCACTACAAGGACGTGGTCGACAACTACATGCAGCGCCACCGGGTGAAGCCCGGCATCACCGGCTGGGCCCAGGTCAACGGCCTGCGCGGCGAGACCGACACGCTCGACAAGATGGCCGCGCGCGTGGAGTACGACCTGTACTACCTGCAGAACTGGTCGCTGTCCTTCGACCTCAAGATCATCGCGATGACCGTCCTCAAGGGCTTCATCGGCAAGAACGCGTATTGAAGAGCGCGAGATGCAGGTCCGGATCCCCATGGTTCGCCTCAAGTCCGCGGCTAGCGAAGCGCGACGAACGAGCGTTTGATTATGAAAATTCTATTTCTCAACACGTTCTATGCCCCCGACATCGGAGGGGGTGCTGAAGTCACCCTTCAGGAGCAGGTTCAGCAGATGCGCGACAAAGGCCACACCGTCGCGGTGGCATGCCTTTCGTCTCGAAAAAGAAAAACCTTCGAAGACGTTGATGGCGTAAAGGTGTGGCGCGTTCCATGTCGAAACGTATTTCTCCCCTTGCGCCTCTATCCAAACAAATGGCTTCGTTACCTCTGGCAGGTCTTTGACTACTACAACGTTCGCGCCCGACTTGATGCGCGGAAGATACTCAAAGAATTTCAGCCGGATGTGGTGAGTTGCCACAACTTGGCCGGATGGTCGATTTCTGTATGGAGTGAAATCCGCAGGGCGGGTGTTCCCATCGTGCAGGTATTGCACGATCAGTACCTAATGTGCCCACGATCAGCGATGTACAAGAACAATGCTCGGTGCGCCACGCCGTGCATAACCTGTCGGGCCTTTCGCGCCCAGCATAAGAGGAGCTCACGCCAGGTTTCTGCCGTGGTCGGTGTAAGTGATTTCGTTCTGAACAAGTTTCTAAAGAACGGGTACTTCTCCGGCTCGAAGAGGCGGCTTGCAATTCGAAACGCACGTAAGCCAGGAGTCCTGCCTGCTGCACAAGTTGAAACAGGCGAGGTTCGATTTGGCTTCATTGGATCGATCATTCCACCGAAAGGGCTGGAACAACTAATCCGGGCGTTCATTCGCGTGGCGGATGCGCACTGGCGACTCTTCGTTGCGGGGCGCGATGACACACCGCACGCGGCTTTCCTCAAGGAGGAGCTGGTCGATGAGCGAATCATTTGGCTCGGGCATCAGAAGCCCGCTGACTTCTTTTCAAGTATCGATGTAACCGTCGTGCCATCAGTTTGGGATGAGCCGCTGGGTATGGTCGCGGTTGAATCAATCATGGCAGGGCGGCCTGCCATTGTGAGTACTAGAGGCGGGTTGCCAGAAATAGTCACGGCTGGGAAAAACGGACTCATCTTTTCTCCCGATATTGACGGGGATCTCGACCGCGCGTTGCTCAGCTATGCAGCTAATCGCCAATGGTGGAAGGACAGAGCGGAGAGCATTTCTGATTCGGTCACCACGATAAAAACCGTCGATACATGGGCTGGCGAATGGCACCGACTGTACCTAGAAGTGGCAAAGGGCGGTTGAGTCGTGCGTAAGTCCACAGCCGTTCGGGTCCAAATTCTCGCAATTTTGTCATTCACCCTGTTTAGCGGGATAAGTTTCTCGCTGGCGAACTTGACGATTAATCCCGAACGGGTGGGGGTGGTACTGGCACTGCCGCTCCTAGGCGCGCTTTGGTTTCAGTCCGTTTACGTTAGAGACCTGCGCCTTGCCATCGTTCTGTCCCTATTCTTTCTACTGGCACTCGCCAGTGCGGGGGACGGATGGGGTCAGAGGTATCTGATCTATGCGGGGCCGATGGTCTATTGCGCAGTCGCCTCTCGGCTGAAGTGTGACAGTGCCGAATTTGAATCAGGCACGAAAGGATTCGCCTTCGGCTTCTTCGGTTTGTCTGTTCTTCTCTATCTGCTCGGGCCGAACGTTTTCCCCTCTTGTTTCGAAGGAAGCAGGTTCAGATTGTTGCTATTCGAACCAAATATTTATGGGGCGTTTGCAGGGTATCTCCTGCTGGTCTGTTATCCGTTTCTCCGAGCGAATTGGTCGAGCATCGTTCTTGGGGCGCTCGGACTCGCAAGTCTGACGATTGCGTTTTCGAAAGGACCGTTCATTGGCTTTGCCTTGGGGCTCGTATTCCAGGTCGGGTCAGACAACCGTCTCACACGCTTCCGTCGCGTGCTTGCTGTGCTGACTGCTGCATCTGCAGCTGCTGTCGCCGCTTGGCTTGCGACAAATAGCACGACCTATCAGGAGCTCTTTGCGCGCCAGTCCACGACGGATGTGCGCTTGGAGCTATTCAAGGACGGGTTCAAGGAATTTCTAGAGCGACCATTGCTTGGGCATGGCCCAATCAGTTTCGGAGCAAATAGCCAGGATTTGCTGATCAATCTTGGCTCCGATAATCCAAAGAATCTGTGGCTGGGCCAGCTTGAGCTCGCCTACTTGCACGACTTTGGTGTGGTGGGGTGGGTCGCCGTCAATCTGTTCCTCCTGAGCCTCATTGCGAAGGCAATGAGGGAAGGGGGCGCGATCCGAGTCGCACTAGTGGGTGGATTCCTCTCGATATACGTGGCCGCTCAATTCACTTCGACGCATACCACGGGGTTGTTCTGGGCAGCGGCTGGAATGATGGCGATATCGCTAACTCATCGAATCAAGAGTTCAAAGAATGGGGCGTAACTTGATGGTGGAGCTCATCTATTCAATCGCCGAGAAGGCTGCTGGCTTCGCAAAAGGCAGGCCTTACAAAATCGATAGAGGGATCGCGTTCGGCGATTTACTCGCCTTTTGTTCAGGAAAGGTCATTGCTTTGCTCAGGGGCGCGCTGGCTTTTCGCGTTAGAACGCCTTGCTTTGTTGGCAAAAGTGTAAGGATCACTTGCCGCAGGAAGATCCGCCTCGGCCGAGGCGTAAACATTGGCGACTATGTCTGCTTGGATGCGCTATCGAAGGACGGAATTACGCTGGCTGACGGAAGTGCGATTGGGGACTACACAATCGTCAGGGCGACCGGGGTTCTGGGGGAGATAGGTGTTGGATTCCGGTTGGGCACTGGCTCTTCCTTGGGTCCGTTTGGATATGTCGGCGCTTCAGGCGGTGTAGAAATTGGGAGCAAGGTCATTGCAGGTCAGCGAGTCAGCTTTCATTCCGAGAATCATGTCTTCAGTGACCTCCGCAAACCTATTAAGGATCAAGGGGTGACGCGGGAGGGGATATTCATTGGCGACAACTGCTGGATTGGTGCCGCCGCTACGTTTCTCGATGGCGTCAGGCTTGGAGAGGGGTGTGTGGTTGCGGCGGGAAGTGTCGTTACTAGAGGCAGCTATCCATCGAATTCAGTTATTGGCGGAGTGCCGGCAAAGATTCTTAAGAATCGAGACGAGTCCAGTTCGGGCGTCTTCGCCCGAGAGAGTGCAGTAAGCGTATGAGAATTGGCGTGGATTTTCATACCTGGGATGGGATCTATCAGGGTTCTCGCAGTCACATCCTGGGACTGTATAAGGCCGCAATCACTGCTTTTCCGGAAATCGACTTCTACTTCTTTGGTAGCAATCTCGGAACGCTTTTGAAGCAGCATCCAGAGTTTGCAGGGCGAAACGCGCACTTGGTTGAAATGCGTCGCGCGCCGGCTGTCTGGCGCCTGCTGTTTCAACTGCCATTTCTGTCGTTCAAGTTCGATCTGGATGCGCTGCATACCCAATATCGAATCCCATTCATCAGCAAGGGAATCAGCGTCTGCACGATTCACGACGTCCTAGTGGAATCGCACCCTGAGTACTTCTCTGCCAGATTCGCGATTCTTGCGCGTCGGATGTTTCGATACGCGGCTAAGCGCGCAGACGTACTGCTCACAGTTAGCGACTTCTCTAAGAGAGAGATCGCCAGGCTGTATGGGCGTCGTGCGTCCGTCACGCACAACGGCGTGGACTTTGCGCGATTCAGTCCCCGAGCTTTGGACGCAAACACGCTGAAGCGATACGGTTTGAGTGAGTTTGCCTACTGGCTGTCGGTTGGAAGGATTGAGCCTCGAAAGAACTACGTAGGAATTATCAGAGGGTGGATCTCAAGCGGTAGGACGGACTTGCCACTTGTGATTGTCGGTCAGCGGGATTTCCGATTTGACGACGTATTCGTGGAAGCTGAGAGATGCGGGCTCTCAGGGCAAATCAGATTTCTTGATGACGTCTCCGATTCGGATCTGCCTTCTCTTTATGCGGGATGTCATGCCTTCCTCTACTTGTCGCACGCGGAGGGCTTCGGTATGCCGGCTCTTGAGGCGCTAGCGTGCGGCGCCCCGGCGATTGTTTCGGATCGAACGTCCTTGCCGGAGATTGCCGGAAACGTTGCAACGGTTGTAGATCCGATGAATGTTCAGGAGGTTGGACGCGAGATGGCTCGCCTTTGCAGGAGGGATTCAGCGATTGAGTCAAACGTAGAGCACGCCAAGAGGTTTTCATGGCCTTCGTCGGCACAAACCTTGGTCATGGCAATTAGGGGTCGTTGAAGTGGCAGTGCAGAAGATGAGGATCGCTATAACCGGGATTCGCGGAGTTCCCGCGAGTCACGGCGGTTTCGAAACGTTTGCCGAGCGTCTAGCGCTCTATTTGGTCGAGACGGGTTGGGATGTGGTTGTCTACTGCCAGGTCGACGGGGCAGTCAAAGCGCATGAGGATCCTTGGAAAGGGGTCGTCCGGCGTCATATCGGTTGCGGCTCCACTTCGGCGTGGGGGACCATCGAATTTGACGCTCGATGCATCCTGGACTTGTTGCTCCGAAGATCAGAGCGAAGGTTGGTGCTTACGCTCGGATACAACACGGCAATCTTCAACGGCCTCTTGCGGTTGGCTCGCATTCCAAACGTAATAAACATGGATGGGCTGGAGTGGAAGCGCAAGAAGTGGAGGTGGTTCGAAAAGGCGTGGCTTTGGTTGAACGAACGCTGCGCCTCGCTATTCGGAAGTCACCTTATCGCGGACCATCCGGGCATTGAGCGGCACCTTCTGTCTTTCGCTCCCGCCGAGAAGGTCTCCATGATTCCGTATGGCGCCGACCGGATCCAGGCGACAAGCGATGTCGTGCTGAGTAGGTTCGGCTTGCGGCAGGACGAATATGCGCTATTGGTTGCGCGTCCTGAACCAGAAAACTCGATTTTGGAGATCGTGACTGCGTTCTCACGGAGCCGGCGGCCAGGAAAGCTAGTAGTCCTCGGGGCGTTCGATGCAAAGAAGGATTATCACGCAAAGGTGCTAAAGGCTGCGAATGAAGATGTGCTGTTCCTTGGTGCCATTTACGACAGTGGCGTGGTCAGTGCACTGCGAAAGTCTAGCCTCGTGTACGTTCACGGGCATCGAGTCGGTGGAACGAATCCGTCACTAGTCGAGGCACTGGGCTGCGGATCCGGAGTGCTTGCGCACGACAATGAGTTCAATCGGTGGGTGGCTGGGCCTTCGGCGATGTACTTTGATTCGGTGGAGTCTTGCGAGGAGGGCTTTGACAGGGTCTTTGAGAAAGAGAGGCTGAATGAGATGCGCCTCGGGAGCGAGTCCAGATTCCGGGCGGACTTCCAGTGGCCGCAGGTTCTGCTTGCGTATAGGCAATTGCTTGAGGCTGTCAGTGCAAAGCTCTGATCAAGTCTCACGTAGGCTGGTCTCAGGTGGGGTTGGCGCCGGCGTAGCCTCCATGCTCGGTAGCTTGCTTGCATTTCTAATTCCCATCTTTGTCGCCGGTTTCCTTCCCTCGGAAGGCTACGTAAGGTTTGCTTTGGCGTGGTCGCTTGGCCAAGTCTTTGTCGTCGTATTCTTCGAATGGTTGCGCTTGAGTCTCCTGCGATATGGAGGCTCCGCGAAAGACGTAACAGACAAGCTTATGCAGTGGTATCTGCAGACAAGTTTTGTCTTAGTGCTAATCGCAGGAATGGCAGTGGCAATTCCCGTTCCGATACTTGGGGGCAAGCTGCTTGCGTTGTCTATTGTGTATGCAATTGCACAAGGAATCTTCGATGGCACGCAGGCAAAAGCCAAAGCAGATTTCGACGATGCCTCCTATGCAAGGTCCTTGATTGCTCGTGCAGTTCTTTCCGTGGTTGCCGTTGTTGTGGTCGCAGCAATGACGCGAAATGCGGTGTTTGCATTTCTTGCTCTCATCGCTTCGTACTTCGCATCGTCCGCGTTCGCTGGGCGGCGCGCTCAGATGCGCTTTCGTCTCAGGTGGAGTGCAGAGGGGTTTCGTTCAATCGTCTTTCTTGGCGCGGGGCTTGCTGTTGCACAGGTGGCAACCTTGCTGGCTTTTCTCGGGGTTCGTTGGCTAATCGCACATAACGGTGGTCCCTCCGCTACAGGCGGAGCAATTCTTGCGTTGGATTTGACCCAGCGCGCGGTCAGCGTGCCTGTTTCCGCCGTGAACATTGTTCTAGTTCAGGTCGCAATCTTGAAGCGAGGCGGAGAGAGAAGCGCGTTGAATGTAACTCGTCACATTGTTGCGATGACAGCTTGCATCGTTCCGATAGTTTTTGGCCTCGTCGCGGTGTTGCCGACTCTTTTAAGAGTGCTGGTCTCTGAGGAGTACGTAGGAGCGTTCTCGGCGACGGTGATGGCCGCGAGTGTTTGCGCCGGGGTCGCCGCATTCAAGGTGTTCGCGGTCGAGTCCATGCAGCTGGTGGAGGAGGATGGGATAGGGGCCGCCAAGGGGTCCATTGCTGGCTTAATCGTGGCTGGAGTTTGTGTGCTCCTAGTCGCTAGGAGTGGGAGCCCCGCGGCATTCGTTTGGGCGCTTGCGGTCGGGCTGGCTACCAGTAGTGCCATCGGGTTGCTGCGCTTGAGTGTTTGGAGGCTGGGCGGCTGGCCAAATCAAGCTATTAAACAACTCTTGATTGCGTGCGGTCTCGCTGGCGGGTTCTTTTGCTCGTGTGAAGTCATGGGCCTTAGTCGCGTCTTGTCGGCGTCGTGTGCTGTCGCGTTGTACGGCATCGTGTTGCTGTCACTCAATTTTTTGGAGTGTCGCTTGACGTTGGAACGGTTCGGAAGGGCTTGAAAGGCGGTGGTTTTGGCGCTGGTGACATCGCTATTGATGTGATCTGGGGTGAGTGTAAGAACGGCATGAGGTGGTTATGCGAGTGAAGCAGGTGGATCAAAGTCATTACGATTTTGGTCGATACATGTCCAAGCAGCGTTGGATGAGCGTCTGGCACCAAGTAGATGAAATGCTTAAGGTGAGGCCAACGTCGATCTTGGAGGTTGGGCATGGATCGGGGGCGTTTAAGGCCATTGCCGCGCAGTTTGGATTGCCGGTTCAGACCGTTGACCTCGATCCGGATTTGCGCCCGGACTACGTAGCTGACGCCGAAGACCTTCCCTTCGAAGATTCCAGTTTCGATGTCGTTTGCGCGTTTCAGATGCTTGAGCATCTACCTTATGAGGCTGCGCTGAGCGCATTCTCCGAAATGATTCGAGTAAGCGCGAAGAACGTCGTCATTAGCTTGCCGGACGCGAAGAGGATTTACCGGTTTGCAATTCAGATTCCTAAGCTTGGTGAGCTTTCATTCTTCTATCCTCGCCCGAGGATCGGTTTGCAACGTCATCAGTTTGATGGTGAGCACTATTGGGAGATCAACAAGAGCGGCTATTCGCTTACTAGGGTCCTGTCTGATTTGTCGCGACGAGCGAATCTGGTTAAGACATTTCGAGTTCGAGAGAATACGTATCACCGCTTCTTTGTGTTCGCAAAGAATTAGGCAGGGGCGGTCGCTTCCCTGATCAGGAGAATGGAGTTCTCAGGGGCAATTCGTGGGGTGGTCGCCCTGGCGTTGCACGTTCCGCCCAAAACTTGGTCGTTTTTCTACGGAGGTGTTGGTGGCAACTTGGCTTGTGACCGGTGGCGCCGGGTTCATTGGCGGCAATTTCGTCCTGGAGGCGGTTCAGCGCGGGGTGCGCGTCATCAACCTCGACCTGCTGACCTACGCGGGCAACCGCGACACGCTGTCGCCCCTGGAGGGCAATCCGGACCACGTCTTCGTGCAGGGCGACATCGGTGATGCGCAGCTGGTCGAACGCCTGCTGCGCGAGCACCGCCCGGACGCCGTGATCAACTTCGCCGCCGAAAGCCACGTGGACCGCTCCATCGACGGTCCCGCGGCGTTCGTGCAGACCAACGTCGTGGGCACGCTCAACCTGCTGGAGAAGACGCGCGACTACTGGAAATCGCTCGACGCGCCGGCGCGCGATGCCTTCCGCTTCCTGCACGTCTCCACCGACGAGGTGTACGGCACGCTGGGCGACACCGGCAAGTTCACCGAAACGACCGCGTTCGCGCCGAATTCGCCGTACTCGGCTTCCAAGGCTGCGTCCGATCACCT